>DASREL010000076.1:0-48436 GCA_035652075.1 Vicinamibacterales bacterium
CCTTTCCGTCGAGCAGACGCGCGGTCGCGTCGACTGCGGCGTCGGCGGCGTGACGGAGAAGGTGAGCGCCGAACGCTTCCGCGGCGTGCGCATCTTCGACATCACCGACGTGAACAAGCCGCGTCAGATCGCGGCGATTCAGACGTGCCGCGGATCGCACACGCACACGCTCGTCACCGATCCGAAAGACAAGGACAACCTCTACGTCTACGGTTCTGGCACGAGCACCGTGCGATCGGCGGAGGAACTCGCCGGCTGTTCAGGACTCAAGCCGGACGAGGATCCAAACACGGCGCTCTTCAGCATCGACGTGATCAAAGTGCCGCTCGCGCATCCGGACCAGGCGACGATCGTCAATCGTCCGCGCATCTTCGCGGATCTGACGAGTGGGAAGATCGCCGGCCTGTGGGCGGGCGGTGAGCACGGACCGGGCACGCAGAAGACGAGCGAAACGAATCAGTGCCACGACATCACGGTGTTCCCGGAAATCGGTCTCGCGGCCGGCGCGTGTTCGGGCAACGGCCTGCTGCTCGACATCTCCGATCCCGTCCACCCGAAGCGGCTCGATTTCGCGAGCGACAAGAACTTCGCTTACTGGCATTCGGCGACGTTCAACAACGACGGCACGAAGGTGATCTTCACCGACGAGTGGGGCGGCGGCACCCGTCCGCGCTGCCGCGCGACCGATCCGCCCACCTGGGGCGCTGACGCGATCTTCGACATCGTCGACAAGAAGCTGGTGTTCAAGGGCTACTACAAGATGCCCGCGGCGCAGAGCGAGTCGGAGAACTGCGTCGCGCACAACGGATCGCTCGTGCCGGTGCCGGGCCGCGACATCATGACGCAGGCGTGGTACCAAGGCGGGTTATCGGTGTTCGACTTCACCGACTCCGCGCATCCGGTCGAGATCGCGTACTTCGATCGCGGTCCGCTCGACGCGCAGAAGTTGATCGTCGGCGGCTACTGGTCGACGTATTGGTACAACGGCTTCATCTACGGATCGGAAATCGCGCGCGGCATGGACGTCTTCCGTTTGAAGCCGAGCGAGTTCATCACGCAGAACGAAATCGATGCGGCGACGCTCGTCGGTCCGGGCGAAGTGAACATCCAGGAGCAGCAGCGGATCAAATGGCCGGACGGTCCGGCCGTCGCGCTCGCGTATGTCGATCAGCTGACGCGCAGCAAAGGGATCCGCGGCGATCGCGCGAGCGCGATCAAAGCGGCGCTCGACAAGTCGGACGCGAAGCAGCTCGACGCGCTGGCGGCGCAAGTCGATCGCGACGCGAAGTCGGCGTCCGGCATCGACGCGAAGCGCCTCGCGGGCCTCGCGGCGACCCTGAGAGGCCGCGCCGCGAAACTTCGCGTTTAGGGTGCCTAAGGTGCCTAGAGTGCCTAGGGTGCCTAGGGGTGTGGCATGCGTCGCGGGCGCTGAGGGCCGCCGGCGCCTCGCGGCGATATATGCACGCTAGGCACCGCCACTCTAGGAGCCCATGACAGAAGATCGAGACTCAAGAGCTAGGACGCCCTGCTACGCACCCGGCACTCCAGGCACTCCAGGCACCCTACGCACCCCCGGCACCTTAGGCACCCCAGGCACTCTAGGCACCTTAGGCACCTTAGGCACCCTAGGCACTCTAGGCACCCTCATTAGCGAAACGTCTTCGCAACTTTCTCCACGTCGCTCCAGACGCGGAGCAGGTTGCCGCCCCAGATCTTCGCGATCTGATCTTCGGTGTAGCCGCGCCGCAGCAGTTCGGCGGTGACGTTGACCGCGTCCGCCGCGCTGTTGAAGCCCTGGACGCCGCCGCCGCCGTCGAAGTCGGACGCGACGCCGACGTGATCGATGCCGATCAACTTGACCGCGTAGTCGATGTGATCGACGTAGTCCTTGACGGTCGCTGGACCGGCGACAGGCCCCGTTGCCCCGGAACCTTCCACCGGGCACTTATAGGTTTCTGGCGCGGCACCGCGGCGTCCGCGTCCGCCGCCGCCTGCTGCACTCGCCGTCGCCGGCTGCGGACGCGGCTCCGGCGCCTTCACGAAACTCGACACGGCATTGATCTGGACGACGCCGCCGTTGGTCTTCATGGCCATCAGCATCTCGTCGTCCATGTTGCGCGACTGGTTCGCGAGCTTCCGCACCGACGAGTGCGACGCGATCACCGGCGCCTTGGACAATCCGATCGCCTGCAGCATCGCGGCCTTCGACGGATGCGAGACGTCGACCATCATCCCGAGGCGATTCATCTCTTCGATGACCTGCCGGCCGAGCGGCGAGATGCCGCCCCATTTCCACTCGTTGCCCGCTTCGCCCGTGTGCGAATCGGCGAGTTGATTGTGACCGTTGTGCGCGAGCGACAGGTACCGGCCGCCGCGATCGTAGAACTCCTTGACGCGCTTCACCGCGTCCATGCCGAGCGGGTAGCCGTTCTCGACGCCGATGACGGCGACCTTTTTGCCACTCTTCCAAATCCGCGTCACGTCGGCGGGCGACAGCGCGAGCTCGATCTGCTGCGGCGCGATCGTTTCCGTCAGCCGATGGACCGCGTCGAACTTCTCGATCGCGGCGCGGTAAGCCGCGTCGTACCCCGCCGGCGTCAGATCGCCTTGTCCGACGTAGACGATCATGAACGACACGGCCATGCCGCCTTCCTTCATCTTCGGCAGGTTCACCTGCGTCGTCAGGCGCATGGTGTAGTTGCAGTCGGCGGTGAAGTTCCGCGGATCGATGTCGTTGTGCGTGTCGATCGTGATGATGCGCTGGTTGATCGCGCGCGCCCGCGCCACGACGTCGTCTTGCGCCGCGAGGGTGACGACCGCGCCGATGGCGGCCACCGCGCCGGCAATGAGTGCGTGTTTCATGGTTCGAGAGGCTACCAGATTGGCGGCATAATGAGGCCATGATTCGCATCATGCTGGCCGCGATGGCCGCCGTTCTTCTGCTGCAGACCGACGTCACCGGCGAGTGGGAAGCGCAGTATCAAACACCGCTCGGACCGCAGGAGCTGAAGCTCTACCTCGCGCAGGAAGGTCCGCGCATCACCGGGCACACGACATCCGAATTCGGCGAGTTCCAGATCCGCGGCACGATCAACGGCGACGAGGTGAAGTTCTCGTGGACCGAAGCCGACGCGGGAAAGAACATCGTCGTCGCCGTCACCGGCAAGGTCAGCGGTGACACGATCTCCGGCACGGCGAAGATCGGCGAGCGCGGCGAAGGTCCGTTCCGCGCCGAGCGCACGGGCAGCTAGGCTAAACTATCGATCCTTTTCGAGGAGGGTGCTGATGCGCACGTTCGTAGCTGTGCTGGTGACCGCGTTCGCCGTCACCGTGTTCGCCAACGAGAAACCGTCCGAAGCATTTCAGAAGACGATGAAAGATCTGAACGCGGCGACGATGTCGCTGCGCGGCCACGTGACGGCGAAGGACAACGACGCCATCGCGGCCGACGCCGCGAAGCTGAAGGAACTGTTCGCGACGACCGCTGCGTTCTGGAAAGAAAAGAAGGTCGAGGACGCCACGAACTTCGCCAACACCGGGTTGAAAGCCGCCGGCGATCTCGAGACGGCGGCGAAGGCGAAGAACGACGAGGATGTCGCGAAAGCCGCGCGTGCCGTCGGCGGCACCTGCCAGGGCTGTCACGCCGCGCACCGCGAAAAGGTCGGCGAGGGGTACGAGATTAAGTAGGGCGGGAGGGGCAGGAGGGGCAGGAGAGGCAGGAGGGGCGGGAAGGGCAGGAAGGAAGAACAATGATCGTTTTCCTGCCCCTCCCGCCCTTCCTGCCTTTCCCGCCCCTCCTGCCTACTGAATCGTAATCGTCCCCTGCAGCGATTTCGTTTCGAAGTTCTGGTGATCGTGATAGCCGCAGGTTCTCGCGGTCACCAGGTTTCCTGATTGCCGGCTCTGGCCGGGTGCCAGAAATCCCACCTGATTCAGCTCCGGGCAGTCGGTGTGTTCCGGATGCGGATCCGACGTCATCTCGTGATTGCGCGAATCGTTGTTGACGAACGTCACCTGCGATCCGCGCGGCACGGTGATGTTCGCCGGGCTGACGGCGTTGTTCGAGATCGTGATCGTCGTCGTCGACACCGCCGTCGTCGATCCGCCGCTCGTCGACGGCGAGGTCGTCGACCCGCCGCCGCACGCCGACAGCACCGCCGCCAGCACCACGAATCGCGAACCCCGAATCCCGAATCCCGACATGGTTCCCACTGATGTTAGACCGCTGCCGCCGGCGAATGTTACATCACGATTCAAGGCGGTATTTGGCGAGGTAATAGGAGAGCGCCCGCTGGCTGATCCCCATCAGCTCGGCCGCGTCCTTCTTGATGCCGCCCGAGTTCTCGAGCGCGCGGCGGATCGTTTCGCGCTCGACCCACTCGATGTTCTGGCGCAACTTCAGCGAGGGCAGGCCGCTCGTCTGCGCCGTCGGTGCGCCGAGGACCGACACCGCCTTCGCTGTGATCACTGTCCCCTGCGACAACACGACGGCGCGTTCGATCGCGTTCTCGAGCTCCCGCACGTTGCCGGGCCAGTCGTACTGCTGCATCCCCGCGAGGACCCCGTCGTCCATCTTGTCGATGCGGCGTCCGGTGCGCTGCGCGTGCTTGCGGACGAAATGCTCGACGAGCGCGGGGATGTCGTCGCGCCGCTCGCGCAGCGGCGGAATCTCGATCGGGATGACGTTGAGCCGGTAGAAGAGATCTTCCTGGAATTTTCCGTCGGCGACCATCTGGCGCAGATCGCGGTTCGTGGCCGCAATCACGCGGACGTCGATCTTCTCGGTGCGTTCCGATCCGAGCGGCTCGATCTCGCGCTCCTGCAGGACGCGCAGCAGTTTGGCCTGTAGCGTCGGGTTCATCGTGCCGATTTCGTCGAGGAAGATCGTGCCGCCGTCGGCGAGCGCGAACTTGCCCTTCTTGTTCGACGTCGCGCCGGTAAACGCGCCGCGGATGTGGCCGAACAGTTCGGATTCGAGCAGTGTCTCGGGGATGGCGGCGCAGTTCACCTTGATGAGCGGCATGTCGCGCTGCGCGCTGCGATCGTGAATCGCGCGTGCGACGAGCTCTTTGCCCGTCCCGGTCTCGCCGGTGATCAGCACCGTGCTCTTCGTGGCCGCCACCATCTCGGCGCGCCGAATCACTTCCTGCATCGGTCGGCTGCGGCCGATGATGCCGTAGTGATCGAACTGCTCGTCGCGCTCGCTCACCAGGTAGCGATATTCGGTCCGCAGCCGCTGATGATCGAGGGCGCGTCGGACGACGACCAGGAGTTCGTCGATTTCGAACGGCTTCTGCAGGTAGTCGAGGGCGCCAAGCTTCATCGCTTCGAGCGCGCTCTCGACGGTGGCGTGCGCCGTCATCATGAGGATCTGCGGCCGCTCGTTCTCGTTGGTGCCCGACACCAGTTCGCGAATCAGATCGAGGCCGGTCACCTCCGGCATCACGTTGTCGACCAGCAGCACGTCGAACGCGCGTTCGTTCAGCAGTTTCTGCGCCTGCCGGGGGCTCGTCGTTTCTGTCACTTCATGACCGCCGTCGCGCAGCGCGCGCCCCAGCGTCTTCAGGATTTTTTCTTCGTCGTCGACGAGCAGGATCGAACCGCGGTGAAGGCTCATTTATTGGGAAGTTCGACGCGGATTTGCGTGCCGTGGCCGGGGACGCTCGACACGGCAACCGTGCCGCCGAGGCCCTCGACGATGTTTTTGGCGATCGGCAGGCCGAGGCCGGTGCCGCCGCGTTTGGTGGTGAAGTAGGGATCGAAAATGTGCGCGAGGTTGTCGCCGGAAATGCCGACGCCGCGATCCTCGATCTTGATCTGGACGCGGTCGATGTCGATCTGCGTCGAGAGCAGCACGGGCGTCGGCGTTCCGTTGACCGCATGCCGCGCGTTGACGAGCATGTTGACGAGGGCGATGCGCAGCCGCTCGTGGTCGGCGGTCACCGGCTGCAGATGCGGATCGAGGTGCACTTCGATCTCGGGACCCGGTCCGGACGCGAGCGCCGCCGTCGCCGATTCGCGGCACAGCGCGTTGACGTCGACCTTCGTCAGCTCGAAGCGGATCGGCCGCGCGAAATCGAGCACTTCGTTGACGATGCGGTTCAGGCGCGCGACTTCTTCGTCGATGTCGGCAATCGCTTCGCGCAGCGCCTGCGGCGAGACGTCCGGCTGCCGCAACCCGTGCAGCGACGCCTTGATGATCATCAGCGGATTGCGGATCTCGTGCGCGATGACCGTGGACAAACGGCCCAGCGACGTCAGCCGCTCCTTCTGAGAGATCTCCCGCTGAAAACGTGCGATCGAGTCGGTCAACGTGTTGAACGTCGTCGCCAGCAGCCGCGCGTCTTCGTCATCCCACCGCGCTCTGTGGCGCAGCACGATCTTGCGCGTCAGGTCGCCGGTGGCCGCAACCTCGCGCATCACGTCCGTGATTGCGGCGAGCGGCTGCGCGATCGTGCGCGCGACGGTGAAGCTGAGGACCATGGCCAGGAGCACGGCGACCACCCCCGTGACGGCAAAGCCGGTGTGAATCGCCTGCAGCGAGCGCAGCTGATCGGTGCGCGACCGCAGAATCATCGCCACGGGACCCGACGAGGCGTCCGACTGATTGTGGAGCAGGGGACGCGAGACCGCTTCATATTCTTCCGAGCCCAGCGATACTCGTGAGATGCCTGCGCCGCGCAGGTGCTGCGCCAGCGTGTTGTGCGAGTCGCGCGGCAACGTCGACGCGAGAATCTGGCCGTCCATCCCGAACGCGACGTCGCTGCCGGTGATGTCCTTCAACTGCTGCGCGAGCGCATCGTCGAGCAAGAAGCCGGCGCTCAGCGTCCCGAGGATCTCGCGTCGCGGTCGATCGAGCACGACCGGCACCGTGACGACCTGCAGGATTCCATTCGGCTGCGGCAGGAGACTGACCGTATCGCGACCGCCGAGCGCTTCGCGGATCGACGGTTGCGTCACGGCGACCTTCGCGACGCGTTCCGGCGCGCCGGCGGCGTAGAGCAGTTCGCCTTTTCGATTCGTCAACAGCAGCAGGCTCGCGTGGAACTGCAGTTGGTAGTTCTTCGCGATGTCCTCGACCGTCAACGGATCGTTGGTGTCGATGGCCGCCTTCAGCGTCGGGGCGTCGGCGACGAGCCGCGCCATCAACGTGAAGTTCTGCGAGCGCTCCGCGCGCAGTTGATCGATCTGCGCGCCGGTCGCGATGATCTCGCGTTCGAGCGTCCGCTCGGCTTCCTGCGTGACGCGCACGTTGACGAGATAAATCGCGACGCCGATGCACAGCACGGCGAGCAGCGCGCTCGCGAGGAAGATCCGGCTGCGGAGCGAGGAGAGCAGCTTCATTTGATCGCGAAGTCCAGCTCCGCGGTGCCGCCCTCGGGGACCGTCACCGGCTTCGGATCGGCCGAGGCGCCCTCGTGCCACGCGACGACGTTGTACGTGCCGGGCGGGACGTTGTCGATGTGATAGCGGCCCTCGTCATCGGTGATCGCAAAGAACGGATGGCTGAACACGAGGATGTACGCGTTCATGTGCGAGTGGATGTCGCAGAAGACGCGGACGATGCCGGCGCGATCGAACTTGACGGCTTTGGAGTTGCCGGCGGCGTACCGACCGAGATCGAAGCGCTTCGTCTTCGAGAGCGAAAACACGTTGTGGTAGAACTTGTCGGAATTCGGAAAATCGACCGTCGTCCCCGTCGTGATCGCCAGCACGTGCGGCACGAACGTCTCGTTGCGCTGGTCCATCACCGCGTGCCCTTCGCTCTCGGTGTCGAAGGCGCTCCGCGGCGCAGACTCCAGATACACCACCGACCGCAGCAGGTTCTGCACGTCGAGCGGCGCGTTGCCGCCGAGATCGGCCACGCCGGGCCGTCGTTCGATCGGCGCGGGCTGATGCCGGAGTTCCACGCGGCCCCGAATCGTGCCATTTCTCGCGGCGCGCGGCGCAACGGCGAGCGATCCAAGCGCGACCAGCAGTAGCAGCGACTTCATCAGAACCAGAACACCAATTGTGCCGCTGATTGATGGGCGGTGTGATCGAGCGGCCCCCCATCGCGCGTGTTGTATTGGTACACGAGTTTCAGGAGCAGGTTCCGCTGGATCGAGACGCCGCCGCCCATCTCGAGACGACTCACCGGCGCGTCCCAAGGCGTGGCGCCGGTGCCGGGATCGACGTCGCTGAAGCCGAGATGATCGATACGCGCGGCGACGTAGAAACCCGGTGCGATCTTGTAGCGCCCTTCGACCGACGTCGAGACCGCGCGAAGCGGCAGTTGCAGGAACGGCTGGCGAACCAGCGGTAACGTCCAGTCGCTCGCGATCGATTCAAGGCGCACCAGGTAGTGATCGCGCGAGTATTCGACGTCGACGCCCCACGCCGTTTGCGTCAGGTCCGACTCGTGACCGTCGCCGACCGCCGCGCGCGCGGCGTCCGACGTCACAAAGGGTCCGCGTGCGCCCGAGACGCCGATCACGAGCCCGACGACGGGGCGCGTCTCGAAGCGGCCGGCGAGCTGGCGTCCGCTGTTGTCGTCCTTGAAGAGGGGATTGGACACGGTACCGGTCGTGATCGACGCGGTTGCGGCGAACATTTTGTCGTGCGTCGCGGCGTGGACCTGGACGCCGGTGTCCCATCGGAACGCGCTGACGAGCGGCACGCCGCGATCGCGCACCTGGCTGCCGATCGAGAACACGTCCTCCCAGCCGAGACCTTTCTTCCGCACCAATTCGGCTGCGGTCGCCGGCAGTGAATCGGGGCGGATGGACGTCAGGTACTGGTAGGCGAGCGGATAACCAATCAGCGGGTTGTCGGTGGCATACGTCCGGCGTGCGAACCCGCCGAACGTCGGGGGCACGCGGCCCGCCTGGATGTCGAAGTCGCGATCCTTCCAAGGGCGGATGCGGACGTAGGCGGCGTAGGGCTCGATCTCATCGAAATTCTCGGTGCGCACTTCGCCGAGAAACGAGACGTGCTCGTTGGTGTGCCACGCGCCGCTCAGATCGATCCGCAGCATTCGCAGCGCGGAGTGCTCGTAGTCGGTGTAGTTGAAGAAGCCCGGGTCGGCGCTGCCGACGGTCGCCGAGACATCGCCCGCGTACGTGAAGCGCGACTCCTGCGCCGTCGCCGAAGACGCGGCGCAGACGAGGAGCAGGCATGCGACGCGGAGCGCCTCGCCTTTCATGGGTGGATCTCGATTATGAACCGAATGACGAGGGTCCCCGGCTCGAGATGCAGCAGGGTCGCGTCGGGATACGGAGACACGAGCGTCACCGATTCGAACCGATCGCCCTGCTGCTGCCAGCCGCGTGCGACCTTCGGCTTGCTGCCGCCGTACAACTGCGCAACCTTCGCGCGGTCGTACGATCCCGCGGTGCCGAACGCATCGAGCGCGTCGACCTGTTCGACGACGGTGTAGCGCAGGCCGTCAGGCCGGCTGACGAGGGCCTCGATCGGCTCCGCCGTGACGCAGACCTCGTACCGACCCTCCACGGGCCGCGCCGGCGTGAAGAGCGCGGTCAGGGTGGGGCTGCATCCCTGAAGTAGAATAAACGCAATGGCATATATCATTTGCGAGCCATGCATCGGTACCAAGGATACCGCGTGCGTGGATGTCTGCCCGGTGGACTGCATTCACCCCCGGAAAGACGAATCTGCGTACGCGACGGCCGAGATGCTTTATATTCATCCCGACGAGTGCATCGATTGCGGTGCGTGCGTGCCTGCGTGCCCGGTCGACGCGATCTTCTCTCTCGACGAAACACCCCAACAATGGGCGTCTTTCATTCGGAAAAACTCGGACTACTACCATGGGTCTAATTGACCACCGCTTCGAGGACAACTTCATCACGACGAGCATCGATCGCGTGCTCAATTGGGCGCGCGAATCGTCCATCTGGCCGATGGGATTCGGCCTCGCGTGCTGCGCGATTGAGATGATGGCGGCGTCGGCGTCGCGCTACGACATCGCGCGCTTCGGCGCCGAGGTGTTCCGCGCGTCACCACGCCAGTCGGACCTGATGATCGTCGCCGGCACCGTCACGAAAAAGATGGCGCCCGTGCTGCGGCGCCTCTACGATCAGATGCCGGAGCCGAAGTGGGTCATCTCGATGGGCAGCTGCTCGAACGCGGGCGGTCCGTTCCCGACCTACAGCGTGCTGCAAGGCGTCGACAAGGTCGTGCCGGTCGATGTGTACGTGTCCGGATGCCCGCCGCGCCCCGAAGCATTGCTGTACGGGTTGATGCGGTTGCAGGACAAGATTCGTAAGGAAGGCACCGTGTTGCGGAAGGATCGTGTGATTCCGCTCGGCCAGAGCGAACCGGTCGTCATCGGAGAGCGCGCGTAATGTTCAAGTTCATCAAGTCCTTCTTCCTGATCGACCTGCTCAAGGGCCTGTGGGTGACGCTGAAATACACGCCGCAGCCGGCGTTTACGTTCCAATATCCGGCGGAGCGGCGGCCGACCGCGCCACGCTTCCGCGGCGTCCTGCGGCTGCAGACCGAGCCCGGCACCGGCGCCCAGACCTGCATCGTCTGCGATCAGTGCGCGAAAGCGTGCCCCGACGACCTGATTGCCCTGGGCGGCCACCGCGAGCCAGGAACCAAGATCAAAGTGCTCGATTACTTCGATTTCAACCTGTCCCGGTGCAGCTTCTGCGGATTGTGCTCGGAAGTGTGCCCAACCAAGCCGATTAAGGCCCTCATCATGAGCGAGGATTACGAGCTTGGTACGTATAGCCGCGAGACCCAGATCCTGCGCGTTGACCAGATGTACGACGGCGTTCCAATCGAACAGTACACGCATTAATTTTCGATTATCGAAACGATAGAGCGCCGTAAACTATTCTCCGCGTTCAGTCGAGCCACGGCCCGATTCTTGATTCCGGAGGGGGAATGCGCAGGTCAGTCCGTTTCGCCGCGGTAGCGGGCGTCATCGCGGCAGCCTCGTTCGTCATTCGCGCCGACGTGCAGTCTCAGGCGTCGGAAATCCAACTCCGCCTCGGAGACTTGCTCTACTCCGAGGGGAAATACCTCGATTCCCTCGAAGCCTACAGGAACGCGCTGAAGACCGCCTCGCCGGATGCCACCAAGCGTCCGCGCGTCGGCGTCATCGCGTCGGCCCTTCGCGTCGCCGAGTTCGATCTGGCGCGGAAGGAAGCCGAACTGCTCCACAAGGCCGATCCGATCAGCCCCGATTCGATGGCGCTCTACGCGGACGCCCTCTGGTCGGCTGGCCTCTTCGAGGAAGCCGAGACGATGTACCGCGACGTGCTGGCGAAGGAGCCGGAGTCGGCGCGGGGGCATCATGGGATGGCCCGAGCGCTCACCGCGCGTGGGCGGCTCGACGATGGGATGAACGAGGCGCAGGCGGCGCTCAAGCTGTCGCCGCGCGATCTCGAAATCCACCACACCGTCGGCACGATCTTCGAGCGCGAGCACAAGTACGAAGAGGCGGCCGCCGCCTATTCGAACTACGTCAACCTGCTGCCGAACAAGGATCACAGCGAGAAGGCCGACTGGTCGCGCGCCGAGATCCGTTTCCTGCGCTCGTTCGGGCAGCGCGTGCCGTTTGAAACCGATCCGGGCGCGGAGGACAAGCTCTACACGGTCGACTTCCGTCTCGTGAACGAGAAGGTCGTCGTGCGTGCGAAGGTCAACGACTCTTCGGCGCAGGACTTCGTCGTCGACACTGGATCGGAGAACACCGTCATCACGCGCAACACGGCGCAGAAGCTCGGCGTGACGCCCGTCACCTACACATTGAGCGCCGGCGTCGGCCGCGTCGGCCTGCGCGGCTTGCAGCTCGCGCGGATCGACTCGCTCGAACTCGGGTCGCTGAAGATCCGCAACGTGCCGGTCCTGATCAAGAACCCGCCGCTGCGCGACATTCCGGTCAAGGAGACCGAGAGCTTGTCGCCGCTCGCGCTCGGGTACTCGATGGTGATCGATTACAAGACGCACAAGCTGACGTTCGGCAAGCACCTGCCGGGCGAACAGTCGGATTTCGATCTGCCGCTGCGGCTCTATCGGCTCGCGACGGTCCGCGGCACGGTCGACGCGCACCAGGCGAATTTCGTCGTCGACACGGGCGGCGAGGTGATTTCGATCAGTCAGGCGACGGCGACGGCGCTGCAGAAGCCGGTCACCGGCCGCAAGATCGCGCTGAAGGTGTACGGGACGTCAGGCTGGGACGAAGACGCGTTCCTGATGCCGGGCATCAACCTCGCGTTCGACAACATCAAGTACAACAACTTTCCCGTCGTCGTGTTGAACCTCGATGCGCCGAGCGCGCTCCTCGGATTCCAACTCGGCGGAATCGTCGGTCACAAGTTCCTGAGCAAGTATCGGGTTGGCATCGACCTCGAACGGTCGATGCTGCATCTCAAGAACGTGTCCTAGAATCCTCACGCAGAGCTCGCCGAGCTCGCAGATTTACTTGGTCTGCGGGTTCTGCGGGCTCCGCGTGAGGTTCTTGTTTTTCAACCGCTCGGCGCGTCTCGCGTGAGCGGCTTCACACTCACGCCGCTCTTCGTCCGTTTCCACCAACAACGGCGGCACCGCGAGGCGTGCTCCGTCTTTGTCGATCGCGACAAACGTCAGGAACGCGCGGCTCGTTTGTTTCCTTTTTCCCGTCAGCGTCTCTTCCGAATACACATCGACGCGCACCTCGAGCGACGTGGTGAACACACACGTCACGCGCGACTTCAGGATGATCAAGTCGCCGACTTTGATCGGGTGAAGAAACTCTAAGCCGTCGACGGCGGCCGTGACGAGGAGCGTCCGCGTGTGGCGGTGGCAGGCGATGGCGCCGGCGATGTCGATCAAGTGCATCACGGTGCCGCCGAGGATGAACCCGAGCGGATTCGCGTCGTTCGGCAGGACCACCTGAACCATTTCGGTCTGTGAGTCGGCAGCGCGTTTCGGTTCGGGCATCGGGTTTGCTCATCCAGAGACGCCATGCGTCTCATCACTGGGCTGTTGACCGTCGCGCTCACCGCCTTTGCGATCGGCGATCCGGTCGCGCAAACACTGACGGTGCCCGCGGGGGGCGATCTGCAGGCGGCCCTGGTTGGCGCGCGGCCGGGCGCGACGATTCTGCTCGAGCGCGGCGCCACCTACATCGGCAACTTTACTCTACCCGCCGCGACGGCCAGCGGCGACGACCGCGTCATCACGCTCCGGACGGCCGGCGATGATGTTGTGGCGCCAGGGACGCGGATCTCGCCGGACGCGGCGAAGCCGCTGGCGAAACTGCAATCGCCGAATTCGTCGCCGGCGCTTGCCACGACGCCGGGCGCGCGGGGGTGGGTGATTCAACTCGTCGAGTTCGCGGCGAACAAAGACGGCGCGGGCGACATCATCCAGCTCGGAGATGGATCGACGGCGCAGACGACGCTCGCGCAGGTGCCGTCGAACCTGACGCTCGATCGCGTCTACATCCACGGCGATCCGGCTAAAGGGCAGAAGCGCGGCGTGGCGCTCAATGCATCGCACGTCACGATCAGCAACTCGTACGTCAGCGACATCAAGGCGATTGGCCAGGACTCGCAGGCGATCGGCGGCTGGAATGGACCCGGCGACTACGTGATCGACAACAACTACCTCGAAGCGGCGGGCGAGAACGTCATGTTCGGCGGATCGGATCCGGCGATCCTCGAGCTGACGCCGTCGAGGATTCAGGTCCGCAACAACACGCTGAGCAAACCGCTGTCGTGGCGCAATTCTGGTCAACCGGCGTGGCAGGTGAAGAACATCTTCGAGCTGAAGAACGCGCGGGATGTGCTCGTCGAGCACAACGTGCTCGAACACTGCTGGCTGCAGGCGCAATCGGGGTACGCGGTGTTGTTCACGGTGCGCAATCAGGACGGCGCGTGTCCGTGGTGCCAGGTCGAAAACGTCGAATTCCGCGGAAACATCGTCCGCGGCGTCGCGGCGGGGATGCAGATCCTCGGCACGGATCCGAATCATCCGAGCCGGCAGACGAATCACATCGCCGTCCACGATAACGTCTTCGACGACATCGATCGCGACGAATGGGGCGGCGACGGCTACTTTCTGCTCGTGAGCGATGCGCCGCGCGACGTCACGATCGATCACAACACGATCGTGCAGGGCAAGTCAGGCGGCCTCGTCAAGATCGCGCACGGCGTCGCGCAGGGCGTCGCCATCACCAACAACATCGCGCTGCACGGCGACTACGGGATCATCGGCACCGACCACGGCGTCGGGAACGACAGCATCAACACGTACCTGCCCGGCGCGCAGATCACGAAGAATGTCATCGCCGGCGGCAACGCGTCGGCGTACCCGCCTGGCAACTTCTTCCCGGGCGTCGCCGATTTTCAGAAGCAGTTCGTCGATTTCAGCAACCACGACTACCACCTGGCGCCGGCCAGTTCGTGGCGCAAGGCGGGAAGCGATGGGAGAGACCTCGGCGCCGATCTGTCGACAGTCCCGGATGCGCCGCCGAGAGACTCGACACAACGGACGCAGTGGACGCAAAGGAAGAAGAAATGATTCCGCGACAACGGAGGTTACGGAGAGAACGGCTCTAACCCGGGAGGCGCAGAGACACGGAGCAGCAGAGCAGAAGGCCACCGCAGAAAACGCTGAACGCGCAGAAACGAAAACGCATACAGGGCGCACGCCCAGGCAGGCTTCACCAGCGCTGCCGCCGCAGAGCGGCGGGGCGTGCGGCGTCGTCCTCTGTTGCTCTGCGCCTCTGTGGCCTCCCAAGTAACAACCGTTCCCTCCGTCAGCCTCCGATGTCTCATTCGCCGGACAGCGCAACCGGCTCGTTCAGTTGGTTCGCCACGCTCGTCAGGATCCCATCCATCGTCGCGTGATGACCCATCACGAAGCGCGACACGAACCGGAAGATCGGATTCGCGACCCAGCCGTCCTCGGTGATCGTCACCGTGTTGGCGCCGAGGGTCGTCGTCCACGTGCCGCCGAAGTTCTTTTCTTTTTCGGTCACGCGGGTGACGAGGCGCGTTGGCGGCTGATTCTCGAGGATGTCGACCGGCACCGATGAAGACTGCATCGCCTGCATCAGCACGGGCCACACCTCGGCCGGCGACCGTTTGGTCGTCAGCGTCCGGCTCGCTTTGTGTTCGCGCGGCAGCATCGACCCGACGATCGCGATGACGACGATCACGGCGATCAGCGCGGCGACGGGGAAGAGGACCCATTTCATCGGCGGCTCCTTGTTTTCATGTGCGCGCCAGATGCGCGTGCGAGAAGGCCCAGTCCTTCGAGCGCGCGTTCGCGCTCGGTTGGGGACAGCTCGGAGAGGACCGCTTCGACACGAACGGGATCGAGGACCGATTTTGCGGCTCGCACGCGCTCGCCTCTCTCGGTGAGGCGGAGCAGGACGCGCCGCTTGTCTTTCGGATCCCGCGCGCGACGGACGTATTTCTTCGCCTCCAACCGGTCGATCGTCAGCGACATCGTCGCAATCGTGACGCCCATGTGTCCCGCCAGGTCGCTCATCGTCATCGGGTCCACTTCGTCGAGGTGGTCGAGAATGCTCGCCTGGTGCGCTGAGAGGTCGTCGCCGGTCTGCGGATCGCGGACGTGGCGGGTGTGGCAGGCGAAGTAAATCCGCGGATACGCGTCGAGCACATGGCGGACGTGACGATCGCGTACTTTTATTTGCTTTGTCAAATCAAAGTATTATAGCGAGGCTGGAGACTGGCAGCTAGAGGCTCGCGGGTGTAGGGCAATCCCCAGTCCCACCCAGCCTCCAGCCTCCAGCCTCTAGCCTCTAGCCTCTAGCCTCTAGAAGTCATACCCAATCCACATCGCGAACCGCGGCTTGCGGAATGCGGAGCTGCCGCCGCTGAGCGCGAAGAGGACGTCTTCCCAGTCCTTGTTGAACGTCGTCCGCCACGACCAGTCGAAGTGAATCGGGAAGCCGAGCGCGAACGTTTCGAGGCCGATGCCGTACGAGGCGCGACCATCTTTCAGGCGCAGTCCCGAGATCGTGCGGGGCGCGCCCTGGACCGTCAGCGCCTGGCCGCTCACCGGGTCGGTGAGGTAGTTGCCGTTCAGATCCGTCTTGTAGCTGACGATCGGCGTGCAGACTTCCGGCGAGTTCGTCAGGAACTTGTAGCCGGCCTGGCCTCCGGTGCACGGGTCGGTCGACGGTTGGTTGTTGAACCAGGCGCCGCCGACGTTGAAGAAGAACGTGCCGCGGATGCCGCCGATGACGCCTATCGGCGTCAGCGCCGCTTCGACGAGCGGGAAGCGCAGCTCGGCGTCCGCGAAGACGGTGTTCTGTCCCGCAAACTGCAGGTAGTCGTATCCGCGCAGATCGCCGTTGCCGCCGAAGTAGAGGAAGTCGGGGAAATCGCCCCAGCTCTTGAATCCGCGGAAGCGTGTCGCGAGCAGTCCCGATCCGCCGAGCCGCAAGTAGTGCCGCGCATCGACGTCGAACGTCTGTCGCGACAGCAACGTCCCGACCTTCGGCGACACGTCGTACGCGAGCCGCATCGTGTTGCCGGCAAGCGGTCCGAATTCGCGGAAGATCGTCGTCTCCTGCACGAACGCGGCGCCGAGCGGCATCAGCGTGCCGTTGCGGAACACCGGCTGGCCGTAAGTCTGCTGTTGATACGCCTCGGCCTGCTGCTGCAGCGTGGGATCGTTGTATTCCTCGTCGAGCTGCAGGAGGCCGCCGGACAGTTCGAGCCGGCGATACCGATCGATCGGATAGATGCCGATGGCGCTCCCGCCGCGGATCGTCCGCGTGGCGATCGCCAGATCGCGGCTGATGATCGGCGAGTACGACGGATCGAAGAACACGCCGCCGAGCTGGCCGTAGAAGAACACCGTCTGCGAGTAGCCCTGCAGCGCCCACTGGAAGCGGCTCGACAGGTTGACATACGACAGCGAGATCGTGCGGTACTGCGAGATCGACGAGGCGAACAGGTTGACCTGCTGATCCCCGGTCACGTCGCCGAAGCTGACCGCGGTGCCGCCGAAGATGTCGCCGTTGCTCGTCACGCCGACGTTGATCGGCGGCCGCCCCTCGAGGAACATCTTCTCGAACGTCCCCTTCTTGCGGATGTTCTCCTTCAACAGCGTGTGCTGCAGCGGCGCCTGGAAGTCGATGACGTCGGTCGGCGCGCCGAAGTCGGCGCTCGCCGCCGTGTGCAGCGGCTCTTTGCGTTCGAGCGTGCGGATGCTGTACTCGCCTTTGTAGTAGCTGATGAACGCGATGCGGTTCTGCTTGCCCTCGTTCAGCACGACCGGCATCCAGTTGCCGCCGAGCGCGTCGGTGTACTGCCGGAGCTCGCCCGTCTTCAGGTCGAGCGTCCAGATGTTATAGATGTTGCCGTTGCGCGCGACCTCGGGCTCGAGCGGCGTCGCGGGATCGGTGGCCGTCGACGCGAACACCACCGTGTGATCGTCGATGAACTGCGCCGCCGTCTCGTCGTAGGTGCCGAACGTCAGCTGCGTCTTCTTCTTCGTATCGAGATCGATGCGCCACAGCTTGTTGTTCCCGCTGATGCGCACGTTGTAGATGATGTACTTGCCGTCGGGTGAATACACCGGACCGGCGTCGGCGAACTTGTCGTCGGTGAGGTTCGTGATCTCTTTTGTCTGCAGATCGAGCGCGAAGATATCGCCCACGCCGCCGCGCAGCGCGTCGAACACGATCGTCTTGCCGTCGGGGGAGAAGCTCGGCGACTCGGGTTCGTCGACCGACTTCATCGGGATGCGCTCTTCGATCTCCTTCGTCAGCACGTTCTGGACGATCAGCGTCCGTTCTTTCTCGGTGCGGACGAAATACGCGAGGCGGTCGCCCTTCGGCGACCACGACATCCACGGGAACTCGACGCGCTCGCCCATGAAGACGATGTGGTCGAAGCCCATGTCCTTGTCGAAGCCGCTGGTCAGGTTGCGAACGATCGATCCGTCCTTGGTCGAGATGAGGACGATGTCGATCTCGCGGTCCTTGCGGTTGACGGTGACGACGGCCATCAGGTCGCCGGACGGCGACGGCGCGATCGCCCACGCGTCGGCGAAGACGGTCTTCTCTTTGTTCGGCGACAGGTCGCGGCCGTAGTCGACGGGACGTTCCTTGTCGCGGAATGGCTTGAAGCGATCTTTCAGGTAGCGTTCGAAGGCCTGGTCGAACTCGTCCTTCTTCATCTTGAACGCTTCTTCGTACGCGTCCTCGCCGCCGCCGATCACGCTCTTGCGCAGCGCGAACATGTACTGCCGGATGCCTTCCTTGCCCCACTTGGCTTCCATGAACTCGAACACGGCGTGACCGAGGTTGTAGACCAGGCGCGGGTTGGTCGTGTTGCCGTAGCCTTCCATCTCGGTCATCTTCGGCACGGTGTCGGACACCGCGGCATCGCGGACCGTCATCAGGTCCATCGGGCTCCAGATCCCGCGCTCGTAATCCGAGTTGCCTTCACCGACCCACAGCGGATAGTTCCGGCGGATCAACGACTGCGGGATGATGTCGAACTGGAAGATGTGCGTGAGCTCGTGCGTGATCAGGCCGTACAACTGGTCCGGCGGCTCGTCGATGGGCAGCAGCATCCGGTCGCGCGTCGGTTCGGCGAACGCCGCCACGCCTTCCGACGAGGCGTCACCCGGTGCGACGTTCTGCTGCTCGAACTCGCTGTGCGTCTTGAACAGCATCAACTGCACTTTGAACGACAGATCGTGTTTGAGGTCGGCACTGACCTGCTGATACGCGCTCTCGGCGTAGCCGGCCACGCGTTCGAGGTGTTGTTCGAGCGCGGGGTAGTAATAAATCTCGAAGTGATCGGTCGTGTAGATGTGCCAATCGAATTTGTCGTAGTGAATGTTGTTCTTGCCGAAATACGGCACGAGCTGGGTTTGCGCCGAGGCCGGCGCGATGCCGGCGGCACACGAGAGGACGACGAACGTGGCGAGCACGCGCCTGCGCATAAGCAAATGACCTCGAAAGGAGGTGGCGGAAACTGCTCCGGATCTTAGTTCGACGCGAAGCGCACCTGCAAACCTCATGCTGAGAAAATCTTAAGAAAACGCGCCGGTTTGTCCTCTCCGCGTTGCGGCGGCCGACCCCTCCCGGCGACACCGATATACTGGATGTCCCCGCGACGGCGGGAATAAGCAATGCCTCGTAAGGGTTTACATGCGGTGTCGCCTGCATTCGAAGCCGAGGCGCTTGGCTCGATTGACAGCCTCTATCGGACGGCGTTGCGACTGACGCGCGACGCGGCCGATGCCGAGGACCTGGTGCAGGACACATATTTGAAGGCGTTCCGTGCCGCAGCGAGCTTTCGGCCGGGCACGAACCTGCGCGCGTGGCTGTTCACAATCCTCCACAACACGGCGCGTAATCGCGTTCGCGATCGCGCCCGCGACACCGTGGACGTGGACAGCGAGGCCGTGGAGCAGGCCGCCGCTCGGGAATCGGGGTTCGGGGCTCGGGATTCGCAAGTCGAGACGCCGGAAACGCTGTTGATTCGGGAGACCTTGGCGCCCGAACTCCAGCAGGCGATCGACGAGCTGCCGGACGCGTTTCGTCAGGCGGTTTGGTTACGCGACGTCGAAGAGTTTACGTACGCCGAAATCGCGGAAATGCTGTCGGTGCCGATCGGGACCGTGATGTCGCGGATCTCGAGAGGACGGCAGATGTTGTTTCACCGTTTGAGTCATTTGCGGCCCGCTAATGTCTGACTGTCTGAAGATCGATGCGCTCGTGACGCCGTACGTCGATGGCGAGCTGCCGGATGGCGAACGCATCGAAGTCGATCATCACTTGACGAAGTGTCCGCCGTGTTACTCGCGCGTCGCCGCCGAGCTCGCCGTTCGCGACGCGCTCGCCCGACGCCGCCGCGACCTCGCCTCGTGCAGCGCGCCGACGCGACTGCGCTTCGCGTGCGAAGGCTTGCGCGCACCGGACACGGCACCAGGCGCCGGCACCCGTCGCACCTCGGGCACCCTCCGCACTCCCGGCACCCTCCGCCCCTTCGGCATCCTCGGCACCCGCGTCATTCCGTTCGCGCTCGCCGCATCGCTGGTCCTGCTCGTCGGCGGAGCGTTCGTCTACCAAATCACCGACTCGTCGGCGACGGTCATGGCGGCCGAGCTGACCGCCGACCACGTGAAATGCTTCGCGCTGGACTCGATCCTCGGCACGCACGACGCGCCGACGGCGGTCGAGTCGGCCATGCTCGCCGGATTCGGCTGGCAGATGCATTTGCCGCAGAGCCCCGCGCAAGCGGGCCTCGAGCTGATTGGGTCGCGCCCGTGTCTGTACGGCGAAGGGAAGATCGCGCACGTGATGTACAAACACGACGGCCGTCCGGTGTCGCTCTTCATGCTGCCGAAGAGCGCGCGCACCGAACAGTTCGTCGAAGTGCTCGGCCACGAAGCGAAAATCTGGTGCGTCGGCAATCGGACGCTCGTCCTCATCGCGCGCGAGCCGCGGCGCCAGGTGGAACAGCTGGCCTCGTACGTCGAAGCCTCGCTACACTAGGAGCGATATGAAACTGCGTTGGACCCTTGCCGCGGTCAGTTGCCTCGCGCTCGCGTTGTTGACACTGCCGGCCGACCCGTGGATGGAGATTGTCCAGGGCGCGTCGTGTCCTGCGAACGCGAAACCAGCCAATCTGAACATCGCGCTGAAGGATCTCGACGGCAAACCGGTCAACCTCTCGTCGCTCAAAGGCAAAGTCGTCATCCTCGACTTCTGGGCGACGTGGTGCGGTCCGTGCAAAGTCGAAATCCCGTGGTTCATCGAGTTCCAGAACAAGTACGCGAAGCAGGGGCTGCAAGTCGTTGGCGTGCTGGCCGAGGATTCCGTCGCGAAGGCGAAGCCGTTCGCCGCGCAGAACAAGATGTCCTACCTGCTGCTCGATGGCACGGTCGGCAAGGGCGGCGATCAGTCGCTGCGCGACGATCTCGACGCGGCGTACGGACCGATGTTCGGCCTGCCGGTCACGATTGTGATCTCACGCGACGGCAAATCGTGTTTCAAGCACGTCGGCTTGTCGAAGAAGGACGAGTTCGAAGCGCAGATCAAGTCGCTGCTTTGATATATGATCGGGTGTGATGAAGGGATTCACGCACGCCCGTCTCGCCTGCGGCTGCCGCATCACGTTTCGTGACGGCGTCGAAGGCAGCCCCGTCACGGTGGTGATCGACGAGAAGTCGCCTGCGTGCACGATGCCGATACACGTTCGTGACCTGCCGCTCTACGACTATCGTGAAGCGCTGCGGGCGTCGACGCGTCTCGGTCCCCGCGAGGAAGAAGAGTTCGAGGAGGAAGGCTAGCTCGTTTCAGCCTTTCGTCGCGCCGCACGCACCTTTCGCCGATTTTCTCGCCGCTTTCACCGATAATCTGTAGCGCAGGACCGCCGTCCTGCGCTTTTCTTATACCGTGACCATTCAGACGGAACCCTCCGCGAACGACCTGTCGCGTTTGCGGATCGATCGCGACGCGCCGCCGCGCCTCCGCTGGCTGCCGTGGACGGCGCTCCTCGTGCTCGGCGCCGGCGCAGCGATGCTGTATCCGCGCGTGCGCGGGTACGTCGCTGCACGCCAGGCGCCCGAAGTCGAGATCGCGCGCGTGACGCAGATCGTCTCGGCGCCGGGATCGTCGAGCGCGCTGCCGGTGCTCGTTGCCAGCGGATACGTCGTCGCGCGCCACAGCAGCGACGTCGGCGTGAAGACCGGCGGTCGTCTCGCGAACCTGAAATTCGAAGAAGGGACGCGCGTCCGCAAAGGCGAGATCATCGCCGAGATCGAGCACGCCGATATCGAGGCGCAGCTCGAAGCGGCTCGACGCGCGGTTGCGGAGTCCGAGACACAGCTCGCGCAGGCGATCGCGGCGCACGACGAGGATGCGCGCAACGTCGAGCGTCAGCGTGCGCTGGCGAAGGACGGCATCACGACGACGGCAAATTTGACGGCGGCGGAGTCGACCGAGCGAGTGTCGGCGGCGCGGGTGAAGTCGGCGGATGCGGCGATCGCCTCGTCGCGCGCGCGCGTCAAGGTCGCCGAGGAAGCGCTCGAGAACACGAACGTCCGCGCGCCGTTCGACGGCGTCGTCATCAAGAAGCGGGCGGAGGTGGGCGAAACGGTGTCGCCGTTCGGCGTGCAGGGCCAGGCGTCACGAGAAGGCGGCGCGATTGCGACGATTGCGGATCTGCACGAGCTCGAGGTGCAGACCGAGGTCAGCGAGAACAGCTTTGCGAAGCTGAAGTCCGCGATGCCGGCCGAAGTGACGCTGCAGGCGTTTCAGGGTCAGGTCTACAAGGGTCGTCTGCGGCAAATTTTTCCTTCCGCCGACCGATCCAAGTCGATCGTCGAGGTCCGTGTGTCGATTCTCGACCCAGACGATCACGTCAAACCCGAGATGACTGCCTCCGTCACGTTCCAGGAACCGAAGGTGTCAGGCACCTCCGAGGTGTCAGACCACTCTGGCACCTCGGACCCTGTGATCCTCGTCGCGAAAAAAGCGGTGACCGAACAGGGCGGACAGGTGATCGCCTGGATCGTGACCAACGGCATCGCGAAGAAGCGAACGGTGACGCTCGGCGCGGATCGGATCGACCAGGTCGAAGTCAAAAGCGGGCTGTTGCCGGGCGAAGCGGTGATTCTGAACGCGCCGGCGACCGTCACCGACGGCGCGCTCGTGCGCGTGAAAGGGAGTTAGCGATGGCGCTGATCGAACTGCGCGACGTGACCAAGTCGTACCGCCGCGATCAGAACGAGATCGCGGTGCTGAGCGGCGTCACCATCTCGATCGATGAAGGCGACTTCATGGCGCTGATGGGGCCGTCGGGATCCGGCAAGTCGACGCTGCTGAACCTGCTGGCCGGAATCGATCGGCCGTCGCGTGGAACGGTGCGCGTGGCCGCCACCGACATCAGCGGACTGTCGGAGCGGGCGCTCGCCGCGTGGCGCGCGCGGCACATCGGGTTCATCTTTCAGTTGTACAACCTGATCCCGGTCCTGACCGCGTTCGAGAACGTCGAGCTGCCGCTGCTGCTGACCAGCCTCTCGAAGAAACAACGCCGCGATCACGTCATGACCGCCCTCGGCATCGTCGGACTGACGGACCGGGCGACGCATTATCCGCGTCAGTTGTCCGGCGGACAGGAGCAGCGCGTCGCGATTGCGCGCGCGATCGTCACCGATCCGACGCTGCTGCTGGCCGACGAGCCGACCGGCGACCTCGACGCGAAGTCGGCAGGCGAGATCCTGACGCTGTTGCAGCGACTGAATCAGGAGTTCAAGAAGACGATCGTCATGGTGACGCACGATCCGCACGCCGCCGAACGTGCGTCGCACGTGCTCCACCTCGAAAAAGGGTCGCTCATCGAGGCGGTGCGGGCATGAAATACGTCGCGCTGATTGTGAAGAGCGCCCGGCGCAGCAAACGCCGGACGATCCTGACGATTGCGAGCGTCGCGCTCGCCGTGTTCCTGTTCGCGTCGCTGCGCGCCATCCTCGACGGCTTCAGCGCCGCGTCCGAAGCGAGTTCCTCGACGCGGATGATCACGATTCGATCGACGTCGATGATCTTCAACATGCCGACGAGTCACGTGGAGACGATTCGGTCGATTCCCGGCGTGCGCGATGTCGCGTGGGCGAACTGGTTCGGCGGCATCTACAAGGACTCGAACAACTTCTTCGCGAACATCGCGGTCGACGCCGAGAGCTATCTCCGCCTGTATCCCGAGATTCAGCTGACCGACGCGGAACGGCAGGCGTTTCTCCAGGATCGCACCGGCGCGATTGTCGGAGAGGGTCTTGCCAAGCGATTCGGATGGAAGGTGGGCGACACGTTCGTCCTGAAGCCGGGCATTCCGTACTACGGCACGAGGGACTACAACTTCACCGTCCGCGGGGTCTACAAGTCTGGCGGAGCGGCGATCGACAACCAGTCGATGTTCTTCCACTGGAAGTACGCCGACGAGCGCGGCGCCGTCCACGGACAGGTCGGCTGGGTCGTGACGCTCCTGGCGAATCCGGATCAGGCCACACGCGTGGCGGGCGAGATCGACGCGCGCTTCGCGAATTCGCCGTTCGAGACCAAGACTGACACGGAGAAAGCGTTCCAGTCCTCGTTCGTGTCGATGTTCGGCAACCTGAATCTTCTGCTTGGCAGCATTGCGATCGCCGTCGTGATCACGACGCTGTTCGTCGCGGGGAACACGATGGCGATGTCGGTGCGGGAGCGCACGACGGAAATCGCGGTGATGCGGACGCTGGGATTCCCGGCGGGAACGATCTTCGGCCTGATTGCCGGCGAGGCGCTCATCATGTCGGTCATCGGCGGGGTGCTCGGCGTCGTGCTGGCGCGGCTCGTCATCCGCCCTGAAGTGCTGGCGGGCGGCGCGTTCATTCCGGCGCTGCAGATGACGAACATGAACACCGTCATCGCGCTCCTCTTGAGCGGCGTGATCGGCGTCGTCGCCGGATCGATCCCCGCGACGATGGCGTCGCGTTTGAAAATTGTGGACGCGCTCCGGCGGGTGGCGTGATGGGTCTCATCTCCAACTACAACCTGCGGTCGATGGTCGTGCGGAAGGGTACGGCCCTGATGACCGCGGGCGGCATCGCGATGGTCGTCGCCGTCTTCGTGATGACGCTCGCGATCGCGCAGGGCTTCCGCGCGACGCTCGTGGCGAGCGGCTCGCCGCAGAACGCGATCGTCCTGCGCAAGGGGGCGAGCGCCGAAACCGTCAGCGCCGTGCTGCGCACCGACGTGCCGCTCGTCGAGAGCCTGCCGCAGGTCGCACGCGGCGCCGACGGACGTGCACTCGCATCACCGGAGATGATGGTGATCATCTCGCTGCCGCGGACGACCGACAATCAGCCGGCCAACGTGCCGGTCCGCGGCGTCGGCCTGAAAGCGTTCGAGGTTCGCGAGAACCTGAAGTTCGTCGAAGGGCGCAAGTTCACGCCGGGCACGCGCGAGATCAACGTGGGCCGTCTCGCGACGGGACGGTTCAAAGGCTTGTCGCTCGGCAGCGACGTCAAGTTCGGCAGCAGCACGTGGAAAGTGGTCGGCATCTTTACCGCCGAGGACGCGGCGTTCGAGTCGGAACTCTGGGGCGACGTCGACCTGATGATGCCGGCGTTTCAGCGCGGCGGTTATCAATCGATGACCGTCAAGCTGGTCGATCCGTCGATGTTCGATTCGTTCAAAGCGGCGCTGGCGGCCGATCCGCGATTGATCCTCGAGCCGCAACGCGAGCAGGACTACTACGCGGAGCAATCCCGCGTGATGACGACGGTCATTCGCGTGTTTGGTACGTTCGTCACGTTGATTCTGTCGATCGGCGCG
The DNA here is from genome assembly GCA_035652075.1 of Vicinamibacterales bacterium. GTDB lineage: Bacteria > Acidobacteriota > Vicinamibacteria > Vicinamibacterales > CAVVIG01 > Gp6-AA45. Next base: position 25,310 of record DASREL010000076.1, read on the forward strand.
ATGTTCGGCGCGATGAACACGATGTATGCGGCGGTCGCGTATCGCACGCGGGAGATCGGAACGCTGCGGGCGCTCGGGTTCGGACGGCTGCGGATCATCAGCGCCTTCCTCGCCGAATCGATCGCGCTCGCATTCGTCGGCGGCATCCTCGGATGCATTCTCGCGCTGCCCGTCCACGGACTCTCGACAGGCACGACGAATTTCTCCAGCTTCAGCGAGGTCGCATTTAAGTTTCGCATCACACCCGGCCTGCTCGTCGGCGGATTGATGTTCGCGATCGTGATGGGCGCCGTCGGCGGACTGCTGCCCGCGCTGCGAGCCGCAAAGATCCCGGTCGCGCGCGCGCTGCGCGAGATCTAAGAGCAACCACAGAACGCACGGAACGCACAGAACAAGATGTGTTCTGTGTTTTCTGCGGGTTCTGTTGCTTTACCCGATCCGCACGTTCGCCACGAGCGGGAGATGGTCCGACGCGACAAGCGACTTGCGCGTGCGCGCGAGCTCGACGCCGAGGATCTCGACCTTGCCGGTGTAGTAAATCTGATCGAGATGCAGGATGGGGAACACGCCAGGATAGGTGCGGCGCCGCCGCATGTAATCGCGTAGATCGACGCTGTTCAACTTCTCGCTGAGCATTTTCGTCGCGAGCCCGCGCATCCACTCGTTGAAATCACCGAGGACCAGTTTCGGCCCGGCGACGTGACGGTCGGTCACGATCGACGCCAACCGCTGCGCCTGATGGCGCCGTTCGAGGATCGCGGTGCCGAGGTGCACGTTGTACACGTGCAGCGTGCAGTGGTCGACGGCGATGTCGACGCGCTGCATGCGCCGCGCCTCGCACGTCTTCCAGGACAGATCGTGTTCGAGATGATGGGTGATCGGATAGCGGCTGAGGACCGCGTTGCCGAACTGATGGCCGCGCAGCTGGCGCGCCGGCGCCATCACCCACCCCATGCCGAGCGCGGCGCCGAGCTCTTCCGCGTGCCCGCGCCCTTTCGGTCCGGCGCCGACGACTTCCTGCAGCGCGACGACGTCCGCATCGAGCGCGCGCAGCACGGCGGCAATCCGTTCGGGTCGCGTGCGTCCGTCGATCCCTCGACAGCGGTGTACGTTGTACGTGGCAACGCGGATCGTCGGTCGCGCAGAGGTCACTACGCTATGATAGTCCGCGTGTTCACTCGCGCGGGTCTGGTCGCGCTCGCCGTTGTCTCAGCCGCGTGTCACAGCGAGATCGCGCGCGATCCGATCGTGCTCGACGGTCAGCGATTGACGGTCGACAACACCACGTCCGAAGACTGGACGGGCGTCGAAATCTGGTTGAACACGTACTACCGCGTCACCGCCTCGAAGATCCCGGCGAAGACCCGGTTCGAAACCTCGCTCAACTCATTCGTCGCCGGCTTCGGTCAGCGGTTCGATTTCAAGCGGATGCAGGTGAAAGATCTTCGGCTGACGGCGAAGCTGCCCGACGGCTCACCGCTCGAGATGAAATACCAGATGCAGCAGGGCGGGCTCGTCGGCGCGCTCGGGAACGCGGTCGGAGGGAAACGGTAATGGCGAAGCTGGCCTCAGAACTCGAAGTCACGTGCCCGTGCTGCAACGCGACGATGGTCATCGACCTCAACCTGAAGCGGGTGGTGTCGCACAAGGAGCCCGATCGCGGCAATAAGCCCGAGCTGAGCGAAGCGCAGCGGATCCTCGCGGAGGAAGCGGCGCGCCGCGATGCGATCTTCGAGCAGTCGGTCAACGCCGAAAAAACACGCGGCGACGCGTTGTCGAAGCGATTCGAGGAAGCGTTGAAGCAGGCGCGGACCGAACCGGTCACGAAACCGCTGCGCGATTTCGATCTCGACTAATCGTCGTCGCGGCGGCGACGTCGCCACGCGTTGTTCCGCCACCAGCGGGCGCACGCGTCGATGGCGAAGACGAGGATGACGAGAAGGGCAACGAACCCGATCGAAGACACAGTGGGAAACGGTTAAGCATAACTGAATTCGGCCGGTAACGGCTCCCACTTCTCCTGACCGCGATAGTAGATCGGCTTCCGATCGGGATAGCGCTGACGGTAGGCGCGGTACCGCGCGCGCAGTCGATGCACGCGCCGATGCGAAGAGACAATCCGATGATGCGGGTACTCCAACAGCGCCCGCTCGACCTTCCAGACGTTCGTTGACGATAGTCGCCAGTCGTACTCGCCCATCACCTCGGCGATGTTGACGACGACGTAGCCGGTGATTCGCCCGGTGAAGTCGATGTACGGATCGAAATAGCTCAAGGCGAGCGCGCGCGGGCTCCGAAAGAGAGGCTTGCGGCCGTGCAATCCGGGATCTCGCGATCGCCCGATCGCCCCCCATCCGCGATTCGTTCGATAGACGAAGAGCACGTGGTCGAGCTCGTCAATCGACTCGAAGCTCAGCAGTAGCGGCGGATAGCGATGCTGCTCGAGAACGACCGCGGCGAACAATGCCGCTTCGAGGCAATGCGCGCATCCGTGCCGGACGACGCCGCGAAAACTCCGCAGGGTGGCGCGGCCATGCGGTTCCTGGTTATAGGGAAGATCGTTGAGATACAGCTGGACGTCGTGCGGCGTCTTCAGTTGCGCGATGAGACGGCGCTCGCCCGCGCTGAACGCTGACGTGATTCGTGGTTCGTGGGTCGTGATTCGACTCACGCGGCTCCTCGACTCACGAATCACGACTCACGAATCACGCGCTTGAGATCCGCCAGTACCTGCTCCGGCGTCCAGTCGTTGCCCGTGTACGTCTTCACGAGCTTGCCATCCGAGTTGATGATCACGGTTCGGAGGTTATGCGTGATGTCGCGCGGATCGTTGAGCGCGCGCGACACCGCGACGCCGAAGCGCGACGCGAACCGATCGATGTCGTCGCGGTCGCCGGTGAGGAACGTCCAGCGACGCAAATTCGCGTGCAACTCCTGCGCGTGTTTCTTGAGCACCGGCGGCGTGTCGGTGGCCGGATCGAAACTGACGGTGACGAGATGGACGTTCGACAGCGCCGGGTCGGTCTCGAGCGGGCCCTGGATTTTCACGAAGTTGCGATCCATCAACGGACAAAAGGTCGGCAGTGGACATCGCGTGTAGATGAACGTCATCACCACCGGAGCGCCAGTGAAGCTCGCGAACATCCGCTTCTTGCCGTCCTGATCGACGAACGGCGCGTTCGGCACGGCGTCGCCGTCCTTGAGCAACTCGAATCCGGACGAAGCCGACGGCGCGGGTGCTTCGGCGGGCGGCTTGTCGAGCGGCGCTGATCCGGTCTTGCTGAGCGTCGACAAGTACGCGTCGTTCGATTCGACGACGAGCGTCGCCTTAATCAGATCGCCAGGCGCCACCGTTCCGAGCAGCTTCTCGTCCCGCACCGAATAGGGCATCGTCATCGCCGGCATCAGCCCTTTGATGTCGCCGTGTTTGATGTTGAGTGTCTTGTGCGCGGGGTCGATCGAGAGGACCTGGCCTTCGAGCGTGTATGTGTTGCGAGGCGGGGGCTGACCACATCCAAGGGTGGCGATCGCCCACGAAAGCACGAAAACACGAAACGCGCGAAACATATAAAGTAGTGTAGCGCAGCCTTTTAAGGCTGCCGCGATTCATGATTTGGGTTGGGACGTCCGGCTACAACTATCCGGAATGGAAGGGCAGCTTCTATCCGCCGGATCTCGCGGCGGCGAGGATGCTGCCGTACTACGCCGCGCGTTTTCCGACGGTCGAGATCAACTACACGTTCTACCGGATGCCGACGGAGAAGTTGGTGAGCGGTTGGGCGGCGCAGACGCCGGCGCCGTACAAGCTGACGTTGAAAGCGCCACGCCGCATCACGCACGACAGCCGGTTGAAGCACGTCGAATCGCTGGTGGCCAGCTTCTGCCAGGTCGCGGCCACGCTGGGCGACAAGCTCGGGGCGCTGTTGTTTCAGCTTCCGCCGAACCTGAAGAAAGATCTCGCGCTGTTCGATGATTTTCTCGGCACGCTGCCGCCGAAGGTGTGCGCGGCGTTCGAGTTCCGCCACACGTCGTGGCTCGACGAAGAGGTGTTTTCCCGTCTCGCCGCCAAGCATCTCGCGGTGTGCGTCGCCGACAGCGAGAAGCTGTCGACGCCGGTGCGCATCACCGCCGACTACGCGTACTTCCGGTTGCGCGACGAGGGTTACACGCCAGACGACATCCTGCGGTGGGCCGACACGATCGCACACGCGACGACGAATTGTCGCGACGTGTTTGTCTACTTCAAGCACGAGGAGCAGGGCAAAGGCCCCGAGTTCGCCAAGCTCCTCATGCAACGCCTCGGTTTACCTACCGTGCCGTAGGCCGGGCCCTTTTGGACCCGGCGTGTCGGCGGGTCTCCAGACCCGCCCTACGTACGCCCGTCAGACCTTCAACTGCGACAGCGCCGACTTCAAATCGTCGCCGTTCATGCACGGCTGGAATTCGACCTTCGCGTCGAACTCCTGGAAGAACGGCTCGGCGAATGCCGGCAACTGCGTCTGGTCTTTCATGTCGACGAAGAAATACGCCGTTCGCACCCCCTGGTCGGCGGTGAAATACGCCGTCTCCGGTTTCATCCGCGCCATCGCCTCGCCGAGCACCTGATTGATTCGTCCGCTCTTGACCGCCGCGTTGCCAGGCGCGGTCGGAATCGTCACTCGCATCATCGTACGCATTGTTCTCCTCCGCCTCGTTTACGGCGCCGGAATCATTTCAGATTTGCAAAGAAGTCGACGATGGTGTTTTCCGCCCAGTAACCATCGTCCATCCCGCGCTGCGGACCGACGAAGCCGCAATGTCCGCCGTGTTGGCATACGTGCAGGTGGATGTTCGGATTGCCGGTGACCTTTGGATCGCGGAACGGTTGTGACGGGACAAAGGGATCGTCTTCGGCGGTGATGACGAGCGCCGGCACGGCGATGCGATCCACGACGCGCATCGCGCTCGCGCGGCGGTAATAGTCGCTTGCGCTGCGGAAGCCGAAGTACGGCGCGGTGAACACCTCGTCGAACTCGCGGACCGTTTTCACCTGCGCGAGCTTCTTCAGATCGAACGTCCCGGGGTGGCACTGTTCTTTGCGCCGCATCCGTCGTTTGAGATCGCGGACGAAGTTCCAGTTGTACAGAAAGTTCTCTTTGCGTTCGAGCGCGACGACGCATGGTTCGATTTCGATGATCGGCGACACGGCGGCGACGCCAACGAGCGCGCGCGGTGCGTGGCGTCCGTACTCACCCGCGAGCTTCAGCGCGAGGTTCCCGCCGAGCGAATAGCCGGCGACGGCGATGGCCGGCAGCCCGTCGACGTGCGTCAACTCGTGGATGACGTGCGCGGCGTCGGCGGTCAGTCCCGAGTGAAAGAGTCCGACCGATAGATGCTCGGTATCGCCGCAGTTTCGCTGATTGAGCCGGACGACGTTCATGCCGCGCGCGAAGGCCTTCGCGGCCAGCCCTTTCATGTAGTGCGCGTCGCTCGAGCCGTTCAGGCCGTGCAGCGCGATCAGCGTCGGGTGCTGCCACGGCGAGACCTGCCAGTGACAATCGGCGACGACTCGCGTATCGGGCGCGACATCAAAGAACCGTGTGGTGGGCGGCGGCAGGTTGGGGAAGTAGCGCGGATTTCCCCAGCTGTAGATGGTCATCGCGTGGCCGCTCTGCAGCGACGGCCTCGGTTCGAAGTGGGACACCATCTCAGATGATATAAAATCGCGCGCATTCTGGAGGTCTCATGCGCGCATCACGACTGGTGACGATTATCTGCGTTCTTGCCGTCACCCTCTCGCTTACTGCGTCAGCGCAACGCGGCGCGCGCGGCGACGATCAACCGCCGCAGGCACCGCAAGTCAAACTCAATCCGAATCCGCAGGCCGACAAATACAAAGCGGACGTCGCCCTCGAAGTCGACGGCGAGAAAGAAAACATTCAACAGTGGAACGACACGGTCTTCAGCTTCGCTGAACCTGGGTTCCAGGAATTCGAAACATCGAAGTACCTCACGAACATCCTCAGGCAGAACGGCTTCAAGATCGAAGAGAACGTTGCCGGCATCCCGACGGCATTCGTCGCGACCTGGGGCAGCGGCAAGCCGGTCATCGCGATGGGATCGGACATCGACGACATCCCGCAGGCCTCGCAGAAGCCGGGCGTCGCGTGGCACGAGCCGATCATCGAAGGCGCGCCGGGCCACGGCGAAGGCCACAATTCGGGGATGCCGCTGCAGATCGCCGCGGCGCTCGCCGCGAAAAAGATCATGGAGCAGCAGCACCTGCAGGGGACGCTGAAGCTCTGGCCGGGTGTTGCCGAGGAGCTTCTCGGATCGAAGGCGTACTACGTGCGCGCGGGCGTGTTCAAGGACGTCGACGTCTGCCTGTTCGCGCACGTCGGCGCGAACATGTCGGTCGGCTGGGGCGACAGCGCCGGCAACGGCATGGTCTCGGTCGAATACGACTTCAAGGGTGAGAGCGCGCACGCCGCCGGCGCACCGTGGCGCGGACGCTCGGCGCTCGACGCCGTCGAGTTGATGGACGTCGGCTGGAACTTCCGCCGCGAACACTTGCGCCTCTCGCAGCGCTCGCACTACGTCATCCCCAACGGCGGCGATCAGCCGAACGTCGTCCCGCCGAACGCCTCGGTCTGGTACTACTTCCGCGAGACCAGCTACGAGGAAATCAAGAAGCTGTGGGACATCGGCAACAAGATGGCGCAGGGCGCCACGATGATGACCGATACCGAGCTCGCGTCGATGAAAGTGCTCGGCTCAGCGTGGCCCGGCCACTTCAACCGCACGATCGCCGAAGTGATGCACGCGAACATCGAGAAGGTCGGTCTGCCGACGTGGAGCGACGCCGACGTCGCGCTCGCGAAAGCGGTCCAGCATGAATTGAAAGTGCCGGAGATCGGTCTCGCGACGAAGATCAACCCGCTGCGCGGCCGCGAGTCGATTCCGGACGAAGAAAAGCGCGGCGGCGGCTCCGACGACATCGGCGACATCTCGTGGAACGTGCCGACGGTGACGTTGAGTTATCCGGCGAACATGCAGGCGGGTCCTGGTCACAACTGGGCGAACGCGATCTCGATGGCGACGCCGATCGCGCACAAAGGCGTGCAGTACGGCGCGAAGGTCATGGCGCTGACGGTCATCGACATCGTGACGCATCCGGAAATCGTCCAGCAGGCGTGGGACTACTTCAAGAACGTGCAGACGAAGAACACGAAGTACATCCCGCTGATTCGGCCGGAAGACAAGCCGGCGATCTGGCTGAACAAAGAACGGATGGAGAAGTACCGTCCGGAGATGAAGAAGTACTACTACGACCCGAGCAAGTACAAGACGTACCTCGAGCAGCTCGGGATCAAGTATCCGACGACGGACAAACCCGCAGGGAAGACGCAGGGGAATTGATGATGACGCTCAACACGAAGGGCACAATGGACACAAAGCTCTTCAAGTTTTTTCTTGGTGTCCTGTGGGTCCTTTGTGTCGAGTCGTTCGGTGGGCACGCGGCGCAGCCGCCCGCGGTCGCCACGGGCGCGGCCGGTGCCGCCGCCGATCTGAACAAACGCAACGTCGGCCTCGAAGTCGATTCCGAGGCCGAGAACATCCAGAAGTGGAACGACTCGGTCTTCAGCTTCGGCGAGCTCGGATTCCAGGAATTCGAGACGTCGAAATTCCTGGCCGACATCCTGCGCCAAAACGGCTTCACGGTCGAAACCGGCGTCGCCGGCATTCCCACCGCGTTTGTCGCGAAGTGGGGATCCGGCAAGCCGGTGATCGCGCTCGGGTCCGACATCGACGACATCCCGCAAGCGTCGAACAAGCCGGGCGTCGCGTATCACGATCCGATCATCGAAGGCGCGCCAGGACATGGCGAAGGCCACAACTCCGGGATGCCGCTCCAGATCGCGGCAGCGCTTGCCGTGAAGAAAATCATGGAGCAGCAGCATCTGCAGGGAACGCTGATGCTGTGGCCGGGCGTCGCCGAGGAACTCGACGGCTCGAAGGCGTACTACATCCAGGCCGGGCTGTTCAAAGACGTCGACCTCTGCATCTTTGCGCATGTCGCCGACAATCTCGGTGTCAGTTGGGGCGAGACCGCCGGACAGACCGGCCTCGTGTCGGTGCAATACGACTTCACCGGCGAGAGCGCGCACGCCGCGGCGGCGCCGTGGCGCGGCCGTTCCGCGCTCGACGCGGTCGAGTTGATGGACATCGGCTGGAATTTCCGCCGCGAACATCTCCGCCTCCAGCAGCGCTCGCATTACGTCATCACGAACGGCGGCGACCAGCCGAACGTCGTCCCGCCCAACGCGTCGGTTTGGTACTACTTCCGCGAGATGGATTACGCGCACATCAAACAGATGTGGGAGATCGGCGATCGCATGGCGCAGGCGGCCGCGATGATGACCGACACGACGGTGACGTCGAAGCTCCTCGGATCGGCGTGGCCGGGTCATTTCAACAAGACGATCGCGGAAGTGATGCAGGCGAACATCGAGAAGGTGGGACTGCCGCAGTGGTCGGATGCCGATCAGGCGCTCGCGCACGCGTTGCAGAAAGAATTGAAGGTGCCTGAAGTCGGCATGGCGACGAAACTGCAACCGCTGCGCGGCCGGGAATCGATTCCCGAGGACGAGCAGCGCGGCGGCGGATCCGACGACATCGGCGACATCTCGTGGAACGTCCCGACGGTGACGCTGCGCTATCCGTCGAACATCGCGGCCGGTCCCGGTCACAACTGGGCGAACGCGATCTCGATGGCGACGCCGATCGCGCACAAGGGCATCCAGGCCGGCGCGAAAGTCGTCGCGCTGACCGTCATCGACTTCCTGATGAAGCCCGAGCTGATACCGCAGGCGTGGGACTACTTCCGAAACGTGCAGACGAAGAACGTGAAGTACACGTCGTTCATCCGTCCCGGCGACAAACCGGCGATCTGGCTCAACGCGCAGACGATGGCGAAGTACCGGCCGGAGATGAAGAAGTATTACTACGATTCGTCGAAGTACAAGAATTATCTGGAGCAGTTGGGGATCAAGTATCCGACCGTGCGATAGGGCAGGTGAGGCGGGTGGGGCAGGTGCGGCAGGTGAGTCGGAGGGTACCCGACCTGCCTTACCAGCCCTACCCGCCTCACCAGCCTATTTCTTCAACGTCTGCATGTACGCCACGAGCCCGTCGACATCTTCCGCCGGCAGCGTGTAGTTCTTCATCGCCGGCTTTCTTTCCGCTTTCGTTTTCGCCGTCATCCCTGCGGCATCGACGATCCACGCTTTCAGATCGGCGGCCGAGTACTTCGACGCCACGCCGTCAAGCGGACCCTTCTTGTTCCCTTTGTCGCCAATCGAGTGGCACATCGCGCACTTGTTGTCCGCGTACGCTTTTTCACCCTTCGCGACCTTGTCTTGCGCGTGGGCCGTGCCCGCGCAGCACACGCAGCACACCAGACCTAAGACGAGAGATTTCATATGAGCCCTCACGGAATTCCGTCGTTCGGTTGGTCGTCTTGCGAGGGTTATGCCGGGGAAGGCGATGAAGTAGACCCGAACTGCGCGCTCGGCGTCAGGCCCATGCGCGCGAAGAGCGAGCGCATCCGCGGATCGGCGACGAGCGCCGGCGGAAAGTGCGGCCAGTAGTTGAACATCGGCAGCGCATCGCGCTCGCGATAGGCGCGCTCCCACCATTCGAACGATTCGTCGAGGCGATCGATCGAGGCGAGCGCCAGCGCGATCGAGGTCGGCGGCATGTAGCCGCTGCGTGCGCGGTCGAGGATCTCCTCAGCGAGGCGCGCGGCATCGGCCATCCGTCCGATGCGGCGGTACGTGCACGCGAGATCGACAACGGCGCGCGGATGCCGCTGCGAAATCGACAGGCACTGCTCACCGGCGGCGATCGCCTCGTCGATTCGCGACAGATGGGCCAGGGCGACGCTGCGCAAGCGAATCGCGACCCACAGCGCGGGATCCAGTTCGACCGCTTCGCGCGTCATCCGCTCCGCCTCGTCGAAGAGCTGCGCGAACAGCAGGGCGCTGGCGAGGACGGCCATCGAGATCGCCGACAGCGGATCGATCTCAACGGCGCGATGTGCGATCGCGTTCGCCTCCTCGAATCGTCCGTACGCGCTCAGTTCCGTCACGCGCCACAAGTACGCGGCCACCAGGCGATTGTCGAGCGTCACGGCCTGGTGAAACTCGCGGCCGGCCTGCGCCGGATCCCAGTCGTACTGAAACGCGACGAACTGCAGGACGGCGTGCGGCTCGGCGAGTGTCGGGTCGGCGGCGATCGCCGCCTGCGCCGCGCGCCGTGCCTTCGGCATCGCTTCGTACGGCGGCGCGTAGCCGTAGAAACTCAGGAGACCGAGCGCGCTGCCGATGCCGGCGTGCGCCGCGGCGTAATTCGGATCGAGCGCGAGCGCCCGCGAGAAACACTCGAGGCCGTTGCGCAGCGAAATGCCGCGTTGGTTCACCAGGAAGCGGCCCTTGAGATACAGCTCGTATGCCTCCAGGTTTTCGGTCGGCCGTTTCTGCCGCGCCTCCTCGTCGGCGGCGGTCAGCGCGACGCGCAGTTTCGCCGCAATCGCCGCCGCGATTTCGTCCTGGATCGCGAAGATGTCGTCCGCTTCGCGATCGTAGCGCTCCGACCAGACTTGGAAGCCGTCATGGGCGCTCACGAGTTGCACCATGACGCGAAGCCGTGTGCCCGCTTTGCGCACGCTGCCGGTCAGCACGTGCGCGACGCGCAGCCGCGCCGCGATCTCCGCCAGATCCGCCGTCCGTCCCTTGAAGGCGAAGGACGAAGCGCGTGCGGCGACCTGCAGTCCGCTCAGTTGCGCGAGGGCCGTGATGATCTCCTCGGTAATGCCGTCGGCGACGTACTCGTTTTCGGGATCGGCGCTCAGGTTCGTGAAGGGCAGGACGGCGATCGACGGCGCGAGTTTGATTCCGCTCGCCGCGACCGACGGGTGGCTCGCGTGCCGCAGCGAGTCGAGCGCATCGCGAACGGCGCGCGCGCTCCCGAAGCGCTGCGATCGCTCCTTCGCCAGGAGACGCTCGATGACGCCATCGATGGCCGAGGGAAGATCGCGGTTGAATTGCCGGGCGGGTGGCGGCTGCCGATTCAGAATCGCATCGAACGTCGACGCCGGCGTGGACGCGCCGAACGCGCGGCGGCCCGTCACCATTTCGTACAACACCGCGCCGAACGAGAACAGATCGCTCCGCGGATCGACGAGGTCGCCGCGCGCTTGCTCCGGTGACATATACGCGACCGTTCCGACCGCCGACCCGGGATCGGTCAGGTGCGCCTCGCCCGCAACCGTCGCGTCGCTCGGCGATCCGGTGAACTTCGCGAGGCCGAAGTCGAGCACCTTCACGTCGCCGCGCTTCGTCACGAAGAGATTCGCCGGCTTGAGATCGCGATGCACGACGCCGGCGGCGTGCGCCGCTTCGAGCGCGTCGACAATCTGCAGCGCGTACTTCAGCACATCGTCGAACGGCAGCGCATGGCGGGCGTCCTTCAGCCGATCGGCGAGCGATTCGCCGTCGACCCATTCCATCGCGATGAACGGACGACCGTCCGCGTCGCCGACGTCGTGCACCGTGCAGATGTGCGGATGATTGAGCGCCGACGCGGCCCGCGCCTCTCGCAGCAACCGTTCGCGGCTCGCGAGGTCGGCGTCGCCGCCGCCAATGACCTTGATCGCGACGGTGCGGTTAAGTCGCGTGTCGACAGCCTTATAGACTTCGCCCATTCCGCCCGCGCCGAGCAGCGATGCGATTTCGTACGGACCGAGGCGTATACCGGGCGACAGAGGCATCAGATGCGGGCCGCGATTATACTGTTCGGCATGCGAAACATCCGATTCGGCTTACTGTTGAGCGGCTTCCTCGCGTGTGCCGCGACCGCGTCGGCGGCCGACGCCGTCCCCACGTTTTCGAAGGACGTCGCGCCGATTTTCTACAACCGCTGCGCCGAGTGCCACCGGCCGACGATGTATGCGCCGATGTCGCTGCTGACGTACGAGGATGCGCGGCCGTTCGCGCGTTCGATCAAGCAGCGCGTCGTGGCTCGTGCGATGCCGCCCTGGGGCGCCGACGCGCCGCACGGCATGTTCAAGAACGATCCCTCGCTGACGCAGCAGGAGATCGACACCATCGTTGCGTGGGTTGACGGCGGCGCGCCGAAAGGCGAGGACAAGGATCTGCCGAAGAAGCCCGAGTTTGCGGAAGGCTGGACGATCGGCAAGCCGGACGCGGTCTTCGAAATGGAAGAAGAGTTCCGCATCCCGGCGGACGGCGCGATTCCATACAAATACATGCGCGTGCCGACCCACCTCACCGAGGACAAGTGGATCCAGGCGATCGAGATTCGGCCGGGCGCGGCGGCGCAGGTGCATCACGTGATTGCGTTCACGCAGGCGGCCGGCGCGAAGGTGAGCGAAGCGGGCGTGCTCGGCCCGACGAACATCGGCGGCACGACGCCGAACAAACCGGGCATCACGTATCCGATGGGCGTCGGTCGACTGCTGCGCGGCAACTCCGACATCGTGCTGCAGATGCATTACACGACGAACGGGAAGGAAGCGACCGATCGCACACGCGTCGGCATCATCTACGCGAAAGAGCCGCCGAAGAAACTGGCGGCCGGCGGCATGGTGCTGCAGCCGCGGTTCATCATCCCGGCGTACGACGGCAACGCCGAAGTGAAGGGGATCACGAAGATCCAGCGCGACACGGTGGTGACGACGCTGACGCCGCACATGCACGTGCGCGGCAAGGACATGACCTACATCGCGCACTACCCGGACGGCACGACCGAGACGCTCCTGCACGTGCCGAAGTACGACTTCAACTGGCAGATCACCTACGAGCTCGCGACGCCGAAAGTGCTGCCGAAGGGGACCGAAGTCGAAGTCATCGCGCACTACGACAACTCGCCGAACAACAAGTTCAATCCGGATCCGTCGAAGGACGTCCGGTGGGGCGACCAGACGTGGGAGGAGATGATGATCGGTTTCTTCGGGACCGTCGTCGATCGACCGGCCACGACCCCGACGGGCCAGCAATAACGCTCGCCTGAAAGGCTCGCGCTAAACGGCTCGCGCTACATCGTGGGTGTAGCCTTGCAGCCATCCACGAGCGATCGCTTGACGTTGTTCGGTTGAGCGATTGCTCGGAAAAACCCGTCGAGATAATCCTTCGCTTGCGACTTCGACTGGGAGTCGATGTCTTTCATCCCATCGATGATCCCGATCATCTCGGCACGCTTCGAGCGGAAGGCCTCGACGCTCTTCTCGAGCGCCTCGAGCGACACGCACGGTCCGCGGTAGAGGCGATCGAGCACCGTTCGGATGCCAAGGCGCCGGTCTGGCGCTGCGTACGGCGGATTGACGAACCCGCTCAGATCGAAGTCGTAGGGGACCGTGAACAGCATCTTCGACGGATCCTGCACGACTCGGACGTTGTGCAACGTATACAGCGAGAAATCGGTGTTGCCGATCATGTAGTTGAACAACATCATGTTGTTCAATGCTGTGGGATCGACGTCCTTGAACTGCAGCCGCTGCAGTTCGACGATGCGGCCGCCGGCGCGGCGGGCGACGTCGTTTTCGTGCTCGATGAAGAGCGCGAAGCGCGTCGTCAGCGGCTTTCCTGATTTCGCGTCGACGTAGGTCCCTTTCGCCAGCCGCGCGCGGAACGAGAGCGGCGTGACGAGGTTCAGCAGCCGATAGCTGACGTACTCGCGCAGCACGTATTGATCGAAGTCCTTCTCGTCGCGGCAATGGACGCCGAGTTTCAGGTTCGTTTGCCCCTCGAAAATGGTGCCGGCAAGCTCGCTGCCGGTCAGCTCGAGCCGCAGCGGGACGAAATCGCACGTGCGCGCCATCCGACGCAGGTGGCCGCGTGGGCCGACACGCACATGGAGCGTCTGCTCGCGACCGCGGGCATCGGTGACCGTCAGCACGGCGGGGTACCGATTCGCGCTCTCAGGGTTCCGATCCTTGTTGATCGTCTTGAAGTCTGCCGTCAGCGTGAAGGCCAACGGGTCGGCGCTCTGGAACAGCGGGCGCTCCTGCGCCTCGGTGCGTCGCGCGTCGAGGACCGCCGGCTCGGGCCAGGGCTCGGCCAGCTTCAGCAGCGGGTTTTTCTTCGCCGGCTTCGGCGCTTGGGCGGCCATCGAGGCGCCCAGCGCGACAGCGAGGAGCGCGGAGGCGGTCCACTGACGTGTTCGCATAGCGCGGCATTATAGCGGTCCGGCGAATACGCTCGACGTCAATCTGATTGCAGCATCAAGGAACTCGAAAGGGCATAAGGCCGGATGAGTGGCAACATCCGACACACGCTTGCCTGCTTGGTGACGTTCGCATGCATCGGCAATATCGCGGCAGCGAACGAACGGCTCTGCGACTCGTCGTTTACGGATTGTCGCGCGCAGCTCTACACCCTCATCGATCACGAACAGGTCGAAATCGACGCGGCATTCTGGTTCATGAAAGACCAGAGCATCGCGACGCACATCGTCAATCGCTGGAAGGCCGGCGTCCGCGTGCGGCTGCTCGTCGATCCGCGCGCGAACGATCCCTATCCGGCCAACGCGACGGCGCTGTCGACCTTCAAGAACGCGGGCATTCCGATGCGCTACAAGGTCGACGGCGGAATCCTGCACGCGAAGGTGATGCTGTTTGCGGGGCAGAACGTCGTCGAGTTCGGATCGGCGAACTACAGTCAAAGCGCCTGGGTTCCCGCCACGCCGTACACGAACTACGAGGCGGAAACGATCTTCTTTTCCGATGATCCCGACCTCGTCAACTCGTACGAGACGAAGATCGACGACTTGTGGACCGATACAACCGCGTACGCCGACTACGCGAACATCCAGCCGCCGCTCGTGCGCGCGTACGCCACCTATCCAATCAGCCCGGACCTGGATTTTCCGCCAGGCGAAGACTTCGCCGATCGTACGGCTGCGCAACTGAACAACGAAGCGCAGCAGATCGACGTGATCATGTATCGCATCGACGACCGGCGCTTCAGCGACGCGATGATCGGCGCCTGGCAGCGCGGCATCCCCGTTCGCTACATTGGCGAAACGTCGGAATACCGGAAGACCGACGACATCTGGATCGCGTGGAACATGGACCGGATGTACGCCGCAGGGATCCCGATGCGTGTGCGCGAGAGCAGCGGGCTCAATCACGAGAAGCTGGTGCTGCTCTACGGCAGCGGAGTGTCGATCTTCGGATCGGCGAACTGGGCCGTCGATTCGGCGAACTCGCAACAGGAAGACAACTACTTCACGTCGAAGAACTGGATCTTCCAGTGGTTCGCCAATCAGTTCACGCGGAAGTGGACAAACGCGAAGGCAAGCGAAACGAAGAAGTTCTCGCCGCTGGCGCCAGACGTGCCGAAGATCGTGAGCCCTGCGGATGACGCGGTCGGCATCGACAGCGCGCCATCGCTGACCTGGTACGGCGGACCATGGGCCCACAGTTACGACATTTACTTCGGGACCGATCCGAATCCGCCGCTGTTCGCGGCCGATCAGCCGCTTGGCCCGAGCCTGAACGCCACGCAGGATCAGTCCGTGGCGTTGCCGCCGCTCTCGAGCGGCACGACCTACTACTGGAAGATCGTGGCGAGGACGGCAGCCAATCGGACCGCGACGTCTCCCGTCTGGAGTTTCACGACCGCCACCGACCCATCGTCGCCACCACCCGATCCGCAGCCGCAGCCATCGACACCACCTCCGCCTCCGCCATCCGGGACCGGCACGATTGTGTTGTGGGCATCGAAGGTCGATCCGGCAAACGTGCACGGTCGATGGCAGTTCCTCGCAGATTCGAACGCCGCCGGCGGAGCGGTGTTGTGGAACCCGGATGCCGCTCAGGCGAAGGTGTCGGCGCAAGCGTCGCCGGCCAATTTCTGGCAGACGACGTTCACCGCAGCTGCGGGGACGTATCACCTGTGGGTTCGTCTGCGCGCGCAGAACAACGCGACGGCGAACGATTCGGTGTCGGTCCAGTTCGACGACGCCATCGGAACGACCAGCGGGGCCTCAGTCATTTTGCAAAACGGATCGAGTGGCGCCGCGCCGCAAGGCTTCGGCTGGGCCGACAACGGCTGGGGCGTTCCAGGCGCCAACATTTCCCTCTCGACGACCGGCGCGCACACGATTCGGATTCAACAGCGCGAAGACGGAGCGATGGTCGATCAGATCGTGCTCAGCGCCGACACGTACCTCAGCGCTCCTCCAGGTCCGCGGACGAACGACGCGACGATCCTGCCGTTCAACGACGGCGCCGATGACGCGGCGCCTCAGCCTCCCGACGATCCACCGCCGTCAACCGATCCACCTCCGCCGCCGCCACCGAGCGGCACGATCGTGCTCGCGGCCGCGAACGTTGCTGCGGCAAATGTCCACGGCAACTGGCAGCTCCTCTCCGATGCGACCGCGACGAACGGCGTGGCGCTGTGGAACCCGGACGCCGGGCAAGCGAAGGTGTCCGCGAGCGCGATGCCGGCGAACTACTGGGAGTTGACGTTCAACGCGCCGGCCGGCGTCGCCTATCACCTGTGGATCCGATTGCGCGCGCAGAACAACTCGTTCGGGAACGACTCGGTGACGGTGCAGTTCGACGACGCGATCGGCACGACGAAGGCCGCGTCGGTGATCTTACAGAACGGATCGAACGGCGCCGCCGATCATGGATGGGGATGGGCCGACAACGGATGGGACGCGCCCGGCGCAAGCATCTCGTTTGCGACCGATGGTCCACATACGATCCGCGTCCAGCAACGCGAAGACGGCGCGATCGTCGATCAGATCGTATTGAGTCCCGACACGTACTTCACGACGCCGCCCGGCCCGCGCCAGAACGACACGACGCTGCTGCCGCCGACTCAGTGAGTAGGCAATTCGCGCAGGTACGCATCGATCGCGCGCGCCGCACGTCGTCCCGCACCCATCGCGGAGATGACGGTGGCGCCGCCGGTGACAATATCGCCGCCTGCGAAGACACCGGCCTTCGACGTCGCGCCCGTTGACGCGTCAGCGACGATGTAGCCGCCCTTCCGCACCGGCAGGTCGGGTGTCGTCGAGCGGATCAGCGGATTCGCGCCCTGGCCGACGGCAAATACCACCGTGTCGACGTCGATCGAAAAGTCTGATCCGGCGAGTGGGATTGGGCTTCGGCGTCCAGACGCGTCGGGCTCGCCAAGTTCCATGCGCACGCACGTCATCGCGCGCACGCGCGATCGCTCGTCGCCCGCGAGCGCGGACGGGGCGGTCAGCAGCAGCAGCTCCACGCCTTCTTCTTCCGCATGCTCGACCTCCTCGGCGCGCGCCGGCATCTCGTCCCGGGAACGTCGATATACGAGGTACGCGTGCTCGGCGCCGAGCCGCAGCGCCGTTCGCACCGAATCCATCGCCGTGTTGCCGCCGCCGACGACGGCAACGTGGCGTCCGCGGACGATCGGCGTGTCGTGTTCCGGAAAGCGGTACGCCTTCATCAAGTTCGATCGCGTCAGATACTCGTTGGCTGAGTAGACACCGACCAGGTTCACGCCAGGGATAGAGGGAAAGTACGGAAGCCCGGCGCCCGTCGCAATGAACATCGCGTCGTAGTGCAGCTCGTCGAACAGCTCATCGACCGTGAACGTCCGCCCGATGATGTGGTTCGTCTTGATCTCCACGCCGAGCGTCGTCAGCTTGTGGATTTCCCGCTCGACGATCGCTTTCGGCAGACGGAATTCTGGAATGCCGTAGATCAGCACGCCGCCCGGCTTATGGAGCGCTTCGAAGATCGTCACTCGATGGCCAAGCTTGGCGAGATCGGCAGCGACCGTGAGCCCCGCTGGACCTGATCCGACAATAGCCACGGATCGCCCTGTCGGGACCGGCGTCTCTGCGGTTGATTCTGCGGCGACGAGATTCATCGCGCCGGCGAAGTCGGCAACGAAGCGCTCGAGCCGTCCAATTGCTACGGGTTCGAACCGCACGCCGAGCGTGCACAGCTTCTCGCACTGATCCTCTTGCGGGCACACGCGTCCGCAGATCGCGGGCAACAGGTTCTTGTCGCTCAACGTGGTGTATGCGCCCGCGAGGTCGCCTTCGGCCACCTTGCGGACAAATGTCGGGATATCGATCTCGACGGGGCAGCCCTCGATGCACGGCCGGTTCTTGCACTGGATGCAGCGTTCCGCTTCTTGTCGTGCGAGCTCGAGGGAGTACCCGCTCGCCACTTCATCGAACGATCGCCGCCGTACGGACGGATCGACGGTCGGCATCGGTGTCTTCGTTCGCTGAAGAATCTTCTTGGCCACGTTACACCGCCTGCGCTTGATATCGTGCGAGCGCCGCTGCTTCGTCCTCGCGGTACGCGCGGAGGCGGGCGCTCAGTTCGCCGAAGTCCACCAGATGTCCGTCGAACTCAGGACCGTCAACGCACACGAATTTCTGCTCGCCGCCGACCGTGACGCGGCATCCGCCGCACATGCCGGTGCCGTCGACCATGATCGGATTCAAGCTGACGATCGTCTTCAATCCGAGCGGACGCGTCAGCTCGCACACCGCGCGCATCATCGGCAGCGGACCGACGGCGACGACGTGGTCGAACGTGTGACCAGCATCCAACAGCGACTGCAGCGCGTCGGTCACCAGACCTTGATTGCCGTAACTGCCGTCGTCCGTGGTGACGATGCAGGGCGACGCGACGGAGCGCATGTCGTCCTCGAGGATGATCAGCTCGCGCGTGCGCGCGCCGATGATCGCGGCCACCTGACCGCCGGCCGCGCGCACGCCGGCCGCGATCGGATAGGCGACCGCGGCGCCGATGCCGCCGCCGATGCAGCAGACCCTGGCGCCCGGTTCGATGTGCGTCGGCTGGCCAAGCGGACCGGCGACGTCCGAAATCGTGTCGCCTGCGTTCAGCGCGTTCAGCCGCATCGTCGTCTTGCCGACAGCCTGGACGACCAGCGCGATCGCGCCGCGCGCGGGATCGGCATCGGCGATCGTCAACGGAATCCGCTCGCCGCGGTCGTCGATCCGCACGATGACGAACTGACCTGGTCGGCGTTTGCGCGCAACCGCGGGGGCATCGATCCAGAGGCGAGCGACGGACGGACCGAGGATCTGTTTGTCGAGGATGGTATACATGGCTCCCGCCGGGCGCAGTGCCGGAAAATCGGCAGATCGCGCCCGTGCGGCAACCTTAGAGGAAGAATCGTGCCGAATCGGATGGCGTCGGTGGCTACCCTTCGTCCGCGGACGGCCCGTAGATCGACGGCACCGCCACGCCGGTGAGGCGCAGGTACACGCTCAACTGCCCGCGGTGATGCACCATGTGGTACAGGACGAACGAGCGAAACGCGGAGACGCGCGGCATCGCGAACACTTCCTGGCCGTTGCGCTTCAGCGTCCACAGCGCGACGAATTCCGCGTCGGTCTTGTCCAGCGACGACCGCGCCGCTTTGACATGTCGATCGAACGCGGCGACGATACTGGCCGACGAGGGCTCATCGGCCGGCGTCTGCGGCGCGTTTGCGAGATCGAACAACGGCTGGTTGAGGATGGCATCCGCCCACTGCGGCAGCTGGCTCAGATGGTTCGCGAGCCGGCCGAGGGACATCGACCGATCGTGCGGCGTCCACGACAATTTCTCGGTCGGTGTACGCTCCAGCAATTTTCGCGTCGTCGCCATCTCATGATCGAACTCCATCAGGATGCCGTCCTTGATCGCCATGCGGCGTAGTGTACTGCCGCTCGTCGCGGTGTTCTCGGTCGCGTGTCGATCGACGCCGCCGCCGGCGCCGCAGCCGCTGGTGCCGCAGACGTCCGGATCGATCGCCGTCATCGGCGTGCACGCGCCGGTTCGCGTCGTTCGCGACCGCACTGGCGTGCCGCACATTTTTGCGACCTCACCAGACGATCTCTTTTTCGCGCAAGGGTTCGTGCAGGCGCAGGACCGCTTGTTTCAGATGGACCTGTGGCGGCGGGCGTCACAAGGACGACTGTCCGAAGTCCTCGGACCGAACTTCATCGATCGTGACGGGATGACGCGGCGGATTCAGTATCACGGCGATCGCGCGGCCGAGTGGACGGCCTACGGTCCCGACGCTGAAGCGATCGCGACGGCGTTCGTGCGAGGCATCAACGCGTATGTGTCGATGGCGCGCGCGCGGCTGCCAGAGGAATTTGTCGTCGCCGGGTGGGGCCCGGCGTACTGGCGAGCGGACGATCTGCTGAACCGCACCGACGCGTTCTTGTCGAGCGGAGATGCGCTCGCCGAGGTCGCACGCGCGCACTATCCGGATGCGGTCAGCGACGCGCTGCGTCTGGTCGGCACGCCGCCGTTTCTGATCGGCAGCGCGCCGCCGGCGCCGCAAACGCACGCGCGGGACGGCACACGCCTGACCGCGCCGTCTCCGCGGTATCTCGTGCATCTCGTCGGGCCGGGCTGGAACGTCATCGGCGCGACCGCGCCGTGGTTGCCCGGGGTGGCGATCGGCCACAACGATCGGGTGTCCTGGGACGCCGCGCCGGTCACGGTCGATACGCAGGACCTGTTTGTCGAGCAGCGCGATCGGACGACGGTCACCGCGACGAGCGACATCATTCGCGTCAAGGGACGCGGCGACGCGATCACGTTCCTTCGAGAGACGACACCGCGCGGTCTCGTCATTGCCACCGACCACGAACATAACCGGGTGTACACGCTGCGATGGACCGGATTCGAGCTTGGCGGCGCGGCGGAGCTTGCCGCGCCTGCGATCGATCGTGCCGCGAACGAGCCGGACTTTTACGAGCGTGCGAAACGTTGGCGTTTTCCCGCGCGACGATTTCTCGTGCAGCCGCTGGCCGCCGCTGGCTCCTCGCTGCGGGACATCCAGCCTCCATCAGCCAGAAGCGAGCAGCCGGCTGCCACACCGGTCGTCTTCGCACATTTCCTTGGCGTCTCCACTCGCCAACCGCGCTTCAACGTGGGACCGGTGCCGCGCCCTGCGGATGATCGGCAGACGCGCGTGTCGGGCACGCATGCGATCAATGCGCCCGGTCAATCGGGATGGACCGGCAGTCCCCATTACGCCGACGCAGCGAAACCGTGGTCTGCTGGCGAGATGTTCGAGCTGTGGTTTTCGGACGAGGCGATCCGCGCGAACGCGGAAGCGACGCTGATGCTTATCCCGAAACGCTAGCGTCCGGTCCGCATTCGATCGCCTGAACCGGACTCGTCAGCACGAAGTTCGGACCAAGGCTGAATTCGAGGCGGAAGCCGATGTTGATCGTGCGGAGCTTGAGAAAGCTGCCGCCAAGCGTGCTGCCGGCGAGGCGCGCCGGCGTGAATTCGGGGAAGAATTCGCCGCCGCGCACGAGCACGTCACCAGACGAGGGCGACGACACGATCACTTCATAGATGCTGTGACGGGTGCGAATGGTGAGGCGATCAAGCGGGTGCAGTCGATCGAGCGCAACGCCGTTCTGCCAGTCGTGGGCCTGCCACGCGCTGAGAATCGCTGCAACCGGCACGACCGTCGTATCGTTCGACGTCATTGCACCTGATGACAATGATAACAGCCGAGTGCGTCGCGCGATCGGTTGTAATCGTAAGACTTCGTGAAATCGTACGCAGGCCGATGCAGCAGCCGCGCCATGCCGGGGACGACGACCTCCCGCATGAACGCCGCTTTGTCCTGTTTCTCGGAATCGGCGCCGTATCCGTAAATCGCATTCCGCATCTGCGCATCCATCGTCGCGCTGTAGAGTTCCCAGCCGCGCTCCTTGACGTCCGGCAACGGTAACGCGGCGACCGACGGCATCTTCCAGCCGCGGGCGTCGGCCCCGAGGCCGTGACATGTCTCGCACGTGATACGGTCGGGTCCGCCCTTGATACGACCGAGCGTGTCGCGCGCCCACGGCATCACCGTGGTCTGCATGAACGCGACGATCTCGTCGTGACGTCGCCTGACGCCGTTCGGCGCGATGGGATCGTCGGCGCCGTGGACGACCGGCGTCGCCGCTTTTCCGTGCAGACCGACGACGACGCCGACGATCGCGATGAGGACGGCGACGAATCCGCCCAGCGCTTCGCGGAGATCGCCGGCCGGCGGCCGCGGCGACCACTCGAGCGCCGCGCGCACCGATCGATCGTCGAGCATGGCGCGCGGATCGCCGGACAACAACTCGAGGAGTGCGGCGAGGTGCGCGCCCTGACGAACGCCGGACAGCACGAGCGGCGGGGCGACGCTCGACTGACGTGGGTGGACGACGAGCGTGGACGTCCCGAGCAGGCGATCCAGACGCGACTGGTCGCGATGCACGTCGCCGATGTCGCTGAGCGCAAGCTCGGCGAGCGTGTGACGCGTGACGCGAACGATCCGAAAATCGGTGAGGACGTATCGCTCGCCGGCGAGACGTCGGATGAGGCGAGCGGGGCGGCCGCTCCACAGCAGCCGCTCCCAGCTCAGGGGAACTTCAGGGCGCACTTACGATGGTTTCGAGAAATTGACCTTCGGCACTTGTTTGGCGTCGGGCGGCGCCTGGAAGTACGGATATTCCTTGAAGCCGAACATCTTCGCCGTGAGGTTCGCGGGGAACTGCCGGCGTGACGTGTCGTACTCCTGAACCTTTTCGTTGTACCGCATGCGCTCGACGGCGAGCCGGTTCTCGGTGCCCGAGAGTTCGTCCATCAAGCGATTGAACTGCTCGTTCGCTTTCAGGTTTGGATAGTTCTCGGAAATCGCGAGCAACCGTCCGAGCGCGCTCGTCTGGCGGTTCGCCGCCTGAATTTCCTGCTCCGGATTGCCCTTCGCCGCCAGCAGTTGCGATCGCGCGTCGGCGATCTCCTTGAAGACGCCTTCTTCGTGCTGCGCGTAGCCCTTCACGGTTTCGACCAGATTCGGAATCAGGTCGTTGCGCCGCTGCAGCTGGTTCTCGACCTGCGCCCACTGGGATTTGATCGCTTCTTCCTGTCCCACGAACCGGTTGTACGAACAGCCGCCGAGCGGCAGCGCGATCGCGACGAGCGCGAGGAGCGCGACGCCTTTAGCCGAGCGATCCCAAATCGTTCGCATCATGATGCTCATCTCTCCGATCTTACCAACTGGCGCCGCCGCCCCCGCCGCCGCTGGAGCCGCCGCC
>DASREL010000077.1:0-2235 GCA_035652075.1 Vicinamibacterales bacterium
ATGTTCTCGGGCTGCGGAATCTCGCGGAACTTCGCCTCCCAGGTGGACTGCGCGCGCGGCGCGGCGGTGGAGAGGACGACGACGGCGGCGAGGACGGCGGCAGCAGAACGCATGGCGGGCCTCATGAGTTCTTTCATTCTAGTCGACGCGGACAGGCTAGAATCCGCGCTGATTCAAAGGAGCACCGGCCATGAGACGCGAGACGATTCCGCTGTTGGCCGCGCTGGCAGTGTGCGGCACCCTCTCGACGGTTCACGCGCAGATTTCCACGAAGGAGCAGCAGGCCGAGCAGGACGCGCTCGACGCGACGACGCCGAAGCTGAGCTACCGCGAAGAGGTCCTGCAGCTCCTGGTACCCGGCTACACGATGGGCGAAACGGTCGGCGTCGACGTCAACGCGCAGAACCATGTCTTCGTGTATTCGCGGACGAACCCGCAGGGCATCGCCCGCGGCGGCACCGCCGCGATGCTCTGGGAATTCGATCAGAACGGCGCGTTCGTCAAGGAGTGGGCGCCGCACAACTACGCCGCGTCCTTCGCGCATTCGGTCCGCGTCGATAAACACGACAACGTCTGGCAGGTCGACGAAGGGTCCGGCATGATCGTCAAGTACAGTCCGCAAGCGGTGCCGCTCGAACAATTCGGCCGCACGCCGGAGGCGATCGACTACCTCGAAGAAGCCGTCGAAAAAGCGGGACGGGGATTCGAGCGCGGCGCGCGCGAACTCGAACATCCCGTCGACATGCAGCATCGGCTGCATCCGGACGGCGGCGTCGGCACGTTCAACCGTCCCACCGACGTCGCGTGGGATTCCCACGACAACGTGTTCGTCACCGACGGCTACGGCAATTCGCGCGTCGTGAAGATCGCGCCGGGCGGCCACTGGCTGAAGTCGGTCGGCACGTGGGGCACGGGTCCCGATCAGTTCAACATCGTCCACAGCGTCGCCGTCGACGCGCAAGATCGCGTCTACGCCGCCGACCGCAACAACCACCGCATTCAGGTCTACGACGACGACCTGAAATTCATCACGTCGATCACGGGCATCGGCGCGCCGTGGGGCCTGTGCATCCCGCGGCCGGACGCGAGCGGCAAGCAGTTCATCTTCAGCTCCGACGGCACGTCGGGGCGGCTCTACAAAATCGATCTGGCGACAGGAAAGGTCGTCGGGTGGACGCAGACGAGTCTCGGCCGCGGCGAAGACGATGCGGGGCGACTCGTGCACGAGATCGGCTGCAAGGATCCGAACGTGGTCTATCTCGGCTCGGCGATTCTGTGGAACGTGACGAAGGTGACGATCGCGCCGTAACCGCATCGGTGTCGCGTCGGCCGCTCGCGCAAGGTCGACGCGATCGACGTTCGGGTGAACGCTCGGCCAAAGCTTCGCGCTCCTGCGGTCAGGACGCGAAGTCTGGTTTCGTCTCTTTCAGGATCTGCAGCACGTCGGGCGTCGCCTCCGCGCGGATGCGGCCGTATACGTACTGCTTCACGCTGTCGGGCAGCGCGTTGAAGCTCTCGGAGTAGATCAGGTAACTGAGCGGGTACTTGAACACGCGATCGCGCAGATCGAGATCGCGCAGCGAGCGCCCCTGCGCGTCCTTTGGCCCCATCGCCTGGAATTCCGCGGCGAAGTTCGACGTGCCCGTCACCGGCGCCGGCAGCGGCGCCTGCTTCGCGAGCAGCATCGCGTTGGCGAGCCGATCGGCGACGCCCTTCGCGCGCGCATCGAGCTGCCCGGCGATGCGCGCCTCGTAACCCGCGAGCGTAATCAGGTTGTGCACCGACGTCTGGTGCGCGAGGACGAGCAGCGCGACCGCGTCGCTGTGCGGCACGAGATACGGATCGACGTCGAAGCGATCCTTCAGCGACGTGACGTCGTGCGTCGACACGAGCCGGTTCTGCGCGAGGTAGCTCTGCACGTTGCCGATCTCGTGCGCGAGCTTCGGCACGAAGACGTTCCCCATGTGCGGCGGATTGCCGAGCGTGCCGGTCACGTACCAGCCGCCCCACCGCTTCTCCATCGGCGTCTGATCCGTCGTCGCGCCCGTGTCGGCGAGCACCGGATAGCCGTACCGATCGGTGACGACGGAGCGCATGATGAAGCCGGGCACGCCGCCGGTGGACGAAGACGAGTCGTGACACTGCAGGCACGTGTGCGTCTGCCGTTCGAACGTCGGATGACCCGACGGCTGCTGCGTCAGCGTGTAGAAGACGGCGCCAAGCTTCGGGTCGGCC
>DASREL010000078.1:0-37833 GCA_035652075.1 Vicinamibacterales bacterium
GGCTGCGCCTCCCGCGACCAGCGCCGTGCCGATGACGGCCTGCACCATCGACGACAGATCGATGACGGCCGGCGCGCCAAGGTAGTAGCCCGCCGCGCTGCTGGCGACGACGAGGAAATTCAGACGCGGCTTCGTCAGCGCCACGTAGTCGCTGAAGACGTGCGACGCGGCAGGTGCTGCTTCGCGTGTCGCCGCGGCTTCCTTCACGCGGCACCTGTAGTGCGGATTGAGGATTGCGGATTGCGGATTGATTGTCGATTGATCGTCAATAAATCCGCATTCCGCAATCCTCGATCCGCAATACGCGATTTCCACGCACGTAGCGTGATGACCAGCGACGTCGTGAGCACCAGGGCGCCACAGACGACGTGCAGACTGTTGATCCAGACGTCGCGTTTGCTGAGGACGGTGAAGGCGCCGAGCATGATCTGTGTGCCGACGAGAAACAGGATCAGCGTCGCGGGCCGCGCCAGCTCAGGTCGATCGCCGTGCGTCCGCCAGATGTAGATCGACGACCCGACGACGGCGCAGGTGACGACGAGCGCGCCGGCGCGATGCGCGAAGTGGACCGCGATTTTCGCGGACCAGTGATCCGGAATCACGTGTCCGAACATCCACGGAAAGTCCGGGATCGCCAGTCCGGCGCCCGTGTGGCGCATCGTGGCGCCGATCAGGATCTGCGTGTAGATCAGAATCGTCGTCGTCGTCGTGATCGTGCGCAGCGTCGAGTCGTCGACCCCGTCGGTCGTCATCCACCCGGGCGACGTGAAGATCGCGATGGCGACGGTCATGCAGAAGAAGATCTCTGCAAGTCCCGCGTGCGCCGTTGAGACCGCGGGTGGCAGAAAGAACAGGACGGTCAGGCCGCCGAGGACGCCTTGCGCGACGATCGATCCGAGCGCGGCGACGCCGAACCACTTGAGCCAGCGGCGCGAGTCGGCGAGCCACAGCCAGACGACGAGACCGATCGTGAGGAACCCGACGGTGCTCGCGATCAGCCGGTGGCCGTGCTCGTAGAAAATCCCGCCGACCATTTTCGAGTACGGGAACGTGAACATGTTCTGCCCGTACGTGGTCGGCCAATCAGGAACGGAAAGGCCGGAATCGGTGCTCGTGACGAAGCTGCCCGCGAGGATCAGCAGGACGGTGCAGGCGACGACGAAGCGGGAATACTTGTGGAGCAATGGCTAATGGCTGAAGGCTGAGGGCTGATGGATGTCGGTGATGGAAATCCATCAGCCATGAGCCATCAGCCCTTAGCCATGAACGACGTTCTTAGTTCGTAGCCGTCGCAACCGGCTTGAAGGTGAAGCTGATTTCCTTCGTTTCCTTCTGGCCGATCGTCACCTGCTG
Source organism: Vicinamibacterales bacterium (assembly GCA_035652075.1). Lineage (GTDB taxonomy): Bacteria > Acidobacteriota > Vicinamibacteria > Vicinamibacterales > CAVVIG01 > Gp6-AA45. Next base: position 1,354 of record DASREL010000078.1, read on the forward strand.
CGTCGCGGTGCCGAGCTTCTCGTGCCACGCTTCGAGCGTGTACGTGCCGGGCGGCAGCGTCTTGATGTCGAACTTGCCATCCTTGTCGGTGACGGCGAAGTACGGATGATCGAGGACGCCGACGTAGGCGTTCATCCAGCCGTGGACGTCGCACTTGAACGGCACCATCACTTCTTTTTGCGTGAAGGTGTGCGTCATCTTCATGCCCTGGATCGGCTGGCCGTTGTTGAACTCCTGGTTCGACTTCGGCATCGCGTGGATGTTGTGCAGCGTCGGATCGCTGTTGATGATCTCGAGCGTCTGGCCGACGCGCATGCCGAACACGTGCGGATGGTAGCGGCAATCCTTCTGATCGATCGTCGCCTTGTCGGTCGGCGAGTCGTACGCGTAGTTGCCGAGGCCGTCCTTGACGTAGACGAACACGTTCGCGAGCGACTTGCCGTCGCTGCCGACTTCGTACGTCTCCTGGAACTGCGGCGTCTTGTTCTGCTGGACGCAGACCGGATCCGCGTTCATCTTGATCGGCTCGTTCTTCGGCACCGCGCCGTCGACCGTGACGCTGCCCTTCACTTCGCCAGCGGTCGCCGTGTCGACCTTCTGGCCGCCGCCTGCCGCTGCCGCCGCGTCGCCACCGGGAGCCGCCGACGTGCTCGACGTTTCCTTGCTGCCACCGCATGCTGCGATCGATGCCGCGAGCGCAATCGCTCCGGCCCATCCCCAAGCCTGTCGTACGCGCATTGAACTGTTCTCCTCAGATGAAGACTGTCAGCTGATCCGAGTCATTCTACTGTACGCCCGCGTCCTTGAGCTTGCGGTCGACGCGGTCCTGAATCCAGTGCGGATCCCACCATTCCACGGGATTCACCATCTGACCGCCGACGAGCATCGTGAAGTGCAGGTGGTCGCCGCCGGCGAGGCCGGTCGAATCGCTGCGGCCGATCTGCTGACCGCGCGTGACCTTGTCGCCGACCTTGACGTCGAACGACATCAGGTGCGCGTAGAGCGACTGCACGCCCTGGCCGTGATCGATGATTGCGCAGTTCCCGTAGATGCCGAGCCAGTCCGCGTGCACGACCGTTCCGGCCGCCGCCGCCAGCACCGGCACGTGCTCGGTGACCGCCAGATCGAAACCAAGGTGCACCTGTTGGTCCACTTCCTTGCCTTTGTAGAAATAGGTGCGGTGATCGGCGAACGACGCTTCGACTTTCGAGTTGCCCAACTGGACGAACGGACCGTCCCACTGGCGATTCGCCGACGACTTCTTCGCAAGCGACGCGATGAACTCCGCGTTCAGTTTTCGCAGCTCGCCGTTTTCCTTCAGGAAGCCGGGCAGCATGTCGCTGCCTTCCGCAGGCGGCGCCAGCTTCAATTCGGGCGCGTGCTCGGCGATCTCGGGGACGACGCGATTCAGGAACTTGTCGTCGAGCTCGATGCGGCTTTTCTTCTGCGGTTTCTCGAACACGTTGTCGACGAACGTGGCGGTCGATTCGTTTCCGGCTTCATCGCGCGCGAACGCTTTGATCGGCGCGTTGAGATCCTGATTCCACAGCAGCGCGAAGTAGGCGCCCTTCAAATCCTGTCCGACCGGATAGCCGACATACTCGACGTTGCCGACGCGAACGCCCGACTGCACGTCCGCCGGCGTCGCGCGGTACACGACGAACTCCGCGCCGCCGTGGTTGACGTAATGATGCGTCGACACGACGGCGATCCGCGGCCGTTCGAGGCGGACCTGAAAATCCTTCGACGCCGAGGACGTCAGCTGGCGCAGGTTGAGAAATGACGGTCGCGTTGCCGTGACGACGATCCGGGCAGGTCCGGATTGGAGTTCGGGGATCGCCTGCTTCCCAATCGCGCGCGCGATATGCACTTCGTTGCGCCCCGTCTGCGTCACCACCGCGGAACCGGGCGCGGCGAGCGAGTAGAGCGGAATCGATTTGCCGTTCTGCTCGAGCGTCACGGTCACGTCGGTGAACTTCGCGTTCGGCGCGGTCGCGACGATTTCGGCGCCGCCGGTCTGGCCGACGAACCGTTGCGGTTGCTCGATCGTGATGTGTGGCGGCGCACCTCGACCGGCGACGACATAGGCGCCGGCGCAGGCCAGGATCACGACGACGAGGAGAGCGACAAGCGCGCGCAGCATCGATCGATTCAACCACAGGTCGTGCTAAAATTGGAGGTTCCTTTCGGCGAGTGGCGACCCGTGGCGGTATCGTCTAACGGTTAGGACGGATGGTTCTCAACCATCAAATCGGGGTTCGATTCCCCGTACCGCTACCATATCCGCGTTGCTCCTTCTCCTGACAGCGTTAACCGCCTTCGCCGGTGCCGATCGCACCGTGACCGCCGTCGAAACGCGCGCGCCGATCAACCTCGACGGTTCGCTCGACGAAGCGGCGTGGCGCGACGCGCCGCCCGCGGGCGGCTTCGTTCAGGCCGAACCGCATGAAGGCGAGCCGGCGACCGAGTCCACCGAAGTCCGCATCGTTTTCGACGCCGAGGCGCTGCACATCGGCGTGCGGTGCCAGACGACGCCGGGCGAAGTGATCGTCAACGACATCCGCAAGGATTTCACGCCCGGCGAACAAGACAGCTTCGAAGTGATCCTCGACACGTTCGCCGATCGCCGCAACGGGTTCGTCTTCGTCATCAATGCGGCCGGCGCGAAATCGGATACGCAGATTGCCAACGAGGGACGCGACGTCAATCCGAGTTGGGATGCCGTGTGGGCCGTCGCGACGAAGATCGGCGAGCGCGAGTGGTCCGCCGAGATCCGCATCCCGTTCAAGACGCTGCGATTTGACGCGGGCGAGGGACGCACCTGGGGCGTCAATTTCAGCCGGCGGATCCGACGCAAGAACGAGATCGATTACTGGTCGCCGGTGCCGCGCGTCTACAACTTGTACCGCGCCGGCCTCGGCGGCACGCTCGTCGGCCTGCCGAACGCGGCGCCGGGGCGGAACCTGCGCGTCAAGCCGTGGATCTCCGCCGACGACACGCGCGCGGTCGGCGGATCGTTCGACGCAGGGCAGCACGTTGGCCTTGACGTGAAGTACGGCGTGACGCCGTCGCTGACGCTCGATCTCACCGCGCGTCCAGATTTCGCGCAGGCCGAAGCCGACGAGCAGCAGGTCAACCTGACGCAGTTCAGCCTCTTCTATCCCGAGAAGCGCGAATTCTTCCTGGAGAACGCCGGCACGTTCTACTTCGGCGACATCCCGCGCGAATCGCGTCTGGGCCCCGCGCGCTTCTCGCCGCCGGAAGAGGAGATGCTGCTGTTCTTCAGCCGGCGCATCGGTCTCACCGACGCCGGCGATCCGATCCCGATCGAAGCCGGCGCCCGGCTGACCGGCCGCGCCGGACGCTACGGCATCGGCGCGATGACGATCGAAACCGAATCGGTCGACGGCCGGCCCGCCGACAACTACACGGTGCTCCGCGGCCGGCGCGACATTCTTGGCACATCCGACGTCGGTGCCATCTTCCTGTCGCGCCAGTCGACGACGAGCGGCGACTACAACCGCGTCGCCGGCCTCGACGCGAATTTTCGATTCGTTCGCGCGCTGAGCATCAATGCGTTCTTCACGAAAACGGATTCACCCGGCGTGACCGACGGACAGCTCGCCGGCAAAGGGTCGATTTCGTGGAACGCGAACTTTCTGCACACGCAGTATTCGTTCCTCACGGTCGGCGACAACTTCCGCGATGACGTCGGCTTCATCAAACGGACGGGTGTCCGGAAGCACTTTGCGGACTTCGGGATCCGCCATCGGCCGGAGCGGCTGCGCAAGTTCGGCATCCGCGAACTGCATCCGCATACGCGGTACAACATCTACACCGATCAGTCGAACGTGAAGGTGTCGCACACGAATCATGTGGCGTACTCGGTGTTCCTCGAGAATGGCGGCAACATCGAGTTTGCGTGGAACCCGCGCTTCGAGCGGATCGTGGCGCCGTTCCAGGTGCGGCCGGATCAGGCGTTTGCGCCGGGCAGCTACGGGTGGAACGAATACGAGCTGCTGATCGAGAGCAACCACAGCGCCAAGGCGTCGCTCTCGGCGGACTTGATTGCCGGCGGGTTCTGGACCGGGACGCAGCGCGTGACGAAAGTCGGGGTGGTGGTGCGACCGTCGTATCACGTCTCGTTCGACACGGCGCTGCAGCGAAACGACATCGACTTACCGTTTCCGATGCACGCGTTCACGACGAACCTCGTCACGTCGCGCATCGGCTACGCCTTCAACACGCGCACGTTCCTCGACACGCTGCTGCAGTACAACACCGACCTGCATCAGTTCAGCGCGAACGTGCGGTTCGATCTGATTCACCGTCCGCTAAGCGATTTGTTCGTGGTGTACAACGAGCAGCAGCTGATCGATCAGCCCACGCCGGTGAATCCCGGTCGCGGGCTGATCGTCAAATACACGCACATGCTCGCGTTCTAGCGCGGCGCTCACTGGCGATAGTAGCCGCGCGCGTTGCGGTTGTACGCGTCGGTGTAGCCGGCGCGGAAGCCTTCGCGGAATTCGTGACGATAGAATTCGCGATCGCCGAAATCGCGACGGTAACCATCGTCGGCGTCGCGCCATTCGTCGTGCCGATCGAACTGGAACGAGCGGCCCTTCCGGGCGTCCTTTTCACCCGCCTTCACGCCTTCGCGAAAGCCGTTGTCGTGAGCGATGCGTTCGATCTCGCGACCGGCACCGCCGCCGTAGTACGGCCGATCGCCGCGGTAGACGTACGGTCCAGACGCACACGCGGGCGCGACGCCGAGCACGCCGACGAGCGCCAGTGCGGAGAACCATCGAGATGTGATTGACATGGTCAACTCCTCTGCACGCGCATGGTTCAAGGGCGATGCCAGAATTGACCCATCGTTTCCTTAGGGAAATGGCGCGGCTGCTGCGGGATGTCCTCGGCGAGAGACGCTGGACGGCTTACTCGGTCCAGACGAGCAGCTGCGAGCCGCGGCCACGTTTGACGTCCATGATCAGACCTGGGCCGTGGCGTTCGAGGTCTTCGAGCGTCAGCTTGAGCTGATCGTCATCGTTGAACATTTCCATGTTTGCGATGCGCAGGTGGCCCCCGACCGACATGAACCGGATCAGCCAGCCAGGTACATCGACGTGGGTCAACTTGCCGGCGTTCTGGTCGTACACGAGCGCGTGCAGCGCGTTGATGTCGCGGCGCGGCGCCTGCCCGTCGCGGTGGATGACCGGTTCGTCGTCGCGGTTCAGCGTGATGAGCGGCTGCTGACCTGAGAAGCGGGCGCGCGCGTGCTCGAATGTCGTGTCCGCGCTCGTCTGGCCGGTGAACTTGGCGTCGATGTGACGATAAATGAAGAACGCCGTGCCGCCGACGATCGTGACCGCGAGCACGCCAACGATGATCACCGCGGCGATCAGAATCGAGAGCCAGGTTCGTTTCGTCTTCGTTTCCATGTCGATCCGGCCCGCCTACAGGCCCGCGCGACGGGCGATCGTTCGCGCGTCGTCCGCGGTGTTTTCGTCGTTGTCCGCGTCACACAGCGTCGCCGCCGTCTGCAGCTCCCGTTTCGCGAGCACACGGTCGCCCGCGTTCAACGCGAGTTTACCGAGTTCGAGGTGCGTCCGCCCGTACACCCACTTCCGGCCTTCGGCGGCAAGCGCGGCATCCAGGTCCGATTTCGCCTCGTTCGCGTGACCGAGGGCCGCCCGGGCGGCGCCGCGCTTGTAGGACCATAGCGCGGGCTCGCCGAACATGCGCGGTCGTTGATCGTTGACGAACCGCGCGAGCCCTTCGTTCAAAACGCGCTCGGCGTCGGCTGCCCGGCCCGCTCGCAGGTTGGTCGATCCCATCTCGAGCCACACGAGGCGGTTCCGAGGATACCGGTCCCGCAGGATTGTCAGCTGTTTCAACGCGTCGTCGTACCGCTTTTCGCGGTTGTAGAGCAGGATCAGCGCGAATCGGGCGTCCTCCTGGTTGTCGCCCGGATAGACGGCTGCGTCCTCGATCATCTGCAGCCCCTTGTCCTTGTCGCCGCCGAAGCCGACCACGTACGCCATCCACCGCAAGGGGAGCGACAGGGCTGCGACGATGTACCGGTAGGTGCCGACGATCAGGCCGGCGTCCTTCCGCCGCGGGTCGAGCTGCAGCACCGTCTCGTGTTCCTCGTACGCCTCGCGTGCGGCACGAAACGCGCCCAGCACCTTGCCGTCGACCGTGGCGGAGTAGGACGCTCGCAAGCCAACGGCGGCGCCCACCTGGAAGTGCGCGTCGGCGTCCTTGGGATTCTGATCGACGCGCTGGCGCGCGATCGCCAGCGCGCGGTCGACCGCATCGGTGAATTCCCTCGCCACGCCGGGCGCGACGACGGCTGGCGGACCGGTCGGCTTCGTCGGACGACCCAGGTAGTCGTCAACGGTCATGTTGCCGCGGCGGTAGGTGATGCTCAGCCAGAGCGCCGTCGCAAGGCCGCGATACGCGGCCGGATCCTGCGGGTCCGCCCTGATTGCCTGACGAAAGGTGTCGACCGCGCGATCGCGATCGAGGTTGAAGATTTCGGCGCTCGCCTTCGCGCGCAGCGCCTGCGATTCGGGATTGGCCCACACGGGCGTCGCGCCAGTGATACACGCGACGAACAAGAATCCGGTCCGCGCCCGCATATTCCGATCCTACGGCAGCTTGCGGAGCTTGTGCCTTCTGCATACAATCGCCATCCACTACCAAGGAGATTCAGTTGGATCACGCGACCACGCACGGAACCGCGGCCCACGATCATGCGCACGACCACGCGCACGAACTCGGGTTCTGGCGGAAATACGTGTTCTCCCTCGATCACAAAGTGATCGGGATTCAATACGCGGTCACCGGACTCCTTTTTCTTCTGTTCGGATTCAGCCTGATGATGCTGATGCGGTGGAACATGGCCTATCCGGGCCGTCCGATTCCGCTCATCGGCAACTGGTTCGGCGTCGACAAGGCGCCCGGCGGCATCATGCTGCCGGAGTTCTACAACCAGCTCGGTGCGATGCACGGCACCATCATGGTGTTCCTCGGCGTCGTCCCGCTCGCCGTCGGCGGCTTCGGCAACTTCGTGATGCCGCTGCAAATCGGCGCGCCCGACATGGCGTTCCCGAAGCTCAACATGATGAGCTACTGGGTGTACTTCTGCGGCGGCATGACGATGCTCGCGTCGTTCTTCCAGAAGGGCGGCGCCGCGCAGTCCGGCTGGACGTCGTATCCGCCGCTGGCTGACATCAATCCCGGTCAGACGATGTGGCTGATCGGCATGGTCTTCCTGATCACGTCGTCGCTGCTCGGGTCGATCAACTTCATCGTCACGATCGTGCAGCTGCGCGCGAAGGGCCTCAGCTACATGCGGCTGCCGTTCTTCGTCTGGGCGCAGTTCGTCACGTCGTTCCTGCTGCTGCTCGCGTTCCCGCCGCTCGAAGCCGCGGGCATCCTGCAGCTGATGGACCGCGTCGCGGGCACGAGCTTCTTCCTGCCGAGCGGCCTCGTCGTCAGTAACAAGATCGTGACGACCATGACGGGTGTGGCGGCCGGCACCGGCGCTGCGTCAGTCGCGTCGGGCGGCGGCAATCCGCTGCTGTGGCAGCACCTGTTCTGGTTCCTCGCGCACCCGGAGGTCTACGTTCTCATTCTTCCGGCGATGGGCATCGTCTCGGAGATCGTCGCGAACAACACGCGCAAGCCGCTGTGGGGATACAAGGCGCTGGTGTACTCGGCGGTGTTTCTCGGCTTCATGTCCTTCATCGTGTGGGCGCACCACATGTTCATGACCGGCATGGGCACGACGATGAGCGCGTTCTTCCAGACGACGACGATGATCATCTCGATTCCGTCGGTCGTCATCCTGACGGCGCTGTTGATGTCGCTCGTCGGCGCGTCGATTCGGTTCAACACGCCGATGCTGTTCGCGCTCGCGTTCCTGCCGATGTTCGGCATCGGCGGGTTGACCGGTCTGCCGCTCGGCCTCGCGCCGTCGGACATCCACCTGCACGACACCTACTACGTCATCGGTCACTTCCATTACGTCGTCGCGCCGGGGACGATCTTCGCGCTCTTCGCGGGCGTGTATTACTGGTTCCCGAAGGCGACGGGCCGGAAGATGAACGAGATGCTCGGCCAGCTGCATTTCTGGACGTCGTTCGTCACGATCAACCTCGTGTTCTTCCCGATGTTCATCGAAGGCCTGGCGGGCATGAACCGCCGCATGTATGACGGCGGCGCGCAGTACGCGCACAACAAAGCGGTGCTGCACTGGAACGTCGTCCAGGGCTACGCGGCGTGGGCGCTCGGCCTCGCGCAACTGTTCTTCATCATCAATTTCTTCATGAGCATCAAGTGGGGCAAGGCAGTCGATCGCAACCCGTGGGAAGCGACGACGCTCGAGTGGTCAGCGCCGTCGCCGCCGCCGCACGGCAACTTCCTGAGCGAGCCGATCGTGTATCGCGCGCCGTACGAGTACAGCGTCCCGGGCGCGGCGAAGGACTTCACTCCGCAATTCGAACCGGAGCGCGCCTAGCATGGACATGAACATCCCGTACACCGTCGAAGAGCGGCCCGATACCGGGCTTGCGAACGGCAAGCTGGGCATCTGGCTCTTCCTCGCGTCGGAAGTCATGCTGTTCGGCGCGCTGTTCTCGACGTACATCATCCTGCGCGTCGGCGCGACCGAGTGGCCGCACGGCGAGCTGAACATCCCGCTCGGCGCGATCAACACCGTCATCCTGATCTGCTCGTCGGTGACGATGGTGATGGCGTGGGCGTCGCTGAAGATGCACCAGTGGGGCAGGCATCGGATGTTCCTGCTCATCACCGTCGTCCTCGCGATCGTGTTCCTGGTCAACAAGTACTTCGAGTACGCGGCGCACTTCGCGACGGGCGAGGGCCCGTGGCACAGCACGTTCCTCGCGGTGTACTTCACGATGACCGGCCTGCACGGCCTGCACATCATCGGCGGCGTCATCGTGATGCTCTACTTCCTGGGACCGGGCGCGAAGCTCTATCAGAAGAATCCGGATCAGTTCACGAATCGCATCGAGTACACCGGTTTGTATTGGCACTTCGTCGACCTGGTGTGGATCTTCCTGTTCCCGGTTCTGTACCTCCTGTAGGAGTCGGCATGAGCGGTCACGACGCAGAACACGTTCAGAAAGCACTGAAGACCTATCTGATGATTGGTGTGTCGCTGCTGATCTTCACCGGCATCACCGTCGGCGCGAATCAGTTTCACTTCGTGGTGCCGGTCGCGATCACCGTTGCGCTGATCATCGCGACGATCAAGGGATCGATGGTGGCCAGCGTCTTCATGCACCTGAACCAGGAGAAGCGCTGGATCTACGGCGCGCTGGTGCTGACGGTGTTCTTCTTCATCGTCCTGATGACGCTGCCGCTGTTCTTCACGCTCGACAACATCGGCACGGCGGTGAAGGCGATTCCGGCTGCAGCGGAGCACACAGGCGGGCACTGACATGAACCTGAAATACTTTCACCTGTTCTTCATCGCGATCTCGGTCGTCCTCGCGGCGTTCGTCGCGATGTGGGGCGTCAACGAGGGACGTACGATCGCGATCGTGCTGTCGGTGTTGAGCGCGATCGCGCTTGTCGTCTACGGCACGGCGTTCCAGCGAAAAATGCGGCGGTTGTAGCGCGAAGGCTTTAGCCGAGCGGAATATGCGAAAGACACTCTTCACTACGTTGATGGTCGCGGCGCCCAAGCTTGCGCTGGCGTGCCCCGTCTGCTTCGGCGAAAGCGATTCGCCGATGGCCGCAGGCACCAATGCCGGCATCTGGTTGATGCTCGGATTTGTCGCGATCATGTTGACCGGGTTTGCGTCGTTCTTTGTCTATCTCATTCGGCGCGCGAAGAAGATTGCCGCGCTCCAACAAGCCGAGGGGACCACATAAATGCAGGAGTTACTCGGACTGCCAGTTCAGGCATCGGCGCACGCGGCCGAACTCGACAACATGACCGTGTTGGTCCACTGGCTGATGTTCGTGCTGTTCATCGGCTGGGGATTGTTCTTCATCTTCGTCCTGTTCCGGTACCGGAAGAGCGCCAACCCGAGGGCGAACTACGACGGCGCGAAAGGCAAGATCTCGAAAGGCCTCGAAGTTGCGGTCGTGGTCGTCGAGATGGTGCTGTTGCTCTTCTACGCGATTCCGGCCTGGGCCAAACGCGTGCGCGACTTCCCACCGGAGAACCAGGCGACCGTGGTGCACGTCATCGCCGAACAGTTTGCGTGGAACGTCCACTATGCCGGTCCCGACGGCAAGTTCGGCCGCACGAAGCCGGAACTGGTCGCGGCGGACAATCCGATCGGTCTCGACAAAACGGATCCCGACGCGAAGGACGACATCACGACGATCAACCAGCTGAATCTGCCGGTCGACAAGCCGGTGCTCGTCCATCTGTCGAGCAAGGACGTCATCCACAGCTTCGGGTTGTACGAGATGCGCGTGAAGCAGGACGCGATTCCGGGCATGAACATCCCGGTGTGGTTCACGCCGACACGCGTCGGCGAATACGAAATCACCTGCTCGCAGCTGTGCGGCCTCGGTCACTTCCGCATGCGCGGCTTCGTCAACATCCAGAGTCAGGCCGACTACGACAAGTGGATGGCTGATCAGATCAAAGAGAAGACGGCGACGCCGTAACTTTCAAAGTACAAAGTACAAAGTTCGAAGTACGAAGTACGGAGTCTTCGTACTTCGTACTTACATCGTCAGGTCCCTACCCACGTTCTTTTCCACGGCCCGTTCGTACGCCAGCGCGGCTGCGGTGACATCCTCAACGGCCATCCCCAACGACTTGAAGATCGTGACCTCGGTGTCGCTGCGTCTACCCGCGGCGCCGTTCACGAGCTCGCCGACTTCTGCGATGACGTGATCGGCGGTGAAGCGGCCTTCCTTGATTCCCTGCACGATGTCACCCGACTCCACCAGCGCCGCCTTCTTCGAATCCACGAACACACGCGCGCGCGCGACGAGGTCCGGATCCATTTCGCGCTGCGTCGGACGGCACGCGCCGACCGAGATCACGTGTGCGCCCGGTTTCACCCAGCCGTTTTCGATCACCGGCGTGGGTGACGAGGTGACGAGGACGATCACGTCTGCGCCGACGACCGCTTCTCCCGCGTGATCGACCGCCTTAACTGCCGGAGGGGTCTGACCACTCCGAGTTGTCAGAGTACTCTGGCACCGTGTCACAAACGCGTCTCGGTGAGCCTTTGTGGGACTCCACACGGTCACCTGACGGAGATAGTGGACGCGAGAAAGTGACTCGAGATGACTGCCGGCCTGGACGCCAGTGCCGATGATTGCGAGTGATGCGGCCGTTTTGCGCGCCAGGAGACGTGACGACACGGCAGAAACAGCTGCCGTTCGTGCCTCGGTGATGTAGCGGCCGTCCATGAGCGCGCGCAACGCGCCCGTCTCGGGATCCATCAGGACGATCGATGCCAGATGCGACGGCAGGCCGCGCGTGTGGTTGCGTTCGAACACCGTGACGAGCTTCGCGCCGAGCGCGTTCGGGTTTCGTGCGAACGCGGGCATCGTCGCGAGCAGCGCGTGATCGCCGTCCACTGGAATCATCAGGCGGACTGGTTGTTCGACCTGTCCTGACGAAAATCGCTGCAAAGCCGTTGACATCGTCTCGATCAAATCGTCCATCGTCAGGACGGACTTCACATCGGCTTCGGTCAGCAGTCGGAATTGGATTGGCATAGATGGGGTGCTAGCTGCTAGCAGCCAGCGGCTAGGTGCTACAGTTCTAAACGCATGTTATCTCTGAAGACCATCGACGCGCACGCGGCCGGCGAGCCGTTGCGCCTGATTGTCGGCGGCTTCCCGTCGCCGCATGGCAAGACGATGCTCGACAAGCGGGAGTGGGTGAAGCACCACGCCGATCATCTTCGCCGCGCGTTGATGCTCGAGCCGCGGGGCCACGCCGACATGTACGGCGCGATCCTGACCGAGCCGGTCTCGCCGGGATCGCACGCCGGCGTGCTGTTCATGCACAACGAGGGCTACAGCACGATGTGCGGCCACGGGATTATCGCCGTCACCACCATCGCGCTCGAACGCGGTTTGCTGATGCCGGGCGGCGACGGCTGTTCGATTGTCTATGACGCGCCAGCCGGTGCGATTCGCGCGCGCGCGACGATGGACGGTGAGCGTGTGACGTCGGTGGCGTTTCAGAACGTGCCGTCGTTCGTGCTGCACGGCGGCCTCGAAGTCAAGATGCCGAATCGTCATGCGCGCGTGGACGTCGCGTTCGGCGGCGCGTTCTACGCGATCGTGGACAGCGAATCAGTCGGCCTGCCGATCGACATTGCGCATCTCCCGGAACTCCGTCGTGTCGGGATGGAGATCAAGCACGCGGTGGAGGCGCAGTTGACGATCGCCCATCCGCTCGAAGCGGGGCTGCACGGCATCTACGGCACGATCTTCACCGGTCCGCCGTCAGACGACTCCGCCGATCTTCGGAACGTGACGATTTTTGCGGATGCGGAGGTTGACCGTTCGCCGTGCGGGACCGGCACCGCGGCCGTGATGGCGGTCATCGACGCGATGGGTCTGCTCGGCGGCGACAAGCCGTTCGTGCACGAGAGCCTGATCGGCACGCGCTTCAACGGTCGCGTGTCGGCGCGCACGCAAGTGGGTGACTATCCGGCGATCGTCCCGGAGATCGAAGGGTCCGCGTGGATCACCGGCGAGCACACTTTTCTGGTCGACGAGAGCGATCCCCTCCGCGAAGGATTCAGGATCTGATGCAGGGCTTCCACACCATCATCGAACCGTTCCGGATCAAGTCGGTCGAAGCACTCAAGTTCACGACGCGCGAACAGCGCGAAGAGGCGCTGCGGCGTGCGGACTACAACGTCTTCAAACTGCGTGGCGACGACGTCCTCGTGGATCTGCTGACGGATTCGGGGACCGGCGCGATGTCGTCGGCGCAGTGGGGCGCGTTGATGCAGGGCGACGAGTCGTACGCCGGCAGCCGCTCGTTCTATCGGTTCGAAGCCGCGGTGCGCGACTTGACCGGCTTCACACACATCATCCCGACGCATCAGGGTCGTGCGGCGGAACGCATTCTGTTCCACACCATCCTGCATCCGGGCATGATCGTGCCGAACAACAACCACTTCGACACGACGCGCGCCAACATCGAAGTGGAAGAAGCCGACGCGCGCGACATGGTGATCGACGAGGGGCGTCATCCCGCGGTGATCCATCCCTTCAAAGGCAACATGGACGTCCGCGCGCTCGAGGCGCTCCTCGAACGAGACGCGGACCGCGTGCCGCTCGTGATGGTGACGGTGACGAACAATTCGGGTGGCGGTCAGCCGGTGTCGCTGGCCAATCTGCGCGCGGTGCGCGCCGTCTGCGATCGGTTCGAGAAACCGCTGTTCCTGGATGCCTGCCGCTTCGCCGAGAACGCGTGGTTCATCAAGCAGCGCGAAGACGGATATGCGGACAAGACGCCGCGCGAGATTGCACGCGAGATGTTCGCGCTCGCCGACGGTTGCACGATGTCGGCGAAGAAGGACGGCCTCGCCAACATCGGCGGCTTCCTCGCGATGAACAGCGACGCGTGGGCCGAGCAGTGCCGCACGCTGCTGATCCTCACCGAAGGGTTTCCCACGTACGGTGGACTCGCCGGGTACGACCTCGAGGCGATCGCGCGCGGCCTCGAAGAGGTCGTCGAGGAGCCGTATCTGAAATACCGAATCCGCTCGACGGAATACCTGGCCGAGAAAGTCTCGGGTGCAGGTGTGCCGATCATCCAGCCGGCCGGCGGCCACGCCGTTTACATCGACGCGCGCGCGATGCTGCCGCACATCACGCCGCTGCAGTACCCGGGCATCGCCCTCGTCAACGCGTTGTACGTCGAGGGGGGCGTGCGCGGTGTCGAAATTGGCACGGTGATGTTCGGGCTCTGTCCCGACGGAACCGAGCGCGCCGGCGACATGGATCTCGTGAGGCTGGCGATCCCGAGGCGCGTGTACACTCAGTCTCATATCGACTACGTCGCGGAGGTCGTGATCGGCGTATGGAAGAAGCGGCAACAGTTGAAGGGTTATCGGATCACGCAAGCACCGCCGGTGTTGCGACACTTCACGGCGGCGTTCGCGCCGCTCGGCTGACGCCTCTCGCCGCCATGGTCGCGGCGACGGCGATTGCGCTCGGGACCGCGTTGCTGACCACTGCGGTCAGCGCCAGGCAGGGCGAGCTCTTTCTCGTCGGTGTGCTTGCCGGCCTCGTGCTGTACCACGCCGCATTCGGCTTCACCTCCGCCTGGCGCATCTTCATCGTCGATCGACGCGGCGACGCGCTGCGCGCGCAAATGCTGATGCTCGCGCTGACGTGCGTCGTATTTTTCCCCGCGCTCGCATCAGGACACTTCGCTGGGCAAGCGGTCCGCGGATCGATCTCGCCGATCTCGATTGGCGTCGTCGTCGGCGCGTTCATGTTCGGCGTCGGCATGCAGCTTGGTGGCGGCTGCGCCTCGGGCACGCTCTACACGGCCGGCGGCGGCAACCTTCGGATGGTCGTCACGCTGCTGGCCTTCATCGCTGGATCGGTCATCGGCGCGGTGCAGCTCGCGTGGTGGGAAACGCTGCCGGCGTGGAAGCCGATCTCGCTGGTGACGACGTTCGGTGCAGGCGGTGGGCTGGCAATCAGTCTGGGCGTGTTCGCGGCGATCGCGGCACTGACGATTGTCGTCGAGCGGAGCCGCCACGGCGCGCTTGGACCGGCGCGGCGGTTCGGGGTGACGCCGCACGCGCTCCGCGGGCCGTGGCCGATCGTGGCCGGTGCAATCGGTCTTGCCGCCGTGAACATCTTGACGCTCGCGCTCGCTGGACGTCCGTGGGGCGTCACCGGCGCGTTCACGCTCTGGGGCGCGAAGATACTGTCAGCGGCCGGTGTGGCGGTCGAGCGGTGGCGTATCTACGCGCCAGCGGCGCGACAGGCGGAGCTGCACGCGCCGGTCATCAAAGACGTCACGTCGGTGATGGACTTCGGGATCATGATCGGCGCGCTGTTCGCGGCGACGCTCGCCGGCCGATTTGCGCCGACGTGGCGGGCGCCGATGCGATCGCTGGCGGCGGCGCTGCTGGGCGGACTGATGCTCGGCTACGGCGCGCGCATCGCGTACGGCTGCAACATCGGCGCGTACTTCAGCGGCATCGCGTCGGGCAGCGTGCACGGCTGGGTGTGGTTTCCGGCGGCGTTCGCCGGCAACATCCTCGGCACGAAACTGCGTCCGCTGTTCGGCCTGAGCGTCCGCTGACGGCAGCCCTGAAGGGCTGCGCTACGCGTCTGTGTCGCGTCGTCGCGCAGGCCTTTAGGCCTGCTACCACCCGACCGCTTCGCCGTCTTTGCGGTGATCTGAACCGGCGCGATAGACGCCGTTCACGGGGTGATCCTCGGTCGCCCAGCGGCGGTCGAATTCCGGCGCCGGCATGCGCGGATCGACGGTGAAGAGAATGCCCTGATAGCCGCCGACCGCGCCGCCGTTGACGCCACGCACTTCGTGCCCCTTCGCTTTCAGTGCCGCGCCAACCAGATTGAACAAGTTGTTCTCGAGCGATAACACGTTGGTGTTCTGGTTGTGCGTGAAGCGCGCCGCGTCCGTCGTCATCTGCACGTTCATGCCGAGATCGATCAGATTGACCATGTGCTGCGCGTGCGTTTCCGGCTGGACGCTGCCGCCCATGTTGCCGAACGTCATGAGCGGCGCGCCGTCTTTCATCACGAAGCCGGCGATGATCGTGTGGAACGGGCGCTTGTGCGGCGCGACGACGCTCGGGCTCGCGGGATCGAGCGAGAAGCCGCCGCCCCGGTTGTGCAGCACGAAGCCGTACGGCGCGACCGTTGCGCGGCTGCCGTACACACTGAACACGCTGTGGATCAGCGACACCATGTTGCCCCAGCGATCGGCCGTCGTCAGATAGATCGTTCCGCCGTCCGTGCCGCCTTTGATCGACGGCGTCGACGCGCGATCGGGATCGATTTTTCCGCACAGCGACGCGGCGTGTTCTTTCGAGAGTAGCTCTTTGACCGGTACGGCAACGAACTTCGGATCGCCGTTCTTCGCCTGCAGATCCGAGTAGGCGAGCTTCTTCGCTTCGACCATGAAGTGCCAGTACTGCGGATCGGACGGTCCGAGTTTCGCGAGCGTCGTGCCGTACTTCGGCACGCACGTCTCGAGGACGTTCAACATCTCCAGCGCGGCAAAACCTTGCCCCGGCGGCGGCAGCTCGAAGATGTCGTACCCGTGATAGTTCGTCGAAATGGGTTCGGTCCACTCGGACTGGAAGTCGGCGAGGTCGGCCTTCGTCATCACGCCGCCGTTCGCCGTCACCTTCGCGACGATCGCATCCGCAATCGGACCGCGATAAAACGCATCGCGTCCGCCTTGTTGAATCAGCCGCAGCGCCTTCGACAGGCCAGGATTGCGAATGATGCTGTAGAGCGCGGGCGTCTCGCCGTTGACGAGAAACGTCTCCTTCGAGTCGGGATCGTTCCGCAATCCGTTTGTCGCACTCTTGAGATCTGAATGACGACGCTCGGCGAGTCCCCAGCCTTCGTCGGCGAGGCGCGCGGCGCGTTCGAGCGTTTCCTTGAAACCGAGCGTGCCGAATCGTTTCAGCAGCGCGTCATAGCCGGAGACGGCGCCGGGCACCGTCGCGGAGTTCACGCCGTTGTTCGGCACGCGCTCGACGCCGAGTTGTTTCGTGAAGAAATCGCGCGTCCAGCCGGCCGGCGCCCACCCGGCCGAATTGAGCGCGTAGAGCTTCTTGTCCTTCGCGATGTAGACGAGCGCGAAGAGATCGCCGCCGATGCCGGTGTCGTTCTGCGACGTGACGTCGAGCACCGCGCCTGTCGCGACGGCGGCATCGATCGCGTTGCCGCCCTGACGCAACATCTCGAGTCCGGCTTCCGCGGCAAGCGGATCGCTCGTGGCGACCATGCCGTGGCGTGCGAGCACTTCGGATCGTCCTTGCGACAGCCAGCCCTGCGCACGCGATCCGGTGACCGCTTTGATGCCCGCGCCCGGTTGCGGGTTGTCCGCCGAGGGTGTGCCGAAGGGATTCTGCGATTGTGCGGTCGGCGTCGCCAGCGCGGCGAGCAGCGCAGCGGCGACGAGTCCGATGGCGCGTTTCATGGGCGCTCCGTACCGCAGGCCGTCAGGCCTGCAAAAACGCGTTCGCGAGTCGTTCGAGCAGCGCGGGCAGCGGTTCGCCGTCGAGCGCGAACGCATTCAGCTCCGGCGACCACGAGAGTTTATAGCTTCTCGCCATGGCCGAGACCCAAATCTGACGGACGGGTGCATTCGGAGACACGACGAACTTCGCGTCGGACGGCTCCTCGAAAATCACGTTGAGCACGCCGTTCTGCAGTTCGACCTCGAAGCCTGCGCTGTCCGCCAGCGGCAGGAGCGCGCGCTGGGCGGCGGTGAGCGCCTGGTCACTTTTGACGCGGAAATCCTGCTCGGTAAGGGGTGTCACGGGTGAGCTAAACCTTTCTGGGAATACGCGCGTCTAAGCAAGGGAAGGGAGTGCAACGCATCATGGTTCGTGAATGGAGTTTCTCAGACACCGCTGAATGGGTCGTCGGCCTGCTGCTCGTCGTCGTGATCGTCGCGGCGATGTTCGTCTAACACGCCGGCGCGCGCGAGCGCGGCGGCGGCTTAAGACTTGTTCTCCGGCGCGGCGAGATAGCTACGTCGCGCACGCGCGGTCATCCCCGGCTGCTTCAACTTCACCGTCAATTTGTGCACCCTGTTGTCGAAACTGGTCGGTGTGAAGCCGATCACGTATTGGCTGTGAAGTTCCTGTGCCACGCGCGTGAACGTCGGCGCGAGCTCGGCGGTTTTGGTCAGCTCGAAGTAGCCGCCGCCGGTCTCGTCCGAAATTTTCCGTAAGCCGCGATCGGGCTTGCTGCGCACCATGCTGCGGCCGTCGAAGTAATTGCTCTCGAGGCCGATCGCATAAATCATCACTTCTTCGGCGCGCGAGCGGTCGATGACCGTTCCCAGTCCGATTTTGCTCTGCGTGTCGTCGCCATCGGTGAAGATGAGCACGACTTTGCGATTCTCTGCACCCTTCAGTTCGTCGAGGCTCGCGCCGACCGCGTCCCACAGCCGCGTGCCGTTCCCGTAATCGAGATCCCTGATCGCGCCGACCAGATCGTCGCGATTGTTCGTGAACTTTCCGCTGAATTGAATCTTGTCGTTGAACGCGCCGACGCGCGCGCGATCCTCGGGCAGCAGCCGAATGACGAACTGTTCGGCGGCCTGCTTCAGCAGATCGATCGTCAGCGTCATGCTGCCGCTTGTGTCGAGCATCGCGACGACCGAGATCGGATGCACGCTGTTGTCGAAGTACGTGATCGGCTGGGGCTTGTCGTTATCGAAGACTTCGAAGTCGTTCTGCGTCAGATCGGGGACGAGACGCTTTTGGGCATCCTGGACCGTCACGAACAGCGAGACGACTTGAGTGCCTGACTTGAACGTCGGCTGCTGCGCCGACGGGTGGACGACGAGGAGCGCGGTGAGAGCGAGCGCAACCGTGGTTAACCGAAGCATGACCATCAGCTTAGCGCAGAGGAACCGGACAAAGCCGACTTGACCGGTCGGATATGCCTAAGTACACTGACTGGGCGTTCTGAGATTCAGTCTCATTTTATGCTCCAGGCGTTTGTCATCACCCTGCGGGAAGGGTTTGAAGCGTTCCTGATCGTCGCGATCAGCCTGTCCTATCTCCGCAAATCGGGCCGCAGCGCTCTCGTCTCGGCCGTGCGCTGGGGCGTCGCCGTCGCGCTCGCGATCAGCGTCGTCGGCGGCTATCTGCTGTTTCATGCGCTGAATCAGGAGTGGCTCGATGGACCGCTGGCGCTTCTCGCCGCGATCTCCGTGACGTGGATGGTGATCCACATGTGGCGGTACGGCCGCAAGATGAAGGGCGAGATCGAGGATCGCCTGCAGCAGAGCGTTCGCACAGGCGCCGCAGCGTTTACGGGCGTCATGCTGTTTACCGTCTTGATGATCAGCCGGGAGGGCATGGAAACGGCGCTGCTCCTGTATCAGTTGAAGCAGACGATGACGCTGGCGCTGGGCGCGGTGGCCGGCGTCGCGGGCGCGGCGATCGTCGCGTGGATGTGGTCGCGGTACGCGCATCGCTTGAACCTCGCGCTGTTCTTTCAGTGCACCGCGATCTTTCTGTTCGTGTTCGTCGTGCAACTCGTGATCAAAGGCTTCCACGAGATGTCGGAGCAGAACTACCTGCCGTACTCCGCGTTGATTCACGACAAAACCGAAGCGTGGGGGCCTGACAGCCCGTTCGGCCATGTGCTGAGCTACTTGCTCGTCATCCTTCCGCTCGCGTGGCTCGCCATCAAGGCGACGTTCTCGCGGCGGCCCGTCTTCGCTCGCGCGGCGTGACCGCGCCGCCCGGATCCCGGCGCAGTTACATCGACGTCGCCCGCGGCATCGCCGTGCTGTTGATGATCGAAGCGCACACGCTCGACGCGTGGACGCGCGTCACGTCCAAGACCGGCATCCCTTTTCGAGACGCCACGATTCTCGGCGGCTTCGCGGCGCCGCTCTTTCTGTGGCTCGCCGGCCTTGGCGTCGTCCTCTCCGCGACGCGGACGTTGCAACGAACAGGCAGCCACGGCGCGGCCGTCGATACGGTCGTGCGCCGCGGCCTCGAGATCTTCGTGTTGGCGTTTCTGTTTCGCCTGCAGGCGTTCGTCGTGTCGCCTGGCGGCGCGCCGGTAGCGCTCTTTCGCGTCGACATCCTGAACGTGATGGGGCCTGCGATCGCCCTTGCCGGTGCGATCTGCGTTGTGCGGAGTGCGTGGTGGCGCACATTCGCATTTGCGATCGCGGCTGCGGCGATTGCGATGGTGACGCCGATCATGCGCGTCGCGCCGTTTGTCGACGCGCTACCGACGTGGGTCCAGTGGTATTTCCGTCCGGCGGGTGAGTACACCACCTTCACGTTCTTTCCGTGGATGGGATTTGTGCTCGCCGGGGCCGCAGTCGGATCGTTGATCGCGGACAGCGACGAACGATCCGCGAATGGGCTTCACGTCGCGTTCGCGATCATCGGCGCCGCGCTCGTCGCGCTCGGATTCGTCACGGCGGCGCGGCCGACGATCTACGCCGCGTCCTCGTTCTGGACGAGCTCGCCGACGTGGTTCTCGATCCGCGTCGGCGTGATGATGATCGCGTTGGCCGCGTTGCACTACGCACCGCGCGCCCCACACCTCGCCCGACTCGGACGACATTCCTTGTTCGTGTACTGGATCCATGTCGAACTCGTCTACGGGTATGCGAGTTGGCTGTGGAGGCATCGATTGCCGCTGTGGGGGACGGCGATCGCGTACGCGCTGTTCTGTTATGCGATGTACCGCGCGATCGATCTGCGCGATGCGCTCGTCGAGCGGTGGCACCGCTACCGCGCCGCCGAGGTCCAGTTGACGACGACCTGAATGGTGTTGGGATTCGTCGCCATCGACACGGCGCGCGAATCACAAATCGATCGCCTCGCACGCCCGGCTGATCGAACGCGTCGGATACGGCTCGCTGGCGGTCTTGCCATTGCGGCCGATATCGAACAGCGCCACGATGTTCGGATGAGAAAGCGCGGCAACGGCGCGGGCCTCACGTTCGAAATGCGCCAGCGGCTGCGCATCGGAGGACAAATCGGCCGGCAGAACGTTGACCGCGACGTCGCGCCCGAGCGGTTATCCCATGCGCGATAGACCTCGCCCATGCCGCCAGCGCCGAGCAGCGACACGACTTCGTACGGGCCAAGGCGCGCGCCGGTGGCGAGAGCCATTTTTCGGAGCGCGCGAATCATAGCGCGGCAGTAGAATGCGCCCGGAGGCTGCTATGAATCGCCGCGAATTTGCGCGCTTGCTCGCCATCGGGGGCACCGTTCCGTTCCTCACCCCGG
The DNA here is from genome assembly GCA_035652075.1 of Vicinamibacterales bacterium. Lineage (GTDB taxonomy): Bacteria > Acidobacteriota > Vicinamibacteria > Vicinamibacterales > CAVVIG01 > Gp6-AA45. The sequence continues at coordinate 22,332 of DASREL010000078.1, forward strand.
AAGTGTCCTGGGCGAAGGCGGCGAAGCTGCCGCCGACGCCCGCGTCGCCGGACGAGAAATTCTGGATGTCGGTTCGCGATCAATTCGTGATGCCGAAAGACCTGACGATCCTCAACGCCGCGAACCTGTGCCCTTCGTCGGCACCCGTGCTGGAGCTGCTCTACAAGACGACGAAGGACATGGATCAGGATCCGTCGCAGGAAAATCGCGCGAAGCTCGCCGACGGCCGCGAGAACACGCGCAAGCTGCTCGCCGAATTTCTGCGCGTCACGCCAGAAGAAATCGTCATCACGCGCAACACGAGCGAGTCGAACAACCTCGTGTCGACCGGCGTCGATCTCAAGGCCGGCGACGAGGTGCTGCTGACCGCGGACAATCATCCCAGCAATCACACGGCGTGGCAGGAGAAGGCGAAGCGATTCGGGTTCACCGTCCGCGATATCGCGGTGCCGAATCCGCATCCTGGTCCTGAGTTTTACGTCGACGCGTTCGCGAAGGCGATCACGCCGAAGACGAAGCTGATCTCGATCACGCATCTGACGAGCACGGTCGGAGACGTCTTTCCGGTGAAGGAGATCTGCAAGCTGGCGCGCGAGCGCGGGATCCTGACGCTCGTGGACGGCGCGCAGTCCTTCGGCCTCTTCGATGTCGACCTGAGCGACATGCAGCCTGACTTCTACAGCGGCAGCGCGCACAAGTGGCCGTGCGGGCCGAAAGAGAACGGCGTCCTCTTCATCAACAAGAACGCGCAGTCGAAGATCTGGGCGAGCATCTTCAGCGCCTACCCCGGTCGCGTCGGCGTGTCGCGGACGTTCGAAGGATTCGGGCAGCGCGACGAGCCGGCGATGATTGCGTTCGGCGAAGCCCTCAGGCTGCAGACCGAGATCGGCCGCGCGCACATCGAAAAGCGGTCACGTGAGCTGACGACGGCGTTGATCGAAGGGTTGAAGAGCGTGAACGGTGTGAAGATCTGGACGAGTCCGGATCCGTCACGGCGCGCTGCAGTCCTGTCGTTCCAGCCTGGCAGCCTCGACGTGCGCAAGCTGTCCGCGGCGCTCTACAAAAACGATCGCATCGGCTGCGCGACGCGCGGCGGCCAGGATCGTCCCGGCATCCGCTTCTCGCCGCATTTCTACAACACGCACGCCGACGTGGATCGTGCCGTCGCGGCGATCAAGAAATACATGGCGACGGGCGTGTAGCCGCGGTTGTAGCGCAGGCCTTCAGGCCTGCTGCCGACGGGCAGCCCTGAAGGGCTGCGCTACATCCGTGTTTCTACTGTCCGGCCGTTCCAGCCGCTCCCGCCTGTCCCGCGCCGAAGTCGTTGTAGTTCAGCACCGTGTTGAACAGCATGTTGAACTCGCCGAAGTTCTGCCAGCGGTAGCACGGATTTCCCGAGAAGAGGATGACGCGCCCTTTGCCTGACGGCGCGTCGACGATCGCCGGACGGTTGCGGATTTCGTTCGCGCCACGCATCAAGCCGCTCAACACGTGATCGTCGCCGCCGGGGTAGCGCATCAACACGTTCTTCGGCGTGGGCGGCGGACCGGCGGGCGCATCGAACGGATTCTGATTCGTTTGAATCGACAACAGCGGACCGTTGCCGTAGCGGACCGGAATCGTTTTCTTGTCGTAGCCGTAGAAGATCGGATTCTCCGGCTGCAGGATCTCGGCGTCGATGATCGCGCCCGGCGAGTAGAACGCGTTCGACGTCCGCGCTGCGTCGACGTTGTGCGCGAGACCGAATTCCGATGGGAAGAAGCTGGCCGTCCCGAGCGTGACGAGCACGCCGCCGGCCTTCACGAACTTGTCGAACTCGGCGACGCCTTCGAGGCCCATGCCGCCGGTGATGTCGTCCGACTCGCCGTACATGCCGAGATTCTTGAACTGCTCGCTCTTCTTGTAGGCGATCGGCTGACCGCGGCTCTCGATGTCGAAGACGAGCCGCTTGCCGTTGCCGCCTTGATTTGGAATCACGATGACGTCGTATGCGGCCTTCAGGTTGCCCTGGCGCACGCGCTCCTTGTAAATCAGATCGAACGGCACTTCGAACTTGTCGAACGCGTACCGCACCCAGCCGACGTCCTGCGTGTTGCCCCACGTGCTGTAGATCGCGAGCTTCGGCAGATCCAGTTCATGCGTCGGCACTGAAGGTGCGCTCGGCAGCGCCACCGCGGTCAGTCCGAGCGATTCGACCGCGGATCGAATTTTCGCCGCATCGCCCGACACGACGAATGAACCTGCCGGGAAGGTGACATCGCTCTGCTTGAATTCCTTTTCGGCCGCCTGGACCTTCATGTCCTTCAGGCGATACCGCAGCGTGATCATGTTGTTCGAGCCGTAGTGCGCGATCGCGAAGGTTGATCCGCTGCCGCTGACGGTGCCGGCGACTTTCATCTCGCTGACCGGATCGACCGCCACGTCCAACACCGCCTTGTCCGCGATCTCCTTCACATCCACATGGCTCATCAACCCCATCGTCCACGACGCGTCGTCGTACGTCCGCGTGACCGGATCGGGGTAGACCTGCTTCTCGAGCAGGATTTTCGCGAGTCGCGCGTACGGCTGATCGCGCTTGATGACGAAAGAGCCTGCCGGGAACGTCCCCTCTTTCAGTGAGACTTGAGACTTGAGACTTCCTACTTCGATTCCTTGCATGCGAAGCAGATTGACGACGGTCGCGACGCGCGTCATGTCGCGCTGCCCGGACGGGATCACGTAACCGGCGACGGTTTCGCTTTTACCGGTATTCACCGAGTTGCGCGACTTCGTGTAGAAGTTCTCCAGGATCACTTTCGGGAACTGCGACGTGTACTGCAGCGCCGTCAGGACACCGGTCTCCGCGTAGTTCGTGTTGTTGCGCAGCGACCAGTCGAACTCGCCGGTCGCCGGCCACGGGCGGAACCACTCGCGCTGCGATTGATTGCTGCGTCCCGCCGTGATCGCCGCCGCGTCCGGCTGAGGAGGACCGCCGGCTCGCCCTGAGCCCGTCGACGGGCCGCCGCCCAGTCGTAATTTCTGCGTGTTCGCACCGGCGAAGCCCTGGATTTCATACATCCGGATCATGCCGTTGTGGTTCGACGACATGAACGCGAGATACCCCGGCGACCACATGTCGACGTAGCCGTGCGTCCATACGCCCGGCATGCCGTACTTCGCCATCTGCGCCATCTCGAAGTTCGCCATCATCGGCAGCTCGCCGTAGAGAATCGGATCGAGATTGGGATTTTGCGGCGCTTGTCCGCTGAACGTGTAGAGCAGCGTCTGCGACTGATGCAGGTCGTGCATGATGGGCGGATGCCACTGCAGATACCACTCGAGCAGCGCCTTCATTTCGATCTGCGAGTAATTGATGTCGCGGTTGTCGTCGTGGAAAACGTACTTGCCCCAGTACGGCACGCCGGCGCCCGTCGTCCGCCCATCGGTCTCGTTGATGCCGTACTTGTAGTACCAGTCGACGTTGCGATCGCGCCCGTCGGGATCCGCGACCGGCGTAATCGAGACGATGACGTTGTCGCGGATGGCTTTCACGATCGGCGAGTCTTCGGTCGCGATGCGATACGCGAGCTCCATCAACATCTCCGACGGACCGACTTCGCCGCTGTGCAGGCCGCCTGACAGGTGATAGATCGGTTTCGCTTTCGAGATGATCTCGGTCGCCTGCGCCGGCGTAATTTTGCGGGGATCCGCGAGCTGGGCGAGATAGCCGCGATACGTGTCGAGGTTCTTGATCGACTCGTCTGCGCCGACGAAGACGACGACGAGCTCGCGCCCTTCGTTGCTCTTACCGATCGTCATCACCTTGACCCGCGGCGATTTGTCCGCGAGCGCCCGGTAGTACTTCAGGATGTCGGCGTAGTAAGTCAGTTTTTTCGGTTCGCCGATGTGGTGGCCCAGGACGTCCTTCGGCGACGGAATGCCCGCAACTTTGGGCAGGTGATCCACGAGTGGACTGCTGAACTCCGGCCGAGTCGTCCACTCCTTGACGGAACGTGCGAAATCGGGATCGTCGTTTTGTGCCCAAATTCGAGCCCCCCAGGCGACGAACAGGACCAGAACGGGAGCGAGAAGGCGTGCAATCCTGCGCCGCTGGGACATGACAGAACTCCTTAACTATTAGATACTTATGTCGGGGTAGAAATTAACCGTTGAGATAGTTAGACTTCCAGATTCTTATGATCAACGTTGCCGCGATTCGGATGCAGCAGTTTGGGGTGCAATTCTACCAAGCTTCCCTGACGGCCAGTGACATCGACAAGCTTGTCCGGTTCGAAGTGTTGAATTACGGGGACGGCGCCCAGGCACCGGTTCGCGGAAGCAAGGCGAAACCGGGCACCACGCCGTCCAAGGTCAACTGGGACTTCCTCGAACGCCGCATTGCGTCGAGCGAAAAGGCGTATCAGCGCCAAATCATCCGCAAGAAGATCGACGAGCTGGTGCAGTACTACGAGCAGTGCCGCCAGGCCCGAGACCTGCCGTCGATTCCGGGCGCCGTCATCATCTCGTGCGACGAAAAGCTGTCGTTCCAGCCCGCGGACGGCGACTCTCGGGTGGGCGTGCTGAAAGTGCCCGAACGCGAAGGGATCTTGCGCGCGATTGACGGCCAGCATCGCCTGCTCGCGCTGCACGCCGACATCGATCGCTTCCAGGGCGAAGACTTCGCCGTGCCGGCCATCATCTTCGATCGGCTGCCGGAGGATCACGTCGTCCAGATGTTCGTCACGATCAATGCGAAGCATACGCGATTGAACGCGTCGCACCTCGTCAGCCTGTCGGGGCGTCAGCTGTATCGCGATGAAGCGCTCGCGACCGGCCACGACGTCGTCCGCGCGCTGAACGACCGCGAAGACTCGCCGCTCTACGACGAGATCAAGATGCTCGGCGTCGGACGCGGACGCGTCGCGCAGGCGCCGCTCGCGCAGGAGTTGAAGAAACTGTTCGCCGAAGGCGGCATCTTCCACGGCCGCAAAGGCGACGTGCACGAGGAAGCGAAGAAGTTCTTCGTCAACTACTTCAAGCAGATTGCGCTCGTGTTCGGCGGCGCGTGGAACGGCCGCAAGTACGCCATCCGAAGCGCGTCGGCGCTGCGCGCCTTCGTCCGCGTCGCCCCGGATGTGATTCGCCGCCTCGACCAGGAGCACGCCGACCGCGGCGACTTCCGCGCGATCGGGCGCGTCATCGCCCCGTGGGGACGCCGCATCGGCGATCTGCGATTCGAGACCGAAGGCGCGTGGAAGCGCAGCGGCACGACCGTCGATTCGCTCGCGAAGGAGCTCAGGCTCGCGCTGCAGTATCCTGAGGGAGCCGCGGTTTAACCACAGAATTCACGGAAGGCACAGAACAAACGTTTTCTGTGGGTTCTGTGTGTTCTGTGGTTGCCTTTCATGTCCACGTTGCTGATTACAGGCGGAGCGGGCTTCATCGGCTCCAACCTCGTTCTTTACGCGCTCGATCACACATCCGATCGCCTCGTTATCGTCGACAAGCTGACGTACGCCGGCAGTCTGCTCAACCTCGAGCGGCCGCTGACCGATCCGCGCGTGACGTTCGTCGAGGCCGACATCGCCGATCGCGAAGCGATGTCGCGCGTGTTCGCGCAGCATCAGCCGTCGGCGGTGCTGAATCTTGCGGCGGAGACGCACGTCGATCGGTCGATCGACAGTCCCCGTCCGTTCATCGACACGAACATCACCGGGACGTTCGTGCTGCTCGAAGCGGCGCGCGCCCACGTTGCGACGCTCGACGCGAACGCGCGGGCGGCGTTTCGTTTTCTGCACGTCTCGACCGACGAGGTGTACGGCACGCTCGGCGCAAGCGGCCTCTTCAGCGAGGAAACGCCCTACGCACCGAATTCTCCGTACGCGGCGAGCAAGGCGGGGGCAGATCATCTCGTGCGCGCGTATTTCCACACCTACGGACTGCCGGTCCTGATCACGAACTGCTCGAACAACTACGGTCCGTTCCAGTTTCCGGAAAAGCTGATTCCGTTGATGATTCTCAACGCGCTCGACGGGCGTCCCCTGCCGATTTACGGTGACGGCGCGAACGTGCGCGACTGGCTCCATGTCGAGGATCACTGCGCCGGGCTCCTGCGCGTGCTCGCGCAGGGCCGGCCGGGAGAGAAATACAACATCGGCGGCGGCAACGAGCGGACGAACCTGGAGATCGTCGACCGCCTGTGCGAGATGCTCGACGAATGGCATCCGGCGGCGGTCAGCCGCAAGCAGTTGAAGACCTTCGTGCCCGATCGTCCCGGCCACGATCGCCGGTACGCGATCGACGCGACGAAGATCCGCCGCGAACTCGGGTGGGCGCCGCGACACACGTTCGAAAGCGGACTCCGCGAAACGGTCCGCTGGTACGTCGCACACCGCGACTGGTGTGAGAAGATTCAAGCGGGCCGGTACGACCGCGAGCGCCTCGGCGTTTCGCAACCCGCGGTCCGCAATCCGCAATGAAAGGCATCATCCTTGCCGGTGGCACCGGGTCGCGTCTGCATCCGCTGACGCGCGCCGTCAGCAAGCAGCTCGTTCCGATCTACAACAAGCCGATGGTGTATTACCCGCTGTCGACGCTGATGCTGTCGGGCATCCGCGACGTGCTGGTCATCACGACGCCGCACGAGCAGGATGGCTTCCGCCGTCTGCTCGGCGACGGCAGCGAGATCGGGTTGCGCATTTCGTACGCCGCGCAGCCGAAGCCCGAAGGGCTCGCCCAGGCATTCCTCATCGGACGCGAGTTCGTCGGCGCGGACCGCGTCGCGCTCGCGCTCGGCGACAACATTTTTTACGGCGCACATTTTTCCGACTACCTTCGCAGCGCCGCAGGACGGGAAACCGGCGCGACGGTGTTCGGGTATCAGGTGCGCGACCCGGAGCGCTATGGCGTCGTCGAATTCGATTCGACGGGCCGAGCGGTCAGTCTGGAAGAGAAACCCTCGAAGCCGAAGTCGTCGTACGCCGTCACCGGTTTGTATTTCTACGACAATCAAGTGATTGACATCGCGGCGACGCTCAAGCCATCCGCGCGCGGCGAGCTCGAGATCACCGACGTCAATCGTCGATACCTCGAACGCGGTCAGCTGACGGTGGAGAAGCTCGCACGCGGCATCGCGTGGCTCGATACCGGCACGCACGAGTCGCTGCTGCACGCCTCCACGTTCATCCAGGCGATCGAAGAGCGTCAGGGGTTGATGGTCGCCTGCCTCGAAGAGATCGCATTCCGCATGGGCTACATCACCGCGGCGGATCTCGAGCGGCTCGCGGTCGCGATGCAGGCCAGCACCTACGGCCAGTACCTGTTCCAGGTTCTCCACGAGTCGTGATGCGCGTCATCACCACCGAGATTCCGGAAGTGCTGATCATCGAGCCTGCCGTGCACAACGACGGCCGCGGCTTCTTTCTCGAGACGTATCACGCCGAGCGGTACCGCGCGCATGGGATCGAAAAACCGTTCGTGCAGGACAATCACTCGCGATCGGTCGGCGGCACGCTGCGCGGTCTCCACTTGCAGCTGCGGCGTCCGCAGGGCAAGTTGATCCGCGTCATCGAGGGAGAGATCTACGACGTCGCCGTTGATGTCCGTCGCGGATCGCCGACGTTCGGCCGATGGATTGGCGTCACGCTGACGGCCGACAACTTCAAGCAGTGCTACATCCCCGAAGGGTTCGCGCACGGATTTTTCGTCGTCAGTCCGATCGCGCAGGTCGAATACAAGTGCACCGACCTGTACGATCCCGCCAGTGAAATCGGCATTCCGTGGAACGATCCTTCGCTCAACATTCCGTGGCCGACGACGGAGCCGATCCTGTCGGCGCGAGATCGACAGCACCCCGCCCTGGCGGATCAAATGGACCGCCTGCCAAAACTGTAATTTCGCCGACAAACTCGTCGGTTCCTGTTGAGCTCGGCGCTCGCCGATCGGCAAAAACCTTCGAATTTCCGAGGAAATTCGAGCGGCATACGCGTTGCGATGATGGGGAACCGAATCGTCGGTCTGATTACGGCAGGGCGCCGTGAATGCTGGGGGAGCCAGACCGATGGAGCAGAGGGGCATCGCAATCCCGCGGTGCCCTTTTGTTTGTACGCTGATACATTTCTCCCCCGTGTCCACACGTAGCCTCCTCCTCGGGTTCGTTCTTCTGTCGGTGTGCTCGCTGTCAGGGGCCGTCCAGAAGCCGCCGGCGGCACTTCCGGTTACCCCGGCATCCGTAACCGATTTCTTCGTCCCGGGCACCGTCTTCCAGGACCGCAACGGCGACGGCGTCGTCGATTTCGTCGACGCGTCGATCGCGCTGCCGGACCACGCATCAGCCGGCGAATTGGCGGCAGCCGCCGACGTCGCCGCGCGCCTCGGGTACGAAACGTCGGCGATGAACCTCCCCATCGCGCGCGCCGACGTGCCGCGCGCCGACGTAGCGCGAGCCTTTGAGGCGAGCGGTACCACGATCTCGATCAACCCGAAGTCGTTGCCCGACGCGTCGGGCTTGAAAGCCGGCGAAGGTGTGGTGACCGCGTTCACGAACGACAAGCCGCAGGTCGCGATCGCCGGCGCCGATGACGCGGGACTGATGGCCGCCGCCGTGATGTTCGCCGGCCACGCGCCGTACGTGTGGGACCAGAAGGGACCGACGTTCGCAGCGATCGCCGACGACGTGAAGGCATTTCTGGTCGCGAAGAGCATCACCGCCTCCTCCGTCGTCGCGTCGTCTGTGGCGGTGCACGACAAGATGGACGGCGCGGACCGTGTCGTCGTCGACGTGCTGCTGGCGAATGCGGGTGACGTGATCAAGTCGCAGGTCGCGTTGAATCAGTTCAAGGCGACCGGGCTTCGCGACGCGAAGCGCGCGCTGTCCTACGCGAACGTGCGCACCGTTCGCGTCAGGCTACGCGCCGCCGGCATGCCGGCGGCTTCCGTGGACATTCCTCGAGCTCCGCAGCCCGAGATCGCATCGGCGCAACCGCCCGTTCGTCGTCCTGGCGGGGGAGCGAAGGACAACTTCGATCTCTCGACGTTCTACGCGAACGAAGGCGCCCTCGCCGATTCCGACAACAATCTGATTCCCGATCGCGTGGACGTCCTGCTGAGCCCGAGCGGCGAAGGCGCCGACGGTGTCATCGATCTCGCGGCGCGGCTCGGCCTCGAATCAACGGGCGTGGCGCTGCCGATTGCGAAATCGCCGGCGAGCATCACCGCGCCGGAGAGCGAACCGATGCTCGTGCTGATTGGGACGTCGCACCCGCTCGTCGACAAGCTGATTGAAGCCAAGAAGTGGACGCGTCCTTCGCTCCAGCCGGGCGAGGGTGTGATTCAACTCGTGAAGCGCGCGTTCGGCGAGAAGAGCGCACTCGTGGTCACCGGCGCGGACGCCGCCGGCGTCGACGCCGCGGTCCGCGAGCTTGCCGAGAAGTTTCCGCACATCTGGGCGCGCGGCAAAGATCGGACGACGCTCGACGATGTCGAAGACGATGTGAGGAAGTTCGTCGCCGGCCGCTCGCCGTCCGGGCAGGCCGCGATGAGCCTCTACAAACTCGACAAGATCGCCGAGTCGTTGCGCGACAAAGATCTCGCGTCCGCTCACGTCGCCGTATTTGTAGAGAAGGCCGCCGACGGACTCGCAACGGTCGTCCGCGACGAAGCGACGTCACAGCTGAAAGCGGCGGCTGTCACGGTCGCCGTGCAGAACATGGACGTGCAGAAAGCCCGTCCCCTGATCGCGGACGAATTCGACGTCCCCTCAGAGGTTGACGAATTCTGGACAAAGTTCCGTCAGACGGTGATGCCTGCAGTGAAGAAGCATCCGGCGGTCACGCTCGAGGCGCGGTTGAGCGAGCCGCCGCAGATTCGTCAACAGATTGAGCAGCAGGCACGAGCGGAACTCATTAAGGCTGGCGCCGACGACAGAGCGACGACCGTCACGATTCTCTCGGCGTACAAGCAGGGTTACAGCTGGCTCTACGACGTGGTACGACCGGCGCTTGTCGGCAAACCGGTGGGCGCGATCACAATCAGGTTCGCGGAGCTGGGACCGCCGACCGAGTGGACGCAACAGGGGATGTTCGCGCCGACGCGCTGGCTGCTCGAAGCGTATCCCATCGACGAGATCCTCGCATCGGCGCTCAAGATCGACCTCAAGAAGATCTCGTTCGCGATGGCGCCGATCGGATCGCCCGCGTACGAGGTGATCGCCACGAGCACGACCGGCGCCGAGCTGTTCCGCCGGACCTTCGAACCGAAAGTGGTCGTGCGACCATTTTTCGATCGATTTCCTGACTACGAACATGTCCGCGTGACGACCGGCTGGTTCAAAGCCGACGTCGGCGGCAAACCGGTCATCGACGAGCGGATCGAAACGGATCCCGAGCGCTTCTGGGATCATTTCCAGTCGAAGACGCTGCCGGCGCTGTACGAACACACGATGTCCCTTGGACGCGGGAAGCCGCGCGCCGAAGATGCGCCGTTCTTCGGCGAGCTGACGGTGGATCTGACCCTGAGCGAGCCGGACTATCGCATCCCGGTCGACGAAGAGCAGATCTCGTCGATGGAAGCGCTGCACGAGGAGATCTACTTCAACACGATCCACTTCTTCGACGTGATGGGGCGCTTCACGCGCGGCGCGCCGCTGACGTATGCAGGACGGATCATTCCGGTGATGCATCCCAAAGCCGACGGGAAGGCCGGTCACGCGAAGATCACCGTCACCGGGTTCGATGCCTCGCGTCCGTCGGTTGTCGTCGAGTACGTCGAACGGAACGGCCGCCGCGGTCAGATGCGCCTCGATATCCCGAAGATCGCGGTCGACCGCCCGCAAACGCTGGCGGCGCATGTTCGAGCAGGGAAGAACGGGATCGATCGGCTCGACGTGCGCGTGAAGACCGACACCGACCGCGACGAGCGCGCACAGCTGATTGCGCGCGCCGACGAGTTCCGCGTCGATCGCACGATGATTTCGGCCGAACAGGTGTCCGCGATGTTCGCGAACCTGAACCGGCTGCACGACGCCGGTCTGTATCGTGATGCGCTGGCGTATCACGATCTCGGATCGCTGAACGTCGCCGTCGGGTGGGAACACGAGAGCAAGCCGTCCGACGTCGTCGCGAAGATTGATCGCGCGACGCCGGCCGCGTGGCCCGACATCACGAAGTACGCGGCGACGAAGGTGCAGTGGGACACGCCGATCCCGCCGCCGGAAGCGTACGGGGATCTCAGGACGTTCGCGGAAACGCACAAAGAGGCGACGGTCTACAAGGTCGGCGAGAGCTATCTCGGCAAAGAGGTCTGGGCGATGGACCTGATGCCGCCGGTCGACGCGACGCACTGGTCGCAGGCGAAGCAGACGACCTTGAAACCGACGATCGTGTACTCGGCGCGGCAACACGCCAACGAGGTGTCGTCCACGAGCCACGTGCTGAAGATCGCCGAGCTGCTGCTCAACGACCCCGCGTATCGCGCGAAGTTGAACAAAGTCAACGTCGTCATCCATCCGATCACGAACGCGGACGGCGCGCAGCTCGCGTACGACCTGCAGAAGATCACGCCCGACTACATGCTGCACGCGGGGTATCTCGGATCGCTTGGCGTTGACGTGACGTCGGCGCAATGGGACGCGGACCCGATGTATCCCGAGAGCGGGATTCGGCCGAAGATCTGGCGCACGTGGCTGCCGGATATCTTCCTCAACCCGCACGGGTACCCGTCGCACGAGTGGGTGCAGATCTTCTCGGAGTACGCGGCGTGGGTGCGGACGCGCGCGGTCGAGACGCGCGACTACTGGTCGATGCGCGGTTGGTGGATGCCCGGCTTCGGGTGGCTCGACGACGCTCGCTATCCGAGACACAAAGACGAGCAGATGAAGCTGCTCAACATGATCACCGAGTACGCGAAGCAGGTACCAGGCACCGTCGCCTTGAATGAGCGGGCGTACGACCGCTACAAGCGTTACAGCTTCGATTTCGATTCGAAGAACTTCAAGCTCGATTTCACGAACGGCGTGCTGATCTATAAGTCGATCAAAGGCGCGCGTGCCAACCCGCAGAGCCAGGACTTCATGACGCGCAACCCGAACGTCACGATCTGGGACGGCGTCACCGAGGCGCCGGACGAAACGGCACGCGGCGACTGGCTGAAGCTCGTCGCGAACGCCGGACTCCAGTGGGACAAAGCGATCCTCGAGTACCTCGTTCAAGGTCACCACGACATCGAACGAAAGGTCGATCCGTTCTGGGGCGGTGTCAGCCTGTCGATGAACCGTCCGCGGCCGCCCAAGCCGGTGAAGGACGATCAGAGCCGCCAGACCACGACGGAATCGCGCCGATAGCGTGATGTCGAGTCTGGCGACCTACGACGCGCACGAAACAGCACGCATGCACGCGCTGGATGGTTGCCGGCTCGCGCCGTTCCGGAGACGACTCGCGGCGTTTCTGCTCGACCTGGCCATTGGGTTCATCCTGTTCCTTGCATTGGTCATCGTGACGGCGTGGCTGCTGAACGAACGCGTCGTGTTTCACCTCGGCGGACTGCGGATCGAAGTCTTCGAGGTCGTCCGGGCGGGACATGCCCCGCTCGACGTCCATCTCACGTTCTTCGAGAGCCTGATCGGCATCGTCTGGTGGGTCGTGTACTTCGGCCTGTCGACGTACGTCACGAATGGACAGACGCCCGGTAAGCGGCTGCTTCACATTCGGGTCGTTTCCGTCGTGCACGAGCGACTGACGCTGTGGCACTCGGTCGAGCGGGCGCTCGGCTACGGTGCGTCGATGCTCGAATTCGGATTCGGCTTCCTGCAGTACTTCGTCCACCCGAACCGCCGTACCGTCCACGATCGCATCGCCGAAACGATCGTCGTCGACGACCACGTATAGAATCGTCGCCGTCATGAGAATCGATATCAATTCGGACATGGGCGAGTCGTTCGGCGCCTACACCATCGGTCACGACGCCGGGCTCATGAAATCGATCACGTCAGCGAACGTCGCGGCAGGATTTCATGCGGGAGATCCGTCCGTGCTGCGCGAGACGATCCGGATGGCGAAGGCGAACGGCGTCGCCGTCGGCGCGCACCCGGGATTTCCGGATCTCGTCGGCTTCGGACGCCGCGAGCTCAACGTGACGGCGAAGGAAGCGGAAGATTTCGTGCTGTATCAGATCGCCGCGGTCGCCGGGGTTGCGGCGGCGGAGGGGGTCACGCTGCAGCACGTCAAGGCGCACGGCGCACTGTTCAACATGGCGGTGCACAACGCCGAGTTGTCGACCGCGATCGCCTGCGCCGTCGCGGCGTTCGACAGATCGCTCATCTTCTTCGGTCTTCCTGGATCCGAATTGCTGACGGCCGGCCGCGCTGCGGGTTTGCGGGTCGCCGCCGAAGTGTTTGCGGACCGCGCTTACCAACCGGACGGCACGCTCGCGTCACGCCGCAAACCGGGCGCCGTCATCCACGACGCCGATGCCGTGGTGGCGCGTGCGGTGCGCATGGTCACCGATGGCAACGTCGTCGCGACCGACGGATCGATTGTGCCGCTCGAGGCCGACACGATCTGCGTTCACGGCGATACGCCCGGATCGGATATCCTCGCCGCGAAGATCCGTGCCGGCTTCGAGCGTGCCGGCGTCACCGTCAAAGCGATCGGAACCACATGACCACACGCCTCCAGCCGCATTCGTCGAGCCATCTGTTTGGTTGGTGGCACGACGCGGATGCGCGCGCGCATCGGGCATTCGTGGCGGCATCGCTCGGATGGATGCTCGATTCGTTCGACGTGATGCTCTACTCGATCGTGCTCGCGGAACTCGTGAAGGATCCGGCGATCCATTTGTCGCTCGGCCTGGCAGGAATTCTGAATTCGGTGACGCTCCTCGCCGCAGCGGCCGGCGGCATCGCGTTCGGCGTCATCGCCGATCGCATCGGACGCAAGCGCGCGTTGATCGCAGCCGTCCTGATTTATTCGGTCTTCACCGCCGCCTGCGGCTTCGCCCAATCAGCGGTGCAGTTGGCGGTTTTTCGCATTTGCCTCGGCCTTGGTTTTGGCGGCCAGTGGGCGACGGGTGCCGCCCTCGTGTCGGAAACCTTCCCTGTGCGCCATCGAGGCAAAGCGCTCGCGTTTGTGCAAAGCTCGTGGGCGATTGGATATGGCTTTGCCGCGCTCATCAACTTGCTCGTACTTCCTTCGTGGGGATGGCGCGGCGTCTTCTTCGTCGGTATTCTGCCAGCCCTCTTCACCATCTGGATCCAAGCCAAGGTCGAAGAGCCAACGGCATGGCATCAGGCCACGGCCGCCGAGCGGGGCCGGTTCAGCGCGTTGTTCAAGCCGGAGATCGCGAGCGTCACCGTCGCCATTGCACTAATGAACTCCTGCTGTCTCTTCGCGTGGTGGGGATTGAACAGTTGGGTGCCCGCGTACTTGGGACTGCCGGTCAGACAGGGCGGCATCGGGCTGTCGTCGAGCACGATGTCGCTGTTCGTGATTGCGATGCAGGTGGGGATGTGGTTCGGCTACGTCAGCTTCGGATTCTTCGCCGATGCCTTCGGCCGCAAGCCGACCTACGTCGTGTATCTCGTCGCCGCCGCCGTGCTGCTGCCGATGTACGGCATCCTGCGCGTGCCAACGGTTCTATTGTTTCTCGGTCCGTTTGTCGCGTTCTTCGGCACGGGGTATTTCAGCGGGTTGGGCGCGCTCGTCGCGGATTTGTATCCGACCGCGGTGCGCGCCACCGCGGCCGGCTTCTGCTACAACTTCGGCCGCATCGCGAGCGCAGCGGCGCCGTTTACGGTCGGGTCGCTCGCGGCCACGCGCGGTTTCGGTGTGGCGTTCACCGTCACCGGCGCGGCCTTCCTGCTCGCGGCGGCGGCGTGGATGTGGATTCCTACGACTTCGCCCCCTTCACATACTGGTTGAAGAACGCGAGCGTTCGCGTCCACGCGAGCTTCGCCGCGGCCTCGTCGTACCGCGGCGTCGTGTCGTTGTGGAACCCGTGGTTCGCGCCCTCGTAGATGAACTTCTGATAGGTCTTTCCGTTCGCCTTCAACGCCTCTTCGAACGGCGCGATGCCGTTGCCGACGCCGGCATCCTTCGCGGGATCGGCGTAGTGGAGCATCAGCGGCGCCTTGATCTTCGCCGTGTCCTCCGCGCTCGGCTGCCGGCCGTAGAACGGCGCACCCGCGGCCAGATCGCTGCCCATGCGGACCGCGAGCTGGTTGACGATCCCGCCGCCGAAGCAGAACCCGATCGCGCCGATCTTGCCGTTGCACACCGGGTTCGTCCGCAGCCAGTTCGCCGCGTTGACGAAGTCCTCGAACATCTTCGGACCGTTCACTTCGCGGAATTTCGCCGCGCCCTTCTCGTCGTCGCCGGGATAGCCGCCGACCGACGTCAGTCCGTCTGGCGCGTACGCCACGTAGCCCTCGAGCGCGAAGCGTCGCGCGACATCTTCGATGTACGGATTCAACCCGCGGTTCTCGTGGATGACGATCACGCCAGGCAGCTTGCCGCTCGCGTTCGCCGGCCGC
>DASREL010000079.1:0-19196 GCA_035652075.1 Vicinamibacterales bacterium
CGGTCACGCCTGGCATCGTCGCCGCTGTGATCGTCGGCACGGTGCTGCTCGTGGCCGGCGCCGCGTACGCGCCGGCGCAGCGGGCGTCGCGCGTGGACGCCGCCGCGTTGCTTCGTCAGTGACGTCCTGTCAGTCCTGTCGGAGAGCGCTGGTCGCGTCCGCGGCACTCGCTCTCAGAGCGGGAATGAAACCGGCAAAGCCGGCAGCGATCGCGAGCGAGCACGATGACCCAACGAGCGTCCACGGATCGTGCGGATTGACGGCGAATAACTGACTACGAATGAAATTCGTCGATGCGAGCGCGAGCAGTCCTCCGACTGAAAGGCCGACGACGATCATGATCGACGCCTCGCGCATTACCATGCCGATGATTTTCGATCGCGTCGCGCCGAGGGCCATTCGGAGCGCCATCTCCCGGGTGCGCTGGCTGACGGTGTACGCCATCACGCCGTAGAGTCCGATGAGGGCCAGCAGCAGCGCCAGCCCGCCGAACACAGCGGAGAGGCTGGCGACGAGACGCTCGGTTCGCAACGACCAGCCAATTCGGTCGTCCATCGATTGAAGCCCCACAATCGGGACGTGCGGATCGAATTGGCGCATCCGCTCCTGAACCTGGCGTTCGAGTGCGCGCGCGTCGCCCTGCGTGCGCAGATACACCGTCATGAAACGGAACGACGCGCCTTGGAAATACGGGAAGTAGGCCTGCGGTGGAGGTGTCTCACGCAGGTTCCTGCTTTTGGTGTCGGGTATGACACCCACTACCTGAATGTCCGTCGGAGATGTGGAATTCCGATCGTCGACCAGTCCAAAGCGTTGGCCCACGGGATCGCCCGGTGGAAGATATCGTTTGGCAAAACTCTGGTTGACGACGGCGTATTTCTGCGAGCCTCGGTCCTGGTTCGTAAATTCGCGGCCCTCGAGAATGGGAATCCCGAGCGTGGAGAAATAATTCGGCCCAACTTCATCGAGGACAGGTTGCTCCTCCGCTCGTGCACCGGATGAATGGTCACCGAGCACTGCGTTCTGCCACGCAGAGCCTTTCAGCAATGGCATCGTCGATAATCCGACCGACGAGACTCCCGGCATCGCCCGGAGGTTTTCGGTCAGCCGTTCATAGAAGGACTCAGTTTGTTCGTTCGTGTACCCGCTGAGCGACGGATCGAGACTGAACTCGAGCAGATGTTCGGTCGGGAATCCCGGTCCCTGATTTTGCAGGTTTTGCAGCGTGCGGACGAAGAGACCGGCACCGACGAGCAGGAGCAGCGACAACGCCATCTGTACGATCACAAACAGCCGTCGAAGTGACACGCCGGCGGCGGCGCCGGTGCCGGACCGTTCGTGAAGCGGCCGCGCAAGTTCCGTGCGCGAACCGCGCAGCGCCGGCATCAGGCCGAATGCGATCGTGGTGACGAGCAGCAAACTGAACGCAAAGCCGAGCGCGCGCCAGTCCGGAATGGGCGAGACGACAACGTCGGCGACTTCGCTCGCCGTCAGGTACAGGCGGAGCAGGACGCGGTCAGCGACGAACGCGAGCGCCAGCCCCAGCGTCGCGCCGGCACCGCACAGCAGCAGCGATTCCACCATCAGCTGCCGAATAATCCGGCGTCGCGTCGCGCCAATGGCCAGGCGCACCGCGATCTCTCGTTCGCGAGCCGTCGCGCGCGCCAGCATGAGATTGGCGAGATTTGCGCAGGCGAGCAGCAGGACGGCTCCTGTCAGCGCAAACAGGATCCAGAGCGGCCGTCGCATGGAGGTGCGCAACGAACTGTCGGATCCCGGTAGCAGGACAATCTGATTGCGGAGGAACTGCTGACGATCTTGAACCGTGAAAGGACGGAAGTCCGGCAGTTGCACTTCCTCCGCGAGAATGCTGTGTAGCAGCGGCTGAAGCGACCTTTGTGCCTGTCGCGCATCTATGCCGGATTTCAGCCGACCGTAGGCCGCCACCCATGCGAGACGGCGCCGGCCGTCCTTCAGGCCGTCCGAGTGCGGCGTCATCTCCGTCTTCATCATGATGGGGACGAACATCTGCGCCGGACTTCCCAGTTCGATCCCGTCGAATCCCGCTTGTGCGACGCCAATGACGGTCATGGTGTGGCCGTTCAGCACAACGGGGCGGCCCACGATGGACCGGTCCGCGTTGAAGGAGTTTTGCCAGAAGCTGTAGCTGAGCACCACAACCGGATGGCTGTCTGGCACCTTGTCGTCATCGGTTCCGATGGTGCGTCCTAGCGCCGCTCCAATCCCCAGGACGGAGAAATACGATCCCGACACCAGTTCGGCTCTCACCTGCGCAGTGCGATCGCCGTAGCCGATCGCGACGGTGGCCGGAAAACGACAGAACATGCCAGAGAAGACTTCGTTTCGATTGCGAAGGTCCTCGAACATCGGCCACGACATGCGGTCGGCCCCGTAGCTGTCGCCGAAGTTGTTGCCGAGTACCGTTACCTTGACGAGGAGATCCGGCTGCTTCACCGGGAGCAGACGCAGCAGCATCTGATCGACGATGCTGAACATCGCGGTGTTGGCCCCGATGCCCAGCGCCAACGTCGCGATGGCGACGAGCGAAAAGGCCCGATTCTTCGAGAGCGTCCGAGCGCCGAAACGAACGTCCTGCGCGAGCCTCTCGAGCGATACGCCGACACGAACATCCCGAACGGCTTCTCTGATCTGCTCGACGCCTCCCATTTCGCAACGCGTCTGGCGCTCAGCCTCGTCACGTGCGATCCCAGATCGGATTTTGTCGGCGGCCACGAGCTCTGCGTAGGCGTCGAGTTCTTCGTTCAGGTCCTTCTCTAGTTGAGTGGCGTGTACGACGTTGTTCCACAAGGCGCGCAAATGTCTGAGCATCGCGTCGTCCTAGCTGATGCCCAGCGCAGAGGCCATCGCGAGGGAGATACGCGCCCAGCGTGCGGTTTCGGTCTTCAGCTGTTTTTTTCCAGCTTTCGTCAGCGAGTAGAACTTGGCGCGACGATTCGTCTCGGCGTGTCCCCAGCTCGAGCCGAGCCAGCCGGCTTGCTCCAGACGATGCAGCGCGGGAAAGAGCGAGCCGGCCTTCACCTCAAACGCGCCATTTGTCATTTGCGCGATTCTTCGGGAGATGCCCATGCCGTGCAGCTCCTGAACGGCAAGCGCTTTCAAAATCAGGACGTCAAGTGTCCCTTGCAACAGTTCAGATTCCGGGTCGGCCAACGGACCTCCTATCGAGCATCTATAAGACGATAGCGCGCCTCTTATAGACGGTCAATAGGACAGGCTACCGCGGAGCCAGCAGCAACTCCGCGGCTTTCATCAGCGCCACTCGGCGTTCCTGGCCGTAGACCATCCGCATCGACAGACACCCGTCGACCAGGGCGAGCAGCTGCGTCGCGATGATCTTGTGATCCTTACGCTGCGATCGAAGAAGCGCGGAAAAAAACGCCAGCATCTTCTCCTTGTGCTCGATCACGCGCCGGTGGAAGGGATGCGCCGCGTCCGGAAATTCCGACGCGACGCGCAGGAAGGCGCAACCAATCACCCCCGGCGCATTCATCGAGCGCTCGAGTTTCTGCAGCGCTCCGATGATATCGGCGGGCGGGTGCGGAGCATTCAGATAGTCCCACACCTGACGGTCCCGGTCGTCGAGATATGCGAGCACCAGGTTGTCTTTGCTTTCGAAATGGCGATAGAAGGTCGCTTTGGCGACGCCCGCTTCCTCCATGATCTTCTCGGTGCCGGTCGCCCGCACCCCTTCCTGATAAAAAAGCCGATCCGCTGCTTCCATGATGCGGGCCCGCGGGTCGGCGGGCTCTCTGGTTGGCACAGGCCTCATGGCGACAGCGTGACACAGACAGACAGATCTGTCTATCACGCTTGTGTTCACTCGTCAGGCCGCCAATGCGCGGGTCAAAACTTCATCAACGGACCATTGGTCATAGGCGTCACTGCCGTACTTCACGGCGCTCATCCGCCCTGAGGGCGAAATCAGAAAGTCGGCTGGGAGACCGAACGGCCCTCCGCCAAGGCGCAGGCCTAAATGGCCATTCATCACTCCACGCGCGGCGGCTCGCAGCGCCTTCAGACTGATGAAGCCGAGCGACGCTTCAACTCCAAACGCTTTGTAGAACGTCTTCTCGCGATCGCCGACCATCAAGAAAGGCAGGTCCTTCTGATAGGAGCGGATCGAGGCGGGCGAGGAATGAAAGACGATGACTTCCTCGACGCCCGCTGCGTCAATCTCTCGTGCCCGCATCGTGAATTCCGCGATGTGAGTGTTGCAAATCGGGCAGTCGACGAAGCGTCGGAATTGGAGGTGGAGAAGGCGCGTCGGGTGGGGCAGGCGGATGGTCTGTCCCGTCACCGCTTTCATTTCCGCGATCGGCAGCAAGTCTCCCGGCTTGAGTGTCATCAGTCGTCGCTCCTCTGTGTTTGTACCATACGGTACAAATAATAAAACACGCGCGATGACTGTCAAGGACAATTTTTACCGTCTGCTACAAAATGACTATAATGGAACCCGAAGTTGGGTGGCTCCAGCACATGGCTCGAGGGTTAGAGTTCGACTACGACGAAGCGATCGATAAAGCGACTCGAGTGTTTTGGAAGAAAGGGTACTCGGACACGTCCCTGCGTGACCTGCTCAAGGCCATGGGGATCGGGAAAGGGTCCTTCTACAACACGCTGAAGAGCAAGCGACAGCTGTATCTCGATTGTCTCAAGCACTACAACGACACCATCGGCCGTCGCCGCGCCGCAGCACTTATGACGCCGGTTTCGGTCAAAGACGGTGTTCGCGGCCTTTTCAAAACCGTCCTTGATGATCTCGACGATCCACGAAACCCGCGCATTTGCCTGATGGCGCGGAGCGTTTCTCCGGACGTGTTCGCGGAGGGCGAGTTGAAGAAATACGTCCAGGCCGAAACGGCGGCCTTCAGTGGGGCTTTGTCCGAACGCCTGAAGGCCGCAAAGGCTGCTGGCGAGCTGCCGCCCGAGTTCGAGCCGGACGTGATGACTCAGATTGTGAGCACCTACCTGCAAGGGTTATCGTCCCGAACAGCGCTCCTGTGCCGAGATCGGCCTCGGCTCGACCGGCAAGTGGACGTGTTCCTGACCAGCCTCGGCTTGTAGACGGCGACGTCGAACGCTCGGACCGGACTCGCCTCACTTCGCGAATTTTGCTGGCGATAATTCGAACTGTTTCTTATGCGCAATCGTGCAGAACACGTACGTTTTGCCTTCGTAGTCGACGTGTTGATCCGTCTTGGGATCGACTTCCATCCCACACACCGGACACAGCGGATGGTCGGCGGTCGAGACGCGCTCGGTGTTGTAAATCTCGTTATTAGTCGGATCGAGCCAGCCTTGTCCCTGATACTCCATGTAGAACGCCGTTTTCTGCGCAACCTCGCGTCCGTAATAGCGTTCGACGACATGGAGGGCGAGATCGATCCCCGATGACAGACCGCCGGACGAGGCCACGTTGCCGTCGACGACGAACCGGACGCCCCGTTTCACCTGAACGTCAGGGAATTGCAGCGCCATCATCTGATATGAATCGTGATGTGTCGTTGCCGCCTTCCCAGAGAGCAGTCCCGTCTGCGCGAGGACGTTCGCGCCGACGCATACCGACATCGTCAAGTCCGTCGTCTTTGCCGTCGATCGAATCCAATTCAGGAGCGGCTCGGTGACACCGCGTTGCGCGGGAATGACCACGATCTTCGGAGCCGGCGCGGTTGCGAATGTGTAGTCAGGGACGATTCGCATGCCGCCTGTGGCGCGAATCGGATCAGGATGTTCGGCGACGGTGTACGGCGTGAACGCCGGTGTGGTCCGACCAGGAATGGTGACGTCCTGGAACACTTCCCACGGTCCGGCGAAGTCGATCACGACCGCGCGATCCGACACCACAAAGGCGACTGGAATGCTGTCGGTTTCGGCGGTGACCGGCTTCCACGGCAGCGTCGCCCAGACGCCCGCGGCCATCGTTCCCTTCAATAGATCTCGTCTCTTCATGAAGCCCTCCTCGTGAATGCGATGTGAAGTAATCCGCCGACGATCGCGACGTTTTCGAGAAACTGGGTCCGCTGCATCGACGCGTTCATGCCGCTGACGTTCCAGAAGTCGTGAAACGTGCACGTCACGATGACGAGATACACGCCAAGAACGATGGCGGCGGTGCGGAGTCGAACTCCCGAGATCACGCAAACCGATCCGATGAGTTCGATGAGAGCGGCCGTCGCGAGGAGCAACCGAATCGCCGGCAATTGCCGCGTCGCCATGTACGCGACGTTGCTGTTCCATGCGGTCAGTTTGCCAATGCCGCTCGTCACGAAGATTGGCACGACGAGCACGCGTGCGGCGAACTCGCCTAAATGGAGCGATCGCGACGATGTCATTCGGTTCGCAGCGCCCACGCGAGGCCGCCGCCGACGATCGCGAGGAGCGCGAACGCGCGATTCGCAGCAAGTGTGCGAATTTCGTAGCGAATGTCCTTCCACAGGATGTGCATGTGCGTGGATCGTGGCGAGAACCGTGCCACCGTTGCACGCAAGAACGCGGCTCGAGAATCGCCATAGGACAACGCTCTGGCGTTCACGAGTGGGATCGATCGTTCGCGATCGCGAACATCTCACATGTCTCAAATCATCTGATGTATGTCATTTAGGACGTATCGCCGCCGACGCTATACTTGCGTGTCGTGGCGCGACGACGCATCGGCATCCTCGGATACGACGGCATTCAGGCGCTTGATCTGGTAGGTCCCGCAGAGACGTTTACGGCTGCGACTGCGCATTGCCACAATTCCGATGATGGATACGAAGTCGTCATCATCGGCCTCGACGGCCGCCGGTTCGTGTCCGAAACCGGCCTGACGCTGTTGGCCGATGTCGTGTCCGATACACGGCTGCGCCTCGATACGATCGTGATTCCAGGCGGTGCGACGATGCGCACCGACGCGGTCGCAGCGCGGACTGCCGCATTCATTGCCCGGCGTCACGCGCTGACACGGCGGATTACATCGGTCTGCACGGGCGTCTATGGGCTCGCGTTGACTGGACTCCTGGATAACCGACGAGTGACGACGCACTGGCGGTATCTGAACGACTTACGCCGCCGGTTTCCGCGTTTGCGCATCGAACCCGATGCGGTATTCGTGAAGGATGGCGCGTTCTACACGTCGGCGGGAATTAGCGCCGGTATCGATCTATCGCTCGCGTTGATCGAGGAGGATCATGGCTCGGCGCTTGCCCTGAGCGTCGCACGCGAACTCGTGGTGTATTTCAAACGCCCTGGCGGGCAGAATCAATTTTCAGAGCCACTGCAGTTCCAACTGGAATCGCCGGATCGTTTTGCCGGTTTGGCGGCGTGGATGGTAGGCCGCCTCGCCCGCGACTTGACCGTGGACGCGATGGCGCGTCACGTCGGCTTGAGCTCGAGGCACTTCACGCGGGCGTTTACGGAGGCGTACGGCCGCTCGCCTGCGGCATTCGTCGGAGACCTGCGCTTGGCGGAAGCCAGCAAGCGGCTCCTGGCGCACCGCGCCGACGTCGCGACCGTGGCGCGTTCCGTCGGCTACCGCAGCGCGGACGTGTTTCGACGCGCGTTCGAGCGGCGTTTCGGCGTCTCGCCTCGGGACTATCGATTGCGGTTCGCGTCCCGTCGGCGCGTCCAACCGGGCTGATGCAGGGACTCTACGCGCGCAGCACCTGAACGGGATCGGTTCGCGTGGCGCGCACCGCCGGCACGACGCATGCGGCGGCTGATGCCATTCCCATCGCGACGAACGCCATCGCGAAGGTCACCGGGTCGCGAGGGTTCACCTCGAACAACAGTGTGCCGAGGAGTCGCGTGAGACCGAGAGCGGCGACCGCACCGCCCGCTATACCGCCCGCCGTCAGCAGCATGCCGCTCGCGAGGACGCGTCGAAGCAGCGCTGACGGATCGGCCCCGAGTGCCAAGCGGAGCGCCAGCTCACGCGCGTTCTGTGTCACGTTGAACGACATCACGCCGTAGAGACCGATGGCGGCCAGGATCAAGGCGACGCTGCCAAATGCCGTCAGCAGTCTCACGGCCATCGTCGTCGACTGATTCATCCGGCCGATCTGCTCGCGCATCGTCATGAGCTGATCGGGCGTCAGCGACGGGTCCAGTGCCCGCACTTCTGTCGCGAGGGATGCCGTCATCACTGAGGGCGCGAGCGCCGTGCGAATCATCAACGTCTGTCCGCGCGCCGTCGACTGGCGAAGGGGCACATAGAAGAAGGGCCGCGCCGGTTCCATGAGATCGCGGTACTTCGAGAGCTTCGCGATGCCGACGACGCGCATCGCCCGTCCACCGACGAGGAGTCGCGATCCGACCGGATCGCGTCCGCGCCAATACCGCGCCGCCATCGGTTCGTTGACGATGGCGACCAATTCCGATGTTTCGTTGTCATCGCGCGTGAACTCGCGCCCGGACACGAGCGGGATGCCGAGCGTTCGCAGATACGCGGGGCCGATTTGCGTGTACTCGACCGTCGGCGCTTCGCCCGGCTGCGTTTCGTAACCATCGACCGCGACGGGCGCCGAGGCGCCGCCGGAATACGAGAACGGCGGCCCGCCGACAAATGCAGCCGCTTCCACGCCCGGCAGACTGCTGACGCGCTCGATCAGTCGATCCTTGAACACGTTCGCGCGTGGGATGTCGTAGTCGGCGGCGGCGAGGTCGACGTACGTGACGAGCACGCGATCGGCATCGAAACCGGGACTCTTCGTCCGCATGTGATACAGGCTTTCAACGACGAGGCCCGCGCCGACGATCAACACGAAACTGATCGCGACCTGGACGACTACCAGCGCCGCGCGCACGCGCGCCCGCGCGCCGCCGGCGCCTGCGCCCGCAGAATCGGTCTTGAGTCCGCCGACGAGATCGACCTTGCTGGCCAGCATCGCCGGAATCAGACCGAACAGAACCGTTGCGGCGAACGTCAACCCGAGGCTTAGCAGCAGCACGCGCACGTCGAGATCGGCGGGGAGGCGCAGCGGCGTCGTGCCGCGCGGCGGAAACAGAAAGACGAGCGCACCGCGCGCCCAGTACGCGGCAACGAGCCCGCACGCGCCGGCGATCGCCGAGAGCAGGATCGCTTCCGTCAGCAGCTGCCGAACGAGGCGGCCGCGTCCCGCGCCGACGGCGAGTCTGATCGTCAGTTCGCCGCGCCGTGCGACTGATTTCAAGAGGAGCAGGTTTCCGACGTTGGCGCACGCAATCAGCAGCATGGCGGCCACGCCGACGAGCGCGATCGTCAGCGTCGGCACGAGCGCGTCCATCGGGTTGAACGGCGACTGCCAGAGCGGCTTCAACATCAGGCCGCGGCCGCGGTTCGTCGACGGAAACGCCGCTTGCAGACGCTCGGCCATCGACGAGAGTTCGGCCTGAGCTTGCGCGCGGCTGACGCCCGGCTTCACGCGAACGAAACCCTCGATCCATCGAGCGCCGCGATCCTCGAGCTTGTACCCGCCGGGATCGAAGACGGCCTGCATCGACGCCGGCACCCAGAACTGAAATTGATAACCGACGAACGTGCCGTAAAACCCTTCAGGCGCCACGCCGACGACCGTGTGCAACACGCCATTCAACCGGATGGTGCGGCCGACCGCGCCGGGATCGCTCGCGAATGTGCGCTGCCAGAGTTGGTAGCTGATGACGACGACGGGGTGCGCATTGCGGCCGATGTCCTCGCCGGGCTGGAAGCCGCGGCCGAGGAGCGGCTTGACGCCGAGCGCGTCGAAATAATTCGCCGAGACGAGGCTGCCCGGTGCGCGCTCGCCTTTTTGATCGACGAGACCGATCACGGCGCCATTGATTCTGTCCGCGATGAACGCCTGAATCGTCGTCGCGTTGCGTTCCAGATCCTTGAAGTCGGGCCACGAAATGTCGGTGCCTTTCGTGGCTTCAGGAGCGGTTCCTGCGATCACATACAGGCTGTCTTCGTCCTGCACGGCCGGGTACGGCCGCAGCATCACGCCCTCGATCCAACTGAACACGGCGGCGTTCGCGCCGATGCCGAGCGTGAGGCAGAGGACGGCGAGCACCGAGAATCCAGGATTGCGCCGCAGCATCCGCAGCCCGTAACCCAGGTCGCGGCGGAAATCATCCATCCATCGGACTCGGTTCGCGTCGGACGATCGGTCGTTCGCGAACGCCACGCTGCCGAACCGTTTCCGCGCTTCGCGGCGCGCCTCGTCTTCGCTCATGCCGTCGCGCACGAATTCCGCGGTCCGCTGATCGAGGTGGAACTGCGCCTCCTCGTCAAAGGAGCCGCTCTCGTCAGACCATGAGTTACGCGCACGTTGAAACCAGCCCATAGCGTCTCCTACGCGTAGCGCAGGACTTTGGCGACGCCCTTTGTCAGGCGCGACCATTTGTCCTGCTCCTCGGCGAGCCGTTTTTCTCCGGCGCGGGTCAGTTCGTAGATGCGGGCACGTCGATTGTTCTCCGTCGTCTGCCAATCGGCGCGAATCCATCCGAGGTGCTCCATCCGGTGCAGGGCAGGGTAGAGCGAGCCTTCCTCGACGCGCAGAATGTCGTCAGAGATGGATTGGATGTCGGCGGCGATGCCGTAGCCGTGATGCGGACCTCGGCTGAGCGTTTTGAGCACGAGAAGATCGAGCGTGCCCTGGAGCGTGTCGGGCCTGCGTGTGCGAGGCAGCATACCCTAGAACTCTAGGGTAAGTGCGGCTGGCCCGTCAATAGTCAGCGTCTCATCTCGGCGAAGTTGACAGCGGCAGACAGATCTGTCTACTATCCGTGCTTCGGTAAGACAGACCGGTCTGTCTATTCACGAGGAGCGTTCGCTATGAGCACCAGTCAGTTGCACGCCCGGCCACGAATCAACGCCATCGATCTGGCAGCGGCCACAGGAACAGCCAAAGACCTGCTCGACGCCGTGCAGGCCAAATACGGCGCCGTGCCGAACTCGTTCAAGACGATGGCGCACGCGCCAGCCGTCCTGCAGGGCTTTCTGGGCCTGTCCGCCACGCTCGAAGGCGGCGTCCTGCCGTTCGAGACGCGATACCAAATTGCGATCGCGGTGTCCGAGCTCAATGGCTGTCCGTACTGCCTCTCGGCGTTTACGGCGATCGGCAAGGGCGCGGGCATGCGGGATGACGTACTCGCGTCGTGCCGGATTGCCACGTCGAGCGATCCGAAGATCGACGCGATGCTGAAGTTTGCCTCGGCCGTCGTGCGGGAGCATGGCGCGGTGACGTCAGAAGACTTCCGAAGAGTCAAATCGGCCGGATGCTCGGACGAGGAAATTCAGGAGATCGTTGCGAACGTGGCCTTATTCATCTTCGCGAACTACATCAACCTGGTTATCGGTACGGACATCGACTTTCCGCTCATCACGCCGCTGAAGTCGCGTGCCACGGAACAGCGACTGTAAACTTTTACCCGGGGCCCGAGGCTCAGCGCGCCGTACTGCTGCGTGGCACCTGACCGTAAAGTGACGCCACGTGCGGGTCGACGCGGACCTCGGGCGCCCGTTCCACGACGAGTGCGACGAGCCGTCGCCGTTTCTCCAGGTTAAAGGACTTCATCGGCAGCCTGATTTCCTTGCGCCCGTCGCGCGCCGCAAAGGCCAGGCACGGCGATGACCCGTAGCGGGTCGACACGAACATGTGGTGGATGCGGACGATCTCCGTGTACGCGATCCGCGTGACGAACGGACGCCATCCTTGCGCAAGTCCGCGCTCGTCAATGGTGACTGTTTTTGTGAGCAGCCCGAGATACACGAGCGCGAGCACAATGGCCACGGCCGGTAGCGCCGAGGCCGCGATCGCTGGCTGTTTCACCGACAACACCGTCCACGTCAGGAGAATCGGGGTGATCGCGATCGTCAAGACCAGCCACGCCCGTCCGTCCGGAAAGATCCTCATGTCAGGAAGACTTTCGATCACCCATCACGCGAGCGATCCACCACACGATGACGCCTATCCCAGAATAGAGAAGGACGTTGGCCATGATTGCCATCGTCGTCACCACGTGCGCCATCGCCGTCGACTCCATGCCGTCGGTGGCGAGCAGCCAGATCGACGACGGCCACAACACGCCGATGATGTGTTCGAATTTCAGCGAGGTCGGCTGTTTCCAAACGGTGTGTGCGGCGAACCAGGCGGCAGGCGGCACGAGGCCGCCTGCCGCCGCGACCAACAGGACGCGCTTCAATGGCGAACGAGACGCGTCAATTTCATGTCTGCGAATCGCGTCTTTCTGTCCACGATGTTATGGCGCCTAGGCGGATTCGCCGAGAAGCCGAACGATGACTCGCGCGACGCGATCCCAATTCTCCGTCTCGCTGCGAAGACGCCGCCTTCCTGCAGCCGTCAGCGAATAAAACCGTGCGCGGCGATTCGTGTCGGTCAGCCCCCACTTGGTGCGAACCATGCCCTGACGTTCGAGGCGGAGGAGCGCCGGATACAACGTGCCCTGATTCAACTGCAGCAGGTGATCGGAGACCTGCTCGATGCGCCGCGCGATGGCGTATCCATGGATGGGCCCGAGCACATCGAGCGTCTTCAGCACCATCAGGTCGAGCGTGCCCTGCAGGATCTCGGCTTTCGGCGGTTCCATGCATCCCAATCGTAACCGGGGTCGCGTGCGCGAGGTTCATTGAATCATCGTCAGCCGTCCGCGATCGATGGACAGGTCGCGGATCCGCGCCGGCAACTGGAACGGCGACGACAGACTGAAGCCCGCGCTTCGCGGGTCGACGATCGCGTCGAGGACGGATTTGAGCGAACGAGCGTCCATCGGCTGTTCGCCCATCTTTGCGCCGTCGATCGTGAGCGTCACGATTCCGTTTTGTGCCGTCACCTGGCCGTC
Organism: Vicinamibacterales bacterium; assembly: GCA_035652075.1. Lineage (GTDB taxonomy): Bacteria > Acidobacteriota > Vicinamibacteria > Vicinamibacterales > CAVVIG01 > Gp6-AA45. The sequence continues at coordinate 12,841 of DASREL010000079.1, forward strand.
GATTGTCACGGGGACGCGGCCGGTGGTCACCCCGCGGAGCGTCATCCGATTCGGTCCCGTGAGCGTCACCGTCAGATCGGCGATGGACGAGGACTGCGCCCGACCCAGTGTGTGGATGTACGCATTCAGCTCGCTCTCCGTGAAAACGGTCGATTGGCTGTCGCTGGTCGGACGCGCCGCGAACGAGTTGATGCTCTGGATCTTCTGTGTCAGCGCCGGCGTGAGGCTCGATGCTTTCAGCAGCGGACCGCCGATCTGCCGCGCCACGTGATCCTTAGGGCCGCTGGCGCCGGTGGTATCCGTCCAGATCACGACGATGGCGCCGGTGTTATCCAGCGTCATCTGGAAGAAGTCCGCGATGCCCACCTCATAGTTGGCTGGCAATGTCGTCGTCGGCATCCCCTCGCACAACGCCGCGTCTCTGCAGATCGAACCGTGATGGAAGGGAGCATCGCTCGCTTTCACGGTTGAATACGTCGGCGCAGCGTCGAGCGCGTTGATCGACTGGGCAACGTAGACGTACCACGTCGCGCCGGCAGCGTCGTACCGCGCCTTCGCCGGATCCGCGGTGCCATACCAGGCGACCGCGACGCGCCCGGCCGCGCCTGCGACGATCGTCGCGTAGGTGGCCACGGTTTGACCGTGGCTCACGCGGACCGGCGTGCTCCACGTCACGGCATGATCGCGCGAGACGCTGACGTACACGTCGAATGTGCCGGCGGAATTGTCGTTCCATGCCGCATACACGTTGTGGCCCGCATCGACCGCGAGCGTGGGAAATCCGCCAGCGCGCGTGTCGATTTGCGACGAATCGATCACCAGCGTCGACGATTTTTGTTGGCCGTCCTTGAACGTCGTGACCCTGACCGAACGACCATGGCTTCGATTGAGCGGCGCGTCGAACGTGCCGGCATCGGTCCCCACGACGTACACCGTGCCGTCCACCGGATCGACGGCCATGCTGTCGGGCGCCGGCAGCGGATCGCCGATCGAAGCATGGGTGAACGTGTTTCCACCATCGACCGACATGTCAACGCTGCCGCCGAGGTTTCTGCTGCCGCTCGTGGAGTCCCTGTACACGATGTAGACGGTGCGATCGCCGAGCGTCGCCACCCACGGCCGATCGACGTGGCCGCCAGTCGTCGCGGTCGTACCACAGCCGCCGTCGCCATCGACCCACACGCCACCGCCATGCGTCGCGCGCACGATGTCGAAAGTACGGCCGCCGTCCGTCGATCGGTAATAGAAGATGCAACCGAGGCGGTTGACGAAGCCGTCCGTCAGGTCGACGACATGCACGCGTCCCGCGTCGTCTTCCGCCGCGTCCATGTCGCCGCCGCCGAGCGTCAACGGTGGCGCGACGAACGCCCATGTCGAGCCGCGGTCCGACGACTTCCAGATTTGCGACGGACCGGCGTTGGTACTCCAGAGTGTGCCGCTCAGTCCCGACTGGACGGAAGGCTCGCCGCCGCGATACCGCACTTGATCCGGTGCCGTGCCGATGATCACGGCCGGTCCGAACGTCAACGCGCCGCCTGGATCCGGCGCGGGCTGTGAAGTGGCACTCATCGGCGCCGGCGCCGGCGATGGTGCGGTGGTCGATTCGTTACACGCCCACGCGATGACGAAACCGGCACAGACGGCCAACACGAGTCCTGAACGCGACGATGGGATCATGGCTGACACGGCCCTCGCTCGAATATGTTGATGATCAACAGGTAGACGCAGAATATGAATTGACATGTTGTTTGTCAACATATGTGGGAAGCGGACACTGTTCGCCGGTGGCATCGCGTCTATTGACCGTCCGGTGCCGCCGTTCATACGATGCGGGGGATGATTCGTGCGTTCGAGATCGTCGGCGCGCGCCTGCGCGTGCTGGCCCGCTGGCGCCGATTCGATGTCGAGTTCGACGAGGAACTCGCGACGCACCTGGCGGAGGCGGAGGACGAGTACCGGCGCCGGGGACTCTCCGACGACGACGCCCGACTCGCGGCGATTCGTGATATTGGCGGCATTTCGCAGACAAAGGAGCGGTACCGCGATGGTCGGTGGGGCAGACCGTTCGACACCGTCGCGCAGGACATCCGGTACGCCGTTCGCGTCCTTCGCAAGAGCCCGCGCTTCACGGCGTCCATTGTCCTGACGCTGACGCTCGCGATCGGCGCGACAACGGCGATCTTTACCGTCATCGATGCGCTGATGTTGCGAGAACTGCCTGTACGCGATCCGCACGCACTCGTCGTCGTCGGCGATCCGGCGGCGGTGCATTCGTGGTCGTGGGGCACGCCGCGCACGAATGTGTTTTCGTTTCCGCTCTACCGCGAGCTGCGCGATCGGAATCGCACATTCTCGTCGTTGTTCGCGAGCGCGCGGCTCGACAACTTACAGATCGCGATCGATGGCCCCGCTGAACCGATCGACGGACGGCTCGTCACCGGCAATTACTTCGAGACGCTGGGTGTCGAGCCTGTCATCGGGCATACGTTCACCGCACAGGACGATCGCGTTCCGGGCGCCGATCCGTATCTCGTCATCAGCTTCGCCTATTGGGAGCGCCGGTTCGGGCGTGATCCGTCCGCCGTCGGGCGTGTCGTGCGTCTCAAGAATCAGCGCTTCACCATCGTCGGCGTGGCCCCGCCCGATTTCTTTGGCGAGGTCGTCGGCGATCGGCCGCAGGTCTGGGCGCCGATGATGATGGAGCCGCAGCTCATGCCCGGCCGCGATTTTCTGAACGCTGTGGATACGCATGCGTTGCTGCTGATGGGGCGTCTCGGGCGCGGCGTGACGATCGAGCAGGCGCGTGCCGATGTGGCCGCCGTCGTCCGGGAAGCGCTCACCGATACGCTTGCGGGTCGTTTGTCAGCCGACGATCGGGACGCGATGGGCCGCGGAGAAGTGACGTTTGTCGCCGAACTGTCCGAGGGCGCGCATGGCCTCTCGCGCATGCGGCGTCAATTCTCCGAGCCGCTGTTGCTGCTGATGGGCATGGTCACGCTCGTGCTGGTGGTCACCTCCGTCAACATCGCGAGCCTGATGCTCGCGCGGTCGGCCGCCCGGCGCCGCGAACTGTCGCTGCGCGTGGCGCTCGGCGCTGGTCCGGGCCGATTGGTGCGCCAACTGCTCACGGAATCGATCCTGCTGGTCGTCGTCGGCGGCGTATTCGGTTTGGGCGTGGCGAGTCGGGGCGCGGCCACGCTTGTCCATCTGGCCAGTCGCAGCGCATCTACAGAGCCGCTGGTTCTCGGCCTCGATGCGCGAGTCCTCGGATTCACGGTGCTGGTCTGTTTCGTGGGCTGCGTCGTGTTCGGGCTGGTTCCGGCGCTTGCGTGCTTACGGAACACGGACATCACTGCTCCGAAGCGGCGCGCCGGCCGCGCGCTCGTGACCGCGCAGGTCGCAATCGGCGTCGCGGTGATCATGGCCGCCGCACTGCTCGTGCGAAGCCTCGGCAATCTGCAACGGACCGATCTCGGTTTTGAGCGCGACGAGCTGCTCGTCGCCACGGTCGATCTTCTCGCCGGTGGCTACCGTGACGAGCGGGCGCACGCCATCACCCGCGAGTTGCTCGATCGTCTCTCGGCGATTCCCGGCGTGCGGCACGTGACCGTGTCGACCAACGGTCTGTTCAAGAGCAACGATTCGTCGCACTCGATTCGTGTTGAAGGAGCCGGATCGATCGCGCCGGCCGAGGTCGAGACCCACAGAGACGACGTAGGACCGGATTACTTCAGCACGATCGGTGTGCCGATCGTCAGCGGGCGCGAGATCACGTCGCACGATTTTGCCGCGTCGGCGCGCGTCGCCGTCGTCAATGAAACGTTCGTGGACGTCTATTTCGGACGCGGCAATCCGCTCGGCCGGCGCGTCACGATCGAGGACTCACGGCAGCCCGGCGAGCCGGCGTACGAGATCGTCGGCGTCGCCCGCGATGTCCGCGATCACGCCATTCGCGCCGCGATTCCGCCCCGATTGTATGTGCCGCTCACCAGCGGCGCCCGCGACAATCCGGTCGCGCTCACTTTCGAAGTGCGGACCTCGGTCCGCCCCGACAGGCTGAAACAGGACGTCCGCGACGCGATTCGAGCCGCATCGTCGACGTTGGTCATCGATACGGTGACGACCGCGCATCAGCTCGTGGACGACACGCTCGCCTTGCCGGCGCTCGTGGCCCGGTGGTCGCTTGCATTCGGTGCGCTCGTTCTCATGATGATTTGCGTCGGCATCTACGCCACGATGTCGTACCGCGTCTCGAGCCGCACGACAGAGATTGCCGTGCGGCTGGCGCTCGGCGCGCCGCGATCGACGATTCTCTGGATGGCCGCGCGCGAGGTCGCGCTGATGGTCACGGCGGGGATCGCGATCGGCGTGCCGATCGGGATCGCCGTGACCCGTGCGTTCGACGCGATGTTGTTCGGCGTCGCACCGGCGGACCCCGCGTCGGTGGCCTACGCGGCCGGCGCCGTGATGCTCACAGCCGGCGCCGCCGCCATCCTGCCGGCACGCCGCGCGACACGCATCGAATCGACGGTCGCGCTGCGGCACGACTGATTATTGAGTCGCATCGAGCGTCACGACGATTTTGCCGTTGGCCTGATTGGATTCCATGAGCCGATGCGCGTCCTGAATGTCCTCGAAGCGGAAAACCCGCGCCGGCTTCGCCTGATAGATTCCCGCGGCGGCTCGATCCACGATGGTTTGCAGCGGCACCTCCGCGAGCGGAAACTGCGGCGTGCCATACGCAAAGCTGCCGAAGAAACTGAAATGGACCCCGCTCGGAACCTGGAAGAGCGGATTGAACGAGGCGATCGGAGCGAGGCCGCCGAGGAACCCTGCGAGCACGAGCCGACCGCCACGCCGTAACGTATTCAACGAATCGACGAGCGTGCTGTTGCCGACGAGCTCGAGGACCGCGTCGATTCCAGCAGGGTAGACTGCGCGAATCCGGCGCGACAGGTCCGCGCCCTCCAACTCGACCCGCTTCGCACCCAGCGATTCGAGCGTCGCGAATCGATCGCGGTTGCGCGTCGTCGCGATCACCTCGGCGCCCGCGTGCGCGGCGATGTTGAGCGCGGCCTGTCCCAGCGCCGACGTCGCCCCGCGGATCAGCAGCCGCTGGCCGGCGGCCAGATCCAGGTTTCCAAACAGACAGGACCACGCCGTCGCGTACACCTCGGGAATCGGCGCCAGGTGTTCCCACGGCAAGGCGGAGTCGAGAGGCACGACATGAGTCGAGGGAACCCGGGTGTATTCGGCGTAGCTGCCGTTGATCGTGCGTCCCATTCCGCCCATCACCGCGGCGACCGTTTGTCCTCGTGGAAACCGGCCGTCCACGTCGGCAGCGACGACCCCGACGCACTCGATGCCGCTAATCGCGGCGACGTCCCCCCAGTCTCCCTTCCGCATGTACAGCTCCGCGTGGTTGAGGCCGAACGCTTTGACCTGGATGACGACGTGTCCAGGCATCGGATCGGGATCCGGGACCTCCCGTATCGCCAACTGCTCCGGACCACCGAACTGCTGCCGCACGATTGCCTTCATCGATACACTCCCTGGGCGCTACATGTTTGTAGCGAACGCTACAATTGATCCACAGTACGTCGCATCGGATCAAGATCTATTTGTAGCGACCGATACAGTTGGCTATACTCTGGATGGATGCCTGCCGCGATTGCGTTCGATTACGCCCGCGCCGTCGACCGGGCGACGCAGCTGTTCTGGAAGCGCGGCTACTCGAACGCCTCGCTGCGGGAGCTGCTGCGGGTGATGGGGATCGGCGAAGGGTCGTTTTACAACACGTTTGGCAGCAAGCGTCGCCTCTACCTGGCGTGCCTCCAGCACTACAACGACACGGTAAGCCGGCGGCGCCTGGACGCGCTGCAGTCCCCGGCCTCGGTGCGTGTCGGCGTCCGCGCATTCTTCAAGACCGTTCTCGACGAGCTCGACGATCCGAAGACACCGTCTGTCTGCCTGCTCGCCGGCAGCCTGTCGGTCGATGTGTTGCGCGAGCGCGAGTTGGCGCGCATGGTGTTGAGCGACATGCAGGAGTTCTCCGCCGCGTTCCAGGACCGGCTGGAGGCGGCGAAACGAGCGGGAGAGCTGCCGAAGCGTTTCGACGCGGCGGTGGCCGCGCACGTGCTCGTCACGTTTCTGCAGGGGCTCTTTCGCGTCATTCGGACTCTCCACGACCGCACCGAGGTCGAGCGCCAAATCGACCTGCTCCTCGCCGGCCTCGGTCTGTAACGCGCGGCGGCCTCCTACGGCCCGATCCGCCGCTCTGTCACGAAATCGCCCCGTCACCTGTCTTAAGGACAGTGGCACAAGCTGCGCAGGACAAGGTGGCCCTATTCACCCAG
>DASREL010000080.1:0-56370 GCA_035652075.1 Vicinamibacterales bacterium
ACTGGGGTCAGACTGGGGTCAGACTGGGGTCAGACTCGGGTCAGACCACGCCTGCCCCGCCAGGCACCACGCCGCCGACGGGCAAGCCTGACCTTCCGGCGCTATAATTAGCGCCTCATCAGCACTTTGCCATGATTTGCCCCCGCTGCGGCCGCTCTACGTCTATCGACACCGGCCGCTGCACGAACTGCGGCCAGTCCCTGAAGGACTCGGGTGTCGTCACGCTCGCGATCCCGATCGACACCACCGGTCTGCCCCCTGGGGCGACATTCGGGTCGACCGCGACCGGAACGAGTGGCGCCACGGGGACTGTCGGAGCGACCGGGACGATCGGTGCGACCGCGGGCGGTGACGCGACCATCGCGTCGACCGGACAAACCGCTCACCACGCCGAAGCGGGGCCGCTCAAGGTCGGGCAATCCTTCGGCCCGCGGTACCACATCATCAAACTGCTCGGCGCCGGCGGCATGGGCGCCGTGTATCAGGCGTGGGACTCGGAGCTGAGCGTCGCCGTCGCGCTGAAAGTCATCCGCACGACGAAGCGCCAGGCGTCGCCGGACCTCGAGAAGCGTTTCAAGAACGAGCTGCTCCTCGCCCGCTCCGTCACGCACAAGAACGTCGTCCGCATCCACGACCTCGGCGAGATCGACAGCACGAAATACATCACGATGTCGTACGTGCAGGGTCATGATCTCGCGACCTTGCTGCGACGCGACGGCAAGTTCCCCATCGCGCGCGCGCTGCCGATCGCGCGTCAGATCGCCGCCGGTCTCGAGGCGGCGCACGAAGCGGGCGTCGTCCACCGCGATCTGAAGCCGGCCAACATCATGATCAGCGCCGACGACCTCGCGCTGATCATGGACTTCGGGATCTCGGCGTCGACCGAAGAAGCGGCGAGCGGCGGCATCATCGGCACGCTCGAATACATGGCGCCGGAGCAAGGCACCGGCAAGACGGTCGACGGCCGCGCCGACATCTACGCCTTCGGTCTGATCCTGTACGAGCTCGTCACCGGTCCGCGCCTCGTCTCGACGACGACGCCGCAAGAGCGCGTCGACGCGATGAAGCAGCGCTTCTCCGACGGTTTGCCGGCGCCACGCACGGTCGAGTCGACGATCACCGAGCCGCTCGACGCGATCATCACGCGCTGCATCGAGAAAGATCCGGCCGCGCGGTTCCAGACGTCCACCGAGCTCGCCGCCGCGCTTGCGCGCCTCGACGATGCGGGCGAGTTGATCCCGGAGCACACGCGGGTCAGCAAGACCGTCATGGGCATCGCGGCCGGCGTGGTCGTCTCGCTCATCGGCACAACCTACGTCGTCGGGCGCAGGATGGCCGCGCCGCCGGTCAAGCATCCGGTCGTCTCGGTGCTCGTCACCGACTTCGTCAACAACACCGGAGATGCGTCACTCGACGCCGTCGGCGGTCAGGCGATGTCGATCGCGCTCGACGGCACGCAGTTCATCGCGCTGTATCCGGAGCGCAGCGCGCGCTCGATCGCGAACGAGCTGTCGAAGGAACATTCGACGAAGCTGACCGACGAAATGGGACGGCTGATCGCCCGCCGCGAAGGCGTGAAGATGCTCGTCGAAGGCACGATCGAGAAAAACGGCAGCGGGTATCGTCTGTCCACGAAGGCGATCGATCCCGCGTCCGACACCACCGTCGCCACGGCCACGGCGAACGCCGGCAGCCGCGACGACGTGTTGAAAGCGGTGCAAACGCTGGCCGGACGCGTGCGCGTAGCGGTCGGCGAATCGAAGAGCGACATGGACCGGATCGCCGGCGCCGAAACGATCACCGCCGGTTCGCTCGAGGCGATGCAGGCCTACCTGCGCGCGCAGGATCTCGTCAACACGGGCAGAGTGCAGGAAGCGTTAACGGCCTACCAGGACGCCATCAACCGCGATCCGGAGATGGGCCGCGCCTACTCGGGAATGGCGATCGTCTACCGCAACCTCGGGCAGATGGACAAAGCCGAGGCGACATTCAAGGAAGCGCTGAAGTACGTCGACCGGATGTCCGAGCGTGAAAAATACCGGACACTCGGCACGTATTACTTCACGATCACGCATAACTACCCGAAGGCGATCGAGACGTACGAAACGCTGCTGACGAAATATCCAAACGACCAGGGATCGCTGGCCAACCTCGCCTTCTCGTACGCCGCCGAGCACAACTACGCGAAGGCGATCGAGATCAGCCGTCAGATCGTGCAGCTGTATCCGAAGAACATCATCGCGCGGACGAATTATGCCGCGTACGCCGTGTATGCCGGCGATTTCGACGATGCGATTGCGCAGGCGGACACGGCGTTGAAACAGAACCCGTCGTATCAGTTCGCGTTCTTACCGCGTGCGCTCGCGCAGCTCTCGAAGGGCGACAGCAAGGCTGGCCTCGACACCTATGCCCGGTTCGAATCGCTGAGCCCGTTTGGCGCCTCGGTCTCGAAGCTCGGTGTCGCCGACTGGGCGATCTACCAGGGTCGGTATCGCGATGCGGTGTCGATTCTGACGCCGGCGATCGTCATCGACGAGAAGGCGAAGGACACGTCGGCCGCTGCCGCCAAGTACGTCGCGCTCGCCGACGCGCAGCTCGCGCTCGGCCACAAGGATCTGGCGGCCGCCGCCGCGCGGAAAGCGGCGTCGCTCGCCAAGGATCCGTCCGTCCTCTTCCCGGCGGCGCTGACGCTCGTGGCGACCGGCAATGAGAACGACGCGCGCGACATCGCCGACACGCTCGGGATGAAACTCGAGAACGAACCGCGGTCTTACGCGCGGCTGATCGATGCCGAGATTTATCGGCTGCATCGCCGCGTCCCGGACGCCATCGACAACGTGCGCGACGCTCAGAAGCGGTTCGATTCGTGGTGGTCGCGCTTCCTGCTCGGCAAGATGTACGAGGAGCTGGCGGAACCGCATCACGCCGAAGCGCTGGCCGAGCTCGAGCTCGCGATCAAACGTCGCGGCGAAGGCGCCGACCCGTTCGCGGCCGATACGCCGATGATGCGCTACATTCCGGAAGCGTATTACTGGTTGGGTCGGGCGCAGGAAGGGATGCAGGCGACGGCCGCCGCGCGCAGAAGCTACGAACAGTTCCTCGTGATCAAGAACACCGGCGACACCGACCCGCTCGTCGAAGACGCGAAGAAGCGCGACGTCGCTCCTTCGCGTTAGCCTCCAGCCTCCAGCCTCCAGCCTCTAGCCTCTAGCCTCTATTGAGGCGGCTGACCGGTGTACGTGTTGCCACCGAGGTCCTGACATGCCGCGCCGCCGCTGCTGTTCCACGCGCGGCCCGGCGCACTCGACACGTTCACGCTGTTCTTCTGAATGCCGATATTCGCCGTATTGCACGAAATGCCGGTGTTGCCGAACGGGTTGGTCGTCGACCCGTGGATGTTCACCAGCGAGTTTCCGACGATGCGCAGCGGCGTGCCGGCGGTGCGGGCGCCGGAATCGATGCCGAGCGCCCAATCGACGCCCGGTACCGAGCCGCCCGTCGCGAACACGTTCGTCACCGAGTTGCCCGTCGCGCTCGTGTAGTTGCCACCCAGGACGATCGCGACCGCTTCCGTCGGACTCACCGTCGATCCACCAACGTTGGTGATGACGTTGTTGCGAATCCGTGAGTAGTCGCCCTGGACCTCGATTCCCTGCACGAGGCTATTCGACACGGTGACGTCCTCGACGAGGTTACTGGCGCTGTCCGTGCCGCCGTAGTCAACCGTGATGCCGGTGTAGAAGCCGGTGACCGTGCCGTTGCGCACCGTGATCCGTTTGTAGCCGTTCGCCAGGATGCCGTTCGCGGTGTTGCTGGCCCCGAAGGTATTCGAGATGGTGTAGCCGCCGAGATCGAGGGTGACGTTATTCGATGAGATGGTGACTGCACTGCCCCCGCCGATCGATCCCGTGAGATTGTTCTGCACGCAGTACGTGCCAGGCTGGGTGAGGTTGGCCGGCAGCGACGTGATGTCGATGCAGCCGCCCTGATCGTACGCCCACCGCTCGGACGTGGCTTCGCCGGCGCTCAGTCCACCGACCATCAGGACGCGGTTGTCCTTCAGGCGCGTCGCCGTGTGGTCGAACCGGTTCGCCTGCAGCGCGGGACCGAACGTCCAGCTCTGGCCGCCCGCGTCCATCAGCTCGGTCGTGGCCAGGATGTTGTTGCCGTCGCTGCCGCCCGTCACGAGGACGCGACCGTCGCCGGTCACCGTCGCGGTGTGGTCATAGCGCGAATGGTTCATCGTCGCGACTTGCGTCCAGGTGTTCGTGTCCGGGTTGTACGAATCGACCACGTTGGTGGCCGTCGCGCCGTTCAGACCACCCGCGGCGACGACCGACCCATTCACCAGCGCCACCACAGGGAAGAACGCGCGCGCCTGACTCAGATTCGTCAGGGTGGCCGACCATGAGTTCGCCACGGGGTCATACACTTCCGCTGTCGCCACGGGGCCGCCGGGCGACGAGTTGCCGCCTGCCACGAGCACGCGGCCGTCGACGAGCGTGATTCCACCGGCTGCGTACCGCGGGGTCCCCATCGAGGCAACCGTCGTCCACGTGTTGGCGACCGGATCGTAAATCTCCGCCGTGTTGTGGTACGTGACGTTGTCCGCGCCGCCCGCGACGAGCACGCGACCGTCAGCCAACAGCGTCGCCACCGGCAGCGAACGCTTGTGCGCCATGCTGGCGACTGCCGTCCACGTGCCGCCAGCCGGATCGTAGATTTCGGCGCCGTTCGTGCAATCCGAGTCGCCGCATCCGCCGACCACGAGGACGCGACCGTCGAGCAGGAGCACCGCCCTGCCGTTGTCGCGGGCCTCGTGCATCGAACCCGTTGCGGACCAGGCGCCGATGCTCGAGTCGTAAGTCTCGGCCGACGCAAGCGCCTGCGAGTTGTAGCCGCCGGCGATCAGCACGCGACCGTCGTTCAAGAGCGTCGCCGTGTGCGCGAAGCGTTGGTCGTTCAATGATGCCGTCTGCTCGCCGACGTAGATGGTGATGATCCCCGACGTCGCCGACTGCTGATACGCGTCATACGCATAGAACTGGAACGTATCGGCGCCGACGAAATCCTGGTTCGGCGTGTAAATCAGGCTGCTTGGATCGCCGGACAAGCTGCCGAACCCCGGCAGCGTCGCGACCCTGAACGACAGAGCGTTGCTGTCGGGGCTGACGCCGGACAACGCGAAGGTCACAGCGGTGTTCACCGGGGTCTGGTACGACGCCGACGTCGATATGGGCGCGTGATGCATCGGACCGTCGTTGGCGTTCTGATCCTCATACGCGCCGATGTCGACCACACCACCGGCAATGCGTGGATTGTCGTCGAGATCGAGCGTCACGCCGGGCGGCAACGCGAGATTCGACCCGTTGTTGATGCCCGGTGACGTGGACTTCAGGTGGAAGTTGTTCTGGACCGTGTCGACGAACTGCGGATCCGCGGTCGTCGTCGTGGCGCTCGGGGTGAAGTTGCTGAACACGCCGATGATCGAGTTCGTCATCGCCGCGTTCGTGTTGACCGTGTTGCCGCCGCTATAGCCGGTCACATCCCACGACGACCCTTCAGCCAGGTCGTTGCCGGAAATGATCGTGTTCTCGATCTTCACGTGGTCCGTGGCGGGATCGATTTCAATGTAGCCGCCGGGCGAGTTCTTCGTGATCGTGTCGTTGATCAGCGTGAGCGCCGCCTGCCAGACGCCGACGCCCGCGCCGCCGACCTGCGCGTCGGTGTTGTTGGTCACGAGCGTGTTGATCAACGTCGGCCCGACGTTCGCGCCGTTGCTGAACGCGAACAATCCGTTCGGTGAGTTCCCATTCAGCGTGCTGTTCCGAATGGTCGCGTTCGAGCTCTGGACCTCGATGCCGCCGCCCTCATTGGCCGCCGTATTGGCCTGGACCTGAACATGATCGATCAGCGCGTTCGAATTGATGATCGCGATGCCGCCGCCACCGCCGCATCCGACGAGCGTGTTGACGTTGCACGTCCACCCGGCGCTGTTCTGACCGATCACCGAATCAGTAATGGCGATTGGCGAGTTCTGCAGCAGGATGCCGCCGCCCCACACGCGGTTGTCGTTGAAGGCGTGGGTCGTCGCGAACCCGTTGATGAACGTGAACCCGCTGACGGATCCGAACGGAACGTTGCTGACGCTCAGCACGCTCCCGCTCTGCTGGCCATCGATGATCGTGGAACCGGACCCGTTGACGCTGGTAATGATCAGCGCCTTGTTCGCCCACGTGAGGTTCTCGTAGTAGTGCCCGGAGTCGACCATGACCGTGTCGCCCGAGTGGGCCGCATCGATCGCGGTCTGAATCGTCCCGTAATCGGCCGGGACATTCAGCGTTTGCGGTCCGACGGTGATCGTGACCGTCACCGGAGCGCTCTGACGGATCCCGTCTGTTACGTAGTACGTGAAGGAATCGACGCCGTTGAAGCCGTTGTTCGGTGTGTACGTCACGTTCGGCAGCGAACCGCTCAATTGCCCGTGCTGTGGGTTCGCGGTGATGACGTATTGCAGGCTCGCCGAGCTCGTGTCGAGATCGCCCGCGGTGATTTGGCGCGACCACTGCAGGATCTCGGTCGCCGTCAGCGCACGATTGAAGATCGACAGGTCGTCAATCAATCCGTGGAACGGATAGACGTCGCCAAAGCCGCAGAAGTTGTCGACGCCGATCTTGAGCGCGCAGAACGGCGTCTGGATCGTCGTGGCGGCAAACGTCGTCGATGCCGTTTGGACGCCGTCCTGATACAGCCTGAGGCTCGTGCCGTCGAACGTGAACGCGATGTGGTGCCACGCGTTCGTCGTCATCGGCACGCCGAGAATGTCGACTTGATCGTTGGTGCCGCGGAAGAAATACGCCCGCGGACTTTGTGGGCCGTTGTGATTCGTCAGATGCAGGCCGACGCCGCCATTGCCCGACGCGGAGACATCGCGTCCATCGCCAAAAATGAAGCCGGCGCCGCCCCACGCATCCTGGACGTTTTCCGCGTACACCCACCCACCGAACGTGACCGCGGTGGTCGAGTAGAACGCGGTTCCAACGTCCACCGTCGCGGCACCCGTGCCATCGAAGGTGAACGCCTGTCCGGCGCGGCCCGCGGAGTACGTCATGTTCGCCGATATGCCGTTGAAGCCGCCGACGACGTCGTTTAGGTTGCCGTCCGCTGGCCACCGGTTCGCGGGCGTTGCCGGATAGGCGCCCACAGGAACGGCCGTCGATACCGGTGTATAGACCGAGCTACTGAAGGCCGCGGGCGGAGCATCGAACGATCCGCCGGTCACCGTGATGGTCACCGTCGCGACGTTGCTGTTGAAGTACCCGTCGTTCGCGCGATACGTGAACGAATCGTTCCCGGTGAACCCGCCCGTCGGCAGGTAGGTGAAGTTGCCGCTTGGCTGCAGCGTGAGCGTGCCGTGGGACGGACCACTGACGAGGACCGCGGTCAGCGGATCGTTGTCCGCGTCGGTATCGTTCGCGATCACGCCGATGCACGCGCAGTTGTAGTCGGACCAGATGTCAGACGCCGTGAGCGCGCGGTTCGCGACCGCCACGTCATCGATCGCGCCGGCAAACGGACCGTACGGTCCCCCCGACGGGCGGTAACCGAGATACAAGTCGTAACTGGTCTGCGGGGTGAAGCTGCCGAGCTGGGCGTTCGACACTTCGACGCCGTTGACGTAGGAGCGCTCCATCCCGGTGGCCGCGTCGTAGGTAATCGCCACGTGCTGCCATACGCCGGCCTGCAGAACGCCCAGCGCGTTCGACACGTGGCCGATACCGTTCGTGTCGAAGACATTGACGTAGAGGTTCCCCGCTCCAAAGAACGAATGCCAGACGTGGACGCCGAAGGACGTCCCGTTATTCCACTCGAACACCGGATGCGCATCGTTCAAGTCGGTCGGATTGATCCATCCCTGGATCGTGAACGATCCATTCGCGCCGATGTTGAGACTCGGCGACGCAGGAATCCGCACGGAACTGGTCGCACCGTCGAACGAGAAGGCCGCACCGTACTGATACGAACGCGCACCCGTGAACCCGATATTGCTCAACTGCGCGTTGTTGACGCCCGCCGAATCCGATCCGGTGAAGTCGGCGCGCCACCAACTGACCGGAATGCTCGGCAGTTCGCCTCCGACGAGCGTCGTGTTCATCGGCGTCGTGAAGCTGTCGTCGAATGCGTGCATCGAGTGCGACGTCGGATTGATGACGAACGGATTCGACAGACCCGTCCGTGCCGGACCGATGCGGCCGAGCAGCGTGTAGCCGTTTCCGGCGTCAGTCATGAACAGACCGGAGAAGGTGGCGACGCCTGAACCGTTCGTCGACGCCGTGGTCGTGCCCTGAACCGGCGCGTCCGTAAACACCTGCGCCAAGCCATCCCATTGATGGCCGATATAGATGCGATGCGTATCGGGGTTGTAGCCGAGCCCGCGCGGCGCAACCGACCCGAGCGGCGTGTTGTAAATCTCCTCGAACGAATCGGCGTCGTAGACCGCCAGGTACCCAGGATCCCAGAACGACACGAAATACACGCGCCGGCGCGTCGAGTCGAGTTGCGGCGCTTGCGTGCCTTTGGGCGCGGACGGCGTCGCCAGCAGCGACATCGTGTTGCCATCGACGACGGCGACGAGCTGCTCCGGACCGAAGTCGCCGGATCCGATCCAGATCCGATTTGTCGTTTCGTCGATCGCGAAGCCGCTCTTGAAACCCGTATTGACCGACCCGAGCAATTGGAATGTCGAACCGTCGTAGGCCGACAGTGTGCCCGACTGATCCAGCACGTAGACGCGATGGTTGACGTGGTTGACGTGCACCTGGGCGACGTTGTCGAGCGTCGCCCAATGTCCGAGCTGGTTGTACGGCGCATTGGCGTTCAGGACGTAAATGCCCTGCCCGTAATCGTCATGACCGACGTACACGTGCCCGAACGCCGAATCGGCGTCGAGTGAATTGGCGAACGGCCCTGTTCCGGCGGCGACGCTGGTGACTTCCTGCAGCGTCGAGCCGTCGATCACCTGCACCGTGCCGTCCTGCCAGCTCGCGATAAAGATCTTGTCCCGCGTCTGGTCGTAGCCGATCCCAGCCGGACGCACGTGCGTCGGAATCGGCTGTCCGACGGGCGCGTTCGTCGCGCCGTCCAGGACCGACAGCGTGAAATCGGGATAGCTGTTGACGAGGTAGACGCGATTCCGTCCGCGATCGATGGCGATCGGACCGCCACCGCCGCCAACCGACACCGTGGTCACGAACGCCGGCAACGATTCGATCTTCACCTGCGCGCCGACGACCGGCTGCGAGTTCGCGCCGATCGCCGTGACCGCCACCGGCGCAAGCGTGACGTTCGGCGCCGTGTCGGCTGGCTGCTGCGTGAAGGCAAACGACGAGTACGTCGGCGCGGTGATCGTTATGGTCACCGTCGCCGGCGCGGACGTGTAGTACCCGTTCGTCACTTGATACGTGAACGAATCCTGGCCGGCGTAATTGTTGTTGCCCGTGTAGCCGAACGATCCGTTGCTGTTGAAACTCAGGACGCCGTGCGTCGGACCGCTGACGAGTTGCGCCGTCAACTGCAGGAACGCCGGATCGGTGTCGTTGGCCAGCACGCCAGGCGCACTCACCGTCAGGTTTGTTCCGTACGCCATCTGGTACGAATCGTTATTCGCCGTCGGCGTGCTTTCGACCGGCAGGCCAAAGCCGCGGCTGACCGAGTGGCCCGTCGTGTCGGAGACACGCAGCGCGAAGTTGAAGTTGCCGGTCTGCGTCGGCGTGCCGCTGATGACCGCGTTGTGGCTGCCGTCCACGCTCAGCGAGAGACCCGGCGGCAGCGCCGAGTTGCTGTCCACCACCCACGTGCGCGTGCCGGAGCCGCCCGTCGCGACGATCGTCGTCGTGTAGAACGTGTTGACCTGCGCCGTCGGCAGTCCGGTGTTCGAAATGTCCAGCGGATCCACGACGATCGTGAACTGCTGATACGCCGTGTGCGACGAGCCGTCCGCGACTTTGACGACGAACTCATAGACGCCTGACGCGTTCGCCCCTCCGCAGAATTGTCCCGACCCGCAATTCGGGGCCGAGAACGAGATCCCGGGCGGCAGTTGGCCCCACGCCAGCGACCACGTGTAGTTCGCGTCGCCGCCGAGGGCGACGAGTGTCACCGGACCGTACGGCTGTCCCGTCGCTGCCGTCGGCAGGGTCGCGGTATCGATCACCAACTGGCCGGACGCCTGCGTGTCGACCACTTCCACTGTGTGGCCCGCCAACGCGCTCGGGCTGTAACCGCCCGCGACGAGCACATACCGAGTCGAGGTGACGCCGTCGTTGATCAACGCCGCGGCGTGCTGCTGCCGATCGACGAGCAGGTCGCCCGCGCGCTGGAAGAACGGCGTCGTCGTCGGATAGAAGATTTCCACCGACGTCGTCGACAGTTGATTGTTCTGCCAGTCGTCGTTGCCGCCGATGAGCGCAATGAGCCCGTTGTGGAGCGCCGTCGCCGTGTGGAAGTGGCGCGGCGTTCCGAGCATCATCGCGCCAACCTTGTGGAACTGCTGCGACGACGGGTCGTAGAGCTCCGCGTCGGTCGCGAGCGCCGGGAATTGCCCCGTGCCGCCGGCGATCAGCACCTGGCCGTCGAAGTTGCAGTTGGCGTCGCCACCGCACTGAATCAGCGTCGCGGTGTGTTCGGACCGCCACGTGTTCATTTCGTGCGTCAGCGTCACGAACGATCCGAACGCCGTCTGAGTGTGATCCGTCGGCACGAAGAGTTCGGCCGAGTGCGTCGGCTGCGGCGGACCCCACCATCCGCCGGCAACCAGCACCGTGCCGTCGTTGAGCAGCGTTGCGGTCTGCCGCGTGCGACCGCCGGTCATGTTCAACGTGGCGACGACGTGACCGTTCAGGTCGACGATTTCCGCCGACTGCAGCGTCGAGAACGATCCCGACTGGCCCTGATCGGTCGTCCACCCGCCGGCGACGAGGATGTGCTGGCCATCGGCGAGCAACGTCGCCGTGTGTCCGTACCGGCCGACCGTCAGGTTGTCGACATGGCTGAACGTCCCGTTGTCGTAGAGATCGATGTTCGCGATCGCCGACGAGGTGCAGCAGCCAGGATTGAAGACGTGGCCGCCGATGATCAGCGCCTTGCCGTTCGGCAGCGGCGTGATCGTCGCCTCGGAGCGGCCGACCGAAATCGTCGACTGCAGTTGCGTGAGCGTTCCCGTCGTCGGATGGTAGATCTCGGCGGTGTTGTCGTTGTTGCCGATGATCAGCACCGTGTTGTCCGACAACGTCGCCATCGCCTGCTGCGTGCGCGCCGACGACATGAACGTCAGGCCCGGCGTCGGGTTGACGAGCGTCGTGAACCCGGCGTCGAAGACCGCGTTGTTGGTGATGCTGCTCAACGACTGCCAGCCCTGGCCGTCGTTGACGTAGCCGTCGCCACCCTCGTATTGATCGGACGTCGGCCAGTTCGTGCCCTGACATGACCCGTTCGCAAACGAGAGCTGAATCGCGTAGCGCCCGTGTTGCGGAATCGCGATCGCGGTCCCCAACCGAACCACGTTGTTGAAGGAGCCACCCTGCCCGACGACCACGCTGCCTGAGGAAATCGACGGTCCTGACGGAAGCGCCGGCGAACCCGTGACGTTCAACACGTCGACGTTGATCATCGTCCCGACGGAACATGACGTGATGTTGTTCAACTGCACGCCGGAGAGGCTGAACGGCGTGCTCGACGTAAACACCTGCGCCACCTGGCGCGACGAGGGCAAAGAGATGACCGGCGAGTTGCCGTTGCTGCAGCACGGGAACTGATCCTGTCCGTGGACCTGGATCGTGTACTGCTGGTCGGCGTGCTGCGGCGGATTGCTCGAGTCGGTCAGCCGGACCGTGAACGTGAACGTCCCGGTCTGCTTCAACTGATGCGCGGGATACGCCCCGTCGAAGCACGTTCCGCTGGCCTGGAATGCCAGACCCGTCGGGATCTGACTGCCTTGCACGAACGACGCGTTCACAAACCCAGAGCCGTTGTTGAAGTTGATGCAGCCGCCGTAAGTATTCGTCGCAACGCCATCGGGCAACGACGCCGTCGTGATCACGAGCGGGTTATTGACCTGGATGCCGAAGCGCGCTCGAACCGTCTGATTGGCCGCATCCACGGCCCGCACGTCGAACGCATAGAAGCCGGTTTGACTCGGCGTACCGGTGATCGTGCCGTTGCCGTTGATCTGCAAACCAGGCGGCACGATTGAATTGTTGCCAGACGAGGCACTGAACGTCACCGCGCCGACGCCGGTCGCAGCCAACGCCGCGAGCGGCGACTGCGCCGTGTACACGTGGCCGATGTAGGCATTCGGCAGGCTGGCTGTCGTGAAGACGAGCCCGTCGACGCTCAGCGTGTAGGCCTGCGTCACAGACTTGTTCGCGCTATCCGTGGCGCGGACTGAGAACGAATAGGTGCCGGCGGACCCGGCGCCGGGTGTCCCGCAGACCTGGGCGAAGCCGCAATTCGGCCCGCCGAACGACATGCCGTTCGGCAACGATCCGCTGACTTTCGTCACGGTGATCGGTGCCGTCCCGCCGGTGACGGTCAAGTTCACCGCCGGATACGCCGTGTTGACGTGCGCGCCCGGCAACGTCGTCGGCGCGAGCGACAACGCCGTTGGGCTGCCGTCGTAGGTCTCGACTGTGTGGCTCGAGAGCCACCCGCCATTCGTCCAGCCGCCCGTCACGACGACCTTCGCCGGCGGAACGACCGCCAAGCCCATGTTGGCGCGATCGGTGGCCAGGCTGCCCGCGGTCTTGAACGTGCCAGACGTCGTGTCGTAATACTCGACGAAGGAAACTGGCTCGGCCGCGGACGCGTCGCTGACCGTTCCACCAAACGCGTACGGAGATCCGTTCACGGAGTCCGCGGCGAAATCGGCGCGCGGCACCTGCATGGTCGCGTCCGGCGACAAGGTGTTCGTGGACGGATCGTAGACGTCAGCGGTCGCCTCGAGCTGCGGGTAATTGCGATAGCCGCCAAAGACGAGCACCTTGCCATTGGGCAGCGTCACCGCCTGATGTCGTTGGCGCAGAGGCTGAATCGCTTCTGCCGTCGCCGTCCACGTGTCGGAGGCGGGGTTGTAGACCTCCCCGTTCGGCACTGGAAACGGTCCGTTCGAAATGCCGCCCACCACGAGCACTGTCGCGCTCGAAGGCAAGAACGTCGCGCTGAACTGCGACCGCGAGCCGAGCATTGGCGCGACCGACGTAAACGTCTTCGTGTTCGGGTCGTAGAGTTCGGCCGACTGAACGCTGTTGTTGAACTGACCGCCGTTGCCGCCGGCGATCAGCACCTTCCCTCCCCACGCGCAATTGGGATTGCCGCCCGAACACAGCAGCAGCGTCGCCGTGTGACGCTGACGCGTCGTGGCCATGTTGCCGCTGGTGGCGGTAAAGGTACCGGTGCTCGGATCGTAAATTTCGGCGGTCGCGAGCGTACCGCCGGGCCCGGTGCCGCCCGTGATCAGGACGGTCCCATCGAGCAGCCACGTCGCTGTGTGATCTTGACGCGGCGTCGTCATTTGCCCAGTCGCCGTGACGACGGCCGTCGCGCCCGAGACATCCACCAGGTACGCGTGCTTGTCTGATGCGAATGTGTCCCCACCGGTAACGAGCACCTTGTTGCTCCAGGCACACGACGGGTTAGCCGCTGGGCACTTCAGTCGCGTCGCGGTCAGGTGCGAACGCCAGATCGAATCGATGTAGCCGAACGACACCGATGGTGTGATCAGCGTCCGCATCTGGAGGTCGGAGATGGCGTTGATCGACGTCCAGGCGCCGTTCGCGACGCTTTGCCAGGCGTCGCCGCCCGAATACGGGTCCGTCGACGGTTCGTTGGTGAGCGTCACGTCGCTCGGCGAGCTGACAACAATCGCGAACCGATCGCCCTTCCCGAAATGCAGCGATCCTGGTTGGGATTCGCTCACGTCGATGGCGCCGCACGCCGAACCCGATCCGGTTCCGAGAATCGTGCCGCTTGGCGCAAACGTCGTCGGCAGAACGCTCTGGATCTGGACGGTCAGCGTCGTATTGGGACAGCCGGTGTTCCACAGATTGATGGCGCCGAGCGTGCCCTCCGCTCCGGCGCGAACGACCTGCGCCAGCCGGTTGTTGTTCGTCGGACCAAACGTGATCGAGTGCGATGTGTTGTCGCCGGCGGGTTCCTGATCGGAGGCGAAGCTCGTAATCGAGAACTGCTTCTGGTCCGTTTGCGCCTGGACGGGCGACTGATCCGTGGCCTGGATCGTGAACGTCTGCGATTCCAGTTTGGTCGGCGTTCCCGAGATGCAGCCCTGGTAGTTGCCGTTGTTGTTGACGGTGCTCAGCGACAAGCCGGCCGGCAACGTCCCGGCGGTAACGCTGAACGTTTTCGCTCCGCTGCCGTTGTTCACGAAAACGCAGCTGTTGTAGTTGTCGAAGATCCCGGTGTCCCCCAACGACGTGTTCGTGATCGTCAGCGGACTGAACAACTGGATCGAGAGCTGCCTGAACGCCGTCTGGCCGAGCGAGTCGGTCGCCTTCACGACGAACGTGAACGATCCGCCGCTCGTCGTCGGAGTACCGGTGATCGTGCCGTTCGAATTGACGGCGAATGCCGGGCTGGCCGGATTCGGGAGCGTCCCCGAGAACAAGCTCCACGTCACCGTGCCGACGCCGGTCGCCTGCAGTTGGAAGCTGTACGGCTTATTGAGATAGCCATTCGGGAGCGCGGACGTCGTAATGTCGAGCGCGCTGACCCGGATTCGGACCGTCTGTATCGCCGAGTGTGTCGGATTGTTCGAGTCGGTGACGCGCACGTCGACGGCATACGTGCCGGCCGCCGTCGGCGTTCCGGTCACGGAGCCGTTGGCGGCGAGCGCCAATCCCGCCGGCATCGTCGACGGCGCGACCACCGCGAATGTCGGAGCCGTGACTTGCGACCCGAGCGAAACCGCGGACGCCGGAACGCCACCCGGCGCGCCGTACGGGACGTTCGCCTGACCGTCTGGCAGATTCGGATTCGTGATGTACGGCGTGCCGTTCGATCCCGGATTCGAATCGTAGATCTCGTACGACTGCCCAGCCTGACGCGTACCGCCGCTACCGCTGAACCCGCCGAGGACCAAGATCTTTCCGCTGTTCGGTCCGCTATTGAGCAACACCGCCGCGTGGTCGTAGCGCGTCGTGTTGATATCCGGCGCGGCCGCGAATGCGCCGCCACCGCCCGACGTCCACCGCTCGGCAGTCGCCCATGGTGCGCCGATGAACTCCACGTTGCGCTCGCCGCCGGTGAACACGACGCTGCCGTCGCCCATCAACGTGGCGGTGGCGTTCGACCGCGGCTGCACCATCGTGCCGGCTGGCGTCACGACCTGGGGCGCAACCGTCGCATCGTAGATCTCGCCGGTCTGCGCCATCTGGTTGGTGCCATTCGTCGACTGACCGCCGGCGACGAGGATCTTGCCATTGGCCAACGTGGTCGCCGTGTGCCGCGCGCGCGACGTCTGCAGCGGCGTGCCGAACGCCCACGTGTTGTTCGACGGGTTGTAGATCTCGACGCTTTGATTGCCGCCCGAGCCGCTGCCGAATCCACCGACGACCAGCACGCGGCCGTCACCGAGCAAGGTGGCGGTGTGCCAGTTGCGCTGAGCCACCATCGAGGCGACCGTGGTCCATGTGTTTTGCGTCGGATCGTAAATTTCCGCCGACGACAACGCGCTGTTGCCGCTGTTCACACCGCCGACGACGAGCACGCGACCGTCGTTGAGCAGCGTGGCGGTGTGCTGCCGGCGCTGCGTCGCCATGGGTGCGACGGCGGCAAACGATCCAAGCGAGCCGTTGCCAGCGGTCGACGGATCGAAGAGCTCGACGCTATTGACGGCATTGCCGTTGACGCTGCCGCCGGTGATGAGCACTTTCCCGTTCTGTAACTTGACGATGGCCTCGTCTTGCCTGGCGGCGACCACGGTCCCCGTCGGCGTCACGACGCCTGTCGACGGATCGAACATGTCGCCGGTCGTGACGTTGTTGTTCTGCGAACCGAGGACGAACACTTTGGCGACGCCGCTCGACGTCACGGCAACCGCGCGCGTCTGATTGCGGGTCTGCGTGAAATACGAGAGGTTCGCGTTCTGGACGAGCGTGTTCATCGGCACGTCGAAGAAGCCGTTGATCGTGCCCCATCCGCCGCCGTTGTCCTGGTACGCCGCGCCCTGGAAGTACTGGTCGTTGGTGGTGCCGGCCGAAATCGTGCACGCACCCGTCGAACTCCACACGACCGCAAACGGCGCGTCGGTCGCGAACGTCAGCGGCGACGGAAGCAGGATCGTTGTCGACGTGAACGCGCCGGCGAGCGTCGCTGCGAACGGTCCTGCGTAAACCTGGCTGTCATCAGGCTTGCCGCTGTCCGCGCGGACGCCTTCGATCGTCACGGTGATGCTGTTGTTGGCGCACGACAACACGGCCGGGTTTCGCGTGATGGTGCCGTTATTCCCCGCGGTCGTCACGTTCGCCGGAATCGTGAACTGCGTCGCGTTGAGCACCGTCACGGTCCAACCGCCGTTGACGGCGTTGGTCGTCGACGAGTTGATGCTGACGAAGTCGCCCGTGTTGAGGCCGTGTGGCGCGTTCGTCGTGATCGTCGTCGGATTGCCGACGCTGATGTTCGAAATTGTCGCGACGGTCTGCGTGAACTGCTGGAACCGGATGCCCATGAGGGCGCCGGATGCGCCGGTCGTGAACGTCTGCGCGATCCGCGTGCTCGCCGGCACGGCCAAGGCAGACGCAAGATTCGGCGGATTGTTCGTCGCCGAGCCCTGTGACGGTTGCTGATCGACGCCGACAACCGTCAACGGCAGCGTCGTATTCGCCGGCACGTTGTTCGAGTCGTTCACCGAGATGTTGACGTTGAACGTACCGTTCTGCCGCGGGCCGCTGAAGTTCTGCAGCACTGTCGAAATCTGGCCGTTGGTGTTGGACGTCAGTCCGAGCGGGAGTCCGGTGATGGACCACGTCCTCGTGCCGTTGCCACATGTCGCGGACGGCGTGAAGTTGTAGTTCTCGAGCGTCACTCCTGTCGGCAACGCCGCCGTCAGGATCGTCAGCGGCCCGCTGTAGAACAACGTCAACTGCTGCTGCGCCGAGTGGTTGGCGGTGTCGGTCACCGTGACCATGAAGCTGTTCGACGAACAACTCGTCGCCTGCGGCGTGCCGGTAATCGCGCCGCTCTGCGGGTTGAGCGAGAGGCCGGCGGGCAGCGAGCTGCCTTGCGCAGCCGTCCAGCTCCACGTCAGCGGCAAGCTGCTGCCGCCGGCCGTGAGGGTGAAGTTGTAGGCCTGTGCCGCCTGCGTCCCGATCGCAGGCAGCGCGTTCGGCAAGCCGGTCGTCAGGATACTCAGCGAGCCGGTCGACAACGTAAACGTCTGCGTTGCCGTGTGCGCCTGCGGCGACGCTGAATCGGTGACCTGCACGGTGAAGCTCGTGGTGCTGTTGATATCCGGTACGCCCTGGACGTGACCGCTTCCGGTCAGCGCCAGACCACCTGGCAGAGAGCCGCTGACGAACGAGAAGGCATACGGCGGCTGTCCGCCCGTTGCGCTGATCGCCTGGTTGTACGACTGGCCGAGCGGCGCATCCGGCAACGTCGGGGCGGTTGTGATCGTCAGCGCCGGCGTGATGTTGACCGTGACCGTGGCGGCCGCGCTCGTCGCTTGGCCGTCCGTGATCGTGTACTGGAATGTGTCGATGCCGCTCGCATTCGCGATCGGCGAGTAGACGACGATCTGGCCGTCGGTTGTCAGGCCACCCTGCAGCGATCCGCTCGCACCGTTGATCGTCAACGACGGCGTCGTGCCGCTGTCGTCGATCACCATCGTCCCCGGGACGTCGTTGGAGGATCCGTTCGACGCGTAGATCCGGTTCTCAACGGGATCGACGGCGAGGAAGTTGGCCGGCCGCGGCAGATGGATCGTGCCGAGGACGACCGGCGGCGTCGCGTTGCCGTCGATGACCGTCAGCGTGTTGTCGAGCGCGTTGCCGACGTAGACGCGGTGGGTCGTTTCGTTGACCGCAACGGGCGTCGGCCCTTTACCGGTCGGCAAGTTCGCCAACGGAGAGTAGCTGGTGTTGCCGTCCCGGACGTAGAGCAGGTTCTTGTTGAAGTCGGCGATGAACAGGCGACCCGTGGTGCTGTCGGCGGCGATGTAGTTCTGCGTGCCGACGGCGGTGCCCGGCCCTGCGAGGTTGAGCGTGGTGATCACCTGATTGGTGGTGCCGTTCAGCACGAAGATCTGCCCGTTGCTGTTCCCCACATACACGTGGTTCAACACCGGGTTGACCTTGAAGATCTGAATCGAGCCGAACGTCGACGGCAGCGGTGTGGCGACCCCGCCGCTGATCACGCCACCGGTGATACCAATGTTCGAATTATTGACTCGGAAGTACACCTTGTTCGTCGCCGTGTTCGCGACGAACTCGCGGATGAACGAGACGCCGTTTTCAGTAAACGCGCTCGTATCGATCGTGGACGCCGTCATCGCGTTGCCGTCGATCGCGGTAATGGTCGCGCGGTCGAAGCTCGTCGACTGACCGCCGGCGTAGAAGATGTTCGTCGCCGGATTCAGCCCGCCGCCGAACGAGAAACTACCGGCCGGGAACGTGGTGACCTGTTGCGTCGTCTGGTCGATGACCGCGACGTACGACGGCACGCCGGTGTTCGTACCAGCCGTATTGCTGTCGGAATTGAGCAAGTACAGCTGCGAGTGCGCCGGCGCGGTCGCGGCGTGGAAGCCGCCGAACGTGAAGCGGCCATTTGCCGCCAATCCGGGCACCGGTCCGACGACGCCGTTCTTGTTGTACTGGACCACCTGCGTTCCGGCGCCGTTCGTCTGGCCGATGAACGCACGGTGCTGCGACGCATCCAGGACAACGAGGTCGGACTCGGCGCCGATCACGACTGGAATCGGCAGTCCGGGCGACGTCAGATCGATTTGGAAGAGCGAGTACCCACCGAGGACGAACGCGCGATTGCCAACCGTGTCGACGGCCACGTCGTTCGCCGCCTGCGGCAGTGTGATGTTCGACACCGAGTTCGTCGCGACGTCGACGATCGCGACCTGCTTGCTGTTTGCCGCCGTCGCGATCACCTTCGCCGTCGCGACCACGATGTCGTCGGTCTGTGAGTCGATCCCCATTGGGATCGTCGTGACCTGCTGGAACGTCGGACTGCTCGGCAAACCATCGACGATGTACAGGTTGCCGGTTGCATTCAGGTGCGTATCGAACGAGCGCACGTACACCTTGCCACTGCCCGGGTGTACCGCGAGATGCTGGTTGTAGCCCGGCGCCGACGTATTCTGCGTGACGAAGTTCGGCAGCGCGACGATCGCCACGGTGGGCGTCTGCGGTGCGAGATTGATGATCGCGATCGACGAGCTGTTCGCGCCGGTCAGGTGCCCCGCGATCAAGACGTTCGCGTTCGCGTTGTAGACCAGTTCTCCGGCCGGAGTGTTCGAGATGCCGGTGAAGACAGGCGATGCGCCGGACAAGTCGATCTTTCCGATCCCGCCGTTGCCGTTCGTCGAGTTCGACGACACGAAGATCGTCTGGTGCGCCGAATCGACAGCGAGACCGATCATGCCGCCGACGCCGGTCAGCGGCACGGAGTTGATCAACGTGTGCGACGTCGCACCCGCGGGGCTGATGTCGAAGACATCCACGCCGGACTGCTGCGGCGTGTTGTTGCCGGCGCTCGGCAGCACATAGGTCGCGTAGAGCCGGTTGTGCGCCGAATCGATGTCGAAGTTGGCGATCGAGCCCTGGCCCACCGTTAACGTCGCGATCACACCGTTCGTCGTGGGATCGACGGCGATGATCGTGCCGCCGGACCGGTAGTACACGTATCCGGTGTTCGTATTGACGAGGTTTCGTGCGCCGTTCGGACCGATTGCTGCGGCGGGCCCCACCGACACCTGGCCCGTCGTCGGGTCGAAGGCTCCGGCGTGGCGGACGCCGAACAGCTGCACGCGGCCGGTGCTCGGGTTGAACGCAATGGACGGGGACAACGCGAAATTCGCAGGCGCCGACGGCGGCAGCAGCGAAACGGACGCGACGATCGATCCGAACGAGGAGGTATCCGGATCGGTATCGTTCGCGAGGACGTTGATCGGCGTCGGCTGACCACCGTAGGCGACGGCACTGTCGTCGTTCGCGATTGGCGTGTGGTTGACGTGCGTCACCGTCACCTGCACGAGCGCCGTCGACAGGTGCCCGTGGCCGTCGGAAATCGTGTAACTGAAGCTGTCGACGCCGTTGAACGGAACGACCGACGTATACGTCACCGACGTCCCGTTGTTGACGACCGCGTTGCCGTGCGCCGGCGCGGTCACACCGGTGACCGTCAGCGTGTCGCCGTCGGGATCGGTGTCATTGGCGAGCACCGGAATCGTGACCGGCGCGCCGTCGTTCGCGTTCGCGCTGTCGAACGTCGCCGTCGGCGCCGCGTTCGTTGGCGCGGTGACGGTGATGTTGACCGCCGCTGCGCCGCTGTCGACGAACCCGTCGTTGACCTTGTAGGTGAACGAGTCGGGGCCCGTATAGCCCTGCGCCGGCTGATAGGTGAAGCTGCCGTCGGCATGCAACGTCACCTGCCCGTGACTCGGGACGGCGACGACCGACGCCGTCAGGCTGTCCCCGTCCGCATCGGTGTCGTTCGCGAGGACGCCCGGTGCCCCCACGATCAGCGCCGAATTGGTCGTCGCCGCGTAGTTGTCGGTATTTGCCACGGGTGACGCATTAGTCACTGTGATCGAAACCGTCGCCGGCGCGCTCGACGAGAAGCCGTCGGTGGCGGAGTACGTGAACGAATCGGGTCCGACATAGGTCGGGCTCGGCACGTAAGTGAACGTCCCGTCGCTGTTCAGCGTGAACGACGTCGCATGCGTCGGCTGCGACTGCAGCAGCGCCGACAACTGATCGCCGGCGTCCGCGTCGGAGTCGTTCGACAGGACATTGCCGTTCAGCGCAGCGCCGTGGCTCGTCGAGAACGCGTCGTTCGTCGCCGTCGGCGCGTTGTCGGTCAACGTGATGAATGCGGTCGCCGGCAGGCTGTAGTCGAGCCCGTCGAACGCGCGGTACGTGAAGCTGTCGACGCCGACGAACCTGCCGTCGGGCACGTACGTGAACGCGCCGTTCGCGTTCAGCGTCAGCGTGCCGTGCGCCGGCGGCGTGACGACGGACGCCGTCAGCGGATCGTTGTCCGCGTCGGTGTCGTTGGCGAGGACGCCGAGCGCCTGCGCGATGTTGAGCGGCGCGATGTGGCTGATCGTGTAGGCGGCGGGATTCGCGCCGGCGGGATCGTTCGTCGCCGTCGGAACCGTGTTCGCGGTGACCGTGAACTGCGCGCTCGTCACCGCGCCGACGTTCGTGACCGTCGCGGCCAACTTGTAGGTGCCGCCGACGCTGATGTCTGGGTTCGACGGACGCCGCGACACCGCGAGGTTCGAGAACGTTGCGACACCGGACGCGTTGGTCACCGCAGTCGTGGTCCCCGTCAGGATGCCGGTGCCGGCGACTGGCGCAAGCGCCAACTGCACGGTCACACCCGGAATCACCGCGTTGCTCTGGTCGAGCACGCGGACGGTGACCGCGGACGGGAACGGCTTCGATTCGCGGACCGTCGCCGGTGGTCCCTGCTGGAACGTCAGCGTGTTCGAGGAGTTGATGACACTGAACGTCGCCGTCGCCGAGTTGTTCGCCTCGTTCGACTCGACGACGCCGCCGAGCGCGTCGACACGCGCGGTGACGGTGTACGTGCCTGGCGCGGTGCCATTCGGCACGCCGAGCGACGCCGAGATCGGCAGGCTTGCGCCGGGGGCGATCGCGGGCGTCGCCACCTGCACCGGTCCGGCGAGAATCGTGTTGCTCGAGTTCGTCAACGTAAAGGTCGTCACCGACGGCGGCGCAGGCGTCGCCGCATCGAGGTTCGAGACGGTGACCGACGCGGTCACGGCCTGCCCTGGGAAGGCCGTCGCTGGCGACACACTGGCCTGCGACGCGGCCAGATCGGACACGACGACGACGGCGGTCGTCGCCGAGTCGTTGTTCTCGGGCTCGAAAATGTGCACTTCGTTCAGCGCGACGTTGCCCGAATTGACGCGGACGCCGACGAAGTAATTCCCCGCCGGCACGTTCGTCGGAATCTTGAACGCGCCGCCGGCCAGCGACACGGTGCAGCTCGCCGGGCTCGTCGTGCACGTCGGAATCGCTCCGGTGTACGTGAAATTGCCGGGCACGACCGGCACGAGGGGCGTGGCCGTGGTCGGATCGATGTCCGGCGTCGGCGACAAGAAGAATCCGTACTTGAAACCGGTCGCGGGCGTGGGCGCCGAGCCCGTGTTCTGCACCGACGTCGACCCGATCGTGATCGTCGCGCCGTCGCCGAGATTTCCAGAGATGCCGCTGAACGACGGCGGCGTCGAAATGGTCAGGTCCGATCCGGTCGTCGCGGAATCGACAACCGTTTGCACCGTGCCGTTGACGACGTCGGTGCTGGTGGCGGTGACGGCGACGGCTGAATCACCGCTCGTGAACGTCTGCGGCGGCAGCGGCGGATTCGGCGGCGGCAGCGCCACGCCCGTATCCGGATTGCTCCCGCCAGGCGGATCGGCCACGACCGGCGGCGCGGCGGTGCCGTCGGTGTTCGCGTCCTGCACCGTCACCGTCATGTAGGTCTTCGCGTCGTTCACGGTCAACGTCGCCGGATCGATCGAGAAGTCGCTCGGCGCGACGAAGAACGTCGAGTTCGAGACCTGCGGGTTCGAGACCTGCGGATTCGAGACTTGCGGGTTCGACACCTGCGGGTTCGAGACCTGCGGATTCGACACTTGCGGGTTCGAGACCTGCGGGTTGGACACCTGCGGGTTCGACACTTGCGGGTTCGACACCTGCGGGTTCTCGACGCGCGAGATGATCTGATCTTTCGGGATGTTGACGAGAATGCACTTGCCGTCGCGGACGATGAAGCCGGGGACGTTGTACGTCTTGTAGATCGTCAGGACGACTTTCTTGCCCTGCAACTGCGCTTTCTGCGCGATGTTGATAACGGGCTGAAACGCAGACACCGTATTGCCCGCGTTTTTCACTTCCCACGTGTAGTTCGTGACGTTCGTGTAGACCTGCTGGCTTTGCGTGTCGGACAACGGCACGTTCGAGACCTGCGGGTTCGACACTTGCGGATTCGACACCTGCGGGTTCGACACTTGTGGATTCGACACCTGCGGGTTCGACACTTGTGGATTCGAGACCTGCGGGTTCGAGACCTGCGGATTCGAGACTTGCGGGTTCGACACCTGCGGGTTCGAGACCTGTGGATTCGACACCTGCGGATCCGCGGGATCCTGGTGCAGCGGATCGGGGTTGACGATCGCCGGCTTGTGCACTTCGTTCAGCGGGTCGGCAGCCGACGCGGCGTTTGTGGCGTCGCTGTTGAACACGACGGTCGCCGCGTCACCGTTCGGCGGAAGGACCGGCGGCACAACGCCGAGCGGCGGCAGGATTTCCTGAATGGTGACGGCGAAGGGCTGCGTGGCAACCGTCTGGTTCTGGCCCATCGCGAAGACGTTCTGCGTCACCGTCGAGAGCGGAAAGACCGTGACGTCGACCACCTTCTGCGCGACACCGAACTGGTTGAACGAGCCGGTCACGGTCGGCGGCGTATCGACGATCGTCAGACGGTAGTACTTCTGCGCGTTCGTCTGGTTCTGGACGTACAGCACGAACGCGCGTTGGATGCCGAGCTGCTTGAACGAAGACGGCGTGCCAGCGAACAAGCGTGGCGACAACACTGACGCGTAAATGTTGGAGTTGCGCGATCCCGGATTGATGCACGACGCCGCGCCCTGGTGCGGCGGCGCGTACTTCGTCCAATCGCCGTCGATCGTTGGCGGGCCCCACAGCGTGCCGTCCGGGTTGCTGCGCTGCGGCATGTAGACGTCGCGGTTGTCGCCCCACGCGGCCACGAACGCGGCTTGCGGCGCGTCAGTCGCCTCGGTCGCGAACCGCCATGCCGGACCGCCAGTGTTCTTCTTATCCTTCGGACCTTTGGTCGTTGCGTCGGCCAGCGTCGGCGCCGTCACCGTCACAAACGGTGAGGTCGGCACGAGGGCGATGTAGTCGCCGATGAACGGACTGCCACCGCCCGCATACATCGGGAGGTTGGGCCGGTTGACGCCGCGCAGACCCGGCGTGCCGTCGCTGTTCGCGGTGATGACCGGGACGATGTTGCCGTCCTTGTCGGTTTCGTAGTGATTGACGAAGACCGACGAGCCCATGACGGCGCCGTTCGCGTCGAGTTGCGCGACGCGCACATTCAACTCGGCGTACTTGCCCGTGATGAAGTACGCGTTGCCCTGCGTCGGGACCGGGTGGAAGTCCTTCGTGCGCGCCTCGTAGAAGACGAGCATCAGCTTCCCGCGGCTGAACGACAGGCTCGGCATCACCTGCGGACCGACCCAGTCGGAGGTCTTCGGCGTCGGGCTGCCGTTGGCGTCGAGCACCGATCGGGTCAATTCCACCGGCGCTTTGGTCGCCCACGTTTTCCCGCCGTCGGCCGACGACGTGATCATGATCGCCGGCTTGCCGGTGTTCGCGGCGGTCATACGCTCCTGCCACGCGACGAACACCTTGCCCGCGCCGTCAATCGCCACCGTCGGAAAGCCGTTCGTCCGGAACGCGTTCGCGTCGGTGCGATCCGCCGGATTCAAGTCCGTCGTCGGGCCATCGCTCGTGCCCAGCGTTGGCTGATCGAACGTGAGCATCGCGTTGGGACCGGAGACGACCTGCGGCGGGCTGAAGCCGTCGCTCTTCCCGTCCGTGTGCGTGATGTAGATCTTCTTGTCGGTGAACGAGCGATAGGCCGCGAAGACGGCGCCGTCTGACGGACGGATCGCGAGCGAGACGCCCTGATTGAGATTCGTCCGGTGGCTGATCTTCTTCGACCCCTGGAAATGCGCGCCGCAGTCGGTCGACTTCGCGATCAGAATCTTGCTGCGCTCGAGCGGATCCTTCTCCTTCGTGTCGAACACCGTGTACGCGATCCAGACCGTGCCGCACGCGGCGGGATCGGAACTGACGCGATCGAAGTCCACGGCGATCGCCGGCTTGTCCAGGAACTTGCGTCCCGACACCGTGCCGTCGTCGACCATCGTCATCTGATCGAAGTGGAAGTTCGATCCTTTGTCGGAGTTGTTCAGATCGGTGAAGCGCGAGACGACGACTTTGCTGAACGTCGGTTCTTTGGTGACCGCATCGCGGTTGAACACCATCGCGCCGAGGTAGATGCGCCCGGCCGGCGCCGACGCGATCACCGGATCGCTCGCCGCCTGCAGCCCCGACGCCGGCGTCGCCTTGCCGACCGCCGTCGAATCTTCCGGGAACCCCGGCATCAGGTAGCTGCTGTAGCTGCGGCCACCGTCGTTCGACAGGTAGATGCCGATCCACGCTTCGGCCGGCGCTGACGAATCGATGCGCTCGATCGCTTCGTCGCGTTTGTTCTCGAAGAAGGGCTCGCGTCCCGTGAGCTTGGCGACGATGTCGCCGAATCCCGCTTTGATCGACCGCGCCAGCCGCGTCAGCGAATCGCCGGGAGCCGCGTCGTTCGGAAAGTCGACCGTGCGGTAGTCGTTCGCCGCAATCATGATGTGGTTCGGATTGCGGGTCGACACGGCGATGGCCGGTTCGTTCTGTCGCTGCAGGTAAATGTCGCCGCGGTACTGGGTGTCGCCCGTTCGTAAGACGTTCGTATTGGGCGAGACGGCGATGCAGTTGGATCCCGACGAATCGCACGTCATTTGCTGCTGTGCGAATCCGCTGAGGCCTGTAGTCAACAGCAGGGCGAACGAAAGGAGCGCGGCTCTTTTCATATAGCTACAACCTGACACGACAGTACAAAGTGGTACTTGGGGTGCCAAATTATCGGGGTACTGTTGAGATGCCACAAGTGAATTCGAGATAACAATTTTGGTAGGTAACCCCACGCCCGTGTACGCGATGGGGGGACTTGGATCAGCTCAAGCGGTGGGTAAAACGCCCGGTAGGACTAGAATAGCGGGATGGCGACACAACAAAAGTGTGTGTTCTGCCACAAACAGCCAATCGATCCCGTATGGCGGCCGTTCTGCAGCGAACGCTGCAAGTTACAAGACTTAGCCCGCTGGGTGGACGGTGCCTACCGCGTCCCCGGCGATCGCGATTCCAAGCCAGACGACAACTCCGACGAATGCCGCGATGAGTGACACCCTAACCATCACCGACAACCGCACCGGCAAGACCTACGAGGTCCCCGTCCAGGACGGCACCATCCGCGCGATGGACCTCAGGAAAATCAAGATGTCCCCCGACGACTTCGGCTTGATGACATACGACCCGGCGTTCATGAACACCGCGAACTGCCGGAGCGCCATCACCTACATCGACGGCGACAAGGGCATCCTGCTCTACCGCGGGTACCCAATCGAACAGCTGGCCGAGCAGAGCGACTACCTCGAGACGGCGTACTTGATCCTCTTCGGCGAGCTGCCGACCGAGAGTCAGTTGCAGGCGTGGACGCGCGAGATCACGCTCCACACGATGCTGCACGAGAACATCAAGAAGCTGATGGAAGGGTTCCAGTACGACGCCCATCCCATGGCCATCTTCTTGAGCATCGTCGGCGCGATGTCCGGATTTTATCCCGATGCGAAGAACATCTTCGACAAGGGATCGCGGCTGCGGCAGACGCATCGCCTGATCGCGAAAGTACCGAGCATCGCCGCATGGGCGTACCGGCACAGCATCGGTCGCCCGTACGTCTATCCGGACAACGATCTGAGCTTCGCCGGCAACTTCCTGAACATGCTGTTCAAGATGACCGAGCTGAAGTACCAGCCGAACCCGGTGCTCGCGCGCGCGTTGGACGTGCTGTTCATCCTCCACGCGGATCACGAACAGAACTGTTCGACGACGACGATGCGGACGATTGGCAGCTCGCATGCGGATCCGTATTCGTCGCTGGCCGGAGCCGCGGGCGCGCTCTACGGTCCGCTCCATGGCGGCGCCAACGAAGCCGTCCTCCGGATGCTGCACGAAATCGGATCCGTCAGCAAAGTGCCCGAGTTCATCAAGAAGGTGAAGTCGGGTGAAGGCGCGACGAAGCTCATGGGGTTCGGTCACCGCGTCTACAAGTCCTACGACCCGCGCGCGAAAGTCATCAAGCGGATCGCGGACCTGGTCTTCGCCGTCACCGGCAAGAACCCGCTGCTCGACATCGCGCTCGAGCTCGAACGGATCGCGCTGCAGGACGAATATTTCGTCAGCCGGAAGCTCTATCCGAACGTCGACTTCTACTCGGGTCTGATCTACCAGGCCATGGGCTTCCCGGTGGAGATGTTCCCGGTGCTGTTCGCCATCCCGCGAACGGCCGGCTGGATTGCGCAGTGGGAAGAAATGCTCCTCGATCCGGAGCAGAAAATCGCCCGTCCGCGACAGATTTACACGGGACCGAAACAGCGCGATTATATTGCTCGAGAAAAGCGCGGTTGATGATCCTCACCCTGCTCGCTCTTGCGCTTCACGTCCAGACGGCGACGCCGCCGGCGCCGAAGTTCGACGCTGGGCGCGCCTGGGATCACCTCCGGCAGATGGTCGCGATCGGACCGCGCCCCTCGGGTTCGCCGGCCATCGAGCAGACGCGCAAATACATCAAAGATCAGATGACGGCGATCGGCTTGCCGGTCACCGAGCAGGTGTGGGACGACCAGACGCCGATCGACAAGATTCACCTGGTCAACCTGTCGGTCGTGATCCCCGGCGCGCGGCGCGAGAAGATCGTGTTCGCCGGCCACTACGACACGAAGCTGTTTCGCGAGTTCCGGTTCGTCGGCGCGAGTGACGGCGCGTCGAGCGCGGCGTTTCTCATCGAGTTGGCGCGCGTGCTCAAGGCACGCAAGAACCAGTACACGATCGAACTGCTCTTCCTCGACGGCGAAGAGGCGCGTCTGAAGGAGTGGAACGGCACCGACAACACGTATGGCAGCCGCCACTACGTCGACGTCGCGAAGCGGGACGCCTCGATCCAAGCGATCAAGGCGATGATCCTCGTCGACATGATCGGCGACCGCGATCTCGACATCCGCCGCGACACGAACTCGACGCCGTGGCTCACCGACATTTTCTGGACGACGGCGAAGCACCTCGACCTCGACGACTACTTCATCGCCGACTCGACGCGGATCGAGGACGACCACCTCCCGTTCCTCGCCGCAGGCGTGCCGTCGGTCGACATCATCGACCTCGATTACGATGCCTGGCACACCGCCAAGGACAACCTCGACGCCGTCAGCGCCCGCAGCCTCCAGGTCGTCGGCGACGTCGTCCTCGCCGCGCTGCCGACCATCGAAACGCACCTGAACAAGCAGGCGCAGCTGGCGCTCGTGCGCAAAACCGGCCTGAAACGCCGCGCCGGATCGCCGCGGAAGGAATTCACCCTCCGGCTGGCCTCGCACAAGAAGCATCGCAAGCTGTCCGCAATCGCCCATCAGCTCTCGAACTAGCCCAGACGGCCGTAGCGCAGGCCTTTAGGCCTGCTTTGCCCGGCAGCCCTAAAGGGCTGCGCTACTTCGATCGGCGCCGAGGCTAAAAAGCCTCGGCCTACATCCCCTGCTAACCCAGCACCTTAAGTCCCGTCTAAGCTGAGTGTTGATGGTGGACGCGACCGAATCGTCAGTCGTCCTGGCGCGTGCGCGGCAGGGAGACGAGGACGCGTTTCGCGCGCTCGTGGAGCAGCACAGCCGGAGTGTCTTTCGGCTGGCGTTCCGGATGACGGGGAACGAACAGGATGCCGAGGATGTGGTTCAGGAGAGTCTCCTTCGCGCCTACAAGCAGCTCGATCGCTTCGAGTCGCGCGCGAACTTCGGGACGTGGCTGTATCGCATCACGGCGAACTGCTCGGTCGATCTGATGCGGTCCAGGCAGGCGCGTCACGACCAGTCGCGCGGTGAGAGCCTCGATGCGGCGGAACAGATGCCGGCCGGCGATCTGCCGAACCCGCACCGGCTTGCCGAAAGCGCCGAGATCCAGGACCGCGTGCAGGACGCGCTCGGCGAGCTGAGCCCGCTCGAGCGCGCGGCGTTCACGCTGCGCCACTACGAGGGACGGTCCATCGACGAAATCAGCGCCACGCTCAACCTGGGGACGAGCGCGGCCAAACACAGCGTGTTCCGCGCGGTGAAGAAATTGCGCGCCGCGTTGGCGCCGCTGCGAAGTCAGACATCATGAAGCACTACTCAGAAGACGACCTCACGCTCTACTACTACGGCGAATCGCGCCGACGCCTTGGCGGACGCGGACGCGACGCGATCGAGCAGCATCTCGCCGAGTGCGCCGCGTGCGCGCACACGTATCGCGACATCGCCGCCACGCTGGCGATGATCGAAACACCGGATGTCCCCGAGCGCGGCGATCAATACGGACTCGAGGTGTGGCAGCGGATCCGTCATCAGCTGCCGGAGCGCGGCGGCCATGGGTGGAGCGCGTGGTTTCGATTCGAGCGACTGACGTTCGTCGCCGCGGCCGCGGCGATTGCGATCGTCGCGTTCGTGGCCGGCCGGTGGTCACCGCGCGAGGTCGCGCACGACGGCGTCCGACTGGCGTCCTCGACGCTCGCGGAGCGTTCCGGCGAGCGAAAGCGGATCCTCCTCACCGCCGTCGCCGATCACCTGGATCGGTCTGATCGTCTGTTGACGGACATCCTCAACACGTCGGCGAGCACCGATATCTCGACGGAACAACAGTGGGCCGACGATCTGCTGGCGACGAGCCGGTTGTATCGCCAGGACGCGATCGACGCGGGCGAAACGTCGATCGCCAGCGTCCTCGACGACCTCGAACGCAATCTCGTCGAAATCGTCCACAGCCCGTCGAACATCTCGGCGGCGGATCTCGAACAACTCCGGCGGCGCATCGATGCGGCCGCCCTTCTCTTCAAAGTTCGCATCATGAGTGACGAGCTTCGAAAGACACAAAAGATTGGGTAGAACCATGATCACGAAACGATTCTTCTTGATTGCGCTGCTCTGCGCGGCGCCTCTGGCGAAGGCGGGAGCGGCGCCGCTCACCTTCACCATTGCCGACGACGATCGTGCCGACGAGCTCTACTCGGACGGCCGCGAAGCGATCGAAGACGGCAAGTACGACCGCGCGCTCGATCGCTTCAACAAGCTGATCGACCTGAAATCGAACCGCACCGACGCGGCGCTGTATTGGAAAGCGTACAGCCTCGCGAAACTCGGTCGCCGCGCCGATGCGCTGACGACGCTGTCGGATCTGCAGCAGCAGTTCAAGGACAGCCGCTGGTTGCGCGATGCCAAGGCGCTCGAGGTCGAAGTGCGCCAGGCGTCGGGACAAACCGTCGCCCCGGAATCGCAGGCCGACGAGGAAACGAAGCTGATGGCGCTGCGCGGCATCATGAACAGCGATCCCGAGCGCGCGATGCCGATCATCGAACAGATGCTGACCGGCACGAATTCGCCGAAGGTGAAGGACCGTGCGCTCTTCGTCCTCAGCCAGTCGAATTCAGCGAAAGCACGCGAGGTGATCGCGAACGTCGCCAAAGGCAGCGCGAACCCGGACCTGCAGCTGCGCGCGATCAAGTATCTCGGCGTGATGGGCGGCGAGAACAGCCGGCAGATTCTCGCCGACGTGTATCGCACGTCGACCGATCCCGCGGTCAAGCGGTCGATCATCCGCAGCTTCATGGTGTCGGGCGACAAAACGCGGTTGTTCGGCCTCGCCAAGGGCGAAACGAACGCCGACCTGCGCGGCGAAGCGGTGCAGCAGCTCGGCGTCATGGGCGCGCACAACGAGCTCGCCGAGCTGTATCAGTCGGAGACGAGCGTCGACGTGAAGAAGCGGATCATCCAGGCGATGTTCGTCGGCGGCAGCGCCGACAAGCTGCTGGAGCTGGCCAAGAGCGAAAAAGATCCGCAGCTGCGGCGAACGGCCGTGCGGAATCTCGGGCTGATGGGCACGAGCAAGACGGGCGACGCCATCAAATCGATTTATCAGTCCGACACGTCGCCCGAGATCAAGAAAGAAGCGATCAACGCGCTCTTCCTCCAGAACAACGGCCACGTGCTCGTCGAGCTGGCGCGCGCGGAAAAAGATCCGCAGATGAAGAAGGAAATGGTCGCGAAGATGTCGATCATGGGCAAGAACAAGGAAGTCACAGACTATTTGCTGGAGTTACTGAAGTGATCGGTGGTGCAAAGGTGCAGGGTGCAAAGGTGCACCGTGCATTGGTGCTGGGTGCGTTGGTGCTGGGTGCGTTGGTGCTCGGTGCTGCTGCACCGCTGCGCGCGCAAGCGCTCGCGGATCGTTTGCAGGCGAGCGCCCCTACCGCAGGTGTTGGCTGGGTCGGTTATCGCGTGCCGATGGTCGCCGGCAATCATCGCGTCTGCTGCGACGGGTGCCGGCTCGAACAGCACGGCGACAACGTGACGGTCAACAACTCGCGCGTCGTCCTCGAGCCGCCGCACGAACTGCTCGTGCTCGCGCGATTCGAGAATCGCACGTTGTCGCGCCTCCGCAGCTTCTCGCCGGACTGCGAGATCGATGCGAGCGGCACGACGCTGAGCTGGATCGCGAATGTCAGCGGTGACGAGAGCGTGGCGTGGTTGTCGTCGCTTGTGACGCGGGCGCCCGCCTCCACCAGCTCGCGCGATCGCATCCTCGACTCGGCGCTGGCGGCGCTGGCGTTCGAGGGCGGCGACCGCGCGACCAACGCGCTCATTGCCCTCGCGAAGACGAACGCCAGCACGCACGTGCGAAGCCAGTCACTGTTCTGGCTGGCGCAGCGTGCAGGTCAGGCGGCGCTTGCGACGATCACCAACGCCGTCGACAACGATCCGGAGACCGAGGTGAAGCGACGCGCCGTCTTCGCGCTCAGCCAGATGCCGGCCGACGAAGGGGTGCCGAAGCTGATCGAAGTCGCGCGCGGCAACAAGAATCCGGAAGTGCGCAAACAAGCGTTCTTCTGGCTCGGTCAGTCGAAAGATCCGAGAGCGGTCGCGTTTTTTGAAGAAGTGCTCTTGAAGAAATAGCTAACGGCTCACAGCTATCAGCCATCAGTGCTGCAGCAGCGTGACGCCGGCCAGGCACAACAGCACGCCGATCACTTTCACGATCGTGAACGGCTCGCCGAACCAGATCGATCCGAGCGCCACGAGCGGGACGGCGACGATGCCGTTGGCGATCACCGAGGTGGTGCTGACCGCCAGGCCGCCTCGGTACGCGAGCAGAAATCCCATCTCGATCAGCAACGCCCCAACGCCGACGAGCGCGATCGTCGGGTGCCACACGCGAGTCACCGGCGTTGACGTCCGCCACAGCCGTGTGACCGCGACGACCGCGACGGCGCCGGCGAGCGCCGTGGCGTAAAGGCCAATCAGCGCGGCCATCGGATCGTACGCGGCGGGGATCGATTTCGCCGACAGGTGATACATCACGCTGCCCCCGACGACGAGCAGCAGCGGCGCCCACACCCAGAGCGTCGTCATGCGGTCCGCCCTCGGTGCCATTCGGAGACGACCATCGTGAACCGCGTCGGCCGCTTGCCGTCGCACGCGTACGCGTGGGGACGGTCGGTATGCGCGACGGCGGATCCGCCCTGCTTGATCACGTAGCTGACGTCACCGAACGCGAGCGTCAACACACCAGCCTCGACGTGCAAGAGCTCCTGCGTGCCGGACGGATGCGGCTGCGCGTCGTAGCGTTCGCCCGGACGCAGCTCCCACGCCCACAATTCGAGCATGTCGGGTCCCGGCGATCCGACGAGGAGCGTCGCGGCGCCGCCTTTCGGTCCTCGCCACAACAAACGTGGCGCGCTCGCCGGCAGCACTTCGGCCGGATGTTGTCCCGAAACCTGGACGAGATCGGCGACCGATGCCCCGAGGGCCGCCGCCAGCTTGCAGAGCGTCGCGATGGAAGGATTGGCGTCGCCCGCTTCGATTTGGACCAGCGCGCCCTTGCTGACGTCAGCCAGCGCCGCGAGGCGATCGAGCGACAGCCGACGCTCGCGTCGGCGCGTCTGGATCCGCTCGGAAAGAAGTTTCAGGAGTTCGCGGTCGTTCGCCACTCCGGCCGTTATACATTCAAACGACCTAAACGGTCAATATAATGACCGATGACGGCTACGCTCGTACTTTGACGTCGTCGATGATCGTCTGAATCTGATCGTGTGTGAGCGTACGGCGCGAGGCTTTCGCGGCGGTGAAAATGCGGTCGACGAGGTCGTCCTTCGCCGGGATCCCGTGTTTCTCGAGCCAGAAGATCACGTTCGAACGTCCTGACATCGGGCCGACTTCGATCTCCTGCTCGCGGCCGACGAGGCTGGCGGGCACCGCCGCGTACACCGCGTCCATCAACGCGCGATCGTTCTTGCGGAATGCCTTGACGACGGCCGCAGCGTGGACGCCGGTGGCGGTGCGGAACGCGTCGGCGCCGATGACCGGATAATTCGGCGCGATGCGGACATCGCACGCGCGGGCGACGGCGCGGCAGTACGCGGGCAGTTTGGTCAGATCGTTCTCGCGGTAGCCCATCATCGCGAGGTTGACCATCAGCAAGTCGATCGGCGTGTTGCCGCAGCGTTCGCCGATGCCGAGCGCGGCGCCGTGCAGCCGGGTCGCGCCGGCTTCGAGCGCCGCGATGCTCGACGCCACGCCGAATCCACGATCGCGATGGCCATGCCAGTCGATGCCGACGTCGACGCCGAGCTCGTCGATGATCGACTTCACGAACGTGACGACCGCGCGTGCGCCGTTCGGCGTCGCATGCCCGACGGTGTCGGCGACGCACAACCGCTTCGCGCCCGCGCGAATCGCCGTCGTGAACAACGCGCGCAGCGAATCAGGATCCGCGCGCGTCGTATCTTCGGTCACGTACATCGTCGTCAGGCCTTCGCGTTGCGCGAAGGTCAACGCGTCCTCGGTCGCTTTCTGGAGAAACCCGATCGACCATCCTTCGGCGTACTGGCGAATCGGACTCGACCCGATGAACGCGCAGCATTCGATCGGCACGCCGGTACGCTGCTGAATGTCGGCGATCGGTTTGATGTCGGCGACCATCGTGCGAGCGGCGCAGTTGGCGCGGACATGCAGGCGCGCATCGGCGATGGCGCGCGCCAGCCGCTCGACGTCCTTGGCAACTTTTTCCCCGGCGCCGGGCAGGCCGATGTCGGCCGTATCGATGCCGAGCGCGTCCATGTGATGCAGGATGCCGATCTTTTCGTCGATCGACGGATTGCGCACCGACGGCGACTGCAGGCCGTCGCGCAGCGTCTCGTCGTCGAGCATCGCGATCGCCTTCGGCGCTGCGGCGTCATGGTTCCAGTCGAAGATTAGCGGATGTGGTGCGAGAC
This sequence comes from Vicinamibacterales bacterium, assembly GCA_035652075.1. Lineage (GTDB taxonomy): Bacteria > Acidobacteriota > Vicinamibacteria > Vicinamibacterales > CAVVIG01 > Gp6-AA45. The sequence goes on from DASREL010000080.1 coordinate 34,474, forward strand.
GCACGGCTACCCGTGGGCGTCAGACGCGGTCTGACACCGATTGATGAGCACGAGTCCAGTGACGAGGATCAGCCCAGCCGATGCGGACGAGAGCCACAGCCCTCGCGTCACCGCCGGGCGCATGAAGTCGTCCATGCGAGGGTGCGATCCGACCGCCGCGAGCGCGGCGCGAATATAGCGGCGTCCTGCAAACACGATCGTCTGGTCGAAGACGACGTTCCAGACGATGACCGCCCACGCAATCCACAACAGCCGCGCTAATCGCACACCCACATATCGATTATCGCACCATCACGAAGATCACGAAGAAAGCGAAGATCACGAAGATCACGAAGATCACGAACACATTTGAGCGGGTGTCTTCGTGGCCTTCGCGGTGTTAACGGCGTCGCGCGTAGGCTCGCAGGCCGACAACGACGATGGCGATCGCTACGAAGACATATGTCACGTAGCGAGGCGTCTGGTTCGCCGACGCACGGCCCATGTAGAGGGCGGCGAGGACGAGGATGACCATGGCGATGAGGCTCGCGAGGATCCCCGATCGCGAGCCGCCACGTGGACGCACCTCCGCCGGCTGATACTTCGCATCCGTCGTCGGCGCGCCGCACTTGTAGCAGATCAGCGCCTTGTCGGCGATTTCAGTGTCGCAGTTCCTGCACCGCATGAGCGCTCGCCGCGTGGGGGAAGAGAGGCCGCACCGCAGCCATGATAATCAGAACCAGGCCGAACGTGCACACGATCGTCGCACCGGTCGGCAGATCGAGCTGCAGCGACGCATAAACGCCGAGCGCCGACACGACCGTCCCCATCGTCCACCCGATCGCGAGGCGCTTGCCGACGCTGTCCGAATACAGCATCGCCGCGACCGACGGCACGATCAGATAGCAGAACACGAGCAGCACGCCGGCGATCGAGACCGACGACGTGACGACGAAGCCGAATGAGGCGTAGAACAGGAAGTCCCACAGCCGAACGTTCAAGCCGGTGCGTTCGGCCTGGCGATGGTCCATCGAGATCGCGAGGAACTGTTTGCGGAAGATGAAATGGAACAGTCCGATTCCGCCGTAGAGCGCGGCCGTCTTGCCCACTTCGGGCCACGACACCGCGAGGATGTTGCCGACGAGCATGTCCTTCAGATGCTCGCTCTCGGACGTCGCCTTGCTCATCGCCACGATCGCCGCCGCCGACGCGACGGCGTAACAGATGCCGATGATCGCCTCCTGCGGGATCCGCGCGCGCTTGACGCGGATCATCGAGAAGACAAACGCCCCGAGGAACGTGAACGCCAGGCTGATCCAGTACACGACCGGCGCGTGCGGATCGCCGCCGGAGATCGGCAGCAGGATCGCGATCGTCGCGCCCAGCGCCGCGATTTGCGCGAGCGACAAATCGACGAAGATGACGCCGCGCTCGACGACGTGCACGCCGAGATAGGCGTGGATGCCGGTCAGGATGAGGCTCGCCGCGAACGGCGCGACGAGGAACGAGAGCATCGATGTATCCATGGGTTACTTTCCGGCACCGCTCTTTTTGATCGCCTCGACGATCAGGTTGATGTCGTAGTCAAACAACTTGAAGTAGTCGGTGATTTCCTTGACGCCGCCGACCGACGGCGGCACGACCAGCACCTGGGCGCCGGTGTCGCGCCCGATCGCGTTCGGCGTTTTCAGATCGAAGTACGGCTCGACGAGCACCAGCTTGACGTTCTGCCGCTTCATCTCGTTGATGAGATCCAGGGTGTGCTGCGGCGTCGGCGGGATGCCCGGGCGCGGCTCCACGTAGCCCATGATGTCGAGGCCGAACCGCTCGGCGAAGTTCGGGAACGACCGGTGGTACGTCACCATCTTCGTGCCTTTGTAGGGCGCCATCTTCGCGAGCCACCCCTTCTCCGCCGTATCGAGACGCGAGGTGAAATCGGCCTGCCGCTGCGTGAAGTACGCGCGATCGTTCGGACGCAGCTGCGACAACTTGTCGGCGATCTCTTTCGCGATCAGTTTGCCGTTCTCGGGATCCATCCAGTAGTGCGGGTTCCCGAGCGGATGGACGTCGCCCATCGCGCGCGTGATTTGCCCGGTCGGCACCTCGAGAATCTGCGCCTGGAGCGACGCGTCGAGATAGCCTTCGGCCCCGGGCTGGATTTTCGCGTTGCGGCTCTGCTGAATCAGCGGCGGCAGCCAGCCGATTTCGAGCTCGCGGCCGACGGCGATCAGCACGTCCGCCTTCTGGAGCTTCAGGATGAAGCTCGGTTTCGCTTCGACGAAGTGCGGATCCTGATATCCCTTCGCGATGGAATCGATCGAGATGCGATCGCCGCCGACTTCGCGCGCGATGGCCGCGAGATCTTCGGTCGTGGCAATGACGTTCAGCTTGCCCTGCGCAAACGCCGGCGCCGCAAGAAGAAACGCGAATAAGACGAGCAATGCTTTTTTCATAAGTTAGAACGGATGCGCGCCGTGCGCGCCAATGGAAAACTGGAACTGGAACAACAATTCGTTGGCTGATGGGCCATCTGCGTAGTTGGTGCGGCGGTACTGGCCGCGGACCTGACTGAACTCGCTCGGCCAGTAGGTCACGATGAACGATCCGCCGGTGTCCAGGAGCGAGGCGTTGTCGGGCCGGTTGCTCCGGTCGTAGCGGACGCCGGTGAACCAGCGACGGCCAACCTGATAATCGGCGGAGACGTAGCCGCCGGAGCCGCTCTGGAGGCCCGTCGGTTGATCGCGGCGGCTCCAAATCCACTCGGTGCGGCCGATGAACGAGTGATAAATCGATCGCTGCAACGGCCGCCATCGGACCGTTGCGTCGATGCCGTGCAGTTGCGTGACGAGCGATCCGTCGTTGATCAGCGTGTTGCTCGCGAACAACCCGTTGTGACCGCGCGAGTACGAGTAGCCGAGATCGATGTTCGTGTCGTCGTTGATATCCTGATACGCACGCAGGTGGCCCACGTAACTCAGCTCGCTGCGCCTCGTCGTCTGGAACAGCGGACTGCCCTCGCCTCCTGAGTCGCCGCGAAATACCTGCCCGGTCGCTTCAAGGAACAGCCACGGATTCGGAATCAGCCGCGCGACCGAAAAGCCGGCATCGTCGATACCGTCTTCGCCGCCAACGAGGTTGTAGAAGACGAGCGGTCGGTCGGCCCACGGCAGCACGTGGTTGTGGAGCGAGTTGACCTTGCCGAAGGCCGCACGCATCTTCCCGACCTTGGCGAGCAAACCGCCCGGCAACGACGTGAACGTCAAATATCCTTCTTCGAGATCGACGCCTTCTTCGCCAAACGAGATGAAGAAATCGGCGCGTGCGTAGGGATCGACCACCGCTTGAAACGACGCTTCCGATTCGTGCATCGCGAGCGGCATCGGGTGATCGCCCGCGCGCGAGAAGGGATCCGGCTGCATGTCGTTCTTCCCGGCGGCGCCAAGGAAATCGCCGATGACCGCCATGTCAGGATTGAAGACCTTCGAGCCGGACACCGCACCGCCGGCCGCGCCGTACAACGGCAATGCGCCCGACGGGCCGCCGGCGCCTTCCGCCCCCGGTGGAACCGGCGCCGCGGGTTGCGCTGCGGGCGCTGCCGGCGCCGCGGAGGGACTCTGAGGTGACGGCGCCGGAGCCGTCGCGCTCGCTTTCGCTTCGAGTTCCGAGAGCCGCTGCTGAATCTGCTGCAGTTCCTGCCGTAGCTGATCGATCTGTTGCTGAACCGTCTGCGCGCTATCCTGCGCGAATGCCGAGGACGATCCGAGCATCACACACAGTGTGACGACCGATGCGCGTAGACCACTAGGCCGCATCGTTACCTCCGCTTCGGAAACGTTCGTTTGTCGGGAATGGAAACGTCGTTTACAGGGAAACGGGTGGCGATCGACCGGTGGAGCGGACGGCGAGCAGCAGATCATGCGGCGTCTGCAGCTCGGCGTACGCCGAGCCGGCGTCGACGAGCTGGTGCGCCGCGAGCGTTGCCGGCGGATGCGTGTCCGCGCCGAGGACGCTCGACGTGCACGCGGTGCAGTGTTGCGGGTTCTTGAGCTCGCAATCGAGGTCGTGGTGCGTAAACGCCGTCGTCAACAGGAAGACGGCGTAGAGCGCGGCACCGATCAGGGCCCAGCGGCGTCGTGTCATTTGCCTATGACGATTCTAAACCGTCCGGCGACGCCGCCAAGGTCGTTCTCGCCCACCGCTTGAGAAATGCCTCCTGCCCCAAGTATTCCCGGCACGTGCGTGAAGGCAAGCTCGGTCCCGACGCCAACCCATCGATGAACCCGGAACTCGAGGCCGCCATGAACCACGAAGCCGGCATGCCTGGTGTCGACGTTCTCATCGTCGGTGGCGAAATCGGACGTCTCGCGGTAGCGGTACCATCCCACGCCGGCCCCGGCGTAAGGAACCAGCCATGAATGACGACGGACGTGGAACCGGTAGCCACCGGTGAGTTCGAGCGGCGTCAGCGTCACATGCATCGGGATCCCGAGGTGAAAAACCTGGGCGCCGTTGCGGAACACCCGGTCGCCGGTTTTCTTGAACTGCGACGCGCCGAGATCGACGAACACCCTGTCGCTGAGCAACGTCACCTCGACGCCCCCGCCGAAGAGCGGCTGCATCGACTGGCCGAAGACCGCTTCGAACGTCTGGACGGCGGCGAAGGATTCTTCGGCGGCGTCGCCGAAGACCCGCACGTTCATCTGCGCGCGCGCCGGGGACGCGAAGCACCCGCAGGCGACCCAAAGCACGCAGAGAATTTTGGCTCTCATCGCGCCAACCCCAATCCGCGCAGGGCGGCTCGCGCGTCGACGAGTCCGAATCCGAACTTGTCGTCGCGTCCCGGCGTGCCGAGATCGATCGCGAATTTCTCGAGCGCCGCTTCGACCGCCGCCGGATCGGTGATCCCTTGCTGCATCAACATCGCCGCAATGCCCGACACGTGCGGCGCCGCCATCGACGTTCCGATGTAGCCGATCGTCCCGAACACGTCGAAGCGCGGCGCGTGGTACTGCGCCGGCAGCAGATCGAACGTGTCGGTGAACGTGAAGTCGAACGTCTGTTGACGGATGAACCCGTCGCGTCCGAACTCGCGTTCCGATCCGCCTGGCGCCGCCAACTCGACGTACGGACCCGCGCTGGAATAGTACGCGTGGCAGTCGGGCGAGGACGGCGTGCCCTGACAACGGAGCGCGCCGGTCTGACCGACGATGTGGCGGTCCACGGCGGCGACAGAGACGACGCCGGGAATGCGCGACGCGACTTCGGCGAGTACGCTCGTCGGATTCTGGCCGAACGGCGGGATGACGTCTTCGAACTCGTTGCCGGCGGCGACCGAGATGAACGCGCCTTTGCCGACCGCGTAACGCATCGCCGCTTCGATGACCGGCGAGCAGCCGGATTGATTCGGATTCGCGCCGCAGTTCGGCGGTCCCGAACTGCCAAGGCTCATGTTGATGACCTTCGCGCCGTTGTCGGCGGCGTAGCGCACGCCTTGCGCAACCTGATCGTCGCTGCCACCCACGTCCGGCGCGCCGCCGAACAACACGTCCCACGGGCTCGCGAGCACTTTCACCGGCATCAACTTCACGTTGAACGCGACGCCCGCGACGCCGACGCCGTCGTTCGTCAGCTGACCGATCGTCCCCGACACGTGCGTGCCATGCCCGTCGAAATCGAGCGGCGGCTGCGGCGTCGACCAGGTGAAGTCTTTCGGCGACACGATCCGGCTGCCGTGTCCCCCGCCCACGAGTTGATCGGCCGCCGCGTACGGAATCAGTTGATGCCCGAGCGGCGGGTAGACGTTGCCAAAATCGTCGCGAAAACCGCGAATCGTGACGTCGAGCGTAGCGCTCTGGTACGCCATGCCGGTGTCAACGACGGCGACGATGATCGAGGAGCCGGCTTGCGGTTGGATGTCCCACGCCTGTTCGAGGTTGAGCACCGGGAAATTCCACTGCAGATCCTTGTAGTTCGGATCGTTGGGCACCATCGACGACTTCATGCGGTACGCCGCCTGCGCGTACTCGACCTCGTCGCGTCCGCGGAAGTTCGCCGCGGCGGCTTCGGCATCCTCGGCGGGATCGATCGAGACGAGATCGAAGTCGGCGTGTTCCGGCCGCGCGCGCATGATGCCGGTGGACGTCGCGGCGCGAATGACCTCGTCGCGCACGCGTGCGGCGACGTTGTCGCGAAACTTCACGATGACGCGGCCCGCTTCATACTGGCGGCCCGACGCGCTCGTGCGGATCGGCGTGTTCTCGGCGTGGATCGACGCGCGCCGGCGTGACTCCGGCGAGCCCGGACGGTGCGAGTCGTCTGGCAGTGGTCCCTCGTCCACGCCGGGGAGACCGACGCCTTGCAGGACGATCAGCGGTGAGTCCGTCTGCGTGCGACCGTGGGAGGCGAACAGGACGAACATCGCCGCGGTAACGGCGGCGATGGAGAAAAACCCGCGTGCGCGAGCCATCCGTGTATTCTAGCGGTGCGGCTGATCGCGCCGCGCACCTCATCTATGGCTGACACACTTTTTCACAAAGTCTGGAACGCGCACGCCGTGCGCACGCTGCCGAGCGGACAAACACAGTTGTTCGTCGGCTTACATCTCGTTCACGAAGTCACCAGCCCGCAGGCGTTCGACATGCTGCGGCAGCACGGGTGGACCGTCGCGTTTCCGGATCGCACCTTCGCCACCGTGGATCACATCGTGCCGACGAGTTCGCAGAAGCGGCCGTTCCTCGACGTGATGGCCGAAGAGATGACGGTGTCGCTCGAAAGAAACTGCCGCGAGTTCGGCATCCCGTACTGGCCGCCCGATCACGAAAACCAGGGCATCGTTCACGTCATCGGCCCGGAGCTCGGGCTGACGCAGCCGGGCATGACGATCGCGTGCGGCGACAGCCACACGTCGACGCACGGCGCCTTTGGCGCGATCGCGTTCGGGATCGGCACGTCGCAAGTCCGTGATGTCCTGGCGTCGCAGTGCCTCGCGCTCGATCCGCTGAAGGTCCGCCGGATCGACGTCACCGGATCGTTGAAGCCGGGCGTCTACGCGAAAGACGTGATCCTGACGATCATTCGCAAACTTGGCGTCCAGGGCGGCGTCGGCTTCGCGTACGAATACGGCGGCAGCACGATCGATCGCATGAGCGTCGAAGAGCGGATGACGATCTGCAACATGTCGATCGAGGGGGGCGCGCGCGTCGGCTACGTCAACCCCGACGACACCACGTTCGCCTTCCTGCGCGGACGCCGTTTCGCGCCGCAAGGCTCCGCCTTCGATCGCGCCGTTGCGTGGTGGCGCGGGATGGCGTCGGACGCGAACGCACGGTACGACGATCGGATCACGCTCGATGCCGCCACGATCGAACCGACGGTGACGTGGGGCATCAACCCCGGTCAGTCGGTGTCGGTGAACGAACAGATCGATGCGGATCCAAAGGACGAAGCGTTCGCGTTCATGGGGTTTCATCCGGGCGATCGTGTGGCCGGGACGAAGATCGACGTCGCGTTCATCGGCTCGTGCACGAACAGCCGCCTGTCGGATCTCGAGGAAGCAGCGCGGATCGTCCGCGGACATCACGTCGCCCCGCACGTCAAGGCGCTCGTCGTCCCCGGCTCGCGCTCGATCAGCCGCGACGCCGAAGCGCGCGGTCTCGATCGCATTTTCATCGACGCCGGATTCGAGTGGCGCGGCGCCGGCTGCTCGATGTGCCTCGCGATGAATCCCGACCGCCTCGAAGGGCGTCAGCTGTGCGCCTCGTCCTCGAACCGCAACTTCAAGGGACGCCAGGGCAGTCCGACCGGCCGCACGCTGCTCATGAGTCCGGCGATGGTCGCCGCCGCGGCGATCGCGGGCGAGGTCGTGGACGTGCGCGATGTCATTGCGGATTGAGGATTGAGGATTGCGGATTGCGGATTGCGGAGTTATTGACGATTTGCAGTAGGAACGACACCATGACCAATCCACAATCACTCCGCACTCCGCAATCCTCAATCCGCAATGTCTCAGGCCGCGGACTGCCCATTCGTGGCAACGATATCGACACCGATCGCATCATGCCGGCGCGGTTTCTGAAGGCCGTGTCGTTCGAAGGGCTCGAGAAACATCTGTTCGAAGACGACCGCGCGTCGGATCCCACGCATCCGTTCAACGATGCGCGCTACAGCGGCGCGGCGATCCTGATCGTCAACAAGAACTTCGGCTGCGGGTCGTCACGCGAGCACGCGCCGCAAGGGCTGCAGCGCTACGGCATCCGCGCGATCGTCGGCGAATCGTTCTCGGAAATCTTCCAGGGCAACTCCGTGATGATCGGCATGCCCTGCTTCGTCGCGGACGAACGTTCGATCGCGCGTCTCCAGACCGCCGTCGAAAGCAATCCTCATGTGACGCTGATCGCGGACGTCAAATCGGGCGTCATCAGCGCCGGCGATGTGGAGATCCACGCCTCACTACCGCCAGGCGCGCGCGATGCGTTCTTGTCCGGGCAGTGGAACCCGACGGCGATGCTGCTGCAGCACTTCGACGAGGTTCGCGCCGTCGCCGCGCACTTGCCGTACGTCTCCGATTTTCGCCAGTAGCTGTAACGCGGCCTTCAGGCCTGCTGCAGCCCTAAAGGGCTGCGCTACACCTGTTTGTCCGGCCTTTGTGCCACCGCAAGGAACGCGTCGGCTGCGTGGGACCGGTGTGCCTTGCGGCAGACCAGCATCACCTGACGCCGACGTGAGACGCCGGCGACGGGAATCGCGACGAGCCGTTCGTCGGCGATCTCGGTGATCGCGCATCGCCGCGGCAGCAGCGCGACCCCGAGTTTCATCTCGACGGCGCGTTTGATGCCGTCGAGGCTCGGCAGCGAAATCACCATCTTCAACGGCACGTGACGCTCTTCGAACAGCCGCAGGACCCGTTCGCGCGCCGGCGAGGGATCGTTGTGCGCGACGATCGCTTCCTCGCGGATGTCTTCCATCGCGACCTGTTTGCGTTTCGCCAGCCGGTGCGACGGCGGGACGAGCAGCACGAGCTCGTCGCTGCCGACCATGACTTCCAGCAATCCGGTTTCGGCGGGACGAAACGTCAGCGCGCCGAAATCGAGGCTGCCCTGCTGCACTTCGACCGCGATCTGCCGCGCCGGCACGCGGCGCACGTCGATCGTGATGTCCGGGTGCTGCTGACGGAAGCGCGCGACGAGCGGCAGCAGCGTGTGCACCGCCGCTTCGTTCGCGCCGATCAGCACGCGGCCGCGGCGCAGGTCGCGCAGCTCGCGCACCGCGGATTCGGTTTCTTCCGCCAGCCGGACGAGCCGTTGGCCGTAGTTCTGCAGCATCCGTCCCGCCTCGGTCAGCGTCCCGGTCTTCGACGATCGGTCGAACAACTGCTCGCCCAGCTCGAGCTCGAGCCGCCGCACTGCCTGGCTGACCGCCGGCTGCGTCCGATGCACCTTCGCCGCCGCGCGCGAAAAACTACGCTCGTGCGCGACCGCGAGGAAGATTTTGAGGGCGGCTAGATCCATGAGGGCAGGACGGGCGGGACAGGCGGGAGAGGCAGGAAGGTGAGACACGGAGAAGCCTCCGTCGCCTTACCTTCCTGCCTCTCCTGCCTCTCCCGGCCGTCCAGCCAAGTATAAGGCATGATTATCATTTCGTAATCACTATCACTTTGACTTCTACTGCCCGGAACGATACAAACAACGGTCATGACCACACCGACTCGCGTCGTCGTCTTCGACACCACCCTGCGCGACGGCGAACAGGCCCCGGGGTTCTCGATGGACGTGCCGGCGAAGATCGCCATGGCGCGCGCCCTCGACACGCTGGGCGTGGACATTCTCGAAGCCGGGTTCCCCATCGCGTCGCCCGCTGACTCCGAAGCGGTGCGGCAGATTGCGAACGCGGTCAAGCGTCCGGTGATTGCGGCGCTCGCGCGCACCCGTCGCCAGGACATCGAAGAAGCCGGTCATGCGCTCGCACCAGCGCAGCGTTCGCGGATCCATACGTTCCTCGCCACGTCCGAGCTGCATCTGAAGACGAAGCTGCGCATCACGCGCGAGGAGTGCCTGCAGTCCGCGGTGGATGCCGTCAAGCTCGCGCGCACGTTTACAGACGATGTGGAGTTTTCGGCGGAGGATGCGACGAGGAGCGATCGGGATTTTCTGTGTCGCGTCGTCGAAGCGGTCATCGCCGCCGGCTGCACGACCGTCAACCTGCCCGACACGGTCGGCTACGCGACGCCCGAAGAGCATCGTGAGTTCTTTGCCGAAATCATCACGCGCGTGCCGAATTCTTCGAAAGCGATCTTCAGCGCCCACTGCCACAACGATCTCGGCCTCGCCGTCGCGAACAGCCTCGCGGCGATCCAGGGCGGCGTGCGCCAGGTCGAGTGCTCGATCAACGGCATCGGCGAGCGCGCCGGCAATGCGTCGCTCGAAGAGTTCGTGATGGCGCTGCGCGTCCGCGGCGACCGGCTGCCATACGACACCGGCATCGATTCGACGCAGCTCTTCGCCGCGAGCCAGCTGCTCTCGCAGATCACCGACGAACCGGTGCAGGCCAACAAAGCGATCGTCGGCCGCAATGCCTTCGCGCACGAGGCGGGCATCCACCAGGACGGCGTCCTCAAGGACACGCGCACGTACGAAATCATGACGCCCGAAGACGTCGGCCAATCGGCCTCGTCGCGGCTCGTGCTCGGCCGTCACTCCGGTCGTCACGCCGTGCAGTCGCGCTGCGTCGCGCTCGGCTTCACGCTGTCAGCGGCGGAAGTCGATCAGGTCTACCACGCCGTCATCTCGCTCGGCGAACACCGCAAAGCAATCGCCGACGGCGACCTCCGGCGCATCGTCGACCGCGTCCGCACGCCGTCGAGCATCTCCGCCGGCGTCACGCCGACGCATATCGAAACCGTCGGTTACGGTCACGGCGTGTAAGTAAACTGAAATGCTAAATGGGAAAGGCTAATTGCAAAATGATTTAGCAATTAGCATTTTTCCTTTAGCATTTGAGTGTGATCCCGTTACGCGACGTCATTCCGTCGCGCACCGTTCCGTATATCACCGTCACGATCATCGTCTTGAACGCCGTCGCGTGGCTGTTCGAGGTATCGCTCCCGCCCGACCAACTGAACCAGTTCCTGACGATCTACGGCGTCGTGCCGGCGTACTTCGCCCCCGCGACGCTCATCACGTCGATGTTCCTGCACGGGAGCTGGATGCACATCATCGGGAACATGTGGTATCTCTGGATTTTCGGCGACAACGTCGAAGATCGCGTCGGCCACGGACGGTTCATCGTGTTCTATCTGCTGTGCGGAATCGCGGCAGGGATCGGGCAGATCATGATGGATCCGAATTCCACGCTGCCGACCATCGGCGCGAGCGGTGCGATTGCGGGCGTGATGGGCGCGTACTTCGTGCTGTATCCGCAGTCGCGCGTGCTGACGCTGATCCCGCTGATCATCTTCTGGGAAGTCATCGAGCTGCCCGCGTACCTCCTGCTCGGTTTCTGGTTCGTGATGCAGCTGTTCAGCGCCGGCAGCATCGCCGTGACCGCAAGCTCGCACGGCAGCGGCGGCGTCGCGTTCGCCGCGCACGTCGCCGGATTTCTCGTCGGCGTCGTGGGCGTCTTCGTTTTTCGAAAACGGAATGTCGACCGCTGGGAACGTCCCGGCTATTACTGACGCGCGAACCGCTCTACGACTTCGTCCTGATTTGCGCCGATAGCCGCGCGATCTCGAGAACGATGCGCTCGAGTTCGGCTTCGTACTGTTCCGTCGCCATCGTCTCTTTACGCGCGCGCAATTCTTCGAGCTGCGCCTCGAGTTCGTTACGGCGCCGCACGAGGCCGGCGGTGACGCTGTCGGTCGGTATCGCGACCGACGTGTCCGGCTGCAGGTACGTGACCTTGGCGACGGCGCCGTCGGGTCCGGGATTCTGCGCTTCGCGGCCGATGCCGGCGCCGGTGTCGTCGAGCAGCGGACGCTCGGTCGGCAGCTGCCCTTTCTGCTGGAACGCCTGCAGCACGCCGTTGCTCGCGTAGGCGAACGCTTCCCAGATCGAGATGCGGCCGTTCTTGTCGCTGTCGGCTGCGGCATCGGTCAGTGCGTTGACGAAGAACTCGGGGAAGATCGTCTCGAATGTCTGCGCCGCCGAATCGGTCGACGTCAGCACGATGCGGTTCTTGCCGGCGATCCGTCTGAGGAACGGGAAACTCGCGCTGCTCGTGTTGACGAAGATCACGCGCGCCGCGATCGGGCGAATCAGTTCGGCCCACTCGGTCGCGCTCAGATCGGGTCCGACGAGGTTGAACTTCGCTTCTTCGCCGTCCATCGACGTGCCGTGACCGATCAACAACACGAACAACTGGTCATCAGCCTTGAGTCGACGACGCATATCGGTGAGGACGCTTCGCACGTTGTCCCGCGTCGCGTCGCCGACCGCGATCACGTGATCCTGCTGATAGCCGAACTTGTCTCGCAGCGTCGAAACCAGCGTGCCGCGCCACGCATCGTACTTTTTCGCGTACGCCTCGCCGCCCGACGCGCCGGTGACGATGAACGCGAACTTCTCGCCGGCGAACGCTGACGAGGCAGTTAACAGCAGCAACAGCAGTAGGGCGGGTCTTTTTAGACCCGCCGGGCCCAAAAGGACCCGGCCGACGCTCGGCACGAGCGCGCGAAGGCGGGTCATCGAAGGCCCCATCGACGTCTCAAAATCCATTCGAGCGCGAGCAACGTCACGATCGTGGCGTACGTCCATGGTTCGTGCCAGAGATCGCGGCGTTCGGGAGCGGCGTCCTGCGGGACCGCGGAGCTGAGAAAATCGAGGACCTTGGACGCGTCGTTCGCGCGGACGTAGCGCCCGCCCGAGTTCCGCGCGATACGGCGCAGGAAGCCCTCGTTCAGCCGCGGATCGGTGAATTCGCGATCCGAACCGCCGACGTAAATCCACCGATCGGCGACACCCAGCGCTGCCGTCCCTCGGTGCGCGTCCGCGTGGACGTGATACAAGCCCGTCTGCTCGGGACGCCATGCGCCGCTGAAGCGGCCGCCGTCCACGTGTCGCAGCTTGAGCGGCTGCGGATCGCCGCCCGGCGCGGCGATCGTCGCGTCGATCTTCGCGTCCGCGACCGGCGCAAACGACGCATCGCGTGCGTCGATGTCGATGGACGCGGCGTCGCCAGGCTCGGTCGATTCGTTGGCGACGATCTGGACCGGATCGGGCGCCGGCGTGGCGAGCCAGCGCACCGCCTGGCGCCAGAAGAATTCATACGAGCGATCGGTCGACGCCATCATCATCTTCCAGCGCCACGACGCCTCGCCGCCGAAGATCATCGATCGCCCCTGACCGTACCGTTGCACGGCGACCAACGGATGCACCGCGCCGTCAGGCGACGTCGTCACTGCCAGGACCGTCGCGCCCGGACGCGGACCGCCCAGCGCCGCGCTCGCCGCCAGTGCCGGCATCGTCGACCACACCTTGCGTGTGTCGTCGGCGGTAGGACCGATGCGCATGATCGGATGCGCGAGGCCGTCGGACGTCAGCGTCACTTTGTTGTGCGGCTGCAGATCCGCCGTCGCGAGCGATGTGCGGACCAGCGCGCCGCGGCGATCGTTCAGTTCGACCGGCAGGACTTCCTCGAGCGGCGTTCCCGCGAGGCCGCGCTGCGCGAACGACTTGCCGCCGAGGACGAGCAGTCCGCCGCCGCGCTCCCCGACGAAGTCCGCGGCCATCGCGAGCTGCGCGCGCGTGAAGAAATCCGATTCGACGTTTGCGATCACCAGCGCGTCGTAGGCGAAGAGCTTGTCTTTCGATGCGGGGAAGCCGCTCGTGAGCACCGCCGATCGCCCGGCCGCCGCCTGCACGAAGAACGTGTCCTGACCGCTGTCGTTCTTGCCTTTGCGCGTGACGGTGTCGACTTCGAGTCCGGGATCGGCGGCCCACGCGCGCGTCATGAAGCTGTGCTCGAAGCCGGGCGCGCCTTCGATGACGAGAACGCGCCGCTTCCGGCCCGCCGGATTGACGAGCACGCTGCGTGAATTGTTTTCGGTGACCGATTCCGATTCGTCTGGCGGAATTTGCGCCGTGTAGACGGTCGGCACTTGCGGGTTCGGCGACACGGTGAACATCTCGTCGATCGGCGAGCCATCGGCTTGCGGCACGAGGCGGCGCGTCTCGATCGTCTGCCCGTTCGCAAGAATTTTCACCGGAAATGGCGCGCGACCGAATCCCGAACTGATCGCGGTCACATGGAGATCGACCGACGCCGCATCGAGCTTTGGATCGCCTGCCGTGATGCCAAGCACTTCGCGATCGCGCGGCCCATCGGGGGAACCGACGCCAATTGAGAAAACCGGCAATCTCCCACCCGCCCCACCTGCCCCACCTGCCCTACCCGCCCCACCTGCCCCACCTGCCCCCGTGTCCGCTCCATCCGACAGGACGACGACGCCGGCGACGCGTTGTCCACGGAACCGCTCCGAGATCGCGGCGAGCGCGCCGCTGAGGTCGGTCCGCCGCGCGTCGGCGGACAGCTTGTCCAGGTTCGCCTGCGCCACACCGTCACCGACCGCGAACAGCTCCGTCGTGAACTGCCGATTCATCGTCGGCAGCAACTGATTCTTGAGGACCGCCGTCGCGCGCGCGAGCCGCGTCTGGCCGTCCGCGTCGCTGAGGCGCATGCTGCGCGAGACGTCGACGAGGATCGGCACGATCGCGTCACGCGATCCGACCGGCGGCAGGATCGCAATCGGCCGGAACAGAAAGAGGACGAGCGCCGCCAGCGTCACGACGCGCAGCGCGACGAGCAAGCCGCGTTGAATCGACGTCAGCGGCGACAGCGGCCGGCGGTACTGAAAGAACGCCGCGGCGCCCACGCCGGCCGCGAGCAAAATCGCGAGCCACCAGGGTAATGAATACGCGAGATGCATCTCTATTTCAGTGACCAGTTGCAGTTGGCAGGTTCAGTCCGCAACGGCTAACCGCAACTGCCAACTGCAACTGCCAACTGCACCTGCCAACTGCCAACTGCACCTGATCACTGTTTCTTCTTCGCAATGGCTTTGAAGTAATCGTCGACCTGTTTCTGATATTCGGACGGCGCTTTGTCGTCGGCGCCGGCGGCCAGTCGATCCTTGGCCTGCTTCGCCTGCAGCTTTTTCGACAACGTCGACTCGGCGTTGTCGAGCGCTTGCGTCGCCTGACGCCGCAACTCGTCCCACTTCGCGAAATCCTGCTTGAATGCTTCGGTGCCCGGCGCGGACAGCGTCATGCCCTGACCTTCGAAGGTGAACCCGGCGCCGCCCTTCGCGAACGTTTGGCCGTTCGGATCATCGCGCTTCAACTGATCGAGCAGGTCTTTGGTTTCTTGCAGCTTCTTCTCCGCTTCCTGCCGCATCCGCGCGAGATCGGTGCCGTCACCGCCGCCCCCGCCAGCCTGGCCCTGGCCGGTACGTCCCTGTTGCCCGGCGGACTTCTGCGAGCTCTGTCCTGTCCTTCCCGCCTGTCCCGCCTGTCCTGCCTCCGACATCTGCCGCCCAAGGTTATCGAGCTGCTCGCGCAGCTGCTGCGTGCGACTGAGCTGCTCGGACAGCTTGCGCGATTCGCCGTCCTGGCCGCCGCCAGTGCCTTGCGCGAGCTTGTCGGCGGCTCGGTCGAGCGCCTTGGCGAGATCCTGCTGCGCCGCCGATTGCGACTGCGCATCGCGGCCGCCGCGCATCGCGTCCGCGGACTGTTGCATCCGGTCGGACACGCGCTGGCGCTCGAGGTCCTTGCCCGCGTCTCCACCGGCGCCCTCGAGTTTCTTCGTCCGCTCCGCGAGGCGTTCCTGTTCGCCGGCGAGCCGTCGCATGGCATCGGCGGACGCTTGTCCCTGCTGCGATATGGATTTCGACAGCTCCGACGCGATCCGCCGCTGCGCATCCGCGAGCTGCCGCGCTTCGAGCTGCATGTCGCCCATCGCGCGCCGCCGTTCGTCGGGCTGCGCCGACTCGAGCTGACGCTGCATCTCGCGCAATTTGTCGAGCGCCTTGCTGCCCGCGGCGCTCGCCTGCTTCGGATCCTGGCGCCGCAGATCGTTCGCCGCATTCCGCATCGCTTCGGAGACGTCGCGCATCCCCTGCTGATTCGCGTTCTGCTGGCTCCCGCTCTGTCCCTTCTCGCTCTTGCCGCCTTGCCCGTCCTGTCCACCGCCGCCCGACTGTGATTGCGACTGCTGACCGTTCGACTGCTGACTCTTCGACTGCTGACTGCTCGACTGCGCCATCTGGCGCGCGAGCTCCTCCGCCTTCTGCCGCAGTTCCGACTGCTCGCGCGTCAGCTGCTCGAGCGCACGGCGGATCTCGTCTTCCGACATCTTCTCGCGATTCTTCGCGAGCGCCTGCTGCTGCTTGAGCAGTTCGTCCTGCCGCGACGCGAGATCCTTCAATTTGTCGAGCGCGCTCTTGTTCGGATCGTCTTTTTGTTCCGCAGACGACTTCGTCTCGTAGTTCGTCTGCTGCTGTTTCTTCAGCTCTTTGTCGAACAGCGCCGACACGTCGTAGTTGCTGCGGTTGTTGCCGGCGCCGCTGCCCGCCTGCTGGCGATTGACTTCGCGCTTCTTCACGTCCGCTTGCGCTTTCAGCAAGTGGTTCAGCGCTTCCATTTCGGGTTGCAGCGCCGGCTGCGTCTTCAACGCATCGAGCGCGTCGACCGCTTTCGCCATCGCCAGGGCCGCGGCGGCCATGTCGTCTTCTTCCGCCAGCGTCTGGCCCGCTTTCGGCGCGTCGGGCGACGGCGGCTGCCCGCGTCCCTGCGGCCGCTTTCGCGGATCCCTCATCGTCGACTCGCGGAACGTGCTCGACGTCTGCTCGACGCGGTCCTTCAACTCGGATTCGGCCTGCGACACGGCGTGGATGTCGGCCTCGGACCGGGCGCCCTTCGACATCTGCGCGCGGCGATCGAGCTTGAACGTCGAGACGATGACTTCTTTCTGGGCCGTGACGAGATCGTCGATCGAGCTGCGGCCGCCGGCGCCCGCGGCCGCCTGACTCGCCGCCAACGTGAACTCCTGCTCGAACGGTTTGACTTCGAGGAAGAAGATGTCGCTGCGCGCTTCGTTCGGCCGCGTCCCGCGCGTCAGATCGCGTGCACGGACGTAGTAGGCGATGAAGTCGCCCGGCTGCACGTCCAGGTCCTCGAGGAACAACGTGTGATGCGCTTTGACGCTCGCCTCGTTCTTCGGAATCGACAGCTGCACCGACTGCTCTTTGTCGCCGACGACGTACACGAGATCGAGGCGAGCGATGCCGTAGTCGTCTTCGGCCTGCGCGTCGATGTCGACTTCTTCGAGCTTCGTGACCTGGCGATCCTGCGCCGGCTTCGTGATGCGGACTTCGGGCGGTCGATCCTCGAGCGTACGGATGAAGTACTCGGTGTCGCCGCCGCTGCCGATCCCTTCGCGATCCGCCAGCGCAACGCGATACGAATTGTCGTCAACGACCTTCAGGCTCGTCGTCAACTCGGTGGGCTGCGTCAGGTTGAGCGCCAGTTGCTTACCATCGCCCAGCGCGAGGACGCCGTTGGCGGCGGGACGATCGGTGAAGATGTGCAGCGTCACGTCGGTGCCGGCCGGCGCGTAAACGTCGCCGCCATCGCGCTCGGTCCGCTGCTGAAGTCCAAGGCCTTGCGGATAGGTGTAATCGACGTCGATACGCGTCACGCGCGGCGGATGCACGACGGTGACGTCATATGTCGGCGACGTCACCGTGCCGGCGACGATCCGGTACTTGAACGACGAACTGACGGACGGCAGCGACAGCGCGAACCCATCCTTGCCGGCGGTCATGTCCGACACGCGCCAGCTGTCGCCGTCGGCAACCTGGAACTGCGCGATCACCGGCGCGCGATTGCCCACGAGTCGCGCGCGCACGTCGACGCGCGATCCAGCCTTGACGTGCGCGTTGCCGGGTGCCACGTCGAGCGTCACGCGCGCGGGAAACAACGTCAGCGCCATCGCGTCGACCGATTCGCGCAGCGGATCGCGGCCGAGAAGCAGCAGCGCGATCAGCGCGAGCGCGGCGGCTCCAGCCTGAAACGCGGCGCGCCGTAACGATTCTGCGGCCACGATCCGCTCGGGTTCGACCTGCCGCGCGCGATTCGCCGCATCCGCGATCAGGAGCCGATCGAACGCGGTCGCCGTCTTCGACTGCCGCTCGACGGCCGTGACGAGGCGGTCGTCGAGGTCCGGTTCGCGCTCTTCGATGAACCGGGCGATTTGCGCATCCGACGGGCGGCGACCGAGCGGCAGCAGCGCCCACGCGAGCACGGCCGCTGATGCGACCAGCGCGGCGAGCGTGATGACCGCGAGCAGGATCGGCGACGCCGAAATCCATCGCGCCGCGACGAGCATCGCGCCGAGCGCCGCAACGACGCCCAGCGCCGCGCGCACGAACGCGTGATACGCACACAACGCGCGCCACCGCGCGCGCACGCGATCGATCAAGCGACGGATCTCTTCGTAGTTCGCCATACAACGTCAGCCCGTCACGCGGTTCTCGCCGCGATGAAACCTTCCACCAACAGCGTCAGCACCATCAACGCAATCGCGTACTGCCAGAGATGCTGCGAATCTTCCTGCTGACGCGCCGCCACTTGCGCTTTGTCGGCGGCCGACATCTTCATCGGCGTCACCGCCGCCTGGAATTCCTCCGTCGTCAACCGCGCCGGATCCGACTCTCGCGGATCCACGTTCAGCGCGACGGTTCGATTATGCGCCAGCGTCACGATGCCCGGTTTGCGCGGAAGCCTGGCGGGCGCGTCGGCAATCAGCACTTCCGACGCGTGCGTGCGGCCGGCG
This sequence comes from Vicinamibacterales bacterium, assembly GCA_035652075.1. GTDB lineage: Bacteria > Acidobacteriota > Vicinamibacteria > Vicinamibacterales > CAVVIG01 > Gp6-AA45. The sequence goes on from DASREL010000080.1 coordinate 53,275, forward strand.
CCGACATACTGCACCGCTTCGTGCAGAAACGGCACGAACGTCGCGTGCAGCGGGAAATCGTTCCAGCGATTGTCGAGGTCGGACGCGACGACGATCGCGCGCCCGTCGCCGGCACTGCAGTCGATCGCCGCGACATCGCCGGACGTGAACCGTGCAATGGGCTGACATCCGTCGCCGCCGATCTTCGAGACCGTGCGGAACTTCACGAGGCCGAGCGCGGCGCCGTTCGATGCGAACGGACGAAAAATCGGATGACGGAAATCCGCCGGCGCCAGCGAACGATCGCCCACAGGCTTCTGCGCATTCGAGCCGGCAGGCGCCGTCACGACGCGCAACGTGGTTCCCTGGCCAAGGAGATCGGCGATCACGTCGCCGTCCACGTCGGCGCCGGCAGCGATCAACAGTCCGCCGCCGCTCTGGACGTACTTCGTCAGCAGTTCGCGGCCGTGACGTTCGAGGTTGCGCGTCGACAGCAACAGGATCGCGACGTGCGACGCGACTTGCTCGTCGGTCGCCGACGCGAGCTTCGCGCCGCTGAGCGCGACCGGCTGGTACGTCGTCGACAGCGCGTGCTGAACGTAAAACGCTTCGGTCGCAAGATCGCCGGTTGCGCTCACGACGCCGACCGTCGCCTTGCCGCCGCGTCCGACGATCGCATACCTCACGTTGTCTGGTTGAATGCCGTCGGGGTCGTCGACCGTGACCGCCGCGCACGTCCCTTTCGGCGATCCGGCAAACACCACGTCAGCCGACTGGCCTGCCGCGATCGACGCGGTCGCGTCGCCTGCGGGCCGGCCATCAATCGCGAGATGGGCGCGCACGTCGCGCTGTTTCGAGCCGCCGTTGCGAACCGTCGCGACGACGCGGTCGGGCATCGGTTGCACGTTCGTGACGGCCAGATTCTCGGGCAGCGCGCCGACGTCGACGATGTCGACGCGCGTGCCGTCCGGCACCGACGCGCGGTCGCCGACGTCCCAACCGCCTTCCTGGAGATCGGTGACGACGACGATATGTCCTTTGCGGCCGTCGAGCGCTTGCGATGCCGCCGAGAGCGCCGCGCGATATCGCGTCGATCCGAAACCGGCTGTCGCCTCGTTGATCGCGGACGAGGCAAGCACACGATCCTCGGTCGCCTTCGCCGCAATCTGCGCCTCGTCCGAGAAGGTCACGACGCCGACGCGGTCACCTGCGGGAGCGTGCTGGACCGCGTCCGCAGCAAGTTGCTTCGCGCGTTCGAAGCGCCCGGGCGCAGCCAGGCTGTACGAGGTGTCGAGCACGACGATCGTCACACCCGACGCGGACGCCGCAGCCCCGCTCGGCATGAACGGACGCGCAAACGCGAGCGCGAGCAGAACGAGCGTCGCGACGCGCAGCGCGAGCAGCAACAGTTCGCGCAGCCGATGCCGTTCGGTGTTTTCCACCGGCGCGCGCTTCAACAACCTCACCGCCGGAAATTCGATCCGCGGTTCCGGTTCGCGCTTCAGCAGGTGCAGCACGATCGGGATCGCGGCCGCGGCCGCACCAAACAAAAACAACGGGGAAAGGAAGGACAACATGTTCTACGTGGTGCAGGGTGCAGGGTGCAGGGTGCAGGGTGCACTAGGTGCACTAGGTGCACTAGGTGCACTAGGTGCACCAGGTGCACCAGGTGCACCAGGTGCACTGGTGCACCCTGCACCAAATGCACCCTGCACCCCTGCACCTTTGCACCCTGCACCACTGAATGCCGTCATAGCGCCTTCGACCTCGTCGACAGATACGACAACAACGCGAGCTCGAGCGGGTGCTTCGTGCTGATCAACTGATAGTCGATGCCCATCGCGCCGAGCTCGCGTCGATAGCGCTCGATGAGGCCGTTCATTTCCTTCAAGTAATGTTCGCGAACGGCGCCAGGGACCGCCATCACTTCGTCGCCCGTTTCGATGTCCTCGAACCGCGTGGGCCGATCGAACGGGAACTCGATCTCGTCCGGATCGAGGATGTGAAACACGATCGTGTCGATGCCGCGGAACTGGAAATGTTTCAGCCCGCGAATGACCGCGTCCGGTTCGTCCAGGAGATCCGAAATCAGCACGACCATGCCGCGCTTCGTCATTGCCTCGGCGAGCTGATGGAGCGGCTTCGAGACGTCGGTTTTGTGCGCGGTCTCGAGCCGGTCGAGCGTCACGAGCAGGGATCGCAGATGACCGGGACGCGAGCTCGCAGCCATCATCGAAACGATGTTCTCGTCAAACGCCGTCAACCCGACGGCGTCGCGCTGACGATTCATCAAGTACGCCAGCGATGCCGCGAGGCACGCACCGTACTGGAACTTGTTCATCGCGTGATGCGAGCCGTAGCCCATCGATCCGCTGACGTCGAGCAGCAGATGGCAATCGAGGTTGGTTTCTTCCTCGAATTTCTTGACGTAGTACCGATCGCTGCGCGCGAAGACTTTCCAGTCGATCGTGGAGAGATCGTCGCCGGGAATGTACTGCCGGTACTCGGCGAACTCGACGCTGAAGCCCTTGAACGGGCTGCGGTGCAGCCCCGAAAGAAATCCCTCGACGATAGTGCGCGCTTTCAACTCGAGCGTACCGAGGCGCGCGACGACCGCCGGGTCGAGAAACGGTCGCTCGTGCGCGGTCCAGGGTGCCATGAGAGTTCAGATTTCAGATTTCAGAGTTCAGAGGCCGCTTTTCGGCATCGGCACGGACTCGATCAGACGATCGATGATGTTGTCCGAGCTGATCCGCTCGGACTCGGCGTAGAAGTTCGTCATGATGCGGTGACGCAGGATCGGCTTCGCGAGCGCCTGGATGTCCTTCACCGACACGTGATAGCGGCCCTGCATCAGCGCGCGCGCTTTCGCGCCGCGCACGAGCGCTTGCGATCCGCGCAGGCCGGCGCCCCACTTCACCCACTTCTGGACGAACTCCGGCGTGTTCTCGCCGTCGGGCCGCGACGCGCTGACGAGCCGCACGGTGTAGCGCGCGATCTCGTCGGCGATGACCACCTGGCGCGCGAGATCCTGAAACTGCAGGATGTCCTCGCCGTTCAGCACCCGCGCCGGCTCGCCTCGATCCGTCCCCGTCGTCTGCGTCACGACGGTGACCT
>DASREL010000081.1:0-10655 GCA_035652075.1 Vicinamibacterales bacterium
AAGGAGAACAAGCCTGACTACTTCCCGCTGTACGCCGGTCAGAGTGTCGGCGTGATTCGAGATCTCCCGAGTGCCGGGGAGGTCGTGACGACGATCATGAAAGAAGCGCAGGACGTCGCGAAGCGTCTTGTGTTGTAGCGCCTGCGCTACGCTGCTCGCGCGGCGAACGCGCGCTACGTGGAAGAGGGCCCGACCGCGACGGGTCTTGTGTCGTCGGACGACCATTCGCTCCACGAACCTGGATAGAGCTTCGCGCCTTTCAAACCCGCGTGCTCCATCGCGAGCAGGTTGTGGCAGGCGGTGACGCCGGATCCGCAGTAGCAGACGATCTGATCGGGCGGGACGGTGCCGAGCGTCGGCGCGAAGTGCGCGCGCAGTTCCTCCGGCGTCTTGAACGTGCCGTCCGCGGCCATGTTCGTCGTGAACGGATGGTTGACCGCCGTCGGAATATGTCCCGCTTTTTTGTCGAGCGGCTCGACTTCGCCGCGATAGCGTTCCGGCGCGCGCGCATCGACGAGGCGCCAGTCGCTGCGCTCGGTGAGCTGCGTCACCGTCGTCGCGTCGACCATCATGTTGCTTTGACGTGTCCCTTTGAATTCGGTGCGTCGCCGCCGCTCGACGCCGGATCGCGTCGCGCGTCCTTCTTTCATCCATTTCTCGAATCCGCCATCGAGCACCGCGACCGCCGAGTGGCCAACCCATCGCAGCAGCCACCACATGCGACTGGCGAACATGCCGTTGTTCTGATCGTAGACAACCACTTGCGTCCCCGACTCGAGACCGAAGGTGCCCATCTTGATGCTGAACTCGATCGGGTCCGGCAGCGGATGGCGGCCGTTCGTGCCGGTCTGATGGCTGGACAAGTCGCGGTCCAGGTGCGCGTACACCGCGCCGGGAATGTGCGCCGCTGCATACTCGCGTTCGCCCCACGCCGGATCGTCGAGTTTGAAACGGCAATCGATCACCGCGTACGACGCGTCTTTGATGTGCTTTGCCAACACGTCGGTGGAGATGAGGGTCGTCTGTGCCATGGTCGTACGCTATTATCGGCGGGCCAGTTCGCCCTGCCAACTAAGGCATCCGTAAGACCGTCTAAATTCCGGCTCGGGTCATGTTCGATCTCGTTCTTGCGCTCGCGGTGACCACCGCCGTTCGGGTGACGGGCACAGTCACGGACGAAGTGTGGCAGTCCGCGCCCAGCGTCGCCGATTTCGTGCAACGCGAGCCGCAGGACGGTGGGCAGCCGAGCCAGCGAACTGAATTCCGCGTCGCGTACGATTCGGCAACGCTCTACGTGAAGGTCCGCGCCTTCGATACCCAAGCCGAGAAGATCGTGACGTATCTGACGCGACGCGACGCCAACTCGGCGAGCGACTGGCTGCACGTCTACGTCGACTCGTATCACGATCGCCGGACGGCGTACGAGTTCGCGGTGAATCCATCGGGCGTCAAGATCGATCGGTACTGGTTCAACGACAACAACAGCGACGATAGTTGGGACGCCGTCTGGGATGTCGCGGTGTCGCGCGATCCGCAAGGCTGGACGGCCGAATTCAAGATTCCCTTTTCGCAACTGCGATTCACCCGCGCCGAGTCGGCGAGCTTCGGGCTCGCGGTCACGAGAGAGATCGGCCGGCTCAACGAGACGTCGACGTGGCCGCGCTTGCCGAAGAGCGCGACCGGTTACGTGTCGTCGTTCGGCGAATTGGGCGGCCTGTCGCTGACGGCGTCGCCGAAGCGGCTGGAACTCGCGCCGTACACGGTCGCGAACCTGACGCGCCAGCGTCCCGACGGCAATCCGCTGCTGACATCGTCCGCGCCCGGCGGCGCGCTCGGTCTCGATGCGCGGTACGCGTTGACGCCCGGGCTGACGTTGACTGCAACGGTCAATCCCGACTTCGGCCAGGTCGAAGCGGATCCGGCGGTCGTCAACCTGACGGCGTTCGAAACGTACTTCAACGAGCGCAGGCCGTTCTTCGTCGAAGGCTCGGGCAACTTCAACTTCAATCTGGATTGCACCGATGGTCCGTGCAGCAGCGTGTTTTATTCGCGCCGGATCGGCCGCGCTCCGCAGGGGACCGCCAATCTTCCCGATGGCGACAACGTCTACACGGACGTGCCGTCACAGTCGACGATTCTCGGTGCCGCGAAGCTGACCGGGCACGTCGGTAAGTATGCCGTGGGTGTCATGCAGGCGGTCACCGAGCAGCAGGTCGCCCGTGTCGACAACGAGGGCGTCGTCGGGACGCAACCGGTGCAGCCGATGACGAGCTATACGGTGGGCCGCGTCCGGCGGGAGTTCGCGAATCAGTCGAGCGTCGGGGTGATGTTAACGTCGGCGAACTCGCAAATCGTCGATCAGTTGACGGCGCTGCCGTCGCACGCGAACGCGTTCGGCGCCGATTGGGATCTGCGGTTCAAGAAGCGGTACTCGCTCACCGGGTACCTCGTCGGCAGCGGCGTCAGCGGTACGGCGGAATCGATCGACAATCTGCAGCAGGACAGCGCGCATTATTTTCAACGTCCCGACGAAACGCGCAACGTGCTCGATCCCGCGCGGACGTCGATGTCTGGCGCGGCCGGCGCGATCGCGATCAATCAGATCGGCGGCGAGCACCTGCGATTCACGTCGACCTACAACTTCAAGTCTCCCGGCTTCGACGTCAATGCTCTTGGCTACATGCGGCGGGCCGACCAGCGGACGATCGACGACTTTCTGCAGATCAGGACCGACAAACCTGACAGGCTGACGCGCTGGAAGATGATCAATATCAACGTGTCGCGCGGCTGGAACTACGAAGGCGACCCGATCCAGTCGATGGAGAACATCAACGCGCACACGCAGTGGAAGAACAACTGGCAGACCGGCGGCGGCGTCAACATCGGACACCGGACCGTGGACGATCGCGTCACGCGCGGCGGCCCGGCGCTGCTGCAGAATCCATTCTCGAACCTGTGGCACTACGTCAACGGCGATCAGCGGCACCGCATCTACCTGAATTACTTCGGCGCGTACGGCGGCGGACTGGGATTTCGAATCAACGATTTCGAACCCGAGATCAACTACCGTCCGGTGCCGTCGCTGCTCTTGACGAGCGGCATGACGATCAATCACACGATGCAGGACAACCAGTGGGTCGGCACGGTCAGCGACGCGTCGAACCACTACGTGTTCGGCCATATGCAGCAGACGACCGTCTCGATGACCGAGCGCGTCAACTTCACGTTGTCGCCGACGCTGTCGCTGCAGTTGTACGCGCAGCCGTTCATGTCCGCGGGTGATTACACCAACTTCAGACAGGTCGTCGATCCACGCGCGGCCGGGTACGACGCCCGCTACGCTGCGTACAACTACGACATCGGCGCGAACGGCGATCCCAACTTCAACGTCAAGTCGTTCCGGACGACGAACGTGCTGCGGTGGGAGTACAAACCCGGTTCAACCCTGTTCGTCGTGTGGCAACAGGCCCGCGAGAACGACGCCGTGCCCGGCGGCTTCGCCTTCGGCCGCGACTTCAGCGGGATCTTCGGCGTCGCGCCGAAGAACGTGTTCCTGGTGAAGTTATCGTACTGGCTGAATTACTGACGTGAATCGTGATTCGTCGGTCGTGATTCGACCCACGACTCACGATCCGCGACTCACGGCCGGTAGACCGTACCGCCCTTCATCACAAATTTCACGCGTCTAATCGCGCCGACGTCCTTCGTCGGATCGCCGTCGACGGCGATCACGTCGGCGAAGAGACCCTGTTTGACCTGACCGATCTGGTTCTCCATGTGCAGCACGCGCGCGGCGGTTGACGTCGCGCTCTTGAGCGCGTCGACGAGCGGCATGCCGTAGGCGACCATCGCTTCGATCTCCCGAGCGTTGTCGCCGTGCGGGAACGTGCCGACGTCGCTGCCGTTGATAATCGTGACGCCCGCGTCGAGCGCGGCCTTGAAGCTCTCCCGCTTGCGGCGATTCGCCGGCGAGTCGGGATCGCGCGGCGGCCACGGACCGGCGCCGGCCGTGATCGTCGGGCACAGCGCGACGTGATGCTCGACCATCAGCTTGAAGATCTCCGGCGTCCCTTCGCCGCCGTGCTCGATCGTTTCCACGCCGGCGAGCGTCGCGCGCCGCATGCCTTCGGCCGTATTCGAGTGCACGGCGACCGGAACGCCGGCGCTTTTCGCGACTTCGACCGCGAGTTTTAGTTCTTCGAGCGTGAACGTCGGATGCGAGCCGCTGTTCGGCCCCCAGCGATAGTCCGCATACATCTTGATCCAGTCGGCGCCGCGGCCGATCTGGTCGCGGACGACGCGCGAGAGGCTGTCGATACCATCGGCCTCTTCGGCGCCTTGCGGAACGTTCCATTCAGGAATGAAGTGCGGTTGATAGGTGCCGGTGGCGACGATCGCGCGCGTCGACGCCAGGATGCGCGGTCCGGGAATGATGCCTTGCTTCACCGCGTCGCGCAGTTCGACGTCTGCGTAGCCGGCGCCTTCGGTCCCGAGATCGCGGACCGTGGTGAAGCCGGCGTTCAGCGTCGCGCGCAGATGATTGGTGGCGCGAGCGACGCGGAAGGCGAGGCCTTCCTTCGATACTTGATCCGTCCACGATGTTTCGCTGTACGCGTGCAGCAGGATGTGCGAATGGCCTTCGACCATTCCGGGCATGAGCGTCGTGCCTGGGAGATCAACGGTCTTCGCGCCCGGCGCGGCGACGTCTGCTCCAACGGCGTCGATGCGGTCGCCCTTGACTCGAACCGCCCATCCGTCGTGCATCGTCGCGCCGTCCCACACGCGCCCCGGTTTGAGAATCGTGATCGCGGGAGCCGGCGCCGATGGCGCCTGAACCACCGCGAATAGAAAAGCCAGAACGATGTTTCGCATGCGGCGGATTATATTGGTAGCGCGACGGCTTAAGTAGCGCGAAGGCTTTAGCCGAGCGACGATGCTGACGTTATCCGCGCGTGACCAGGAAATGCTCGACGGCGTCCACGGGCCCGCGCCGCAGCTGGCCATGTCGATCCTCGTGCGGATGGCGGACGTCTACGGCGCGAGCGAGCTGATGGACATCTCGCAGGCGCACATCGACAGCACGATCTACCTCGGCGACGCGACGCTCGAGTTCGCCGAACGCCTCGCCTCGCTGGGCGCACGCGTTGTCGTCCCCACGAGCCTGAACGTCAGCGGCGTGGACGAATGCGGCTGGAAGGACTGGTCGGTCTCGCCGGAATGGGCGGCGAAGGCCGCGCGTCAGATGCTCGCGTACGAACGCATGGGCGCCGTGGCGACGTGGACGTGCGCGCCGTATCAGACGCACATGCGACCGAGGTTCGGCCAGCAGATCGCGTGGGGCGAATCGAATGCGATCGCGTTCGCCAACTCGGTCATCGGCGCGCGGACCGAGCGCTATCCCGACTTGCTCGACATCTGCTGTGCGATCACCGGCCGCGTGCCGGCGGTCGGCTTGCATCTCGGCGAGAACCGCGCGGGCGACCTGCTGATTCGGTTGATCGACGTTCCGGTCGCGCTGCAGCAGGACGACCAGTTCTTCGCCGTCCTGGGACATCTCGTCGGCAAGCTTGCCGGCGACCGCATTCCCGTCATCGACGGCGTCCTCGTCCAGCCTGCCGAGGATCATCTGAAGGCGTTCGGCGCTGCGGTCGCGTCCTCCGGCGGCGTCGCGCTCTTTCACATTGTCGGCGTCACACCAGAGGCGCCAACGCGTGAAGCGGCCTTTCAGGGGCGGTCGCCGGCACGAACGGTCGACGTCACCGTTGGTGATCTGCGCGAGGCACGCCGCGAGTTGACGACGGCTGACGGTCGCGAGCTCGACATGGTGATTCTCGGCAGCCCGCATTTTTCGCTCGGCGAATTTCAACAGCTCGCACCGCTTGTACGCGGACGCCGGAAAAACGGCCGCGTGAAATTCCTCATCACGTCCGGCCGAATGATGAAAGAGCACGCGGAGCGGTCGGGCGTTCTCGCGCCGATCCTCGAGTTCGGCGCGCAGGTGACGCTCGATACCTGCATCCTCGCGTCGCCGATGCTGCCGCCGGAGATCAAAACGTTGATGACGAATTCGGCCAAGTATGCGTACTACGCGCCGAGTTTGCTGAACACGCGCGTGACGTTCGGTTCGCTCGCCGACTGTGTCAACTCCGCCGTCGAAGGCCGCATCGTCCGCGACGAATCGGTATGGCAGACCTCGACATAGTCGGTCGACCGATCGTCGCGGGCTATGCGATGGGCGACACGCTCGTGACGAGCGAACCGCTGTCGTTTTGGGGCGGCTACGATTTCAAGACGGGTGAGATCATCGATCAGCATCACGCGCTCAGAGGTGTGTGCGCGGCCGGACGGATTCTCGCCGTGCCGTTTACGAAAGGGTCGTCCACGACGACGGCGGTGTTGCTGGAGGCGGTGCGAGCGGGCACCGCGCCGGCGGCGATTCTGACGACCGGCGTCGACGCGTTCTTTGCGCTCGCATCGATTGTCGCCGACGTGATGTACGCAAAACCATTTCCCGTGGTCGCGCTGGATGCGGCCGATTTTGCGCGGCTCGAAACCGGCATGGCCGTTGTTGTTGAGCGCGACGGCACCATCCGATACAGTCGTAGCGCGGCCCTGTAGGGCTGTTTCTATGCAGAAACCCGCCGAGCTGGACAAGCTGACCGGGATCGCGAGCAGGTTCGGCGCCTTCGTCGCCGAACGACATCCCCTGGCGCTGCACGACGCAATCGACGCGCTCGACGCCGCCTGTCGCGGGCGCGAACCCCGGACCGAGCACGAAATCGATGCGCTCCGTCCGGCGTTTGCGCGCGAACTGATCAAGCGCCTGGACGCGCGTCCGCTTCCGCAAGGCATCGCCGACCCGACACCTCGAGTGACGGTCACCGATCGAATCGTCAGCGCCCGCATCGAGTTGCTGCAGGGATGCGACGGATTTCTGCGGCGCGCCGCACTCCAAGCGTCGCTGACGCGCGACGAACGGATCGAAATCCTGCGCGGCATGCTGCTGACCCGCGCCACGGACAATCGGCTCAAGACGTTTTTCACATCGGGAGAAATCAAGTACGGCAGCGCCGGCTTTCAAGGCAAAGGATTCCGGTCACTGGGGCAGGAAGCGATCTATGCCGCTGCGATTCGACTGCGGCGGGGCCCGGCGTACCGTGCCGGCGATCGATGGACGGGCGACGTCATCGGTCCCGTGATCAGAGATCTGGGCGCGACGCTGGCGATGCGACCCGGTGCTGAAACCGTGCGCATGGTGCTCAACGCGCAGATGGCGAAGGTCGGCGCGCCGCTCGACGGGAAAGATCTCCACATCGGCGACTTCGACTGGGGCATTCTGCCGCCGGCAGCGCCGTTGACGACCGCGACGCTGACGATTGCGGGGATGGCGATGGCGTTCGATCGCGACGGATCGGGTCGCGTGGCCGTGTCGTTCATCGGCGAAGGCGGGTCGTCGCTGGGCGAGTGGCACGAGGCGATCAACCTCTGCGCGGCGCGAAAGCTGCCCGCGATCTTCTGCCTCGAAAACAATCAAACGGCGCTGTCGACGCCGCTTCGCGACCAGACGGCGGTGCGCGTGTTCGCCGACAAGGCGATCGGCTACGGCATTCCCGGCGTCACAATCGACGGCACCGACCCCGATGCGATCGCTGCGGCGTTTGCGTGGGCGGCCGAACGCGCGCGTGCCGGGCAAGGCCCGACGTTGATCGAGACGGTGTCGATGCGGATGTGCGGTCACGCGCATCACGACGACATGCTGTATCTCGGTCGCGATCCGCAGGCGTCGTGGGAGTACGCCGCGCTGTCGGAACAGGGCTACGCGAATCGCGACTCGTACGAGTACTGGTCCGCGCGCGATCCAATCGCGATGTACGCAAAGACGCTCGAAGCCGAAGGCGTTATCGGCAGCGGCGATCTCGATCGGTTCAAGCGGGACGCGGACACGATCGTCGAGGAGCAGGCGAAAGCGGTCATCGATGCGCCGTGGCCGGAGCCGTCGCAAGCTGGCGTCGGCGTCTTCGCGGACGAGGAACCGCGCGTCCATGTCGAAGTGCTGGATCCTGACGTCCGGCTGAAGGCAACCACAGAACGCACGGAACGCACAGACTGGCTTCCGGAAGCAGCACCGCCGTTTGATCCGAAAGGCAGAACGTTCCTCGAGGCGGTGATGCTCGGCGTGGCCGACGCGTTGCGGGCGGATCCGCGGGTGTTCGTGTACGGCGAAGATGTCGGCGGTGCGTACGGCAACGCGTTCCTGCTGCTGCGTCCGCTGCTGAAGGAGTTCGGTGACCGCTTGATCAACTCACCGCTCGCCGAAGGCGCTGTGCTCGGCGTGTGTGTCGGCGCAGCGTTGGCTGGCCAGCGGCCAATCGGCGAGATTCAGTTCAACGACTTCGTCGCGACCGGGTTCAATCAGTTGGTCAACAACGCGGCGAAGATTCGGTATCGTTGGGGCGGCAGCGTGCCGATGGTCGTGCGGATGCCCTGGGGCGGCCTGCGACATGCGGGCCCGTATCATTCGCAGAACACCGAGCCGTGGTTCTACCGCACACCCGGCCTGAAGATCGTCGTCCCGTCAACACCGCATGACGCACGCGCGCTCATGGCGTCCGCCGTCGCCGATCCGGATCCCGTTCTGTACTACGAGCACATCGCGCTGTATCGCGACCCGCGCATCAAACAGCTGCTCGCCGACGAACCGCCCGCAGCGCTGCCGCTCGGCCGGGCGGCGCTCCGGCGTGACGGCGATGACCTGGCGATCATTTCGTATGGCGCCTACGTCCACGTCGCCGCGCGCGTGGCCGATGCCCTCGCGAAGGACGGCATGCATGCCAGCGTCCTTGACCTGCGCAGCCTCGTGCCGCTCGACCGCGCGACGATTCTTGCCCTCGCGCGCCGTTGTCACCGCGTCCTGATCGTCCACGAGGATGCACGAACCGGCGGCATCGGTGAAAGCGTTGCCGCCATCATCCAGGAAGAAGCCTTCGAATTTCTCGACGCACCCGTTCGGATTGTCGGAGCACTCGATACGCCGGTTCCATATTCGCCGCCGCTCGAAGAGTTCTACCTTCCGAGCGAAGCGCACGTGGAGCGCGCGGCGCGGCTGCTGCTCGCGTACTGAGACCGTGCTGGCGGCGGTCATCTTCGACTTCGACGGCGTCATTTTCGACAGCGAAACGCCCGAATACGAATCGCACAAGCGCCTCTACGCGGAGTACGGCGTGCCGCTGACGGTCGACGAGTGGTGCGACGCGATCGGCACGTGGACGGCCGATCACGACGACCGCCGCTACGAAGCGCTGTGCGCACGCACAACGCGTCCGCCCGCTCGCGAGGTCTACCACCAGCGCCGCCACGACATCTTCGAGCAGCTGCGGCCGGACGCGCCAATGACCGGCATCCTCGATCTTCTCTCCGCCCTCGGCCGCGAGCGCATCGCAACCGCCGTGGCGTCGACCGCGCCGGCGCGTTGGGTGCGCTCCGCGATCCCGCGGCTGAGACTGGAGTCGCATTTCCAGGCGATCGTGACCGGCGACGATGTGGCGCGGCGCAAGCCGGCGCCGGACGTCTATCTCGAAGCGGTTCGCCGCCTGGGGATCGATCCGGGCGACGCGGTCGCCATCGAAGACTCAGCGCCGGGCGTCGCGGCCGCGCGTGCGGCAGGACTGCGTGTCGTCGCGATCCCGCACTGGTTGACGGCGACGCACGATCTCGCTGCGGCTGACCTTCGTGTGACGCACGCCGGCGAGCTGACGGTGGCGCGCCTGCAGGCGTTAGTCGCTCCTGTGACAAAATAGTCTTTTCAGCATGAGTGACGACTCCAGTTCTGTCGGGCCCGCGACCGGTGTCGATTTCATCCGCGCGATCGTCGCCGAGGACGTCGCAACGGGGAAGAATCACGGCCGTGTCGCCACGCGTTTTCCGCCCGAGCCGAACGGCTACCTGCACATCGGACACGCGAAAGCCATCTGTCTCGACTTCGGCGTCGCGCAGGAAAATCACGGCACGTGTAATTTACGGTTCGACGACACGAACCCGGTCAAGGAAGACGTCGAGTACGTCGACTCGATCAAAGCGGATGTCGAGTGGCTCGGTTTCACGTGGCATGCCGAGCTGTACGCGTCCGATTACTTCGAACGATTGTACGACTTCGCGCGCGAGCTGATTCGGAAAGGGCTGGCGTACGTCGACAGCCTCAACGCGGACCAGATGCGCGAATATCGCGGCACGCTCACCGAGCCAGGACGGAACAGCCCGTATCGCGATCGCGGCGTCGACGAAAACCTCGACCTCTTCGCGCGCATGCGCGCCGGCGAGTTTCCCGACGGCGCCCACGTGCTCCGCGCGAAGATCGACATGGCCTCGCCGAACATGACGATGCGCGACCCGACGCTGTACCGGATTCGGCATGCGACGCATCACCGGACGGGCGATGCGTGGTGTATCTACCCGATGTACGACTTCGCGCACCCTTTGTCGGATGCGATCGAAGGAATCACGCACTCGTTCTGCACCTTGGAGTACGAGGATCATCGGCCGCTGTACGACTGGCTCGTCGACCATCTGATCACCGGCGACAAGCCGCGGCAGTACGAGTTCGCGCGCCTGAACCTCAACTACACCGTGATGAGCAAGCGCAAGCTGCTGCAGCTCGT
>DASREL010000082.1:0-57730 GCA_035652075.1 Vicinamibacterales bacterium
ATCACCAGATTGACCGACGATCCGGCGTTGCGCCCGGTCTCGGCCGCGCCACCGGACTGCACCGAGAACTGATCGATCGCTTCGATCGGCAACAGGGTGCCGGCGATACCCGAGACGCCGCCCTGATTGACGGCGGCCGTGTTCTGGAACGCGTCGTTGTTGTCGGCGCCGTCAATCTGATAGTTGTTGCCGCGCGTGCGCGCGCCATTGACCGACGTGCCGGCGACGCCAGGCGCGAGCTGCAGCATGCGCGTGAAGTCGCGGCCGTTCAACGGCAGATCCTGGACTTGCTTCGGCTGAATCACGTTGCTCAGGGCGGTCGACACCGTGTCGAGCGTGATCGCCGATGCGGTCACCGACACCGTTTCCGACACTTGCGAAAGGCCCATCTTCAACTCGATCGACGCGATCCGCGAGACGGTCACCTCGATCGTCGTCTTGACGTTTTGAAATCCCTGCAGCGAGGCCTCGACGGTGTACGTCCCCAGCTGCAGATCGGGAAACGAGAAGTCGCCCGATTCGGACGAGGTCGTCGTGCGCGACGTTCCCGTTCCGTTGTTGGTTGCGGTCAGCGTGACGCCGGGCAGCACGCCACCCGTGGCGTCCATGACGCGCCCGGAGATGCCGCCGCGAAACGTCTGGGCCGACGCGGTCGTCGATCCGAGAACGAAGCAGCCGATAGCGAGGACGAAGGCGAGTCGCAGCATTCGCATGAGACCTCCTGAATGCCGCGCATTGTATCCTTTCGGACGGTGTCCGGTTATCGTCCCTGCGCGGTTTGGATGGCCGCGAAGAGATTCTTCTTCGTCTGATCCGACGCGACGAACAACCCCTCTGGCGGTTTGGTGACGTACCGCAGCATGTCGGAGTAGATGACGTCGGCCTGATACAAATTGAGACCGAGGCCGGCGAGGTACTGCAACCGCAGGTTCTTGTCGTGGTTGATCTGCGCGTCGCGGAGCCACGGCGTCAGATCGTCCCTGCGGCCCGCATATGTCGAAAAGAGGTCGATCGCCGACGTCATGCCGATCTCGCGCAGCGATCGCGCGACCGGCTCGTATTCCGGCCGCTTGATCCGCGCCTCGATCGCATCGACGTCAATCGTGAGCGCATCCTTCGGCCCGACCAGCACGAGGTCGTAGCCCTTGCCTTCGCTGGTGTTGCCGAACACCACGCCGTTCGGAAAGGCGTCGAGGAACGTGCCGATCTCGCTCTTCACCGCTTCCATGTTGCTCTCGTAGAGCTGCACGAAGAGCGTCATGACGCCACCGTCGTTCAAATGGTTCTTCGCCATGTCGAAGAACTCTTTCGTATACAACATCGCAGCGCCCTTCACCCACGGGTCGAGCGGATCCGACGTGATGGCGTCGAACTTCTCGCTCGTCGTCTCGACAAAGTGTCGGGCGTCGTCGATCCGCACGTGCACTTTCGGGTTGGTGACGACGCTGAAGTTGTGTTCGGCGAAATACGTGGACACGACCTTCGGGACGAGCGGTTCGATTTCCGCGATCGTTTCGTGATCGAGCGCCGGATCGACCGAGACCGCGCCTGCGGTCACGCCGGCGCCGCAGCCGATGACGAGCACTTTCTTCGTCTGCGTCGGCAAAAGCGTCGTCATGTGTCCGAGCATCCGCTGCAGCCGCATGTCCTGCGGTTCGCTCGACGCCTGCACCTTGCCGGCGTTGTGATAGTTGCGCACGCCATTCGAGAGCTCCGATACGGCCACCGTCGCGTTCAAGCCTTCGCCGACGTAGATCACGTCCGCCTGACCGACGCGCGTGGCGGAGTACCGTCCGTAGGCGACGAGCAGTCCCGGAAGTTCGTGCACGCTTCGCGCGAGCAAACCGGCGGAGACCATCGCGACGGCGAGCACGATCGTGCCGGCGAGGCTCCACGAAGAAGCAACCACAGAAGGCACAGAACCCACAGAACCACTCTTTTCTGTGCGTTCCGTGCGTTCTGTGGTTGCCTTTGACAGCGCCGGTTCGAGCATCAACAGCGACGACAGCGCCGAGACGATGATGATCACCTGCTCGGTGTGCGAGCTGCCGATCCACGGGATCAGGATGAAGCTGGTCACGAGCGAACCCACGATCGCGCCGACGGTGTTGGCCGCGTAGACGCCGCCGGCAAGCCGGGCCGCGTCCGCGTCCGTCGACGCGACGCCACCGAGGGCGAGCGGGAAGCTGGCGCCCCACAATGCCGCTCCGGGCAAGACGACCCAGCAGCAGCGCACGAGATCCAGTTGGAACGTGTACCACGGCGACGTCGAGATCGACGGGTTGATCGGCCAATAGGTCAGCGATTCGGTGAGCTGATACGCGGCCCACGCAATCGCGCTGCACAGCAACAGCTGACACCAGCCAAGCAGACGACGGGAGTCGATTGGGTCGCGTGCGGCCATCGAGGCGACGGTGCTGCCGAGGCCGAGGCCGACGAGGAACACCGCGAGGATCAACGCGAAGGTGTACACGGTCGCGCCGAAATGCAGCGACAGGAGACGCGTCCAGACGACTTCGCTCGCAAGCGCCGTCATTCCGGAGAGCGCGATGGTGACGTAGACCGACGTCGCCGATCGTAGGCCGGGGCCTTTTGGACCCGGCGCGGGCGCGTCCGAAAGGACCCGCCCGACGTTGTCCGTCGACTCGTCGTACTTGGCCGCGCCCGACACGACGTACGCGATCCCGGCGACCGCAACGTTGATCGCGACCGCGACGAAGGTCGCGATGTTGACGTCGTACACGCGCAGCAGGTAAAACCCGGCGGCAAGGGCGCCGACGACGCCGCCCGCGATGTTGCCGCCGTAGAAGAACCCGAGCCACGAGATCCCTTCCGGCGTCGCCTTCACCCACCGCGAGATCGCCGGCAACGTCGCGCCCATCAGCATCGTCGGCGGCAGGAGGCATACGCCGGCGACGATGGCGCGAATGAAGATGCTCGTCATTCCCTCGCCCGCCCACGCGGTATAGAGACCGCCGACGAGCGGCATCCCGAACAGGATCAGCAATCCGAGGACGCCGATGCCCGCTTCAAGCGACGCGTAGACGCGCAGCGGATGCTGACGAGCGGAGACCATGCGCGGCATCAGGATGCTGCCGAGACACATGCCGCCCATGAACGTGCCGAGCAGGATGCCGAGCGAGATCGACGAAGACCCGATGACCAGTTGCAGCAGCTGAAACCAGACGATCTCGTAAATCAGAGCCGCGCAGCCACTGCCGATAAAAAGGAGGACGAGTGCAGGGAGGTACCGCCGTGACGTCATCAATCGCTGTCCTTATCAGGGAAAGCGCGATGCTACCACGGCAGGATGGGCGGGAAGGGCTGGAGGGGCAGGAAGGTCGGCAGGACGGTGAAGAGGAGCGCGATGCAGGATTCTCTTCCTGCCCGTCCCGCCCCTCCTGCCCTTCCTGCCCGTCGAACTTACTTCACGTGCTTGTTGACCAGCTTCGTCATCTCGAACATGTTGACGGTCGCCTTGCCGCCGAACACGGCCTTGAGCGCATCGTCGGACTTGATCATGCGCTTGTTCTTCTGGTCCTGCAGCTTGTTCTTCTTGATGTACGCCCACAGCTTCTTGGTCAGCTCGGTGCGCGGGAGCGGCTTCGAACCAACGACCTCGGACAGCACGTTGTCCGGCTGGACCGGTTTCATGAACGCCGCATTGGGCTTCCGCTTGCTCGCCGCTTTCTTCGCCATGTCATCTCCTTGTAAGGGGTCGCCCGAAGGGGCACCCGCGCGTCACATTCGCTGCTGCATATTATTGAACAGTTTTGCTCTCGGTACCAGAGGGAATATGCACTCTCCCCTCTGAAATCTGCCCTTTCAGATTTGTCGAGACCATTTGGTCCGCGTATAAGCGATCCGAAAGCCGTTTCGCTCCGCGTTGCGCTGCGACCCGCTGCCCGGCAGCGCGACGACCATCGCGAGATCGCACCCCTGCCCGGCGGCGTAACGGAGGCGTGACGCCAGGAGCGCCGATTGTGCACCCCGGCCCCGAGCGGCGGGGATCGTGCTGGCGCCAGCAAGCAGCGCGACGCCTGACGAAATCGTCATCGAGGCTGCCGCAATCGCGCGGCCGTCCTCCTCTGCGAGAAAGAGATGTCCGTCGGGACGCGCCGCCATGATCCCTGCGAGATCGCGGACCACGGGTCCGACGTCAGCGACATCGCTCCAGCCGGCGGCGAGCGTGTCGGCCCACCGGCCGGCATCGCGTGGACCGACACGCGACACAACCGCGGAACACACAGAATTCACAGAAACATCTTCTTGCAAGGCGCGATACATCACGCTGCTGTATTCGACCGGACGATAGCCGCGGCCGCTCAGCAACGCGATGTGCGCAGCATCGGCCAGCGGACTCACCTCGTGATAGACCGGCGACGCACGCTCGGCGAAGAACTGCTCGATCGTGGCGAGGTCGGCTTCGGCCGCCGGCGCGAAGAGGCCGAACCCAAACGTCTGCGTGCAGGGCGACGAGGGACCGTCGAACATCGCGTAGGTCCCGTTGACGTCGATCCACGCGGCGCCGACCGACGGCGCGGCCATCGCGCGCGCCTCGACGAAGCGCGCATTGGCGTCGCGCTCGGCGCCTTCAAGCCTCCGCGCGAGCGTGATGTCCGAGAGCGGCATGATCGGTGGTTTTGCCGAGCGCCGCATGCGCGAGCGCACGGCGGATGTGATCCGGCAGCGGCTGCTTCGTCAGCGTCTTCGCGTTCACGAGCACGTAGATGGTTTCGATCGTGACGATGACCTTGTCATCGCCGGCACGACGAAACTCGCTCAGCACGGAGAACGATGTGTTTCCGAGGTTCGTCGTCGCGATCGACAGTTCGAGAACGTCGTCGTAGTGTGCGGGCGCCTTCCACTCAATCGTCTGCTTGACCAGCTGAAAATCGAGCGGTCCATTCGAGAACTCGTCGAACACGCCGGCGGCGCGGATGAACTCCGTCATGCCGACGTCGGCGTATTCGCTGTAGCGGGAGTTGAAGACGACTTTCTGGGCGTCGCACTCGATGTAGCGAACGCGCAGGTAGTACCGGAACGGACTACTTGCCATTGACCCAGTCGGCGAGCGCCTTCCACTCGGGATCGTCCTGCGACTCCCAGTGCTTGCCGCCGGGGTGGAATTCGGTTCCGCCGGCTTCGTGCGCGAGCGGCATCAGCAGCAGCCGACTCTCCTTCGCGTTGCCCGGCCGCACGAACTTCTTCACCATGTCGAAGTTCTTCTGCGATGCCTCGTCGGCGTACTTCGTCTCGCCTTTCGGCAGCGGCTGCAGCCGGAACGCCGTCCCCGTCGAATGGCAGGTGATACAGCGCGCGTGACCGGGACGCTTCTCGAGCAGCAACGGCTCGACCTTCGCTTTGTAGGTCTGAAAGTCGAGGTCCGCCGGCTGGAGCAAAAACAGGATGAACCACATGCTGCGATAGTTTAGAGTGTCCGGTCATGAAGACCAAGTTGTTTGGAGCGGTGATGGCGGTGTGCAGCCTCGGCTTCCTGCAGGGGGCTGGCACCGTGCGCATCATCCAGACGAACGCCGCGGGCGACAGCGTGATGTTGATCGATCCGGTCACCAACAAGGTGGTCGGCGAGATCAAGGACATCGAGGTGAATCACGGCGCGCAGCCGGCGCCCGACGGCAGCCGGCTGTACATCACGGACGAGGCCGAGTCGACGCTGGACGTCGCCGATCTGAAAACGCTGAAGGTCATCAAACGCATTCCGCTGACGAATCACCCGAACAACCTCGCCGTCAGCAAGGACGGCAAGCGCGTGTACGCGGCGATTGTCGCCGGCGCCGGCGCGGTCGACGTCATCGACACCACGACGCTCACGCGCGTCAAGAGCATCCGCACCGAAGGCGGCAACCACAACGTCTACGTCACGCCCGACGGCAAGTTCGTCGTCGCGGGCTCGATCCCTGGGCGCAAGATTTCGGTGATCGATCAGAAGACGGAAGAAGTGTTGTGGACGCTGCCGGTGCGCGACGGCGTGCGGCCGATTATGTTCGACACCAACCCGGACGGCTCGACGAAGCACATGTTCGCCCAGCTCTCCAACTTCAACGGCTTCATCGTCGTCGACTTCGCAACGCATCAGATCGTCAACGAGGTCAAGCTGCCGGAAGTGTCCGCGGCGGAGCGCGTGACGGAAGGCTTGCAGGGCGCGCCCGCACACGGTCTCGCGGTGACGCCGGATCAGAAAACCCTGTGCGTGCTTAGCAAGATGAACACGCGCATCTATTTCTACTCGCTGCCGGATCTGAAGCTCCAGGGCGAATCGAAAGTCGGTCACCACCCGGATTGGGTGACGCTGACGCCCGACGGCAAGCGCGCCTACGTCGCAAACGCCGGATCGAATTCCGTGTCGGTCATCGACATCGCGTCACGGAAAGAGATCGCCACCATTCCGGTGGGACAGGTACCCAAGCGCAACGCGACGGCGATCCTGCCCTGAGGAAGCAGCCACGGAACACACGGAACCAACGGAAAACCTTCTCTGTGCGTTCCGTGCGTTCTGTGGTTGCTTCAGCTTTGTACTTTCAACGCAGGATGCTTCAGATGGTATCCTGCGCGTTCCTGGTACGCGCGCGCGAGCGCAAGAATCTCGGCCTCGTTGTACAGCCGTCCAAGAAAGGTGATGCTCGTCGGGTGACCGTCGGCGGTGAAGCCGTTCGGCACGGACACCGCAGGATAGCCGCACAAATTCGCGACGCCGAAATGATCGCGGATCGCCGATGGCGGCGGAGTCGGCGGCGGCGCGTCCGACGCGCGGCTCGAGCCTCGCGCTCCGTTACCTCCGCTACCTGCCCCACCCGCCCTACCTGCCCCACCCGCCCTCATGTCGATGTACGGCGCGACATACACATCGAACTTCCCGACCGTCTCCGCGAACTGCCGCATGATCATCGCGCGCACACGCTGGGCCTGCAGGTACTCGATCGCCGGCACGAGCCGGCTCGTCCGCATGCCGTTGCCCCGGCCTTGGTTCGTCAGATCCTTGTCGCGTCCTTCACGGATGAACTCGTCAAACGACGCGCCTGATTCCGCGCCGAGGATGCCGCCGGTCACGTTCGTGTTCATCTTCGGCAGCTCGAATGGCTCGGGCTTCAATCCCATCGCCTTCAGCGTGTCGAGCACCTGCTGATCGTTTTTCTTCCAGTCAGGGTTGCGATTTGGCTCGTCGAACGCCGCGGCGAGGTAGCCGACACGCAGTCTGTGGAGATCAACGTCGGCGTCGTAGTTGAACGGCAGATCGATGACGCTGAGATCCTGTTCGTCCGTCTTCGCGATCGCTTTGAAGACGATCGCGCAATCCTCGGCGTATCGGCAGATCGGTCCGAGGCGATCCTGCGTCCACGAGAGCGTCATCGCGCCGTAGCGGCTGACACGGCCGAACGTCGGTCGCAGCCCCGTGCAGCCGCAGATCGTGGACGGACTCAGAATCGATCCGCTCGTCTCGGTGCCGATCCCGAACGCCACGCAGCCGGCGGCCGTCGCGCTCGCCGGGCCAGCCGATGATCCGCTCGATCCTTCTTTCGGATCCCACGGGCTGTTCGTGCGCCCGCCGAACCACTGATCGCCGCTTGCGAGCTCGCCGGTCGTCAGCTTCGCGAGCATCACCGCGCCCGCCTCGCGCAGCAATTTGACGACGGTCGCTTCGACGTTGATCACTTGGCCTTTGTAGGCGCCCGATCCCCACTGCGTGGGATAGCCGGGCACCGCGATGATGTCCTTGCACCCCCACGGAATGCCGTGTAGCGGACCGCGATATTTTCCCGAGGCGATCTCTTTATCGGCCTCCTGGGCTTGCCGCATCGCCAGATCGTCGGTGAAGGTGACGACGAAATTGAGGGTGCCATTGTAACGATGCAGGCGCTCGAGATACATCTTCGTCAGATCGACCGAGGTTACCTGGCGCGTTTTGATCAACTGCGCGAGATCGGCGACAGGCCAGAACGCGACGTCCTCGAGGTTGGCGGGACGCTTGACTGCTTTCGGCGCGCTCGGCTTGAACGGGCGCACGGCGCGATCCAGCTTCGTCCCGGGCACGAGCGGGCTGTAATACAGCGGCGGCGCAAGGTTCGGATCGATGTGGATCGCCCGCAGTTCCGAGTATCGCGTCAGGTTTTGGTTGACGCCGTTCAGAATCGCGTCGCGCTGCTCGTTGGTGAAGTCGAGTCCGGCGACGTCGAGCGCATGCTTCAGCATCTCCGGCGTCACCTTCGTCGCGCGCTGCTCCTGCATTTCCGCCCACAGCGTTCCAGGAAGGAGCGTCGTCGAGAGCCCGATGCTCGAGAAGTAGCCGATGAATTGCCGGCGCGAGTGATCAGCGTGAGCCATAGGGGCGCGATTATACTCACCCGTCATGCCGACGTGTGCCGAGGTGCTCGCCAGAACACTGCGTGATGCGGGTGTCGACCGGATGTACGGCCTGCCGGGCGGCGAAATTCTCGATTTCATCGAGGCGGCGCGCGCGGTCGGCATCGAGTTCATTCTCGTTCGCCACGAAGCGGTTGCCGCGTTCATGGCCGACGCCAGCGGGCAAATCGAACGCAAGCCGGGCGTGTGCGTGTCGACGCTCGGTCCCGGCGCCGTCAATCTGACGCTCGGCGTGGCGAACGCGTTTCTCGATCGCTCGCCCCTCATCGCGATCACCGCGACGATGGCGACGAATGCCGCGCCGTATGCGACGCATCAGCAGTTGGATCTGAACGCGGTGTTTCGGCCGTTCACGAAAGACACCGTCACGCTCGACGGCGTCAACACCGCGGCGACGGTTCGGCGCTTGTGGCGGACCGCGCTCGAGCCGCGCTTCGGTCCGGTGCACATCGCGCTGCCGAGCGACGTGGCGAAGCAGGACGAACGACAGTCGCACGACGCGCGCAACGATTCGTGGACGCCGGCGCCACCGCCGCCGGCGTCACCGGATGCGATCGAGCGGATGGCGCGCGAGATCGTGTCGGCGAAGCGGCCGGTGGTCTTGTGCGGGCTCGATCTCAATCCGTACGTGGACGCGCCTGCCGTCCGCCGGTTCGCGGAACGGCTTGGCGCGCCAGTTTTTGTCACGCCAAAGGCAAAAGGGATCTTCCCTGAAGATCACCGGCAATTTTTCGGCATCTGCAGCGGTCTCGCCGCCGACGCGGTCATCGTCGACTTCCTGGAGAGGTCAGATCTATTAGTTGGCGTCGGCTTCGAGCCGGTGGAGAGCGACAAAATCTGGCATCAGACGTTGAGGTTGGTGTCGATTGCGCCGACGACCATTGCGTCGGGCGCATTCAAACCTGCCCTCGAGCTCGTCGGCGATGTGACACATTCGCTCACCACGCTCGCCGCGCGGCAATTTGCGCGATCGGAATGGTCGGAAGACGACGAGCGGCGGTTCCGGTCAGACTTGGAAGTCAGACTAACAGGTCAGACTAAACAGTCAGACTTCAATGTGAGACTCCTTTCACCGCTGGCGGTGACGCGCTGCCTCCGCGACCTGTTTCCGCCCGAGACGATCGTGACGACGGACGTCGGGTCGATCAAGTTGCTCGTGTCGCAAGCGTGGCGATCGACGCTCCCGATGACGTTTCTCGAATCGAACGGGCTGTCGGCCATGGGCTATGGGTTGCCGGCGGCGATGGCCGCGAAACTGTCACGACCCGATCGGCCGGTGTTGTGCACGATCGGTGACGGCGGATTCTCAATGGTGTTCGCGGACCTGGAAACGTGCGTGCGCCGCAAGATCAACGTCATCACCGTCGTGTTCAACGACTGCGCGCTGAGCCTGATCGAGGCGGCGCAGGAAAAAAGGAAATACGAGAACTACGGCGTGCGGTACGGCAACGTGGACTTTGCCGCGGCGTCCGCCGCGCTCGGCGCATGGAGCCGTCGCGCGAACACGCTCGACGAACTCACGGCCGCGGTCAAAGAGGCGCAACGGATCGACCGTCCGGCTGTGATCGAAGTGCCGATCGATCCAACCGAGTACCGCTCGCACATCGCGCCGCTGCGGAAATAAAAAGGGCGGGTCCCAAAGGACCCGCCCGGACGTGTAGCGCAGGCCTTCAGGCCTGCTGCAGCCCTAAAGGGCTGCGCTACCGGAGCCTGCGCGACTACGCGACCGCGGTCGTCTTCACCGCGCTCTTGGCCGGGAAGATCTCCTTGAACGCCTTGGTGAAGCGGTCCATTTCGTCCGCCGTGCCCACCGAGACCCGCATGTGCGTCGTCATCGGCGGGAACGGGCGGCCGACCATGACCTTCCGCTGACGGAACTCTTCGATCACCGGCTGGATTTCGCGGCCGATGTGGACCATGAAGAAGTTCGTCTGTGACGGCCCGACGATCTCGTAGCCATGTTCCATCAGCTCCTTCGTCGTCTTCTCTCGGAGGTCGATGACCATTTTCTTGATCTTCGCCTGGCCGGCTTCGTCCTTCAGCGACGCGACGCCGCCCCACTTCACGAGCGCGTTGATGCTGCCCATGCTGTACGGCTGCATCTGCGCGATCATCTCTTTCGGCGCAACCGCATAACCGAGGCGCATGCCGGCGAGCGCGGCGATCTTCGAGAAGGTGCGCGCGATGATCACCGGACGGCCTTCGATGACGTACGGCAGCGACGTGGCGTAGTCGGGCGAATCAACGAAGTGGTGATACGCCTCGTCGATCAGGACCGGCATCCCCTTCGGGATTCCGTCGAGCAGCTGCTTCACTTCGCCCTTCGTCACGATCAACCCGGTCGGGTTGTTCGGATTGCACAGATACACGAGGCCGATTTCGCTGGCGCGCGTGTTCGCCGCCTTGATCATCGCGTCGATGTTCTGGCGATAGTCTTTGTTCAGCGGCAGCTTGATTGCGGTCGTCTTGATGCTCGTCGCGTGCTGATAGACGGATCCATACGACGGTTCGACGCCGAGCACTTTCTTGCCGCCCATCAGGTACGTCGTCCCGACGACGTCGAGGACTTCGCCCGAGCCGGCGGTCAAGAGGACGTTCTCCGGTTTGACGCCGTGATGCTTCGCGATCTCCGCGACGATGTTCCCGTCCGGATAGCCGTAGCGGTTCGAGTACTTCCACGCGTTCGTCATCGCGTGCATGACGTTCTCTGGCGGTCCCCAGCAGTTCTCGTTGCTGGAGAGATGCGCGTACGAATCCCAGTCATCCATCGGCGCGCGCGCGCCCGGACGCGGGGCGGCACCCCCACCTTGCTGGCGGTTCTGCGCGAAGACGTCAGGACCGGCGTTCAGATACCCAAGGGCGGCGGCGATTCCTCCGACGAACTGGCGGCGTGAAACACTCATAGTTCCTCCGGTTCCCGCAATTGTAGGGTTATTTCGTTCCCGCGGCCGGGCCTTTGTTTTCGTACCAGCGGATAGCGCCGCCGGCGCCGGTGCACACTAAATCCATGCGGCCATCGCGGTTGATGTCGGCGGCAACACAGCTGTTCATCGCTTTCGTGTCGTCGATGCGCTTGTAGGTCCAGGTGCCGTTGGCTGCATCGGCCGGCGCAAAGAACACATGGACGCCACCTGGCGCCGCACCCGGATTGCGCTGCGACGGCTGACTGTTGTCGTTCGCCACGATGTCATCGCGGCCGTCGCCGTTCAAGTCGGCGACGGCAATCTCGTGACCGCTCGTCACCTTGTCGTAGATCACGCGGCGAACCCAATCGTTCCCTTTTTGCGTGTAGACGACGACTTCGTTGCCGTGCCACGGCTCGACCGATGCGAAGAAGCGCTTGCCGTCCTGCTTGCCGACGCCGACGTCGCTCGCGCCGAGGCTCGGCGCCTTCTCGTCATGGCCTTTCGACAGCAGCGTCTTCTCGAACGTCATCGCATCGCCGCTTCCGGTCGGCCGATACAGCGCAATCCCCTCGAAGCTCGCGACAAGGAATTGATCGCGCTTCCCGTCGTCCCATTTCACCGGGCGCACGCGATGGATGATGCCGGGGATATCGGTCGTGACGACGTGACGTTTCCAATCCTTCGGGCTGTACCAGAACACCGATGCCTTGTCTTGATCGTAGGTCGGCGCGAGGCTCTTCTCGCCGATGAGCGGCGCGTTAAGCAGCTCCTTCTTGCCGTCGCCGTCGAGATCGAGCCACGCGACGTGGTGCGACGTCGGGAACTGATCGATCTTCTCGGTCTTCCACGGCTGCTTCGGATCGCCGTTCGCGTGCGCGAACCAGTTCAGGCCGGGACTGTTCGCCGCCTGCATCGCGAAGCCGCTCTGGAACGCGATCTCGGGGATGCCGTCGCCGTCGACGTCCGCCATCGCCTGGTTCACGATCTGCGGCGTGTCGCTGACGATCACGTGTCGTTCCCATCCGGGGTTCTCGTACCACGCAAGCTCGGGCACCGCCAGCGAGTTCGCGATGACGTCGATCTTGCCGTCCTTGTTGAAGTCGGCGACCGCGACCGCGTAACCGCCGCGGAAATTCGCGTCGATGTCGTGCGGCACGAAGTCGACGGGGCCAGCGGGACCCGCAGCCCGCGGCAGGGACGCAACAGCAGCAACGGCGGCAACGGTCGCGAAAAAGGCTTTCAGGTTCATGCGGCGGATTCTAGCAGGGTTCAAAAGGTTCAAAAGTTTCAAGAGGTTCAAGGGGTTCAAGAGGTTCAAAAGGTTCAGGAGGTTCAGGAGGTTCAGGAGGTTCAGGACGTTCGCCGAACCCTTTGAACCTTTTGAACCTTTTGAACCTTTTGAACCTTTTGAACCTCTTGAACCTTTTGAACCTCTTGACCTACTCCCCCGCCAAACGCCTCAGCGCGCTGCCGGTCACCCGCATCGTCGTCCACTCGTCCATCGGGACCGCGCCGAGCTTCTTGTAGAAGCCAATGGCCGGCTCGTTCCAGTCGAGGACGCACCACTCGAAGCGGCCGCAGTCGCGCTCGACGGCGATCTGCGCGAGGCGTTCGAGCAGCGCACGGCCGACACCGCGTCCGCGGAACTCGGGCTTCACGAAGAGGTCTTCGAGATACAGGCCGCGTTGCGCGAGGAAGGTCGAGTAGTTGTGGAAAAAGAGCGCGAAGCCGGCGGGCGTCCCGTCGACGCGCGCGATCAGGACTTCCGCTGCGCGACCGGAACCGAAGAGCGTCGCGCGCAGCTGCGCCTCGGTCGCGACGCATTGATCGCGCATCTTTTCGTACACGGCCAACGCCTGGATCATCTCGAGGATGACAGGCACGTCTCGTTCGGTGGCGATGGTGATCTCGGTCATTGGTTTGGTTTCATGAAGTCGATGCGCTCGCGACGGCCGCTCTTCTCGATCAGCCGTTCGAGCCGTCTGAATCGTGTCTCTTCCTTCTTCGCCGACATCACCCAGTGGGTGACCACCTTCCGGTACCCGGGCGGCTGCGCCTCGAAGAAGGCCCGCGCGCGCTTTTTCGCGGCGAACGCTTTGTCGATCGCGGCATCGAACGTCATCGCCGGCTTCTCGAACGAGTAGATGCCGCTGCGCTCCGGGGAACGTGCTTCGAACGCGCGCATGCCGGGCCGCGCCATTCTCCCGGCTTTCATCAGCCGCGCGACGTGCGCGATGTTGACGTTGCTCCAGATGCTGCGCGCCTTCCGCGGCGTGAAACGGATCGTCCAGCGGTCGGCGTCCAGGTTCTTGCGCACGCCGTCGATCCAGCCGTACGCGAGCGCTTCGTCGAGTGCCTCCGCGTAGGTGATGCCGCGCTTCTTCGCGCCCTTCTTGTAGAAACCGAGGAGCAACTCGCTTTCGCGATCGTGATGCGTCGCGAGCCATGACCGGAATTCGCGGCCCGAGGCGAAGAATACCGGCTTCATGACAACGCTTTGCGCAGCATCATGATCTGGCCGCCGTGGTACGCGCTGTGCTCGACGACGCCGTGCAGCAAGTACCACGTCGCGTACTCGAGGCCGACGATCTTCTCGTCCAGTGCCGACTCCGAAAGCTGCCGCACGCGCACCGCGAGATCCCGATGGCTCTCGCGCATCCGGTGCAGCGCCGCCTCCCACTCCTGCGCGCTCGCATCAGGCACGGGTGGCCAATCGACGTCAGGCGGCGGATCGGCGGTCGCGCGACCGTCGAGACGCGCGCGAGCAATCTCGGCCCACGCCGCAATGTGCAACACCAGCTCCCAGATCGAGTGCGCGCCGGCAATCGGACGCGCCGCCGCCTGCTCGGCGGTGACACCAGTGAGGACGTAGTCCAACACCGGGCCGTGCCACTGCGGACCAGTGATCGTGCGCTCGATGTGCTTCGCCAGCCGTTCGACGCGAGTCATAGACACTGTCATTGTCCGATAAACCCCGACGCCGTTGAAAACGTCTAACATCAGCACCATGAAGTACGCACTCCGGACGCTCTTCAAGACGCCATTCGTCACCATCGTCGCCGTCGCCTCCCTGGCGCTCGGCCTTGGCTCGACGGCGGCGATCTTCTCGCTGTTCAACCAGCTGCTGCTTCAGCCGCTGCCGGTTCCGGAGCCGGATCGGCTCGTCAACTTGTCCGCGCCGGGTCCGAAGCCCGGGTCGACATCCTGCAACCAACAAGGCGATTGCGACACGGTATTCAGCTACCCGATGTTCCGCGACCTCGAGCGCGACCAGACGGTCTTCACGGCGCTCGCGGCGCATCGGTTGTCGAGTGCGAACCTGTCCTACGGCGGTCAGACGATCAACGGCAGCCTGATGCTGGTGTCCGGCGGCTACTTCCCCGCCTTGGAGATCCAGCCCGCGCTCGGCCGTCTGATAGGCCCCGGCGACGACCGCGCGCCGGGCGAATCGCCGATCGTCGTCCTCAGCCACGCATTCTGGACGACGCACTTCGCGGCGAGCCCGAACGTGTTGAACCAGACGATGGTCGTCAACGGCCAGACGATGACGATCGTCGGCGTGGCGCCACGCGGCTTTTCGGGAACGTCGATTGGCGGCGAGGCCAAAGTCTTCGTCCCCATCACGCTGAACGATCCGGTCAACCCGTGGTCGAAGCGCATGGACAACCGGCGTACGTACTTCGTCTACCTGTTCGGCCGTCTCAAACCAAGTGTGACCATCGATCAAGTCTCCGCCAGCCTCGGCACGAAATACCGCGCGATCATCAACGACGTCGAGGCGCCGCTGCAGAAGGGCATGAGCGAGCAGACGATGGCGAAGTTCCGCGCCAAAGCGCTCGGCGTACAGCCGGGACGCCGCGGCCAGAGCAACATCGCCAGCAACGGCGGGCCGGCGCTGATGATGCTGCTCGGCGTGACCGCGTTCGTGCTGCTGATCGCCTGCGCGAACATCGCCAACCTGCTGCTCGCGCGGTCCGCGGCGCGAGCGGGCGAGATGGCCGTCCGGTTGTCGATCGGCGCCAGCCGCGGACAACTGATCCGCCAACTGCTGACCGAAGCGCTGATGCTGGCCGTGCTCGGCGGCGTCGCCGGCCTGGTCGTCGCACAGTGGACGCTCAATCTGATCGCCTCGCTGTTGCCGACGATCGCGGTCGACATGGTCAACTGGCGTATCGACGCAAAGACGATGCTGTTCGCCGGCGCGCTGACGATTGGCACCGGCATTCTCTTTGGATTGTTTCCGGCGCTGCACAGCACACGACCCGACCTCGCCACGGCGCTCAAAGGACAGTCAGGGCAGCCGTCCGGCGCACGGGCTGCGGCGCGATTCCGCACCTCGCTTGCGACGATGCAGATCGCGTTGTCGATGGCGCTGCTCGTCGCCGCCGGCCTGTTCACGAAGAGCCTCATGAACATCAGCCGGGTCGATCTCGGCGTCAAGGCAGACAACGTCGTGATGTTCACCGTGTCACCGGCGTTGAACGGTTACACCCCCGACCGTTCGCGGCAGTTCTTCGAGCAGGTCGAAGATCGCCTCGCCGCTCTGCCTGGAGTGACCGCCGTCAGTAACTCGCTGGTGGCGTTGGTCGCGGGCAACAACTGGGGGAATTCGGTGGCGGTCGAAGGTTTTCCGGCCGGACCGGATACGGACGTCGACTCGCGGTTCAACGAGATCGGACCCGGGTACTTCCGCTTGCTGGGCGTGCCGCTCATTGCCGGACGCGAGTTCACGCGCGCCGACACGTTCGGTGCGCCGAAGGTCGCCATCGTCAACGAAGCGTTCGCGAAGAAATTCAATCTCGGTCGCAATGCGGTCGGCAAGCGGATGTCGCAGAACAGCGGCCCGAATTCGAAGCTGGACATCGAGATCGTCGGCCTCGTGCAAAACGCAAAGTACAGCGAGGTCAAGCGCGACACGCCGCCGGTGTTCTTCATTCCGTATCGGCAGGAAGAAAAAGTCTTCGGCTTCACCACCTTCTACGTCCGCACGTCGACCGATCCTGACGCGTTCCTCGCGAACATTCCGAAGGTCGTCAGCGGTATCGATCCGAACCTGCCGGTCGAGGACCTGCGCACGCTGCCGGAGCAAGTCCGTCAGAACGTGTTTCTGGACCGCATGATCAGCGTGCTGTCCGCCGCGTTCGCGATGCTCGCGACGCTGCTGGCCGCGATCGGCCTCTATGGCGTGCTCGCGTACACCGTCTCGCAGCGCACGCGCGAGATTGGGCTGCGCATGGCGCTCGGCGCCGATGCGTCACGCGTCCGCTCGATGATCTTCCGGCAGGTCGCGTTGATGACGGCGATTGGCGGCGCGATCGGCCTCAGCGCGGCGGTCGGGATCGGGCGGCTCGCGCAGTCGCAGCTCTTTCAGTTGACGGGCTACGACCCCGCCGTGCTCGGCACCTCCGCCGTCGCGCTGACGCTCGTCGCCTTGGCGGCCGGCTTCATTCCGGCGCATCGGGCCGCGCAGGTGGATCCGATGCATGCGCTTCGCTACGAATGACTTACCGGCGGTTGTCGAATCCGGCAGCCGCTGTTCGTCTTAGCTGCGAAGGGAGAGAATGAGCCATGCCTCAATTCGCATTGATGTTGTACGACGACCCCACCCAGTGGCAGAAGCTGAGCCCCGAGGAGATGCAAAAAGCGATCGAAAAGTACCGTGCGTGGACCCAGATGCCGTTCACCAAGGGGAGCCAGCGGCTCGGCGCGGACGCGGGGAAAGTGATCCGATCGGTCAACGGCAAGGCGCGCGCGACCGACGGCCCGTACAGTGAGACGAAAGAAGTCCTCGGCGGCTTCTATCTGATCGAAGCCAAGGATTACGACGAGGCGATCACGCTGGCGCTCGATCACCCGCATGCGCAGTACGGGACGATCGAAGTGCGTCAGCTCTGGGGACAGTGAGCCGGACCGACGCCCTCGTCGATCATCTGTTCCGCCATCAGGCGGGCCGAATCGTGGCCCGCCTGACACGCGTCCTCGGTCCGTCGCACATCGCGCTCGTCGAAGAAACGGTGCAGGAGGCGCTCGTCCGCGCGCTGCAGTCGTGGCCCTACGACGGGGTGCCGGACAATCCCGCCGGCTGGCTGTACCGCGTCGCGCACAACCTCGCGATCGACGCAATCCGCCGCGACCGGTCGTTCGGTGACAAGACCGATGCGATCGTCGCCGAGATCGTACGCTCGTCGACCGGCAGCGCGCCGCTCTCGGCGCCGCGCGTCGACGATGTGCGCGATGAAGAACTGCAGATGATCTTCATGTGCTGCCATCCCGATCTGCCGAGGGATGCGAGCGTCGCGCTCAGCCTGAAGATCATCGGCGGCTTCAGCGTCCGCGAGATCGCGCGCGCGTTCCTGGCCGACGAGACGGCGATCGCCCAGCGTCTCGTCCGCGCGAAGCGGCAGATCCGCGATCGGCGCGTGACGCTCGATCTGCCGTCGGGATCGGAGCTGGCCTCGCGGCTCGATGCAGTCCTCGACGTGATTTACTTCCTGTTCAACGAAGGGTACGCGGCGCGCGAAGGCGCCGATTTGATCCGTCACGATCTCTGCGGCGAAGCGCTGCGGCTCGGCCGCCTGGTGGCGTCGGCGTCGCTCGCGACGCCGGCCGTCCACGCGCTGGTCGCGTTGATGGCGTTTCAGGCGGCGCGGCTGCCGGCGCGCGTCGACGCGGCGGGCGATCTGGTGCTGCTCGAAGATCAGGATCGCGCGCGATGGGACGACCGCTTGATTGCGATCGGCTTCGACCATTTCGATCGGTCCATGGCCGGCGCGACCGTCACCGAATACCACGTGCAGGCCGCGATCGCGGCGACGCACGCACGCGCGATCGATCCGCAGTCGCTCGACTGGGAGTTGATCCTGCAGCTCTACGATCAGTTGCTCGCGATCAATCCGTCGGCGATCGTCGCGCTGAATCGCGCCGTCGCGGTGGCGAAAGTGTGCGGGCCTGCGGCGGCGCTCGAAGCGATCGCGCCGCTCGAGCGCGATCGCAAACTGCGCGAGTATCACTTGCTGCTCGCGCTTCGCGGTCAGTTGCTGCTGCAACTGGGACGAGCCGAGGATGCCCTCGCAGCATTCGAAGGCGCGCTTGCGTGCGCTGGCACCGACCCCGAACGGCGATTCCTGAAGAAAAAGCTGGACGCTATTTCCGCATGTACTTCCAGTTCCGCGGCTTCCCCTCGGCGATCCACTCGATAGCGGTAGCCAGGCGCTTCTCCCGCGTCTCGTCGGTCTTGGCTTCGCCGATCCAGGTGATGTACTCGTTGCGCTGTCCCGTCGGAAACGCGTCGAACGCCTCCTGCGCTTTCCTGTTTGTCTTGAGCGCCGCCGCAAGGACGGGCGGCACCTTCAAGGGCGTCGCCGGTCCGCTCTTCTTTCGCATCGATACTTTGACGCCCTGATCGTTCAGCGCCATCGCTTTCTTGATGTAGCCGATCAGCGTTTTCTTCGGCGGCAGATCTTTGACGCTCGTGATCCGGCCGAAGTTGCCCATCGCGTCACGTTCACCCTGCGGTCCGAAGATCAACTTCGATTTCCACATCCCGAGCGTCGCGTGCTGCTTGAACGCGGCCATGCTGATGAACGGCCCCTTGTAATCGAACGACGGCATGCCCCACTTGATCGTTTCCTGCACGTCGGGGCACACCTCGTGGATCGTTTCCCGGATATGGGTCAATATCGGTTTTGCAAAGTCCTGCGATCGGGCGATATACGCGTCGACGCGTTTGTCTCGTGTGCTCATCGGGGCTCCACCGTTAGAAACTGCACTCGTGGCGGCATCGTCGGCGCGAGGGTGATCGACACCCGGATATTCCCGCGCTCGCATGTCATCGTCCAGCGGCCGCGCAATGCGTTCTCGACGTCGTCGAACGCCGCCGGTGCCGTGCACGCGCCCGCCTTTGCGCGCAGGTCGGCAATCGCCGCTCGCCGGCGATCCTTCGACTGATCGAGAAACAGATTCTCGGCGGCGATGCGATCGGCCAACGCGTCATCCCACCTGATGATCAGTTGCGAGACCGCGTCGCGCGCCTCGATCAGGGCGTTCGACGGCGCGACGGCGCGGGGCGCGATCCGGCCGTCAGCCGCCAGCGCGTCGAACACGTTCGTGATGACGCGTCCCCAGCCGGTATACGTCACGTTGCCGAACGCGATGACGGCCGCGCCGTAGTCCGGCAGCCACTGCATGATCGAACCGAAACCGGGCAGCCCGCCCGTGTGCGCGACGATGTATTTGAACTTGGGGGCTTGCGTGACGCGGAGACCGAACCCGTACCCGCCGCCCGCGAGCTGCGGACCAGGCCGCCACAACTGCTGCATCTCGCGCAACGAGGAGCGTTTGATCGGCGCGACCTCGGGACCGTCATGCGGCGGCCATGCCGACACGAAGACGCTGACGTACTTGCTGAGATCGTTGATGGACGTCAGCATCCCGCCCATCGAGCCGCCGGCGCCGTTCGGCAGCTGCCGTTCTTCCTTCCACGTGTCGTCTTCCCAGCGATATCCGTGCGCCAGCCGATCGGGCGGGACGGTGGACGGCTCGAGCGTCGTCGACGTCATGCCGAGCGGCTTCAGGATATTGCGCGTGACGTATTGCTCGTACGAGAGGCCGGATACGTTCGACACCACGCGACCGAGGATCATGAATCCGTAGTTCGAATATTCGTACGCGAGACCGGGCGCGTTCGAAAACGGAATGCCGCCCTTCAGCATCTTTGTCAGTTGATCATTGCTAATAGCCAACTGCTGACGCCCCACGGATTGTCCTCGGGAAATCCTTCGGCATGCGACAGCAGGTGACGGACGGTGATCTTCGGCGAGTCGCTCGTCGGATATCTCAACGACGCGAGTTCGGGGACGTACTTCTCCGCCGGATCATCGAGCGCAAGCTTCCCCTCGTCCCGCAGCTTCAGAATCGACATCGCGGTGAAACTCTTCGTCATCGACGCGATGCGGAAGACCGTGTCCGCGTTCGGCGCCGTTTTCGTCGCCAGCTCCCGATAGCCGGTCGCGCCGGTGTGCACCAGCCTGCCGCCGACGATCACGCCCCAGGCGGCGCCCGGCACGTGATTCGCCGCGGCGAAGTCGGCGAACATCGTGTCGATATCGCCGAATCCAGCTTGCGCCCGAGGGGACTCGACACACAGGACACAAAGGACACACAGGGCACCGAGCAAAACGGGTTTGAGCGTCTTCACGTGCGGCATTATGATGCAGCACCATGAATCGTCGCCAATTCCTCGTGTCCGTGCCTGCGCTCGCCGCCGCGCCGAAGCTGTTCGCGCAGCCGAAGCCGCAGCTGAAGGTCCGCGGCTTCAATCACGTCACCGTGGTCGTGTCGGATCTGAAGCGATCCGTGGATTTCTATCAGGGTCTCTTCGGGCTCGCGAAGGAACGTCACAACCGCACGCTGGACGCGAGCCTGCGGATCGCGCCGGGCATCAATCTCGACCTGACAACGGATCGTCCAGACAAGACGCCCCGCATCGATCATTACTGCTTTGGCGTCGAGAACTTCAGCGTCGACCGCGTCGTCAGCACGCTCGCGCAACACGGCGTGACGAAGAGCGACGAGCGCGGCGCGATGAAGGTGCAGGTGAGCACGCGTGACGGCGCGCAGCTCGTCTACGCCGGCGATCCCGATGGCATTCAGTTCCAGTTACAGGATCCGAGTTACTGCGGCGGCACCGGTCCGCTCGGCAACCAATGCGGGATGCCCGAGGCGTCGCCGACGAAGGGTTTGATCGCGCTGAAAGGCTACAGCCACATCACCGTGTTCGCCGGCGACGCGGCCCGCGCGACGACCTTCTATCGTGACCTGTTTGGCGCGGGCATCCGTTCGTACCAGGGTCCGACCGCGCCGACCGTCGCGATCGGTCCATCCGTGGAATTCCTGATGCTCACCGGCGGCGGCGGCGGGCGAGCTGGTGCGGCTCCACGTCCGGCGAGCATCAATCACTTCTGTTTCAATCTCGAAGGCTTCAACGTCGAGGCGATCCAGAAGAAACTCGAGAGCTACGGCATCACGCCGCGCGGCGAAGGCGTCACCGGTCCGGTGGGACCGATGAAGCACTACATCAGCATGCGGATGGAAAACCGCGGCGGCGCCAAGGAAGGGACGCCGGAGCTGTACTTCACGGATCCGGATGGCATCCTCGTACAGCTCCAGGACGTCAGCTACTGCGGCGGCTCGGGATATCTCGGCAACAGTTGTCCGCCGGTCTAGGCCGGAATCGGCACGTCGATGCCGTGCTTCGCGGCGATCTCGACGATCTTGCCGAGCGCTTCGGGCTGCGGCGGCGCCGGACGCTTCGTGATGTCGGTCGCCTTCTGCCCCGCTTCGGCGATGAACTGTTCCACACCGGCGGGCGCCTGAATCACCAGCGCGCGCGCAAACTGTCCTCCACCCGCGCCGTGCGTGTGCACGCGACCGCGCGGCAGGTGCACGAACTCGCCGACGCCGGCCGAAAATGGTTTCCCGTCGACCGAGAAATCAAACGTGCCTTCGGTGATGTAGAAGCACTCGTCGGCGTGACGATGCAGGTGTGGCGGCGGCGGGACCGCGGGATCCTGATGGACTTCGGCGATCGACAGCGCGCCGTTCGTGTCGGCGCCGGTGACTTTGAACGTAAAGAGGCTCGTCAGGAGCCAGTATTGGGACATCCAACCCTCCGTCCCACTTACGGCTATGGCCCCGTGTACGGTTTTTTGGCGAGATAGCTGCGCCGCGCGCGGACCGTCATCGTGGCGTCGGCAACCTTGACCGTCAGCGTGTGCATCTTGCCGTCGAGATTCGTCGGCGTGAATCCGAGCGCGTACTGATGATGCAGTTCGTCGGCGACCTTCTTGAACGTCGACGCCATGTCCGACGTCTCCGTCAGCTCGAAGTACCCCCCGCCGGTCGCGGCCGCGATCTTCGGCAACCCGTCGTCGGGGTGATCGTCGAACGCACCGCGATTGCCGCCGCCGCGCCCGTACCCGCCGCCGCCGCCGCCGAATCCACCGCGGCGTCGGCCGCCCCCAAAGCCGCCACGCCCCGGCATCCCGCCGCCGAATCCGCCGCCACCGCCGTGCGCGTTCGGACCGTTCTGTCCCGCCAGCCCGATCGCGTAGACCATCACGTCTTCTTCTTCCGCGCGCTTCATGACGTCTTTCAACGAGCTGTTCATGTTACTCAGGTTACCCGGCTGATCGACGCCGTCGGTGAACACGAGGATGACGCGGCGTCCCTGCACGTGCAGCAGCGCGGTGATCCCGACGTTGATCGCGTTCCACAACGGCGTCGGTCCCTCTTCCTGAAGCTCGCTCTGCAGGATATGGTGCAGCTCGTCGTGATCCGACGTGAAGTCGCGCGGATCGATCTGGATGCGATTCGAGAAGCTGCCGATGCGCGCCTTGTCGGCCGGCAGCATGACATCGACGAACGATTCCGCCGCTTTCGCGACCAGCTCGAAGTTCGCGCGCATGCTGCCGCTCCGATCGAGCAGCATGACGACGGTGATCGGTTGGATGTCGTTGGCGAAGAGAGACAGGTCCTGGCGCTTGTTGTTGTCCTCTACCGTGAACTGATCGCGTCCGAGATCGGTGACAAGCCGCTGCTCGGCACTCGTAACGGTCGCATAAACGGCGACGGTCCGCGCGGCGGACGAGAACGTCGGCGGCTGTTGCGCCGAGGCAGGCCTGAAGGCCTGCGCTACGAGAGTCAGCGCACAGACCACAACTGCCGGCGCACGGAAGTAGCGCAGCCTTTTAGGGCTGCCGGCGGGCCAATGCATTCACGATCTCCCAGTTAAACCGCACGAACCGATGGAGCTCGCTTTCGAGGAGCCGTTCCTGATCGCTGTGAGATCCAAACCCTTTCGGTCCGTCTTCCATGTCCGTTGCAGGACCGATGCCGAAGCACTGGACGCCTTTCGCCCGCAGCTGCGCCATGTCGGTCGCGCCGGTGCTCATCGTCGGCAGAGTGACCGTGTTGTAGATTTTCGTGACGGCCGCTTCGACCGCCTTGAACGCCTCGGAATCGAGCTTGGCGACCGCCGTGCGCTCGCGCCCCCCCGCGTTGGCCGTGAAATGGACGTCCACTGACGGATCGTTCACGACCTTCTTCACCTGCTCGAGAAACGCCGCGGGATCCTCGTCCGGCAGCATGCGCACGTCGAGCGTCGCCTTCGCCTCCGACGGAATCACGTTCGACCGGTAGCCGCCCTGAAAAATGTTCGGCGACACGGACGTCCGCAGCATCGAGTCGTGACGCGGCTCGTTCTCGAGCAGCCAGTCATCCGCCGCGCGCTGGACGTTCGGATCCGGTGACAGGATGTCGCGATACATCTTCGCCTGGTCGGGCGGCGCGATGGATGCGAGACGACGGAAGTAGGTGCCGGTCGTTTCGTTCAACTTGATCTCGGGGTGCCATTCGCCGATCTTGCCGACCGCGGTGGCGAGGTGCACGATTGCGTTCGATTTCAGCGGGATCGATCCATGCCCCGAGATTCCGTGCGCGACCAATTCGATCCCGCGCGGAATCTTCTCCATCGTCTGCACCTCGGCGTACTGCGCCTGACCGCGTTCCCGCGTGACGTTGCCACCCTCGGCGAGGCAGTACTCCGCGTCGATGTCCGGAAAATGCTGCGCGATCATGTACTGAATGCCGATGCGCGAGTTGCCTTCTTCGCCCGCTTCGTTCAACAGGATCACGTCGCGGTCGAGCGACACGTTCAGCCGCTTCAGCAGGAGCATCGTCATCAGGCCGGCGGTCGCGTTGTCCTTGTCGTCGATCGTGCCGCGGCTGTAGACGTAGCCTCCGTCGCGCGTCGCGCTGAACGGCGGGAATTTCCACTTCGCTGGATCGACCGGCACCGTGTCGGTGTGACCGAGGATCAGCAGCGGACGTTTCTTGCCGTTGCCCTTCAACCGCGAGACGACGTTCGGCCGCGCCGGATCCGAGGCATAGATCTGCGCCGGGATGCCGTTGTCGTCGAGCACTTTCTTGATGTACTCGGCGGCCCCTTTTTCGCTCGTAACGGTGTCAATCCGCAGCAGCGCCTGATAGTGGCGCATCGTTTCCTCTTCGACTTTCGACCAGTCCGGTGTCGCGGGCGATTGCAGCGCGACGAGGCCGAGGCTAACGAGCGCGAGCCAGCGCATTGACGATCTCCCAGTTAAGACGCACGAAACGATAGAGCTCGCTCTCGAGGATGCGCTCCTGATCGCTGTGCATGCCGAAACCCTTGGTTTGATCCTCGACGTCGATCGCGGATCCGATCCCGATGCACTCCTGCCCTTTGGCGCGCAGCGGCGCTTTGTCGGTCGCCCCCGTCTGCATGTTCGGCAGCGCCGGCACGTTGTAGATCTTCGTAATGCCAGCCTCGACCGCTTTGTACAGTTCCGAGTCGAGGCGTGCGGGCGGCGCCGGCGGGCGGCCGGGACCGTTGTTCGTGTAGTGGACGTCGACCGCGGGATCGTTGACGACCTTCTTCAGTGTCTCCAGGAACGCGGCACGGTCCTCGTCGGGGACCATGCGCACGTCGAGCGTCGCCTTCGCTTCAGATGGAATCACGTTCGACCGATAGCCGCCCTGAAAAATGTTCGGCGACACCGACGTCCGCAGCTTCGACGAATTCCGCGGCTCG
Organism: Vicinamibacterales bacterium; assembly: GCA_035652075.1. Classification (GTDB taxonomy): domain Bacteria; phylum Acidobacteriota; class Vicinamibacteria; order Vicinamibacterales; family CAVVIG01; genus Gp6-AA45. The sequence continues at coordinate 24,916 of DASREL010000082.1, forward strand.
TGTTCGAAGAGCCAATCGTCCGCGGCGCGCTGCACCTTCGGGTCCGGCGACAGGACATCGCGGTATGCCTTCGCCTGGTCGCCGGTCGAAATCTGCGACAGCTTGCGGAAGTACGTCGCGGTCGTCTCGTTCAACTTGATGTCCGGCCGCCACTCGCCGATCTTCCCGACCGCGGTTGCGAGGTGGACGATGGCGTTCGACTTCAGCGGAATGGATCCGTGTCCCGAGATACCGTGCGCGACGAGCTCGACGCCGCCCGGCACCTTTTCCGTCGTCTCGACCTCGACGTATTTCATCTTGCCGTTCTCGCGGATGCCGTCACCCGCTTCCGCGATGCAGTACTCGGCGTCGATGTCGGGATAGTGCTGCGCGATCATGTACTGAATGCCGATGCGCGAGTTGCCCTCCTCGCCCGCCTCGGCGAGGAAGATGACGTCGCGATCGAGCGGCACGTTGTACTGCTTCAACAGGAGCATCATCATCAAGCCGGCCGCGGCGTTGTCTTTGTCGTCGATCGTGCCGCGGCCGTAGATGTACCCGCCGTCGCGCGCGGCGCTGAATGGCCCGAACGGCTTCCATTTCGCGGGATCGATCGTGACCGTGTCGGTGTGGCCCATCAACAGCAGCGGACGCTTCTTGCCGTTGCCTTTGAGGCGCGCCACGACGTTCGGCCGATCGGGATCGCTCGCGTAGATCTGCGCCGGGATCCCGTGGTCGTCGAGCACCTTCTTGATGTACTCGGCCGCGGCTTTCTCTTTCGCCGACGTATCGATGCGCACGATCGCCGAAAAGTGTTCCAGTGTGTCGGCGTTCGCCTTCGTCCAGTCCACGTCCTGGGCGCCCAAACCGACGGACACGACGGCGGCAAACCCGAATGCGTAAAAGATTCGTTTAACCATAAGGATGATGGGCACAGCTTACGATACGACCGGGTATGACGCTACATCTTCGCGCGGTGCTCGCGGTCACGATTGCGGTCACCGTCGTCGCGGTGGCGGATGCCCAGCAACGCGGGTTGCGCGGCCGCATCGCGGCACGCCGCGGCGAGAAGAGTGCCACCGCCGTCGGCGCCCAGAGCGTCACGATCACCGTCCAGGGCATGTCCAGACGATATTTGCTTCACGCGCCCACCGCCGCGAGCGGCGCTGTCGTCCTGGCGTTTCACGGCGGCGGCGAGACACCGGAAAACCAGGAAGAGATCAGCAACTTCGACGCGCTGAGCGATCGCGATCGCTTCATCGTCGCGTATCCGGAAGGTGTCGGTAAGTCGTGGAACGACGGACGCGGGACGACGACGGCGGAAAAGGACGGGGTCGATGACGTCGCGTTCGCGAAGGCGATCGTCGCGGACATCGCGAAGAGCCACACCGTGGATCGAGCGCGCGTCTACGCGACGGGGCCGTCGAACGGCGGCATCTTCGTCAACCGCCTCGCGTGCGATGCGGCCGATACGTTTGCGGCCGTCGCACCCGTCATCGGTACGATCGGGACGACCTACGTGCCGAAGTGCCATCCGTCGACGAGCGTCGCGGTTGTCGGCGTCCAGGGCGTCGCGGATCCTGTCGTGCCCTTCAACGGCGGCGAAGTCGGCGGGACGTTGAAAGGATCCGCCGCCGGCGGCAATGTCGAGAGCAGCCGCGCAACGCAGGAATTCTGGCGATCGCAGAACGGCTGCGGCGCAACGGTGACGTCAACGGCGCTGCCGGTGCGGGTGCAAGACGGCACGTCAGTGACGAAGCGCGTTTACTCCGGCTGCCGCAGCGAGGCGAGCGTGGTGTGGTACGAGATTGAAGGTGGAGGCCATCGCTGGCCTCCGCATCACGCGGACGGGATCAAAGAAGCGATGGCCAAGCGCACGCTTGGCGCGTCATCGCAAAATATCGATGCCTCGGACGTTATCTGGAACTTCTTCAGCCAGCACCATCGATAGAACCTGTATTGCGGATTGAGGAATGAGGATGGCGGATTTATTCGACGATTAATCCGCAATTCTCAATCCGCATCCGCAGCACGCCTATTTCTTCCCGTTATAGTCCGCGTCGCTGACGGCCTCGTACCACTTCGAACCGCCGCCGAATCCGATATTGATCTGGATGAGCTCCTCATTCGGGGCGGCGCCATGCCAGTGGACGACGTTCGGACCGGTGTAGTCGCTCTCACCTGGGCCAAGTTCCTTCATCTGCTGACCGCGTTTCGCGGTCCGCATGTGCCCTTTTTCGACGAACAACAGTTGCCCGTTGTCGTGGCTATGCCAGTAGCTGCGTGCGCCAGCTTCGAAGCTGCGGCGCGCGGCGCTGAGATCTTTGCCGTCCATCGGCGTCGACTTGCCCGTGAACTGCGGTGTCGTGCCTGGCTGCTGCGCGAGCGCGGATGCGAAGGCGACTGCTACGAGCCCAGCCGCAACAAAGATGCGTTTCATAAGGCCTCCAGCCTCTAGCCTCTATTTGATCGCCGAAAAGTCGAGAGCGTCCATGAAGGTCGATTCGACTTTGCTGACGATGCGGCCGTTGACCTGGGATTCGGTGTTCACCTTCTGCCATTCGGGATCCGCCTGAAACTCGGTCCAGTTCTTCTTCGCCTCGTCTCGGCTCGGGTGCGCGAGGATGTAGATCAAGGTGTTCTGCGAGTCGGGCGCGTCCGCCGGCACCCAATACCCGATGCTCGTCATGTGATGTTTGTTGAAAATGCGGATCGTGTGGTTGCGAAAGCGCGCCTCGAGTTCGCCCAGCTTCCCTTCCGGCGCCGTATATTTCCGCAGCTCGAACACACGGTGATCTTGCGCCTGCAGGCGTCCGACAAACATGCCGGCCAGAAACAAGCAACAACCACAGAACGCACAGAATGCACGAAACCAGTTTCGTTCTGTGAGTTCTGTGTGTTCCGTGGTTGGGTGATCGCTACGACACCGCGTGTTCAGTGACATCGGCATGCTCCTTCAGAAATGACAACACCGCATCAAGCGACGCGTCGAACGCATCGGTGGTGAAGATGTGGCTGGCGCGCGGCAGCATCACGAGCCGCGCGTTCGGAATCGCGCGCGCGATGGTACGGCCGTTCTCCGGCGGCACGAGCTCGTCGGTCTCGCCGTGGATCACCAGCGTGGGCGCGACAATTGACGGCAGGCGTGACAGCGCGCCGCCCCACGCGCGGATGCCGGCGAGCTGCGCGAAATAGCCGTCGGCCGTCACCGGCTGGCTCAGGCGGCGCGCGAAATCCTCGGCGATCCGCTCGCGCGGCGTCGACGCGTCGTAAATATAGCGCGCCATCGCCCACATCGCCTGCTCGCGGGTCATCGTCGTCCGTGCACCGAGGGCCGCGATGACGTCTTTCTTGGCCGGCACGGCGTCGCGCCCGCCAGGCGCGGTGCATCCGAGAATCAATGACCGCACACGGGACGGATACTGCAGAGCAAATTCCTGCGCGATCATCCCGCCCATCGAGATCCCGAATACGTGCGCGCGTTCGACGCGAGCGGCGTCGAGCACAGCCGCCGCGTCCGCCGCCATCTCGACGATCGAGTACGGACCAGGAGGTGTGCCGCTGCGGCCCGTGCCGCGATTGTCGAACAGGATCGTCCGATATCGTTTCGCGAGTTCCGGTCCGATCCTGCTCCAGCCTTCGAGCGTGACGCCGAGGCCCATGATCAACAGCAGGGGCTCGCCGTCCCCGCGCGTCTCCCAGTACAACGTCACGCCGCCGCGGTCGGTGTCGGGCATGTGCGGCACAGTCTACACTGGGGTCATGCCGCCATTCTCACGTATCGCCACAGCTGCGGCGATCGTCCTTGTCGCGACTCGCGCCGAGGCGCAGCACGTCACCATTCCCTTTCTCGCCAACGCGCCACAGCGTGGCACGATCGAGTTCGAAGGCGGCGAATGCGATCCCGATCGCACCGGTGAGACGCTCACCTGCACGTTTCAGCAGGTGTTCCTGACGACCGACAACGCGCCGCCGAACACCTGCATGATCACGACGCACGCCTACGACCGCGTCTTTCGCAAGGACACGCCGACGCGATATGTCAGCAGTGTCGGCCCGGAAGGCGTTTGCGGCGTCGTGGACGTCGCCACGCTGGAGGATGGCGGCGGCGTGCGGTGGACGTTGACGCTGAAGAAAACCGCACTCCGCAAAGATGCCGCGGCACACTGCCCCTCCGCGGACGAAACCGAAGTCCTCAGTTGGCAAGACGTCAGACGCCCACTCCCGTGCCTGTACGTGCAGCCCGGCGGATTAGCACGGTGAATTAGACGCCGTGTCCGTATCCCGGCTCTTCCTCGGGTTCCGGGGCGGTCGGCGGCGGTTGACTGGGTCGTGTTTCCATTCGCGGTTCCATCGTTCTCTCCAAAAAGCAAAAGGGCCATCACTCTCGCGAGTGATGGCCCTTGTCTGACGCTTGGTTGTGGCGGCTACATCACTCTCTGCAGGTCGGCACACAAATGCCGACCGGAATAAGGACGAGGCTAAGCAGCGAGAGTGAAACGGCGGCCGAACGCATTGGAAGCCATAATGGTAGCACAGCGTGCGCGTCACCGACTATCTCGCGCGAATCGGCATCGCTCCGCCTGTCGGCGCGACACTCGATACGCTGCGACGGATCCATCTCGCGCATCGAGAGACGTTTCTCTTCGAGAACCTCACGATTCAGAACGGCGGCGCGATCAGCGTTGACGTGGCCGACCTCGAGCGCAAGTTCCTGGATGAGGGTCGCGGTGGCTACTGCTTCGAGCACAACACCCTCTTCAAAGCGGCGTTGACCGACCTCGGCTTCGCACCGATCACGCTGCTCGGGCGCGTTCGCCGTGGTCCCCCAGAGCGATGGTGCCGCACGCACATGGTGCTTAGGGTGCCTGGGGTGCCTAGGGTGCCTAACGTGCCTGGGGTGCCTAACGTGCCTGACGTGCCTGGAGTGCCTGGAGTGCCTGGAGTGCTTGACGTGCTCGCGGATGTCGGGTTCGGCGGACTCGGCCTCCTCGAGCCGATCGAGATGCGCGACGGCGCAACGGCGGCGCAAGGCGGGATCACATACACCCTGCGACGAGACGATCCCCTCTGGGTGTTATCGATGCGCGACGCGGACGGCAACGCGATGGATCTGTACGAGTTCACCGACGATCCGCAGACGCCGTGGGACATCGTCGTCGCGAACCATTTCACGTCTACACATCCGGAGTCGGTGTTCAGGAAGACGCTGACGATCCAAAAGGCGTCACGTGACGAGCGAGTGATCCTCCGCGGTGACGTGCTCACGCGGTATGTGGACGGACACATGATGGAAACGTCGCTCGATCCAGCAGGCGTCTCGGCCGCGGTCAGTACTCGTCTCGAAAGTCGACGACGTACCGCAGCGGCTGGCCGTTGACGAAGCGTCGATAGTTGTCGATGAAGATTGGCGCGATCAACTCTGGAAAACTCAGTGCAGCCGTGTGAGACGTGATCAGCACGTTTGGCAGCGTCCAGAACACGTGGTCGGGCGGCAGCGGCTCCTGATGAAACACGTCGAGCACGGCACCCGCGATTCGCTTCGCGCGCAACGCCGCCGCCAGGGCGTCTTCGTCGACCGTCGATCCGCGTCCCGGGTTGATGAACACGGCATGTGGCGGCAGCGCAGCGAGCAGATCGGCATCGACAAGATGACGGGTCTTCGCGGTGTTCGGCATCACGGCGACGAGGTAATCGAGATCGCGGGCAAAGGCGCCACGATCGTCACCGTGAAAATACTCGTCCACATCAGCCGATGTTTCGCTCGCGCGGGTGAACCCTTTGACGCGCATGCCGAAATGCTTCGCGGTGCGCGCGATCGCGGCGCCGATCGTGCCGACGCCGAGTAACCCGATCGTTTTGCCGGGCAGCATCCCCGGCGGCGCCGGATCCCATCGCCGTTCCTGCTGCGCGCGGAACTTCTCGATCAGATGTCGCTCGTGCGCGAGAACGTAGGCAAACACGTACTCCGACATCTGCGGACCGAACACGCCACGCGCGTTGGTCAGCACGTAATCCCGGCGCCGTGTCGGGTCGAGCAGCGGCTCGACGCCCGCCCACGTGGACTGCACCCACCTGACGCCGCGGAGCCGGTCAATGTCGGGCGCAATCAGGGACGGTTCGCCGAACGCGATGTCCGCGATGGCGGCGTCGGTGGTGATGTCGAGGTCCGGGAGCCGTGCGTCGCCGATCAACCGGCGATATGTGTCGGCGAACTTCGAGGCAATCAGCAGTCGACTCACGGCTTGGGCGTGATCGAGGCGTGGAACGCGACGACCTTCCATTCGCCGTCGAGCCGCGCGTAGGTCTTCGTGAACAGCCAGTCGTCTCCAAACGTCCTGCCGTCGTTGACTCGCGACCGGCGAATGCGTCCGGTGACGATCGCCGAATCGCCGTTCACGTGCATCTGCAGATCGGACGACTCGTAGCTATCGAACTTCATGCGCCCGGTGCGCAACAAGTCGATCGACGACTTGCCGAGCCGCTGCATCTCGGGAACGGTGATGACGATGTCGTCCGCGAACAGCGTGTCGAGCGCGGCCGCATCGCTCTGCCGCTGCGCTTCGTTCCACACGCGTTCGAGCCGCGTCAGTTCGGCAACGGTGGCGGCGTCGGGCGGCAGCAGCAGGATGGCGAGCAACGCGACCATCACGTCAGTACTCCTGAAACATGCGCGCGATCGCTTTACGGTCGCGCGTCTTCGTCAGCGCGAGCATCAGCAGCACGCGCGCCTTCTGCGGATTGAGGTTGTCCGCCGGGATCATGCCGAGGTCGTCGTAAGGGGCATTCGAGACGACGCGACCGTTGCCGACGCGGGCCGATCGCACCATGACGGGCCGCGTGGCCTCCGGCATCGCCGCAATCGTCTTCGCCGCGTTGCGCTCGACGGTCGAGAGGAGGCCGGCGCCCGTGCCGGCAAAGACAATCCCTTTGACGCCGGCAGCAGCCAGTGCGTCGATGACGGCGGTGCCCGCACCCGCGTACGAATACGCGATCTCGACCTGTGGCAGCGCCGCGACCGTCGTCACGTCGAACTCGGACCGCGTCGTGTGCCGCTTCGTCGACGATCGATAGAAGCTCACCTGGTCGCCGTCGACGTATCCAAGGATCCCGAGTTCGGGCGCGCGGAATGTCTCGACGCGATAGGTGTTCGTCTTCGTCACATCGCGCGCCGCGTTGATCTCGTCGTTGAGCACGACGAGCGCGCCCTTGCCGCGCGCGTCCGGCGCGATCGCCGTCCGCACGCCGTTGAGCAGGTTGATCGGTCCGTCGGCGCTGATGGCCGTCGACGGACGCATCGATCCGACGAGCACGACCGGCTTGTCGTGCTTGACCGTCAGATTCAGGAAGTAGGCCGTCTCCTCGAGCGTGTTGGTGCCGTGCGTGATGACCACGCCGGCCGCCGTTGGATCTTGGGTGAAGATTGCATTGATTCGTTTCGCCAGCGTCAACCAGATGGCCGGCGTGATGTCGGTGCTGGAAACGTTCGCGATCTGTTCGACTTTGACGTCCGCAACCTGCCTGATCTCGGGCACGCCCGCGACCAGCTGTTCCCCCAGGACGGATCCCGATCGGTAATCGGTCAGGTTGGTCGACGTGTCGCCGCGACCCGAAATCGTGCCTCCGGTCGAGAGCACGTACACCAGCGGCTTCACGGACACGCCCTGCAGCAGCACGAGGGCGATCGCGGCCGCGCCAACGCGCATCATCGGACGTACCCGTGCGCGGCCATGCGCTTGCCGCTCATCGCATACGCCGCCGCGGGCAGGTCATGCACGCCCGTCGCATCGATCCATGCGTTGTAGAAGCGAAAGAGCGCGCACACGGTGATCGCGTCGTAAATCGCTTCCTCGGCCCATCCGTTTGCTTTCAGCCCGTCGACGTCCTGACGGGCGATCGCGTTCGAGCGCGCGTTCATCTTCTCGATGAACGCGAACAGCGCTTTGTGCCGATCGTCGATCGGCGCCGTTCGGAAGTTCTCGAGCACCGCGTCGACCAGCGCGCGATCGTTCAGCAATTCCGCCGCGACCGCGGCGTGCGAACCGATTCAAAACGGACAGTCGTTGCGGCGCGACGTGAACGCGGCGATCAGTTCGCGGATGCCGGGCGGCAGCGGTGACGGCCCGCGCATGACGCCCTGCGTGAACGCCGCGAGATGATCCGTTCGATCGGGTTTGTAGGCGAACAGATGCCAGATTTGCGGGATCGGCAGCTGCGCCTCACGCAACTGGCGAATCGCCGCCGACCAAGCGCTGTCGCCCTCATGACGCTCGATCTCGGGCAGGAACATCTGCTCCATTACCGTTGACTGCTGCGGCGTGAGGTCGCGGTCATCGCCGGCGTTTGCACCGGCTGCGGTACCGTCAACGTCAGGTTGTAACGCGCGAGCGCGGCGCTGACCGTCGACGCGCGCGCGATGAGCGCGTTCAAATCCGCGATCGCTTTCGGCGTCTGCGATTTCGCTTCCGTGTATGCACGCGTCGTTTGTTCGGTGACCGGCATGCCGCCCATCAGGCCGTTCTTCGCCTGGCCGATGCGTCCGGCGACGCTCGGGTTATCGCCGCCGCGCCCGCCGCCGCCGCGTCCCTGCGGCGTCGCGAACTTCGGTGCCAGCGCTGTCAGATCCTTGTTCAGCGACTCGAACTGCGATTTCACGTCAGTCGGCAGATCGTTGCGGTCGGCGACCGTCTTCGCGAGATCGGTCATCTGGCGCGACAGCGACTGCTGCGCCGTCTGCGCGTCCGTGACGCGCTTCTGCAGCTCGTGCATCTCGATCGCCATGTCGAACATCCGCTTCTTCTCGAGCGACGTCAGCGCGACTTCGGGATCGTCGACGACCTTCAGCGACTTGGTGTCCACGGTCTTGCCGTCGACCACGAGCGAGACGGTGTAGGTCCCCGCGAGGACCCACGGTCCGCCGGTCTGTCCGCCTCCGAAGAACCCACCGCCGCCGCCTGTTTGCGACGGCACGTCGCATCCGGCCCCGAAGGGAGATTGCGGATTGCGGGTTTCGGATTGCGGACTCGAATCCGCATTCCGCGTTCCGCGATCCGCAGTACCACGAGCCGCGTTCGGCGGCTGCGGGACTGGTTGCACGCGCAAATCCCAGCACGCCGACTGGATGCCCGGCTTGTTGCGATCCGCCAGGACCGGCCCGCCGATCTCGCGGACCTCATGTCCAGTGGCGTCGGCGATCTTCAATTTCACTTCGCCGACCGGCTTCTTGTTCACCCATGAGATGACCGCCGACTGCGGCGGATTCTCGCCGAAGAACGTGTGATCGCCCCAGAACTCGTAATTACGATCGCGCCCGGGACGACGGTACATCGCCGACGTCATCGAGAACAGCTTCGCGTCACCGGCGGCCTGCTGCGCCGCCGCGTACTCCTGGATCGGTTCGAGGTGATCGAGGATCCAGATCGCGCGGCCGTGCGTCGCGAGGACCATCGCGTTGTCGCGCGGATGGATCGTGATTTCGTCGATGCGCACCCACGGCAGGTTCGCGCGAATCCGCTGCCAGCTCTTCGCACGATCGATCGACACGAACAATCCGGTCTCGGTGCCGATGTACAGCACATTCTGGTTGCGGGGATCCTCCGTCAACGTCTTCACGACATCGTCTTTCAAATTCGCCGAGGCCGATTCCCACGTCATGCCGGAGTCGTGGCTGACGTAGATGTAAGTCTTGAAGTCATTTTGACGATGACCGTCGAACGTCGCATAGACCGTCGCCTCGTCGAAGCGTGACGGGACGACTTCGGACACCCAGATGCCTTTCGGCAATCCAGGAACCTTGTCCATCACGTCGACCCACGACCGTCCCGTATCGTGCGACACCTGCAGGTGACCGTCGTCTGTGCCCGCATACAACAGGCCCGGCCGCTTCGCCGATTCCGCGAACGAGACGATCGTCGGCCACGCCTGGATGCCGTCGTTTTTCGCGATCGTGACGTCGGTCCCCTTCACGCCCATCGTGACGACATCATCGCGATTGCCGTTGCCCGTGAGATCCGGGCTGACGCCTTCCCAATTCAGCCCGTGGTTCGACGAGCGGAAGATCTTGTTGCCGACGGCGTAGATCACTTTCGGATCATGCGGCGAGATCGCCATCGGCGTGTCCCAGTTCCACCGCAGCGCGGGTTCACCGGGCAGCGCCTGCGGCCGAATCGATTCCGTTTCGCCCGTGACGCGATCGATGCGGACCATGTTCCCATCCTGCGATTCGCTGTACGCGATCCGCGGATCGACCGGATCCTGCAGCGCTTCGAATCCATCACCGCCCTGCATCGTCTGCCAGTGATAGTTCGCGATGCCGGCGGCGCCGCGGACCGCGCTCGGGCCGCACCACACGTAGTTGTCCTGCATGCCACCGCAGATGTTGTACGGCGTCGCGTTGTCGACGCTGACGTGATAAAAGAGGCCGATCGGCAGGTTCTGGAAGAAATTCCAGGTCTTCGTTTGATCGTAGGTGACCGCGAGGCCGCCGTCGTTGCCGATCAGGACGTGCTGCGAGTTGGCGGGATCCCACCAGATCGCGTGCACGTCGTCGTGGATCGTTTGCGTCGCGTTCAGCGTGACCGTCTTGCCGCCGTCGGTGGAGTGATGCAGTTTGACGCCCGCGTAGATGATCGTGTCGGGATCGTTCGGATCGATCCGGATCTGGCTGAAGTACATCGGGCGCGGATTTTCGTCGTTGACCTTGTGCCAGTGGGCGCCGGCGTCATCCGATCGGTAGAGACCCATGGCGAGATCCGGCGTCACCTTGGTCGCTGTCGTCGCACCGCGGCCCTGCGGCGTTTCGTCGGGCGTCGACGCGGCACCGCGTCCGCGGAGCGCGGCCGGATCGGGCCCTTCGATGATGGCGTAGAGAATGTTCGAGCGGCGGCGATAGACGTCGAGACCGATGCGGCCGAGCGGACCGTCCGGGAGCCCATTGCCCTTCAACCGCGTCCACGTCTCGCCGCCGTCGGTCGACTTCCAGATGCCGCTGCCGGGACCGCCGCCGTTCATGCAGCACGCGCTTCGCCGACGCTGGTACGTTGACGCGTAGAGCACCTGATTGTTCGTCGCGTCCATAACAAGGTCGTTCGCCCCTGTGTCCTCGTCCACGAACAACACGCGCTTCCACGTCTTGCCGCCGTCGGTCGTCTTGTAGACGCCGCGTTCGCCGCCCGGTCCCCACAGACTGCCGGTGGCGGCGACGAACACCACGTCGTTGTTGCGCGGATCGATGACGATGCGGTTGATGTACAGCGACGTCTTCAGACCCATGTTGGTGTAGTGCTTGCCACCATCGATCGACTTGTAGACGCCGTCGCCCCAGCCCGTGCTCTGGCGGTTGTTCGATTCGCCGGTGCCCACCCAGACGAGATCGGGATTGCTCTGCGACACGGTCACGTCGCCGATCGAGAGCTGTCCTTGATCCTGGAGTTGCGCCTCGAATGTCGTGCCGCCGTTGGTCGTTTTCCACACGCCGCCATGCGCGGCGCCGACGAAAAAGATCGCCGGGTTGGCCTCGTATACGGCGAGATCGGCAATGCGTCCCGACATCGACGCCGGGCCGATCGACCGGAAATGCAGCGAGTCGAATGGACCCGCGGATGACTGACCGAGGATCAACTGGACACCGAAGGCAGCAAACAGCACCACAACCAGTGCGGAGAAGCGATATCTCATGTAAGACTCCAGGGACGTGTCACGCCGAAGCGCGGGAACGCGCGTAGGCGGATTCTACCAGCGCCGAGCCGGTTCGGCGCCGACGCAGCCTGCGCGTCCGGGAACGAGGTCGCGCCGCGACGTGAGGCGGAGATCGACGACGGCGACGCGGCTGTCGTCACCGAAACCGCGGAATGCCACGATTCGGCCCCGCTCGGTCAACGTCGTCAACAGCAAGTCGTCGAATCCGTTCGGGACGTCGTCGAATCGAAATCCCAGGTACACGAGCGCCCGCGTGGCGCCGCTCAACTGATCGTGCAGCGCGTCGCCGCACCCGCTTTCGCGGTACCCGACCTCGACGATCCGCCGATCGCCGGCGTACCACCAGATCGCCGGCAGGGCGAGATGCGTCGTCACCCACACATCGCCCGGCTGCTCGTGTGCAGCCAGCCATCGCACCGATGCGCGATCGTCCAGCCGGTGATGTGACGCTGCCGGACGCGCACGCAGATCGTCCAGGCCGACGTATGCCACATCCGCGGCAAAGAGGATCGCGATCACCGTGCTGGCGTAGCGCAGACCTCCAGGCCGGCCCACGTCTGCCAGCATCGCGACGCCGACGAACAATGCCGGCACGATCCACAAGACGAGGCGCTCGAAGAACGGCAGCACGTGTGCGGTCGCGAGCGCGAAGGATGAGAGAAGGACAAGCGCGAACGACACCGCAAGCAATCTGCGACGACCGGTTGCCGCGACGAATCCTGCAACGGCCGCGATCCACAGCGCCACACCGATGCGAGTGCCACCGGGCTTGACGGCGATCGCGGCGAGGCGCGGCGCAAACCACGTGATGATGGCGATCGGCCCTGTGTGCGTCGGTGGGAATTGCAACTGCCAGTACGTCTGCAGGTACGTGCTCGCCTGCGCCGGTCGAAGAGCGACGACGTAGTGAATTCCGAAGAGTACGAGAAACAGCAGTCCAGGCACTGCCGCGCGAAACGCAGCACGCAGGCCGCGTCTCCGCCAGACCGACACGACGATCAACGCCGCGCAGCCGGGCGCGACGAACGTTGCGCCGTTGGCGACGAATTGCGCGACGGCCGCAACCGTCCACCAGATCACAACGCGGTCGGTTTCGATCGCCCAGACCGCCAGCGCCGGCAGCCACAATCCGAGACACACGTCGGCCGAGTACGGCTTGAACTCGACGTACGAATACGTCACCCATTGGCCGACGCCGGTCATCAACACGAGCAGCGACGTGCCGAGCGGCGCGAGCCACCGGCGACCGATCCACAGCGCGATCGCCATCGACGCGAGGCCGAAGATCATCGGCACCGCGCGGAGCGCGCGCTCGCCGGACCCGAACATGTCGAGGACCAGCCGCTGCAGCGCCAGCCATCCGTACGGCGCAGTCTGGCCGAGTGAAAGCGCACCGGCCAGTTGCGGGAGCCCGCGCTCGCGCAGGTTGATCGCGAGCATCTCCTCGTCGAGCCACAGCGGCCGGGCGACCGCCCACTGATACACGACGAGTGACGCCGCGGCGGCCGCGGTAAGAGAAGGGATAACGCGCGCCATCGTTGTGGAAATTCCTTTCACGTGGCGATCGACAGGCGACACGTCGAGTCGCATCGGCGGATCTGCGGCAGTGCCCGTGCACAACTGATCGGTGCGCGCATGGTCGCGCTGGAGGGAGAACGCATGAACCTAAGGCTGCATCAATCGGCGCGGGTAGGCCTCGGGGTTATCGCCAGCTTCGCGATAGCGACCGTGGCGACCGCGTGGATCGGCCACGAACGGTCGCCGTCGCTGTGCACCGACTGCGATCTGACGGCGCATCCACCGCCTATCATCGCACCACCTGCGACCGACACCCGTTCACAGTTCCCTGTCGCGTCGTCATACGCGAGCCGCGTTGCGGCGAGTGCCGTTCCCGTCGTAGCTGAACTGGCGGCGCCGGTTGGCACGGCGTCGATCGGCTTGGCGCCTCACGACACTCGCGACACGGCCGACATCGGTCGTGCGCGGGACGTCCGGTTTGCGCCGGCACGTCTGCAGGGAGCCTCGGCCGCGCACGCGGGCGGCGGCGTGGGCGGCGCAGCCACGCACATCGGCGGCAGTGGCGGCGGCGGGATGGGCGCGTCGGGCGCGAGGTCGCTGGCCACGAACCACGTCAGCAGTCACAGTCCAGCGCATGCGGCCTCGTCGCACAACAACACGGCGCATCCGAGCGCTGCACACGCAGGCGGCGGACACTCGGCCGTTGCCGCTGGTGTCGTCACGCCCGCAGCAGTCACGACCGTCGCCGCGGCGATGACGGCGACGACGCCGGCGGCGATCGTCAGTCCGGTGTTCTCGCAGGATACGGTCGCGCCGTCGCAGGTCGCGTTCGCGCGGTCGACGGCCGGATCGATCGCGGGCGGCGGCGGCCTCGCGTCGATCGGCGGCGGCGGGTCGCTCTCCGCCACGCCGGAGCCGGGCACGTTGATCCTGATGTTGACAGGCACGCTCGGAATCTTCAGATGGCGACGCTCCGCACGTTGATTCGCAATCGGTGGCGCTGGGTGGTGGCCATCATTGGCCTCGCAGCCATCGCTGCCGTCACGCTTCGTCGTGGACCACACACCGCGCGCGAGTTTCTCGCGCGCGGTGACGATGCGATCCGCCGCGGTCACACCGCCGCGGCGATCCTCGACTACCGGAACGCCGTCCGCCTGGCGCCGAACGACGTCACATCCCACCGCAAGCTGGCGGACGCGTACATGGCGACCGACGATCTGCGTCACGCGTACGAGGAGTACACGCGCATCACTGATCTCGCGCCGGCTGATCTCGACGCACGTGTCGCCGCCGGTCGAGTCCTGCTCGCGACCGGGGATGTGGCCGGCGCACGCGACCGTGCGCGCGACGTGCTCGCGCGGCAGCCGACGCACCGCAGCGCGGTGCTGCTCGCCGACATCACCGATGGCCGGCTGCGGATCGCCAGCGGCGATCCCACCGGCGCCGCCGACGAATTCCGCCAGGCCATCCGTCTGGCGCCGACCGAGGCCGAGCCGCATGTGTTGCTCGGCGAGGTGCTCGTCGCGGGGGGCGACGCGGACGCAGGATTGACCGAACTGCTGCACGCGCTGAGGCTCGCACCCGACGACGAACTCGCCAACCGCGCGATGGGTTGGTATTACGTCACGACCGATCGGCGCCGTGAGGCGGAGCCGTACTTCCGCCGCGCAGCGAGCGGAGCGGTCGATCGCTATCATTCGGGGCTTGCGCTGGCGGATTATCTGCTCGCCGAGCGGCGGACCGACGAAGCGCGTCATGTGCTCGAGCACATGACGGGGCGCGATGCGGCGGCGGCCGACGTGCGGCTGTCGGCACTCACCTCGCGTTGGGCAGACATGAAGACGACTCCGTAAGCCGCCTATAATCGGCGGCATGAAATCTGCGCTGCTGATCGCGATGGCCGCCGGCGCGTTCGCGCCGACGGCCGCTTTCGCCGACACGCACACGTTCGTACCGGATCATTTCTACACGACGTGGTCGGCGGCGCATCCGCCTGCGCTGCACATCAAGCCAGGCGATCGTGTCATCACCAAAACGATCGACGCCGGCGGCGTCGACTGGAACGGCAAACAGGTCGCACCCGGACCGAATCCGCAGACCGGTCCGTTCTTCGTCGACGGTGCCGAGCCGGGCGACACGATCGTCGTCACGCTGCTGCGGCTCGAGACGAATCGCGCGAGCGCGTATTCGTCCAGTCTTCTCGCGCCCTACACCGTCGATCCGGGCGCAATCGCGCAACGCACCGATCGCGATCCGAAGCGGACGACGTGGACCATCGACAAAGCGAAGGGCGTCGCGCGCCTCGATCAGATCGACATCCAGCCGGGCGGCATCGAGTTGCCGTTGAAGCCGATGCTCGGGTGCATCGGCGTCGCGCCGGCGCGCAAAGAAGCGATCTCGACCGCCACGCCCGGCGCATGGGGCGGCAACATGGATTACGCGGGCATGGGCGCGGGCGCAAAATTGATGCTGCCGGTGAACGAGCCGGGGGCGTTGCTGTTTCTCGGCGACGGTCACGCGCGCATGGGCGAAGGCGAAGTCGTCGGCACCGGTCTCGAGACGTCGTTGGATGTCGAGTTCTCGGTCGACGTCATCAAGAAGAAACCGATCGGTTGGCCGCGGATGGAAACCGCGACGCACATCCTGGTCCTCGGCAGCGCGCGGCCACTCCTCGAAGCGTTCCAGCACGCGACGACGGAGCTGCAGAAATGGCTGCAGGCCGATTACGGATTCACCGAGCGCGGCGCGCAGACGTTCATGGGACAGGCAACGGAGTACGAGATCGCGAACGTCGTCGATCCGAACTTCACCGTCGTCGCGAAGATCCCGAAATCACTGCTGCCACGGCGCTAGGCGCGGAAGGAACATGCGCACGCGTTTCTTGTACTCGCGATATGAGGCGCCGAAACGCGCGTCGAGCATCGGCTGTTCGACGAGCGGGATGTAAATCAGGTTGATGACGAAGAACGCGGCGGCCCATTCACCGATCTGCCATGACCGCCACACGAGCGATTCGGCGAGGATGATCAGAATCACGCCGCTGATCATCGGGTTTCGCACGTAGCGATAGGGTCCCACGGCGACGAACTCGCGCGGCGGGTCCCACGGCGCGAGCGTGCCGCGGCCACGCGTCCAGAACAAATAGTTCGTCGAAATGAACAGCGCGAGGCCGACGATCGCGGCAGCGATGCCGCCCACGATCAGCGCGTAGTCGGCGGGAGTCACCGGCGCGACGAACGCGGCGCGATTCGCACGCCCGATCCACATCGGAATGATCACCGCCATCGTGAACGGCAGGATCGCGATCGCGAGCAACTGCCGAACGAGCATCATCGGATCACGCACCAGCGACGATAGGCCATCGCAGTCGCCGGACACGGTTCGTCGACCGTGATCCGCACCGCCTCGTTCGCATGTTGCTTCACGAGGTCCTGGTATTCGGCGATCTGTATGCGTTCCCACGTCCCGAGGATCACGCGTTCGTGCGAGAGGAAGTCGACGTGATACGCGGTCCAGAACGGAGCCATTCCGAACCTGATGCCTTGCGACTCGAGAAAGGTCGTGAGCTCGCGATACTCGTCGCGCGGCGGCGACTTGAGATACTCGCGCAGCACGAGGACGTCGTCGGTTGCCGCGGCGAGCGCCCACACGACGATCGCAGATGCGGTGACGGCGCGAACGATGGCCGAAGACGAGGAGAGCGCGAGCGCTGCGGCACCGACCGCGAGCAGGAGGCCGAGCAACGTGTACCGCACGAGCATGCCGTCGCGGACAACACAGCTGAGAAACGCGTAGACGCCTATCGCCTGCAGGCCGACGAGAATCAGGTACAGAGCGAACGGTTTCCGCTCGCCTGATAGGCTCGCGCCGCAACACACGATGAAGATCGCGGCCGCCGCGACCAAATGGCCG
The DNA here is from genome assembly GCA_035652075.1 of Vicinamibacterales bacterium. Classification (GTDB taxonomy): domain Bacteria; phylum Acidobacteriota; class Vicinamibacteria; order Vicinamibacterales; family CAVVIG01; genus Gp6-AA45. Next base: position 42,022 of record DASREL010000082.1, read on the forward strand.
CCCGCGACGCGCGTGTTGAGATTGAACTCGGACAACGGACCCACACGCCAGCCGAATAGCACACCGAGATTCTGCGTGAACAGCCACTGCAGATTCGCGGTCCATTCGCGCGGGTTCCAGCAGAGGCGCGACTGGACCGACTGATCGAAATGGGCGTTGATGATGTTTGTGAGATACGTGCCGGCGGATCCGGGTCCGAGGAGATCGGCGCGCGTCTTCAATAATTCGATGCCGATGGCGACGGCGATCGCCGTCGCAAGCGCCGCCGCCACGGCACGCCAGGAAGCGCGTCGTTCGAGAATCGCCACCACTACGATCGCGGCAACCGCATAGAGCGTGAACTCGCGATGCATGAAGCCGAACCCGGCAATCGCTCCGAACGCGAACGGCTGCGACCGCGCCATCCACAACAGCAGGACATAAAGAAACACCTCGATGCTGCTGCCCTGCGCCTCCACGAGCCGGCTCGAGACGACCGGCGGCGGGATGACGACGAAGAGCGCGGCGAGGAACGCGAACGGCGGTGACAAGCCGATGACACGTCGCAGTTGCAGGATCAGCAGGACGACGACTGCGACGTTGATCGCGACCAGCGGCAGCTTGAGCGCCGTCACCGACGGGCCGAATGCGCGAAAGAGCGGCGCCGCCAGCCAGGTATCGACGCCGAGCATGTAGTACTGCCCGTAATGCACGAGCGGGAAGGCGCGCCCTTCTGAGGCATGCAGCGCCATCAGCCCGGCCGTCGCCTGGTCCGAATCGAAATGCGCCTGCTCCCACAAGACCCAGGGCGCGGCGCGCAGCAACACCAGCAGGACCGCGAGTGCTAGACTTTTCCGCATGCTTCGACGCTACACATTCTGGATCTCAACCGTCCTCTTGGTACTCGCCGCCTCGTGGCACACCGCCGCGCAGAATGGCGGCATCGAGAAAGCCATTCTCGACGGCCTGCGCTGGCGCAGCGTCGGTCCGCTTCGCGGCGGACGCTCGATCGCCGTCAGCGGCGTGAAAGGCCGGGCGAAGGAAGGCTACTTCGGCGCCGTCGGCGGGGGGTTGTGGAAAACCACCAACGGCGGTCTCGACTGGACGCCGGTTACCGATAACCAGATCACGACGTCGTCGGTCGGCGCCGTCGCGGTGTCGGAATCGAATCCCGACATCGTGTTCATCGGCACCGGTGAATCGTGCATCCGCGGCAACATCATGCCGGGCGACGGCGTTTACAAGTCGACCGACGCCGGCAAGACGTGGGCGCACATCGGGTTCAAAGACTCCGACGCGATTTCGAAGATCAGAATCCATCCGACGAACCCGAACATCGTCTTCGTCGCCGATTTCGGCAAGTACGGGACGCCGAGCGAGGAACGCGGGATCTACAAGAGCACCGACGGCGGCACCAACTGGAAGAAGGTGCTGTTCAAGGACAACAAGTCGGGCGGCATCGACGTCGAGATCGATCGCAAGAACCCGAACGTGATGTATGCCGCGCTGTGGGAGGCGTATCGCGTCGAGTATCAGATGTCGAGCGGCGGTCCGGGCAGCGGGATGTACAAGTCGACCGACGGGGGCGACACGTGGCGCGAGATCACGCGCAACCCTGGACTCCCGGCCGGCGTGGTCGGCAAGATCAGCATCGCGGTGTCCGGCGCGGATCCCAACCGCGTCTACGCGCTCGTCGAAAACGAAAACGGTGGCCTCTTCAGCTCTGACGATGCGGGCGCGACGTGGAAGTTAATCAACGGCGCGCGCAGCATCCGTCAGCGCGCGTTCTACTACACGCACGTATTCGCGGATCCGAACAACAAGGACACGGTCATCGCGCTCAATACGAGCGCGTTTCGATCGGTCGACGGCGGCAAGACCTTCGCGCAGATCGGGCAGGGCACGCACGGCGACAACCACGATTTCTGGTTCGATCCAGACGACTCGACGCACGTGATGCTCGCGAATGACGGCGGCGGCACGATCTCGTACGACGTCAACGTCGCGACGCGTCACTGGAGCGACGAAGACTACGCGACCGGCCAGTTCTATCACGTCATCACGACGAAGCACGTGCCGTATCACGTCTGCGGCGCGCAGCAGGACAACACGACGATGTGCGTCTCGAGCGCGACGAACTTCGGTCGCGGGGGCGGCGGCGGACGCGGCAACGTCGTCGCGCCGTACGAAGCGGGCGGCGGCGAGCCGGGCTACATCGCGCCGGATCCGAAGGACCCCGACGTGTACTACTCCGGCGCCAACAACGGATCGTTCCTGACGCGGCTGAACCGCCGGACCGGCGAGCTCAAGGAAGTCGGCGCGTATCCGCGGTTCTTTTCGGGCGAGAACTCCGCTGAAGTGCACGAACGGTGGCAGTGGACATTCCCGATCATCTTCTCGCCGGTCAACACGAGCCTGCTGTACACCTCGTCGCAGCGCGTGTGGAAGAGCACCGACGACGGGCTGACGTGGACCGCGATCAGCCCGGATCTCACGCGGCACGATCCGAAGACGATGCAGGATTCGGGTGGGCCGATCACGCACGACATGAACAGTCCGGAGATTTACGGGACGGTGTTCTCGCTCGGACCCGGAAAGCGCGACGTCAACATCATCTGGGCCGGATCGGACGATGGCCTCGTGCAGGTGACGCGCGATGGGGGAAAGACGTGGACGAACGTGACGCCGCGGGAGATGCCGGAGTTCGGGCGCGTCAGCCAGATCGACGCGTCAGCCTTCGACGATGGCACGGCGTACGTGTCGGTGAAAAAACCGCTCCTCGAGGATTTCGCGCCGTACATCTTCCGCACGCGCGACTTCGGCCGCACGTGGACGAAGATCGTCAGCGGCATCGCATCGAACGATTACATCAGCTCCGTGCGCGAAGACCCGAAAAAGAAAGGACTGCTCTACGCCGGCGCCGAGCACGGCTTCTACGTGTCGCTCGATGACGGCGACCACTGGCAGTCGCTCCGCTTGAACCTGCCGGACACGCAGGTGTCGGACATCTGGGTCGAGCAGAACGACGTCACGATTGCGACGCACGGCCGCGGCTTCTACATCCTCGACGACGTGAATCCGTTGCGGCAGTACGCGCAGCCGGCGATCACCGCGACCGACGCGTTCCTCTTCAAGCCGGGCGATGCGATCCGCGGCGGCGGCACCGCGCAGATTGATTATTGGTTGAAGAAGCCGGCACAGGATCTCACGCTGCAAATCGTCGACAGCACAGGCGTCGTCGTCCGGACCATCAAGGGCACGCAGCCGCAAGAAGGCCGCCCTTCGACAGGCTCAGGGCGAGCGGCTGGCGCAGGCGTCGCGGGTCGCGGGCGCGGCGACGAACCGGTCGATCGCTACACGCCGACGGGCGAAAACGAGGAAGGTGGTGGCGGCGGACGCGGACGCGGCGGTCCAGCGACGACGCCGATGACCGCCGGTCTGCAGCGGCTCACCTGGGATCTGCAGTCAGAACCGGTCGTGAGCTTCCCCGGCATGGTGCTGTGGGGCGCGACGCAGGCCGGACCGATGGTGTTGCCGGGCACCTACCAGGCGAGGTTGATCGTCGACGGCAAGACGCTGACCGAATCGTTCACGGTTCGCAAGAACCCGCAGCACAATGCGAGCGATGCGGACCTGCGGGCGCAGTACCAGCTCGCGAGCGACATCCGCGACAAGGTCAACGAAGCGAACACCGCCATCATCAACATCCGCCGCATGAAGCAGGCGATTATCGATCGGCAGTCGAAATCTCAGAACGCGGACGTGAAGGCGCTCGGCGACGAGCTGATGAAGGAACTGACGGCCGTCGAAGAAACCGTCTATCAGGTGCGGAACCAGAGCAATCAGGATCCGCTCAACTTCCCCATCAAAACCAACAACCGTCTCGCGTCGCTGCTGCGCGTTGTCGAAACGGGCGACGGCCGGCCGACCAGCAACGTCGGGCCGATCTTCGACGATCTGAAAGCCGAGTTGAAGACCGAGACCGACAAACTGTCGCAGGTGACGGGCACTTACCTGCCGAAACTCAATCAGCTGCTACAGCGGCTCGGGCTTGACCAAGTGAAGTGAAATGCAAAAGGCTGAATGCAAATTGCCAATTCCATTTAGCAATTCGCATTTTGCATTCAGCATTTTCCTATTTCGGCTGCCAGAGTTCGACTTTGTTGCCGTCGGGATCGAGGAACCAGCCGAATCGCCCGTAATCGGCTTCCTCGATCTTGCCGACCTGTTGCCCGCCGCCGCGGCGCACCTGCGCCATCACCTCGTCCAGGTCGTCGACGACGAAGTTGAACATGAATTCGCGCGTCGCGGGAGCGAAGTATTTCGTCGTCTCCGCAAACGGCGCCCAGACGGTCACGCCTTTCGCCGGCATCGTCGCCGGCTTGAACGACACTCCATGGCCGTCGTTCTCGAGACCGAGCCAGCGTGTGTACCACGCGGCGAGCTTTTTGGGGTCCGGGGACTTGAAGAAGACGCCGCCGACGCCGAGCACTTTAGCCATCAGACAAACTCCTCGAAGCTGCGGTACCCGCGATCGCCCCACGTGACGAGTCGCGGCTGATCCTCAGACCACCAGACGACGATGCGGCCGTTGAGTGTCGAGTCGGTCGCGAGACGCGCGACGACGTCGGCGATGGCCTGCGGATCGAGCAGGCGTGACGGCACGCCGCGCTCCCGCCGCTGGTCCGGCGTCAGCGATTCCCAATACTGACGCGGGCCATCGGAGTTGATCCAGCCGGGCGCGAGGCAGTTTATACGAACTCCGCACGCGTCGGCCGTGTTCGCGAGCGACGTCGTCATTCGAATCACCGCCGCCTTCGCCACGTCGTAACCAGGGAATCCGCCTGGCGTCGTGCGGCCGTGCCAGAGGGCGGAGATCGACGTGACGTTGACGACCGCTCCGCCCTGCTCCCGCATCGCGTCGATCGCGTAGCGCGTCGCGTACAGCGAGCCGAGAAAATCAACGCTGATGGATTCCATCCAGCCGGCCATACCCTCGACGGGTGCGTGCGGCGCGGACGCGTTGTTCACCAGGATCGAGAGCGCGCCGAACGTCGTCACCGCGAAGTCGACGAGCGCTTGCACCTGCGATTCGTCGCGCATATCGGCGCGACACCATGCGGCGCGGCCGCCGGCGTCCTCGATCGCGAGCACTGTTTCACGACCGCCCGTCTCGTTCACGTCGGCGACGACGACCGCCGCGCCGTCGCGTGCGAGCCGTCGCGCGATCGCGCGGCCGCATCCTGCTCCCCCGCCGCCGGTCACAATCGCCGTCATGCGCGGTCAGTATAATCGCGCCGATGAACAAAGCGCGGCTCGAAGCGTTCAGCGACGGCGTGCTCGCCGTGATCATCACGATCATGGTGCTGGAATTGAAGGCGCCTGCAGGTGCGTCGCTCGATGCGCTCCGCGGAGTGCTCCCCACCTTCTGCGCCTACACCCTCAGCTTTGTCGTCGTCGGCATCTACTGGAACAACCATCACCACATGCTGCACGCGGCCGACCGCATCAACGGCGCATCGCAGTGGGCCAATCTGCATCTGCTGTTCTGGCTGTCGCTTGTTCCGTTCACGACGAACTGGATGGGTGACCACTACACCGAGGCATGGCCGACGGCGGTCTACGGCGCGGTGTTGATCATGGCCGCGTGCGCGTACACGCTGTTGCAGACGATTCTGATTCGTGCTTCGGGCGCCCATTCGCGGCTGCGGCACGCGGTCGGATCGGATGCGAAGGGGAAGCTGTCGATCGCGTGCTACGCCACCGCGATCGCGGCGGCGTTCTTCATGCCGTGGATCGCTGACGCGCTGTATGTCTTGGTCGCGGCGATTTGGTTCGTCCCCGATCGGCGGATCGAGACGGAACTTCGACCCACTTCTCCGCCCACTGCCCGATAGCGTCGAACGCGACGGCCAGCGCGCGCCCCTTTTTCGTCAGTTCGTACTCGACCCGGATCGGGGATTCAGGGATGACGATCCGTTCGAGGATGCCTTCCTGCTCGAGCTCCTGCAGCCGGTCGCTCAGCATCCGGTCGGTGATGTCGGGGATCGCCTCACGCAGCGTCGCGAAGCGGCACTTCGAGCGCAGCAGGACGTAGATGATCGCGCCGGTCCAGCGGCGGCCGATCAGCTCGCTCGCCCGGTGGAACTTGTTGCAGAGTTCCGGCACGTGCCCATCTGCCATGCTGTGTACATGATAACCGACTACTTGACTTCGCGTAACTATATAAAATATAGTTACTGACAGAAGGAGAGTTGATTATGGATACAGGGCTGTTGCTCTTGAGGGTGGTCGCGGGCGGCGTCATGGCGGCGCACGGCGCGCAGAAACTGTTCGGGTGGTTTGGCGGATACGGCATCGCCGGCACAGGTGGCTATTTCGAATCGCTGGGCTTCCGGCCGGGGCGTGCATTCGCCGCGGCCGCGGGCGCCAGTGAAGTCGTCGGCGGACTGCTGATCCTGTTCGGGTTGCTCGGTCCGGTTGGACCGGCGATCGTGCTCGCGACGATGATCGTCGCGGCGGTGAGCGTTCACTGGCAGAATGGTCTTTTCGCGCAGAACGGCGGCATCGAACTGGCGCTGCTCTACGCGGTCGCTGTGGCGACGCTCGCGTTGACCGGACCGGGTGCCTATTCGCTCGACGCCGCGTTCGGGATCGCGTCCGTGTGGACGCCCGAAGTGACGTGGGCCGTGCTCGTCGTCGGCGTGCTGGGTGGTATCGCGAATCTCGCCGTGCGGCGCCCCGCACGAGTGGAGGCGTAATGTCGATTCGAGCTGTAAAACGCGTGACCTCGTCGAAGCCGACCCTCGAAGGCGCGGGCGTCCACCTGCGTCGCGCCTTCGGATTCGGAAACACCACGGACTTCGATCCGTTTCTCCTGCTGGATGATTTTCGCAACGAGAATCCGGACGATTACCTCGCGGGATTCCCGTGGCATCCGCATCGCGGCATCGAAACGATCACCTACGTGCTCGCGGGCACGGTGGAACACGGCGACAGCCTCGGCAACCGCGGCGCCATGGGCGCCGGCGACGTGCAGTGGATGACGGCCGGCCGCGGCATCCTGCATCAAGAGATGCCGAAGGGGGACGCGAACGGACGCATGCACGGCTTCCAGCTATGGGCGAACCTGCCGGCGTCGCTCAAGATGACGAATCCTCGGTATCAGGACATCGCGGCCAAGGACATCCCCGAGATCACCGATGACGATGGCACGCACGTGCGGGTGATCACCGGCGATTTCTGGGGAAAGAAAGGACCGGTCGAAGGTGTCGCCGCCGATCCGCGCTATCTCGATATCTCCGTCGCGCCAGGCGCGCGCAAGGTGATTCCGGTCGATCGGACGAACCACGCGTTCGCGTACGTCTTCGCAGGATCGGGATCGTTCCGGGATGCCTCGCAACCGCTCGGCGTGATGAACGAACTGACGAACGCGCGCGAGGCCGACACCGGCAACCGGTCGCTCGTCCTCTTCGATCAGGGTGACGAAGTGGTCGTACAGGCGGGCGACGAGGGGATCCGATTCCTGCTCGTGTCGGGCCGTCCGCTCGACGAACCGGTCGCATGGTACGGACCGATCGTCATGAACACGCAGGACGAACTCCAACAGGCGTTCGGCGAGCTACGCGCGGGCACCTTTATTAAGTAGCTTGCGTTCGTACATCGCGGCGTCGGCGGCCGCGAGCGCTTCGTCCGGATGCATGCCCGGGGTCAACTCGGTCACGCCATACGAAAACCGAATCCGAATCGCGTCAGGTGATGCGGCGAGCTGTTTCCGCATCGCCTCGACGCGGTCGGTCGCCGCCGTGCGCGACAATCCCTTCGACACCACCAGAAATTCATCACCGGCATACCGCACGACCGCGTCGCTCGGCCGAAACGATTCGATGAGCGCGTCGGCGAAACGGCGCAGCGTCCGATCGCCGGCATGATGTCCGTGTTCGTCGTTGATCTGCTTGAAATCATCCAGGTCGAAAAAGACGAGCGAACCGCCCTCTTCGTGCACCGATCGGAAGACCTGCGGCAGCGACCGGCGATTCGCCAGCGCCGTCAGCGGATCGCGATCGACGAGACGTCGCAGTTCTTCCTGCGCATCCAGCAGCGTTTGATTCGACCGTTGCAGCTCGCGCTGCGTTCGATCGGAGATCGCGAGCACGCACCCGAGCGCAATCAGCCATTCGGCGCCGGTATCGAACGACGAATGGCCCGCGAGAATCGTCGCCGAGTGCAGGCGGAAGAACTCGGGCCATCGGTGCGCCGGCGCATAGTCGATCAGGTAGGTCACCCCTTCGCCTGCCGCGAGGATGGCGCGCGTCGCCATCCCGAGCGACAGCCACGACAAACCACCATCGCGGGCGAACGCGACCGCCGCGGCGCCAAAGACGATGGCGATCACCGCGGTTTCGCCGACGCCCGTGAGATCGACACCGACAAGGACGTACCCGCCGACGAGGCCGAACAGCGCGATCGCGATCGCCATCGCACGCGGCGTCACAAACGCCGGCCGGTCCGGCCGCGCAATCCAGCCGCCGTACGTCAGCAGGACGACGAAGGCCGTCTTCGGGGTGAGGTACGAAATCCGGGTCAGCAGACGCGCCCAGGCCGGGGCGTTGAACCCGGAAACCGCCAACGCCCAAAAGGTCACCGAGACCGCAAGCGCGAGGACGTTCGCCCACCACGCGCGCGCCCACCACTGCAGTTCAACGCGCTGGATTGACCGGCGAAGCACGGCAAAAAAGACGGCAATGATGAGCGCAGACGAGATCTGCGCGGCATTGCTCCATTCCCAGAGGTGCAAATCCACCGGCCGAATTATCGGTCGATCTGAAAGCGGTCCGTTCGACTATCCAGCAAGGAGCACAAAAATGTCACAAAGCCGCCTGAAGACCACCGCCTATTGGATCGCCACCATTCTCGGCCCGACGAGTTTCGTGATCGGCGGATACCTCGGCCTGACGCGCAACCCGCAGACCATCGAGCCGATGCAGCATCTCGGCTACCCGCTGTACTTCGGGCAGCTCCTCGGAGCCTGGAAACTGCTCGGCGCCGTCGTCATCACGGCGCCGCGCCTGCCACGGTTGAAGGAGTGGGCCTACGCGGGGTTCTGCTTCGACTTGACGGCTGCTGCCTATTCGCACGCGGCCGTGGGCGATCCGTTCAGCGACATCGCTGCGCCGCTCGTTTTCCTGGGATTCATGCTCGCGTCCTACGCCTTGCGGCCGATGGCGAGGAGATGCGCGCTCGCGCCGACGATGGACGGCTCGGACTCGACCGCGCGCGCAACGTGGACGATGTCGCTCCGGAGCGCGTGATCGTTCCACCGGTCCGAGAAATCTGGCATGACCCAGCCGGGACCTTCGACGCCGAGGACGCGTACGTCCGCAAAGCCGGCGGCACTGACTTCGTCGCGCAAATCATCCGGCCGATGGAAGAACGCCGTCGTGAAGTAATCGGGATGCTTCGACTCGTTCAGGTGGATGCCGTCGCGCAAACCGCGGTCGCGCAGCCGCATGAACTCGGGATCGGTGGCGCGCCCGGATCGAATGCCGTCCAGGGCCGCCGCATAGCGCGAAATCGCGGCGACCGCGACACGACCCGGCGATTTCATCACGCGAAAGGCTTCGGACAACGCCTGACGCCGATCGCCGGCATCGATAAGGTGATACAGCGGTCCCATCAGGAGCACAGCGTCGGCGGAGTCGTCAGGAAGCGCCAGCGATCGAGCGTCACCGATGGTCAGCGACGCAATCGGCCGTGCGCTCGCAGCGCTTCGCTTTCGTGCTTCCTCGACCAGCCGCGGCGTCGCGTCGATCAGGTGCACCTCGTAACCGCGCTCCGCGAGCCACAGCGAGTACACCCCGGCACCACCACCGACATCCACGATCCGCGCGGGCGCGGCGGGAAGGAACCGGGACAGGATGTCGCACGTGCGCACGAACTCGAGTTGCCCTTCGCGTGCCGTGAGGCGGTGCTCTTCGGCGAACCAGTCGTAGTACTCCGTGATATCTCGGAGCGTCATGATGCGCCTGCGAATCGCGTGACGGTGACCGTGATGTCGTCGGCCTGTTCCGTGTCGCGGCAGAAGGCGCGCACGTCGTCGAAAATCCGGCGCAGCAGATCGCGCGGCGCCGCGCCGCAGTCGGTGCTGATCGACGCCAACAAGCGCGCTTCGCCGAACTCGTCGCTCGACACATTGCGCGCTTCGGTCACGCCGTCAGTGAACATCACGAGCGTGTCGGACGCGTGCAACTGCACCGTCGCCTCTTCGAACGCGATCTCCGGGAACGCGCCCAGAATGGGGCCGCCCGTCGTCAACCGGTGAACGCCGGTTCGCGTGATCAGCGCCGGTGCGTTGTGGCCGGCGTTCGAATACACGAGCCGCCCGCCTGGCGAGAGAACGGCGTACACGATCGTCGCGAATCGTGACTCGATATTCCGCGCGGCCAGCCCGCGGTTCATGCGGGTCAAGATCGCCGCGGGCCCGTCCGCGCTGCGCACTTCGGTCGCCAGCATTCCCTGCAGCATCGACGCGAGCAGCGCCGCCGCCGGTCCTTTGCCGGCGACGTCACCCAGCGCGAGACCGATGTCGCCGTTGGCGCTCTCGAGGATCTCGAAGAAGTCTCCGCCGATCGCGCGGCAGGCGACCGAATCGCCGACCGATTCGCTGAACGGCGTCCGATGATGGGTGCGCGACAGCAGCATCCGCTGCACGGCCGCCGCGGTCCGCAGTTCTTTGTCGAGCCGCACTTTCTCCAGACGCTCGATGATGCCGGCGCTGTCGTAGAGCCGTTCGTCGCGGATGACGCGCCCGTCTTTCACCGTGAAGAGCAGCACCAGCTTGTAGCGGATCGGCCCGAACGTCGGCGACAGACCGAACCAGCCGATGGCATCGGTCGCCGCCACCTCGGCCAACACCGCGATGCGATCGCCGTCGACGAGCACGTGACCGACGTCGGCCTTGAAATCCGCCAGGCCGGTGAAGAGCGACCGCCACGTCTCGGCGATCGCCGTGCTGCCGCGCACTTCGCCAAACAGCGGGCTGATCACCACCGCATCGTCGGCGTACAGTTCGAGCAGACGCGCCGTGTCATGACGAGTCGCAGACGTCAACAGATCCCGAACCAGCGCGATTGCGGCGTCTCGCTCCATCGACGTCAGGGCAATTTGTACAACGCGCGCGCGTTGTCGCGGAGCACCATGCGCGCGAGCGTGGAGGCACGGGGCCGCGTGATGTCGCCATCGCGGAGCATCGCGGTCAGCGCGCGGCCGAGCGCGTCACGACCGGTGCCGGCGGCGATTACCGCCGCTTCTTCCCACCCCAACTGCGGCGACGTGGGATACGAGTCGGTCGCGAACATCACTTTTTCGGGCACGTACTCGAGCCACTTGCGCAGGACCTGCGCGACGCTGTGGCTGGAATTGAATGCCGTCATCTCGGAGAAGTCGACGTACGCGTTCGGTTTCGTCAGGAGCGGCGTGACCTCATCGGTAAACGGCCAGCCGCCGTGAATCAAGACGAACGTCGTCTTTCGCAGCGACGGATCGTTGAGCAGCGGCTCGAGCAGTAAGGGGTTCGCGCCGGCGACGCTGAAATAACCGCCGCCGCCGTGTGCCACGTGAATGTGGACCGCCATGCCCAGCCGCCCGCACTCGGTCGCGATGAAGCGAAAGATGTAGTCCTGCAGCGCTTTGTAATCGCCGCCGCCGGCATATGCGCGCTCGGCGTCGGCGCGCGGCGGATTACCCACGTCGAGCGAGCGCAGGTACGCCATCTCGAATTTCTCGGCGACGGCGCCGCCCGCCTTGTGACGCTCGAGCGTCGCGCGGACGACGCGATCCAGATACTCGGCCAGCGTGGCGGGACGGGCCGGCACGCCGCTCTCGGCGTAATACCGTGTCAGCAGTTTCTCTTCGAGCGGAAAGAACGCTTTGTGATCCGAGTGGTGGATCAACGATTGATTGTCGAGCGGATACATCAATGCATCCGCGAACGGAACCCACCGGAACCGCGACGCCGGCAAGCCGGGACCCATCGCCACGCGGTTCGCGAGCATGATGTCGATGCCGGCCTGATCGAGAATCCAGGCGGCGTAATCGGATGCATGCGCTCTGATGGCGGCCGCCTTGTCGGTGCCGCCATACAACTGCTGGCGCGCCCGCGTCGGCTCGGGCGAATCCGCCCGCTGGCGAAGCGGATCGGATTGCGGCTCGAGGTTATCGACAGGCAGCGCGTCGAACTCGTTGTCTGGCGTTTCACCCGGCGGCGTCGGACGAACGGGGTGCGCGTGGTTGTCGATCGCCTTGATGCCGGCGATCTCGCGCGCCAGGTCGGCGTCGACCGCCGGCGGTGGCGCACTGGTGCACGCCATCATCGATGCGAGCACGATCGAAACAGACGCCAGCCGCATCAGCCTACTCCCGAAGTTTTCGCAAGGTGACGTTGAACGCCGCGTGACCCGCGCGCGGATCGTACACGATGACCGGCGTCAGTTCACCGCGGATCCGATCCGGGTTCGCCTGCGCGTAGGCCATGAGCGTCGTCGCCGCCTGCAGCCGCAGCGCACTGTCCTTCGGCGTCGCGGCTCGCACGGTCAGCAGATCGTTGAAACAGAGGCCCCACGGCCGTCCCTGCAACAGCGCGTCGACGACGATGCCCTTCAGGATGTTGTGGGAGAAGTTGAAGAAAAATGCGAGCGGTGAATACGCGTCGTCGCGCGGGCGATAGTCCTCGAAGAGCGGCAGCAGTTCGGCACGGCGCCGCACGAAGAGATCGCGGAACTCGATGCGCTCGGCGTCGCAGCGCGATAAGGAATCCGGCGGCTCGCCGACGAACGCGCGCGCGTCCGCCGACAATCCGTTCAACAGCCCCTCGACGACCGCAGACCGGTCGAGTGCGCCGCCGTCGGGTTGATCGTATTCGCGCATCAATGTCAGCAACGCGAAGCAGAGCCACGGATAGTCGGCGACATTGTCACGACGCATGACCACCGTGTCGCGCGCATAGGTTGCCTCGAAGCCGAATCGCAGGTGGCTCCCCATGCTCGACGCGTGACCGAGCGCGATCCGCGCGCGGTGCGGCCGATCGAGCGTCCTCACCCGCGCGAGCAGGTGGTCGTAGCCGACCTCCTTCGCTTCGTAGTGAGAGGTCGCAATCAGCAGCAGCGTTTCCGCGTCGGCGACGAATCGCTGGCCGCCGCTGCCCTCGCCTTGCAGTCGGTCGAGCAGAGCCTGGACGCAATCGAGGTTCGCGTTTGGATCGCCGTGATCCCACACGCGCAGCGACAGCAGTTGCAGCAGGTGGAAGTAGTAGTAGTCGATCGTGATCGCGAGCGTCGACGCGTCGGGCGCGTCACTGCCTCGCTGGGCGACCACGTAATTCAGCACATCAACGGGGATGATGTCGGGATTGACCGCTTCGGACGTGCCGTCCCAATCGTGCAGGACGTGAAAGCCCTCGTCGCGCGTGACGCGATCGAACTCGCGGATCCAGCCGTCGGCGCGCATGCGATCGCGAAGGCGAATCAACGCGTCGCCGAGCGTTCGCGCACGCAAGACGTCGGCGACGATGGCAGACCTTGCCGCCGGATCCAGCGCGGCCGCGAGCGCGTCGCGGGCGCGATCGAACGTCATGTCGCTCATGAGCGGCAAGCATTATGCACCGCCGCTGTGCGATGGTGCGACGGCGCATCTCCGGCCCCGAGCAGTGCAGGCGCAAGTTCCTTCGTTTCTTCCCTGGCGGTTTCGGCGACGACACGTATGTCGAGTGGGAGCGCGGCTATAAGTGGACGGCGCACCGGCAGTGGTGCGCATCGCTCGACCGACGGTCATACAGCGAGATGCTGAAGCGCGGCGGCTTCAGCGAGATCGCTGCGCATGCGGTGCGAATCGAGTCGCGCACCAATCTTCTGTTTTCCTTCGAGAAGATGGCATTGCGCGACGCGCTCCGCACCAGCGCGGCCGCCGAGGCCTTCGCCCGCGGCCTGTTCGATTACGTGTACGGCACCGCGTCGCTCGAGGCGAGGTTCACGCGTTGGGTCGAGGTCGTCGCGGCGCTGCCGCGCCGACAGACGCGCGTGCTCACGTGGCCGCTCGTCACGGTCTTCGGCTTCATCGGTGCGCCCACCGAGCACATGTTCCTGAAGCCAAACGTCACGCGCGCCGCCGCCCGCGAGTACGAGTTCGATTTTCGCTATCTGTCGAAGCCGGCGTGGGACACGTACCGCAGCCTGCTCGATTTCGCGGCGACGGTCCGGCGCGACACGCGCGACCTCCGCCCGCGCGACATGATCGATCTGCAGTCGTTCATCTGGGTTCAAGGCTCGGACGAGTACGACGAGTGATACTCGCGCGGTCGCGAATCTGCGACGCTTCCGTCGGCGAAAAGCGCAGCTGGCCGGCCGCTGCTTCGAGAAATTCCTGTTCGGCCCAACAGGCGCGCATCAAGCCGTCGCGTGCGTGCTCGCGCGACGGGAGCAGCAGATGCCCGATTTCGTGTGCCATCGCGCCGGCGACGACCGCCGATGCTGGCGTCGCATACCGATCGGCCGCGTCGCGCGCGCGGCGATAAAACACGTATGCGACCGGATTGCCGTTTGCCGTCCGCACGGCCGCGCCCATCACCGTGTTCGCGGATCGCCTGAACTGGCCTGGCTCCTCGTCCCGCACGATCAGCGGCAGGGCGGATGGACTGTCGCTCCACTCGACGTCGACGCCAATCTTCGCGTAGATGCGAACGACATCGCGCTGCGCATCGACGAGGAGTGCAGGCGGCGCCGACGACACGTTGAACAGATGAATCGATATGACAACCGCCAGGACGATCGACATGGATCGATCCTCGCTGGCGGAGGGACCGGTTGGCGATTACGCGGCGGGTAAAACTTCGCGGACGAATTGTTCGGTGGCCGCGTCGGCCGGAAAGAAACACTTGATCCGGATCTGATGCAGCGCCGTGTCACGCGGCGTGGCGAGCGTCGTCACGGTCGAAAAAAACGACAGCGAGAGGTCGCCCTTCGCCAGCGTCAGGTTGGCGAGCAGCGGTTCCGGTGTCGGATCCGCCTGCAACCAGTGCTTCGGGACGCCGGGATACTCCAGCAGCTCGTCGCGCAGCTGCATCAGCGACGCGTCACCGGTAAACGCGACGTCGTGCTGCAGCGACTGCAGGATGCGGCGCGCGTGATGATCCCAGTTCTGGACGTAAGGCCGCAGCCCATGCGGATCGAAAATCGTCCGCGTCGCGTTCACCGGTTTGCAGGCCTGTTCGGGTTGATAGAACTGCCCGAACGTTCGCCTGGCGCCTTGATTCATCATCACGATGGTCGAGTGCGGGTCGACCGCGATCGCGGGATAGGGTTCTTGCTGGCGCAGGATGAACTCGAGCGCGCGCTGGACGTGCGCGAGTTGCATCGGCGGCTGCGCCGAATCTTCGATCAGCAGCGGCGCGTAGCCGGCCGAGACGAGAAACGCGTTCCGATCGGTCTCGGGCACGCGCAGCATACCCGCCAGCAGAATCACCATCTCGCGGCTCGGATGCGCGCGTCCAGTCTCGAGGAAGCTCAAATGGCGCGTCGAAATGCCCGCGTCGGTCGCCAGCGCGAGCTGGCTCAGGCCGCGCGAGGTGCGCCAGTGGCGAAGCAACGTCCCAAACGGCATGACACCTCTCAACCATCTTGGACGTGAGAACGGAGGACGGCGATTCCCTGGGAGGTAAAGGTGCCTAAGGTGCCTAAGG
>DASREL010000083.1:0-23892 GCA_035652075.1 Vicinamibacterales bacterium
GCCCGGATCGGCGGCCACGCGGCCGCGGAGGCCATTCTGCCGAACCGATTCGAGCGCGGCAACGGCGTCGCCGCGGATTTCGCCGCGCGCGGCGTCGAAGCCGACGGTCATCAGCGTGCCGAGCCGCATGAAGGCGAGGCGGCCACCGGCGATGAGCCGGCCGTCGCTCGCGGAGGCGAGGACCAGTTTCTTGTCGCCGCCGTCGATCGACTGCACCATCAAGCTGGTGTCGGCGGCGTCGAGTTGCGCCAGCCGGCTGAACAGCACATGCGTGCCGTCCGGCAGGAAGACCGGCAGCGCGTAGAGATACGGGAACGGCGGTTTTTCGGTGATCGGCTGCGCCGTACCGCCGTTGGCCGGGACGCGAAACAACTGCCCTGTGAACGAGTCGGCGAACACGATCACGTCCTGGGCGCTCCACGTCGCACCGTGCGGGCCAAGTGAGGTCGAGAACGCGCAGATCGTCGTCGCCGCACCGCCCTCGACTGGGACCTTCTTCAACTGGTTGGCCGTCCAGAAGCCAATCCATTTACCGTCGGGCGAGACGAACGGCACGCGCGCGTCTTCGGTGCCGGGAATCGGCCGCGCATCGGGACGATCGAACGTCCGAATGAAGAGTTGCGGCTTGCCGTCTTTCGCAGCCTGAATGATCAGCGATCGTCCGTCGGGCAAGAAGACGAACGGCGTGCGCGTCGGCATCGAGGAGAGGGCATCATCCTCGCCGAGCACGTATCCCGCCGGCGCATCGATCGACGCGTACACGGGCGTGTCGCTCGATCCCGTCGGTCGCGAACGAAGCGACCACGCCGCGACCGCGAACGCGCCAACCGCCAACATCCAGCCGACGGCCTGCGTCCACGAGAATGCCGCTGCCGGCGGCGAGGCCGCCGGCAGCGCGATACCCGAGGCGGTCGCGGACGGTGCGAGAACATCGTCGATCTCGAGTCGAGCGGCTGCCGCCGAGTCCAGACGCCGCTTCGGATCTTTTTCGAGGCAGCGCGCGAGCAGTCGTCGCAGGCCTGGCGGAGCGGCGGTCGGCAGCAAGGACCAATCGGGCTCTTTGCTGACCACCGCCACGATCGTGTCGGTCACATCGTCGCCGCCGAACGCGCGTTGGCCGGTGAGCATCTCGAACAGGACGCAGCCGAATGCCCAGAGGTCCGCGCGCTTGTCGACCGCACGTCCGCGCGCCTGCTCCGGCGCCATGTACGCCGCGGTGCCCAGGATGACGCCGGCGGCCGTCGCGTGCAGCGACAACGTCGGCGAATTCATCACGCTGGCGCTCGACGACGACGCGAGGTCGGTCGCCTTCGCGAGGCCGAAGTCGAGCACTTTGACGGTGCCGTCGGGTTTGACTTTGATGTTCGCCGGCTTCAGATCGCGGTGGATGATGCCGTGTTCGTGTGCGCCTTCGAGCGCCTCGGCGATGTGCCGCGCGATCGGCAGCGCCTCGTCGAGCGGCAGCGCGCCACGCGCGAGGCGATGCGCGAGTTCTTCGCCGTCGACGAACTCCATCACGATGAACGTGGACGACAGCCCATCGGCATGTTCGAAGCCGAAGATCTGCGCGATGTGCGGGTGATTGAGCGACGCGAGCACCTGCGCCTCGCGCCGAAATCGCGCCACGCGTTCGGGATCGTTGCTGAACGAGGCGGGAAGAATCTTCAGCGCGACGTCGCGTCCGAGCTTCGTGTCCGTCGCGCGATAGACCTCGCCCATGCCGCCCGCACCGATCAGCGACACGATTTCGTAAGCGCCGAGACGTGTCCCGGGCGTGATGGACATGGCAGGCGAACGGATTATAGTCGCCACGCCCGCCACATCTGGAACGAGGAGGCCCAGGGCTAAGCCTCCCCGTCGTTCCAGATCAGAAGCTCAAGTCTGCAACGCGCCGCCTGACCATGACCTGCACGTTGGTCGCGAGTGTCGTGGCCTTCGCCGTCAATGCAGTCGCAGCCGTCTCGCCCACGAGCGCTATCGCCGGATTGCCCGCGTCGAGGTCAGCGAACTTGTTGTAGTGCGTCGTCGTGGTCAGGTCTCCTGTTGCCGCACCCACGCCTCTCAAGGAGACGGTATAGCCGGCGATCTTCCCCGCGGCCTTCGCCTTCTTCATCACCGGCAACACGTCGTTCTTGATGTAGTTCAAATACTCGTCCTGCTTGCCGGGCAAAGGGCGGACAACCGCGGTCCGCGCAGCCGTGGCCTCGCCCTGCGGGATGCCAAGGTCGTCACGCCTCGTGAGCAGGTACGTGGTCTGTGTCAGGACACACTTGCGGATCTTTTCGGCAAGGCGCGCGGCGGCTTCCGTACCGAGAGCCTTCTGTTGCGCGCTCTGGCCGTCGAGGATGCCGTATAGCAGACCGCTCGTGACTCGCCTGTGCCGTATTGCACACGCTCGGATCGAGGCGGCATCATATCCGCTGCGCCGAGCAGGCGTTAGCACCGCGGAGCACTATCGTCGACGCTGTTCTTCGGCGACGCGCGCATCCAGCACTTTCAACGCCTCCGCCGCGAGCTGCCGGCACGCGCCGGGTTCGATGAAGGCGTTCGGGCCGTCCGGATGGTCGTGGTTCGTCTTCAGTTTTTCGAAGAGATGTCCCGCTCCCGGATGCGCCGTGATCATCACGTCGCACGGCAGTTCGCCGACGCTCGTGATCGATCGACGGAACGAGTCGACGATCGACGGATGCGTCGCGTCGCCGGTGAATCGAAATCCGGGCGCCGAGATCGCCGTCAGGCTGTCGGCGTAGACCATCGACAGGCATCGCGAGCCCTCGCACGATCGCCACGTCCACGTCGTCCCGCCGGGCGTGTGGCCCGGCGTCGCGTGCGCCGTCAGCGCGACGTCGCCGACGCGCAGCACCTCGCCGTCGCGTACGCCGCGGACGTTCTGCACCGGCGGAAACGCGTTCAGCGCGAACCCGACTTGCGGGTCGTCAGCGGTGGGATGCCCGTTCTGCAACGCCGGCACGCCGGCCATGCCGGTGACGACAGGCGCGCCCGTGTACTGCTGCAGCGCGTGCAATCCGCCTGCGTGATCGTAGTGCGTGTGCCCGCTCAGAATGAGTTTGATGTCGGCCGGATTGAACCCGAGCGCGCGAATGTTCGCGTCGATCGATGGCGCCGACTGCGGCAGCGCCCCGTCGATCAGCACTAGGCCGTCAGTCGACACAACCAGCACTGATGAGAGACCGGCGGTGCCGACGAAGTAGGTGTTGCCGAATATCTTGAACGCCGGCTGCGGGCGGTTCCACTCGGCACAGTCGTCGCACTGAATCGGCGCATCGGGCACGAGCGCGTGCGCTTGCGGCGGCGGCGCGCCGAATGCGGTCCCGGTGACAGCGAGCAAAACGATCACAGCAAATCTGTTGTGCAGCAGGCTGCGCGGTGAACGCATCATCGTGTCCACAGTGTACCGCGGCCAATCCGTTGGATGCGCGGGCTAATCGGCCTCGTGCGGCAAGTCAATCGCGCGGAGCGCGTCTCTCGCGTCATGGAACGTGGCGTTATGTCGTGGGTGCATGACCTGATTCGGATCGCCCCTCACCTTTGCCGCGTACTCACACACGTTCGATCGACGCGCACGCGCGGTCGTCGAACGGTTCGGGACGCGGGATCCGTCGTGCGAGAAGACATTCGCCGCGTCACACATGTTGCGCGCACGCGACGAGTACTTGCGGCGACGAGCACCGCGGAACACATCACGAGGCGCGACGATCGACGCACGCGATCAGTCGATCGCTGCATCGACAGCGCACTGCGCACGCCCGCGCATGACGTTGCGTCATGTTCTGACATGCGCTGTACGTTTAGAGACGTTGCGCGCACGATGCGTCACATGCATGCCGATCCCGATTTGTACGGAACACGGAACGGATAGAACTTCCGTCGAGAAACCTCGTCAGAGAGATCATGCAGCGGGACGAAAGAAGGACGTTATGAGAAAGACCATTCGTCGGCGGCATGACGCACACGCGCGTGCGAGCAGCGTGTGCAACGACCACAGCGCGATCTTCGACGCCACGCCTGGCGGACAGAAGACGCGCACGGCGCTCGCAACGTACGTCGAAGACGTGGACCGTCTGATGGCGGTACAAGAACGATCGAACGAGGATCGACGCGCCGCCATGGAGCAGGTCCGCGCCGGACGGCTTGCGTTGCGCGCGGCAGCGACAGCGGTCGCCAAAGTCGGGAAACTCGTGAATCTGGACGAGACGACGATGGCGACGATGCAGGTGCCGGGAAGGGTCAGCGACGACGAGCTGCTGGCCTACACGCGCGGTCTGCTCGATCGCGTCGCCGGGCACGCGGACGCCTTCGTCGCCGAAGGCTTGCCGCCGGACCTCCTGAAGCACCTCGAGGACGGCGTGCCGCGGCTCGCGGCGGCGAAGGAGCAATACGCGGCCGCACGGCAGCGCTTCGCGGGCGCACTGGAAGCGATCCGGGAGGCGCAGGCGAAGTCGGAAACCACGATCGATGCGCTCGAGGCGATCGCCGCGAACACCGCGGCGGCGACGCCCGACATGTTGAAGGAGCTGCGAATGGCTCGACGCATCGGTCCGCACGTCGGCGCGGCGGCCACAGAGCCGCCGGCGCCGCCGCACACGACGCCGGCCGATAAAGCCGCGTAGCGATTCGCGCGGTGGACAGACCGCTGCCTGCGTCGCCAGATTCGGCGATGCGTTCCGCCGCGCGAACGGCGACCTGCAGCGTGATGGATTGACGGGAGATCGTCAATCGTCCGCTGCAGGCCGCATCGGCGTGGGTCTATCGTCCGCCGTGCTTCTGCCGGTACTCCACGCTGTTGCGCAATTCGTTTTCGACCTGCGCCTGGGACCAGTGATCGTTGAACACGCGATCGACATAGCCGGCGCTGCCCGGATCCGGCTCGCGGCCGAGGATGTTCTGATACGCGGAGCGCACGACCGCCTGCGCCTGCTCGCGCGTCATCGCGGCGTTGGATCCATATGATCCGGTACCGCGCTGCGATCGGTAGTCGCCCTGCCGTCCGCGTTCGTTCGCGCCGCTCGTGCCGCGCGACCGCGAACCCTCGTAGGCCCAGTTCTGATCCCGCTCCCGATTCTGGTCCCACGTGTGATCGTGATGAACCTCGCCGCGATCGCCTTCCCAGTGCCCGGTGTAGTACTGACCGCGCTCGTAGTACGGCGCCACCCAGTACGCATTCGGATACGGAGGGTGCGTCCAGTAGCCGTTGTGCCAGCGATACTGTCCGTTCTGCGGATACCAATATCCGTCGATCCACACGTAATCGGGGCCGGGCTGCGGCGGCACGCGATACGCCCGGGGCGCAGGAGGCGGCGCGCCCATCTGGGGATCGAATGTAATCTGTGCGCGCGCTGGGGACGCCAGCGCGAGAAGGAACGCCGACGTTGCGAGCGCGCGAAGGATGTGTCTCATGCTGAGGTTCAGTGCAACGGTCGCGCCACTGCACGCATGAGGTGCTGCCACCTCGTTAGCTCGACACCATTACGATTCCTCGCCGGAGATGCGGCCATCAATGGCCCGCGCCAGATCGTGCACGTCGACCGGTTTGACGAAGTGGCAGTCGAACCCGGCGCTCGCGGCTCGGTCGCGATCGCTGTGCTGGCCGTACCCGGTTGCCGCGATCAGCGTGGGCTTGGTGCCGTAGTCGCTGCGCACCATCCGCGCGAGCTCGTAGCCGTCAACGCGCGGCAGGCCGACGTCGAGCACGGCCGCATGCGGCTGGAACGTCCGCCACCGCGCGAGCGCATCGCGCGCATCGAACGCCACCGCGGTCTGGAACCCCTCGCACTGCAGCGCGTCGGACAACAGCATGGCGAGATCGACGTTGTCGTCGACGACGAGCACGCGCACGTTCTGACGGTCGACTGCCGGCTGCGCCTGCGGCTCGCGCACCGGTTCGCTCGCCGTCACCACCGTCGGCAATTCCACGACAAACGACGCGCCACGGCCCGGACCGTCGCTGTGCGCGGAGACGGTGCCGCCGTGCCGCGTGATCAGATTGGCGACGATCGCCAGGCCGAGGCCGAGTCCCCCGCTCAACGCATCGCGCGAGCGGTCGACCTGGACGAACGGTTCGAAAATGCGGTGAAGCTGATCGCGCTCGAGGCCGCGGCCGTTGTCCCGCACCGTCACGCGCACGCGTTCGCCGCGGCGCTCGACCGCGACGTCGATCGCGCCGCCGGGCGGCGTGAACTTCGCCGCATTCGTCAGCAGGTTGCCGAACACTTGCGCGAGGCGCACCGGATCGCCCATCACCGTCACGTCTTCGATACTCGTGACGGTGAGCGAGTGCTGGTTCCGCGATATCAACGGTCCGGCGATTTCGGTCGCGCGCTGGAGCACGGATGCGATGGAGACCGGTTCGCTGCGCAACTCGACGTGGCCGCGCGTGACGCGCGAAATGTCGAGCAGGTCGTCCACCAGGCGCGCCAGGTGGCGCGCGTTGCGGTCGATGACTTGCCGCTCGCGGGCGCCGACGTCGTAGCGGCCAAGCAGTTCCACGGCGGTCAGGATCGGCGCCAGCGGATTTCGGAGCTCGTGCCCGAGCATCGCCAGGAAATCGTCTTTCCGGTGCGCCGCGTCCAGGATGTGCGCCGCTTCGAGCGTCGTCCCCACCACGTTGGCGGCGCTGCGCACGAGCACGCGATCGGTCATCGCGTCGAGCGGACGCCGCCATCCTGCGAGCAGCGTTCCGCGCTCCTGGCCGACCGGCAAGTCCGCCGCGACACACCAGAACAGGCCGCCGTCCGAAACGGTGATCACCTCGTTCTCGAGCGCCTCGCCGTTTAACGCCGCCGAGATGGTCTGCGCCGCTGCCTCGGGTGCCGGCTGGCGATCGAGGACGACGTGCTCGTGCGGCGACGATCCCGGCAAGCGCAGGTACAACAGCTCGCAGGACAGCGCCGCCGGCAACGCGTCGAGGACAATCTCCAGCGTCTGCGCCGGCGATCGGCCGACACACATGGACGGCAGCGCATTGATCGCGACGAGGTCGCGAATGCAGCGCTCTAACCGCTCGCGCCCGTCCCCGGCGCTGCCCGACTCGGGTCCGGACATCAGCTCAGTGGGTCAGACACTGGCGCCGGCGCAAATCCTCCAACATCTCGGCCGCGGGCGTGTAGAAGGGGTTTTCGTGCAGCACGCCGTTGACGACGGTCAGCGGATGCGCACGCAGCAGGTCGATCATCATCGACCCGGTGATCCGGCGAGCGTCGTAAACGCAGACAGTAGGTGTCTTGCCGCGGTTCAACACTTCGTTGACGCTCGCCTCGTAGGCGACCAGCTGTTCGATGCCGGGAGGCGTCGAGAAGATCCAGCCCATCTGTCCGACGATCCGCATCGGCGGCGCGCCAGTCGCGGCGTGGTCGGAAATGAGCGCCTCGAGATCCGCCATCATGCGGTCCTGATCGAACGTGCCGCCGCGCAAATGCGCATCGTTCCAGGTCGTGACGTCGAGCAGTTCGGGCGACGGCGCAACCGCGCCAAGTCGCGCCCGATGTTCGCTTTGGCGGCACGGGTCGACGATGTACACCGCTTTCTGGCGACGTTGCATGCCCTCGGCGAGGAACGGATCGATGACCGCCTGTTCCTCTTCCGGCCCCATGACGAAGGCGCACGCGTGGAAGTGTTCGCGGAATTGCGCGTGATGAAGCGTCGTCCCGGAGTGACTCAATGTGGCAATCCTCTCTGCTGAACGACACGAATCCCTACGCTCGATTGTGCGGCAGCCGTTGCCGCGGCAGCAAGGAACACGCCAGCTCAGTCACGATCAACGGCTGAGCTTTTCTTTCGTTTCGCCGCCGCTACAATCGGAGCACCAACGCGTCCAACCTATGAGCACACAAACCGGATCGACGCCTCCTTCCGAGCACAGCGTTCACTTCTACGATGACGATCGGCGCCTGCTCGACGAAGTGTCCGCATTCCTCAGCACTGGCTTGCTCGCGGGCCAGTCCGTTGTGTTGATCGCCACCGATGCGCATTGCGAGGCGCTCAAGCCGCGTCTCGAGGCGAGCGGCGTCGACGTCGACGGCGCATGTTTCCGTGGCCGGCTCACGTTGTTGGATGCCGACGAGACGCTGGACACGTTCATGGTCGACGGCATGCCCGACGCCGACTTGTTTCGTGCGACGGTCGGCGGCGTCGTCGAGAAACGCTTGCGCGCCAGCGGGCCTGCCGGTTTGCGTGCGTTCGGAGAGATGGTGGACGTGCTGTGGCGCCGCGATCAGATCGACGCCGCGCTCCGCCTCGAAGACCTGTGGAACGAGTTGGCGGCCGAGAACTCGTTCTCGTTGCTCTGCGCGTATTCGATGGGCCATTTCTATGGCGGCAGCGGCGCCGCCGGCAAGGCTTCCGTGGTGGCGCGCCACACGCATGTCTTTCCGGTCACATCATCGTTGACCGCTGCAGCAGGCGAAGACCAAACCGCCCACATCGAACGGCTCGAGCAGTTGGCAATCGCGCTACAGGCTGAAATCGCCGAGCGCAAGAAGCTCGAATCCGCCTTGCGCACCGCGCTGGCCGCACAGAAAGCCGCCGAAGCGGAACTGCGACAGGCGCAGGAAGATCTGCGCGACTTCTTCGAGAACGCCGTCGAGGGGTTGCACTGGGTCGGCCCCGACGGCACGATTCTCTGGGCGAATCGCGCCGAGATGGATCTGCTCGGGTACAGCCCCGACGAGTACATCGGCCGCCACATCGCGGAGTTTCACGCAGACCAACCGGTCATCGACGACATCCTGACGCGACTGTCTCGCAACGAGAAGCTGCACGCCTATCCAGCGCGCTTGCGGTGCAAGGACGGATCGACGCGCCGTGTCGAAATCAGCTCCAGCGTGCTCTGGCGCGACGGCAAGTTCGTCCACACACGCTGCTTCACGCGGCCGGTCAAACCCGCGTGATGCCCAGCACGGCGCCCGATCGCGCCGGGACGTTCCCTGCCGGTTGGCCAGCCGTTCTCGATGCGGCGACCGACATCATCGTCTGGCTCGATGCCGAGTTGCGCCATCGCTATGTGAATGCCGCCATCGAGCAAGCGACCGGCCGCCCGGTCGCCGACTTCATCGGGAAAACCGTCCGCGAGGTCGACGCGCACGTCGCGGACGTGTTCGAGGCGCAGTTCCGCACGATTCTCGCGACGAAACAGCCGACGCTCTTCGAGTTCGACTTCGAGACGCCGACTGGTGCGCGCCGTTTTCAGGCAACCGCCGCGCCGTTGACCACGGCGAACGGCGACGTCGATTCGGTCATCGTCATCTCGCGCGACATTTCGGACACGCGCGCGCTGCGGCTGCTCGAAGGCGCGATCCACCACCTGCCCACGGCGGTCGCGCTCGTCGAGGCGCCGACGGGACGGCTGCTCCTCCGCAATCAACCGGCCACGGACATTTTCCGCGTCGAGTCGACGCCGCTGGCCAGCGTATCGGGGTACAGCCGGTTCATCGGCTTCCACGACGACGGGTCGCAATACACACCGGAGGAATGGCCGCTGTCGCGCTCGATCATGCACGGCGAGGTCGTCGACGGCGAGATCGCCGAGATCCAGCGCGGGGACAACACGCGCGGCTTCATCCGCATGACGTCGGCGCCGCTCCGCGACGCGCAGGGCGCCGTCATCGCCGGCCTGGTGACGTTCGACGACGTCACCGCGGAAATCGAGGCGGACCGCCGCGCACGTTTTCTCGTGCAGGCGACCGAGGTGCTCACCACCACCCTCGATCGCACCGACGTGCTCCATCGTCTTGCCCGGCTCGCCGTCCCGCTGATCGCCGACGCGTGCTTCGTCGATCTGAATCGTGGGGCAAACGGCGGCGACACGGCCGTTCGACGGGTAGACCTCCCCGGCTTCCGCTCGGCGATCGTTGTACCAATCATCGGCCGCGCCGGTGCGATTGCGGCGCTGACGTTCGCCACCGCGGCGTCGGGCCGCACGTACGACGAACGCGACGTGGCGTTTGTCGACGATCTTGCCCGCCGCGTCGGTCTCGCGCTCGACAACGCGCGTTTGCTGGCCGACGCGCGTGCCGCTGAAGAACGTCTGCGCATGGCGGCGGAGGGCGCCAGCGTCGGCTTGTGGAACTTCAACGTCTCCACCGGCGAGTTGTACTGGGACGCGACGATTCGCCGCCAGTTCGGCGTGAGCCCCGACGAGACGATGTCGTACGACCGCTTCGCCAGCCTCGTACATGCCGAGGATCACGCGCGCATCGCCGACGCGTTCGAGCGGGCGGTGCGCGATCGGCAGCCGTACGATGTCGAATACCGCATCGGCAGCCCCGACGCGCCGACATGGATCCGGGCGTTGGCGCACGCGCAATTCACGCCGGACGGCAAAGCGCACCGCATGGACGGCATCACGATCGACGTGACCGATCGCAAGCAGGCGGCTGATGATCTCGCCGCCGCGCTGGCGACGCGAGACGACTTCATTGCCGCCGCGTCGCACGAGCTGCGCAATCCGCTCAATGCCCTTCAACTGCAGCTCGTCGGACTGCGCCGCGCCGCTCAGCGCGATCCAGGCTCGCTGGCGTCGTCCGCGATGAGCGCGCGATTCGAGCGGACGGAAGAACAAGTGGTCCGCCTGATCCGGCTCGTCGACACGCTGCTCGACGTGTCGCGCATCAAGGCCGGCCGCCTCGATCTCGAGTACGACGCGATCGATCTCGTGGACGTCGCGCGGCAGGTCGTTCAACAGTTCGAGTCGACGGGCGCATCGATTCGGTTGTCGTGTCCCGATGCGATCGTTGGACGCTGGGATCGGATGCGCCTCGAACAGGTCCTGCTGAACTTGATCTCGAACGCGGTGAAATACGGCGACGGCCAGCCGGTCGACATCCAGCTCTCGCTGGCTGATGGTCAGGCCCGCATCGACGTCGCCGATCGCGGCGTCGGCATCCCCCGTGAGATGATTCCACGGCTCTTTGCGCGATTCGAACGGCTGACACCCGATCGGCGTCGCGGAGGCTTCGGCCTCGGCCTCTGGATCACGCGACAGATCGTGAACGCATTCGGTGGCTGGATTGACGTGCAGAGCGTCGTCGGCCAAGGCAGTACATTCACCGTGGTGTTGCCCATTGCCTAAGCCAGTCATTTTGATCGTCGACGACGACACCGGCTCGCGCCAGGCGCTCGAAGACATCCTGCGCGATGAAGGGTATGCGGTCGCGACCGCCTCGGACGGCGGCGACGCACTCAACTATCTGCGCGCTGGTCATCGGCCGCGCGTCATCCTGCTGGATCTCATGATGCCGGGGATTGACGGCTGGGACTTTTATGCGGAGCAGAAGCGCAATCCGGATCTCGCGTCGATTCCGGTGATTGCGATTTCAGCCGCCGGCAAGCTCGTCGACGCGCCGTATTCGCTCCGCAAACCAATCGACGTCGACCAACTGCTCAAACTGCTTCATTCCATCCTCGGCGGCCCAGACGCGGCACCGGCATGACGTCCCCTGATGGTGCGGTTTCTGCCTGAGAAAACCAGCGCTCGTCGACGTCGACCGGCGAAAACGATCGACGACTACATCGACCGCTCCGCGCCAGCGGCGCAACCGATTCTGCGGCGCGTCCGCGCCACGATTGCGAAAGCCGCCCCGGACGCGACCGAGACGATTAGCTACGGCATCCCCGCATTCAAGCTCCGCCGCATCGTCGTCTACTTCGCTGCGTTCAAGGAGCACATCGGGCTGTATCCGCCCGTGAAAGGCCATGCGGCGCTCGAGAAGGCCGCCGCGCCGTACGCGGGTGAGAAAGGCAACCTTCGGTTCCCGATCGACGACAAGATTCCGTACGCGTTGATCGCGAGGATCGTGAAGTTCAGGGCCGCGCAAGATGGATCGTCGACGAAACGGTTAAGCATCCGCCGTTCGGCGGATGATTCGGATCACCCGTAAGACATTTCGCCGCGGACGGCGGCGAGCATGAGACCTGGCTCGATGACGAGGTTAATCAAGAAGTGCGCGACGACGCACGGCGCGAGCACGCGATCGCTGATCACATACACGATTGCGAGCGCGAGTCCGAGCACGCCAGTCGCGACCGTCGCTCCGATCGCGGCGACGATGCTGCCCCGAAAGAGGCCCCAGACGCCGTGCAGCGCACCAAATGCGAACGCCGAGGCTGCAACTTGGATCGCGACGCCGTAGTGCTCCACCGCCAGATGATCCATGAGCGCTTTCCTGAATAGACCTTCCTCGCACATCGCGGCCGTGATCGCGACCGCGATGCCGAGCACTTTCAAGAAGGACCACGAGACCGCATGTTCACGCACGGAGCGAAACTGCGCGAGGGCATAGCCGGTGAACGCCGCAAAAGTGATGATCGCCGCTGTCCAACCGGCCGCCGTGGCGTGCACATCGCCGAAGCCGAGGAAACGCGCGAACCGCGCGTAGCCGGCGGCCTGCAGGTTGCCGACAACCCACAATCCCTCCGCGACCGCGATGCTCGCGAGAATGACAGCTGCGCGACGTTCAGATGACCATGCCACGCGCGAACGATACTGCATTACCTGCGGACGCGTGTCGGCGGATGTAAACTGCTCCCCTTCATGTATTCCGACGTGCGCTACGCGTGTCGAACGTTTCGACGCGCGCCGAAGTTTGCGGCGGCCGCCGTGACGATTCTCGCTGTCGGCATCGCGGCGAATACCGCCATCTTCACGGTCGCTGATGCCGTGCTCTTGCGGCAGCTTCCCTACCCGGACGCCGATCGCCTTGTCGCGCTGCGCTCCGAGCATCACGGCGCGGACACCGCAGGCGCCGGCGCTTCCTCGGCGCCGGATCTCGCCGACTGGCAGACACAGACGACATCGTTCGAGGCGATCGCCGGGTATCGATGGCGGTCGGTCGACCTGCGCAGCAACGGCGCGGGCATGCCGAGCCGACGGCTGCGCGGCCTGTACGTCACGCCCGAGTACTTCGGCGTGTTTGGTGTGGCGCCCGCGGCAGGACGGGTCTTCACCGCGGCAGATCGTGGGACGAACGCGATCGTGCTCGGCGCCAACGTGTGGCGCGACCGCTTTGGCGCCGACGCGCATCTCGTCGGCTCGATGCTCGACGTCAACATGATCAATCTCGGCCGAACCGGGCCGACGCCGAACCTGGTCCTCGGCGTTGCGGGCGTCGACGCACACTTCCCACCGCTCACCGCGGATTGGAACCTTGGCGTCGGCAACGAGGACGATGCCATCGATTTCTGGCTCCCCCAACCCGCGCTCGCCGGATCGCGCGATTCGCGATCGCTCGACGTGGTCGCGAAACTCCGCCGCGGTGTCACCGTCGCACGCGCGCAAGCCGAGATGGACGCCATCTCGCGTCATCTCGCGGACGCCTTTCCTGCCACCAACGAGGGATGGCGGGTCGACGTCGTGCCGCTGCGGACGCAGGCCGTCGGCCGCACGCGCTCGATCATCATCCTGCTGTCGATGGGCACCGCGTTCGTTCTGCTGATCGCGTGCGGCAACGTCGCGACCTTGTGTCTCGTGCACGGCCTCGCACGCCGACGCGAGTTCGCCGTGCGATCGGCGCTCGGCGCCAGCCGCGGACGGCTCGTGCGGCAATCGCTCGCCGAATCGATCCTCCTGTCCGCGACTGCGGCCGTCGTCGGCACGTTCGGCGCGACGGCGGCGCTGACGCTGCTGCGGCCGTGGTTTCCGCCGGGGATCCCGTTCGTGCAGCACCTCGGCATCGATCGCAGCGTGCTGGCCTTCGTCATTGCCCTCGCCACCGCGACGGCGCTGCTCGCGGGACTCGTTCCCGCGCTCGTCACGGTCCGACGCGCGTCCGCGGCGACGGGCCTGAATCTGCGTGGAAGCGGCGAGAGCCGATCGCACTATCGCAGCGTGGGCGTGCTGACGTCGGTGCAGGCCGCCGCCACGATCGTGCTGCTCGTCAGCACCGCGTTGGTGGTGCGAAGCGCGCTGCGTCTGTGGCGAGTGAATCCGGGCTTCAACGCCGCCGATGTCCTGACGATGACCATCTCGCTGCCGGCGAATGAATACGACTGGCAGCACAACGTCGTCTTCGAGCGTGACGTGGCGCAGGCCGTACGCACCGTGCCCGCGGTGCAGGACGTCGCGGCCATTCAGGGCGTTCCCATGCGCGCCGGCGGATTCTGGACGACGTTCTCCGTGGAGGGTATGCCACCCGCGCCGCCTGCGGCCCACCCGGCGGCGCATCTCCGCGTCATCAGCGCCGGCTACTTTCGCACGCTGCAGATTCCGCTGGTGGAAGGACGCGATTTCGACGCGCGCGACGATGTCGGCGAGCGCGGCCGCCCGCGGTTCGTGATCGTCAATCGCACGCTCGCGGCTCGGTATTGGCCGCACGAAAGCGCCGTCGGCAAGCGCCTGCGCCAGGACTACAACACCGATTGGGTGACCGTCGCAGGCGTGGTCGGTGACGTGCGGTACGCCGGCCTCGACGCGCCGCCCGACCTCGAGATCTATCTCCCCGATGGCCTCTTTCCGGAAAGCGCGATGACGCTCGTCGTTCGGACGCACGGCGATCCGCGCAACGCGGTCGCGAGCGTACGCGACCGGATTCGGTCCGTGGATCGGGACGCGCTCGTCAGCGACGTGCAGTCGATGGAGGAATTGATCAGTCGCTCGGTCGCAGGACGATCCTTCGCCACGCTGCTGTTGACGCTCTGCGCGATCGTCGCCATCGCGCTGGCGCTCAGCGGCATTTACGCGATCGTCGCGCAGGCCGCCGTGCAGCGACGGACGGAAATCGGCATCCGGCTCGCGCTGGGCGGCAGCGCGACGGCCATCGTCGGCTGGATGCTGCGCCGGACGATGGCGCCGATTGCGATCGGCACGGCGCTCGGCGTCCTCGCGGCCGCAGGAGCGGCGCGGGTTCTCTCGACGCTGCTCTTCGAGGTCAGGCCACACGATCCGGTGACGTACGTGCTCACCGTCGCGATGTTCATCGCGCTTGCCGGCGCAGCGGGTCTTGTCCCGGCGTTACGCGCGACACGGTCGGATCCGCTGACCGTGCTGCGCTGCGAGTAAGAGCGTGTAGACTAATCGGCTCGAGGGGGGACCAATGTCTGCACACGTGATGCCGTCGCCGGAACCGATCTTCGATTCACTGTTCGCCTACCAACGTTCGGCCGCGCTCAAGGCTGCGGTCGAACTGGAAATCTTCACCGTCATCGACGAAGGCGCGCATACGGCCGCCGCGATCGCCAAGCGCACGAACGCAGCGGAGCGCGGCGTTCGGATCCTGTGCGACTACTTGACGGTCTACAAGCTGCTGGCGAAGTCGGACGGGGCGTATCACCTTGTTCCTGAATCAGCCGCGTTCCTCAGCAAGAAGTCGCCGGCGTACCTCGGCAGCGTCGCGCGATTCCTCGTCATGCCCGAGCTCGCCGGCTACATGCATTCGCTCGCCGACACCGTGCGCCGCGGCGGCGTCGCCGACTCGGGCCACAGCTCTGTGGCTGACGACAATCCGATCTGGATCGAGTTCGCGCGCTCGATGATGCCGATGATGATTCCCAACGCGCACGCCATCGCAGAGCTGGCGGGCGGCGGCACGTCGCGGATCAAAGTCCTCGACATCGCGGCCGGTCATGGCGCGTTCGGCATCGCCATCGCGCAGCGGAATCCGAACGCCGAGATCGTGGCCGTGGACTGGAAGGCGGTGCTCGCCGTCGCCGAAGAGCACGCGCAGCAAGCGGGCGTCCTCAATCGATACCGCACGATCGCCGGCGACGCGTTCAAGGTGGATTGGGGCGGCGGCTACGACGTGGCGCTCGTCACGAACTTCCTGCATCACTACGACGCCGCAACGTGCACGACGTTGCTGACGAAGATCCACGCGTCGCTCAACCCGGGCGGACAGGTCGTGGTCCTCGAGTTCGTGCCGAACCCCGACCGCGTGTCTCCGCCGCTGCCGGCGTCGTTCAGCCTGACGATGCTCGCCGACACAGTGGCGGGCGATGCGTATACGTTCGCGGAGCTGCGCGATCAGCTCGAACGCGCCGGCTTCAGCGACGTGTCGTCGCATCCGACCCCGACACCGGAGACCGTCGTCATCGGCCGTAAAGGCTGAAAACCAACGCACCGTCCCTCGATTCCGTCAAAGGGACATGCGATTCCTCGACCTGAAAGCGGCCGCCCGTTCGGTCGGCCGCTCCACGTTCGTTTCGACGCTCGCGATCATCGCGTTCGCCCTCGGCATCGGCGTCACGACCGCGGTCTTCAGCATCTTCAACGGCGTGCTCCTGGCGCCGCTGCCCTATCCGGAGTCCGACCGGCTCGTCCGCGTCTACGACGTGCAGCCGGCGTGCGCGACCTGTCCCGCGTCGTTTCCGAAATACGTCGACTGGAAGACGCGCAATCATGTCTTCGCGGCGATTGGCGGATCGTCCGAGGGCTCGATGGTGCTGACAGGCGCCGGCGATCCTGTTCGCGTGCGGATGTCGAGCACGACCGCGTCGTTCGGTGACGTGCTGGGCGCGCGGCCGAACATCGGACGTTGGTACACCGAGGACGAAGATCGACCGGGCGGACCGAAAGTCGTCGTGCTGTCCGCGGATTTCTTCGCCCAACAGTTCGGATCAGACCGCTCCATCGTCGGCAAGTCGATCACCTTGAACGGTGACAGCTATCAAGTGATCGGCGTCCTGCCGCCGACTTTCGCGCATCGGCGCTCGCAGATCTTCATCCCGTTGCAGCGCAAGCTCGATCCGACGACGCGCGGCAACCATTTCCTGCCGGTCTACGCGCGGCTGAAGCCGGGCGTCACGGTGGACCAGGCGGCCGCCGAGATGCGCACGCTCGGCCAGACGCTAGCGCGCGAGTTCAGCAACAACCACGGCGTCGACGTGCAGTCGATGTTCGAAGCGACGGTCGGCAACGTGCGGACGCCGCTTCGCGTGCTGCTCGGCGCCGTCCTGTGCGTGCTGCTGATCGCGTGCGCGAACGTCGCGAACCTGCTGCTGGCGGCAGGTCTCGCGCGGCGGCGCGAGTTGGCGATCCGCGTCGCGCTCGGCGCCTCGACCAGCGACCTCGCGCGGCAGATGGCGATCGAAGGGCTGCTGTTGTCGCTAGTCGGCGGCACGATCGGCGTCGTGCTGGCGATGTGGATGGTGAGGACGTTCGTCGGTCTCGCCGGCACGCAACTGCCGCGCGCGACGACGATCGGCATCGACGCACGTGTCCTCGGCTTTGCGGCCCTCGTCTCGATCGTCACCGGCATCGTCTCCGGCCTGTGGCCCGTCGTCCGGCTGCGCACGCGCGAGCTCGCGTCTGCCGTGCGCGAAGGCGACGTGCGCACGAGCAGCGGCGCGGGACGCCGATTCGGCGACGCGCTGGTCGTGTCCGAGATCGCCATGGCATTCGCGCTCGTGGTCGGCGCCGGGCTGCTCGTCAAGAATCTCGTCCTGCTGCGCAGCCGCGACGCCGGCATTCGCACCGAACGCATCGTCGCGGCCGACGTATCGCTCGCCGGCGCGCGCTATCGCGATCCCGCCGGCCAGCTGGCGTTCTACCGAGCGCTCGAGGAGCGGCTTTCTCACACCGCCGGCATCGAGAGCGCCGGCATGACGAGCCACCTGCCGATGTTCAACTACGGCTGGAACGGCGAGATGCAGATCGAAGGCGGCACGCCATGGGGACCGAACGAGGCGCCGCTCGTCGAGTATCGATGGATCTACGGCGACTATCTCAAGACGATGGGCGTCCGCCTGCTTAGCGGCCGTCTGATCGACGCGCGAGATGGATCGAATGCGACAGCGGTGCTGATCAACGAGTCGATGGCGCGAAAGTTCTGGCCCGGGAAAGATCCGTTGGGCAAACGCTTCGGGCAGGGAAACGACACGTCGAAGTGGTACGAGGTCGTAGGTGTCCTGAGCGACGTGCGCTCGGTCAGCCTGGCGCGGAACGCACCGTTTGAGTTCTATCGCACGCTCGACGAAGCGCCCTTCAACAGCATGACCGTCGTCATCCGCACGGCGGCGGAGGATCCGATGTCGATCGTGCCGACGGTCCGACAGATCGTGGCGTCCATCGACCCGACGCTGCCGTTGAACAACGTGCAGACGATGGAGCATGTCGTGGATGAATCGGTTGGCCAGCCGCGGCTGATGTCGGCGTTGACGACGGTGTTCGGCGCGCTTGCGGGCCTGCTGGCGATCGTCGGCGTCTACGGCGTGATGGCGTACAACGTCAGGCGTCAGCGCCGCGAATTCGGGATCCGGCTCGCGCTCGGCGCCGACACCGGGCACGTGCGGAATCTCGTCGTCGCGCGCGGTCTTGGCCTTGCGGTCACGGGCGTCGCGATTGGATTCGTCGCGTCGCTCGGGTTGACCGGGGTTCTGCGATCGATGCTGAACGACGTGAAGCCAACTGACTCGCTGGTGTTCGCGACCTCGGCGATCGCGTTGATCGTCGTCGCGACGATGGCGAGTTACCTGCCGGCGCGAGCGGCCGCGCGCGTCGATCCGATGGTCACGCTGCGAGACGCGTGATCGATCGTAACGCCGTCATCAGCGCGACGCGGTGATCTCCCTGGCGGCAGCCGGCCAGTGGCCACCGAGGAACGTCGCGATGTCGTGAAGCGCGTCCGGCTGTTCCACCAGCGTGAAATGGCCGGCGTTTGGAACCATCAGGAGCCGCGCGCCGGGCGCAGCCTTGACCCATTCGCGCGTGCCGTCGAGCGGGACGTTCGTCTTCTCACCCTCGACCACCAGCACGGGCACCTTCAGCTTCGCGAGCAGCGGACGAAAGTCGAAATCGCCAAGCGAGGTAAAGCCCGTCTGGCCGACGAGCGGCTGATTCCTGATCGCGGCCGCAGGCACGCCGCAAATGCCGCTGATTTCTTTGTCGGCGTTCGCCAGGTTGCGACGGCTGTACAGATACGGGCCGACGAGGATTCGGAATTGTTCGACGCAGAGATCCCGCAGTCGACTGTCGTTCGCCGTGGACCACTCCTTTGCGATCGCGTTCAGACGTTCCATGTCCGCGGCGGCGATCAGCGCATCTATTTTCTTGTCCCGCTGCTCGACGAACGGCGTTTTCGCCGGCGGCATCGGAGTCAGGAACACGAGTCTGGCGACGCGATCGGGATGCGCATCCGCGTACAGAGCTGCCAGTCCGGAACCCCACGACAAGCCGATCACGCTCATTTTCTGGATGCCAAGGTGTTCGCGCAGCGCCTCGAGGTCGCGAACATGGCTCGCGGCGGTGAGCCGGGCGGGATCCGTCACGACTTCGGATCGGCCGGCACCGCGCTGGTCGTACATGATGAGCGTGTGTGACGCGTCGGCCAGCGGGTCCATCAGGAGCCCGTCGTTTTCCATGCTGAGCGCCGGCCCGCCGTGCAGGAACACGATGACGTCGCGTCCGTCGCCGACCTTCCGGTAGAACAGCTTGACGTTGTCCGCGCCGACAACAGTGCCCTCTTCGACTCGGGGCTCAGTCGTCTTTTGCTGACCGGTCACGAGTTCGATGGCGGCGAGCACCAGCAACGAACAGAGCGCGATGCCAGCGCCCGCGCGTCGGCGTACCTTCTGTGTCATGTGCGCCTCATCGGATTTGCTCGTTGATGGATTACGGACCCGCAGCGAGTCTGGATTCGAACCCTTTAAGCGACTTCCCAGCGGTGTTCAGCGATGGGAGCGGCATTTGTCGTCGCGCGAGTGGTGAGCGGCGCGGTGGCTTAGCCCTGCGACCCGTCCACCTTCGCGCCGAGCCTGTCTTGCGCGATAGCAATCGGATCGTTCGGCAGACCGTTCTTGTCCAGCCCCGGATGGCTCGACCGTTCCGGCCCGGGACGATCTTCTTCGACGGCGCCCTTCTGGATGTCGTTATCACGCACTCGACGTATTGGATGGCTCATTGCGATCTCCTTGGATATTTCATCGAGGGTTCTCCCTGAATACGAGGTACGGATCGAGCGGCCGTCCTTGCCACCACTTGCGATCCGCGTTCAGCTCGAATATCGCGAAGTGCAGATGCGGGGTGCCGGGCGGCGCGTTTCCTGACGTGCCGACGTAGCCGATCACGTCGCCTTGGGAGACGGACTGGTGGTCGTGGAGGCCGTTCGCGTAGCGCTCGAGGTGCGCGTAGTAGTAGCACAGGCGTCCGTTCGCATCGAACTCGTAGATCGTCGTGCCGCCCGCCTTGCTGAAGAACAGCTTCGCGATCGTGCCATCTTGAACGGCGTGGATCGGAGTGCCGCGCGGCACGACGATGTCGACGGCCTCGTGTGGCCGGTTGCCGCGTGGTTCCGAGAAGCCGCCCTTGAACGACTCGATACTGATGCCGTCGATCGGCACGCGCAGCCGCGGCGTCGGCATCCAACCATCGACGAGGGCGCTCGCGCCGAAGCTCGCGAACAGCGCGAAGAGTGCGAAGAGCGGCAGCACACGCTGTTTGCGCGCCTTGGTCACCGGAAATGCACCGGTGTCCCCGGCTTCACGATCGCCGCGAGACGCGCCGCGTCCCAGTTCGTCAGCCGCACGCAGCCGTGCGATTCGGTGTGGCCGACGTTGCCGGGTTCCGGCGTCCCGTGCAGCCCGTAGTGTTCGAGGTTCAGCGCGACCCAGACGACGCCGACAGGATTGTTCGGTCCCGATTTGAGCGTCGCCTTCTCGTCGCCCTCTTTCGCGTCCCAGAACAGCTCCGGGTTGTAGTGAAAGGTCGGGTGCCAGCTCACGCCGAGCACCTTGTAATCACCGACCGGGAGCGGATCGTGAACGCTCCCGGTTGTCACCGGGGCGTAGAAGAGAATCGTGCCGTCCGCGCGTGTGGCTCGCAGCGCGGAGTCGCGGCGCGACACGACGATCGTGACGCCGGCGGCGTCTTGATCGAACGTCGGCTTGACGTCCTCGTTGAACGGTGCCACGGCTGGCACATGGATCGCTCGGCCCTCCTCCAACGCGCCGGGATTGAGCTGCTGCAGAAGGGCCGGCGACGCGTGAAAACGCTCCGCGAGTTCCTCGAGAGCCGACTCGTAGCCGAGTGTCGCCAGCGTCGCCTGCTCTGAGGGGCCGCTGGGAATCTTTTCGAACGGCCCTTTCAGGTCGTCACGTGTGACCGTGTATGTCGTGATCGCGGGCTCGGAGCCATCCCCCGCGAGCGCCCGCCATGTGGCGCAATCGGGCCGACCGCTCGACGGCAGACCGCGTGCGGATTGCATCGCCGCGAGGGCATGCGAGAAATTGGCGCCCGGTCTTCCGTCGATCTGGCCCGGAGAGAAGCCTCGCCGATCGAGCAGCACCTGGAAGCCGACGAGATTGCCACAGCGCAGCGCTGCCGGTTGTGCCGGCCGCTTCTTTCGCCCCTGCGCGCCCAGCGCGACGGGTAGCGAGACGATGACGAGGAGCGCGACGATCGGCCATTTCCGCGATCGCATCGTGCTTACCGGTACCGCGGTGAAGTTGCCGTCATCGTCATTTCGGTCCCAGGCGGGAGGTCGAGCTGATCGCGACCTTCGACGAGGATCGCGCCGCCCGCGCCGCCGATCACCGCGCCGACCGCCGCGCCCTTGCCGCCGCCGGCCACCGCACCGATGATCGCACCCAGCGCCGCGCCAATGGCGCCGTGCTCGATCCGTTCGTCGCTCGTGCCCCTGTCGCGCACGCCGCCCTCGGCATCAACACGCAGCGTCTGGCCGTCGGGCGTCCGGACCGAGTTCAGGATCGCTCGGAAGTCGGCCGTCGGACCTCCGCGGAAGTGGATCGTCTCGAAATCGACGATGACGTCGGCGCGGTTGTCCGCCTGCCGGTCCGGATTGACGCGCGAGACGATGCCGTCGATCCGTGCGCCTTCGAACTGCTGCGGGCTGCGCACCGTCATCGTGAATCGTTCGCCGCTGCGCGACGAGCGCGTGCTGAGCGGCGTATCGAGTGTGGCGATGAGCCGCGTGCCGTCCGACACGTCATAGGATCCCGCCGTGGCGACGGACCGAGGCGCGTCGCTGTAGAGATCCCAGCGCGGCTCGTTCGACGTGCGGCGATAGAAACTCTGCAGCGTGACCGGCTGCGTGAGTTCATCGTTGTCGAAACGTCTCGTCACGCGCAGGCGGTCGCCGTTGTTGATCGACTCGAACGTGACCGAGAAGTCGCTGCCGCGGTTGCCGGTGGTCGACACCGAGAGGCGATCGCCGATGATCTCCGCCCGCGTCCTGATCAATCGCCCATTCGGGCCTGGCTCGTCGCGCACCTGCCCGTCGGCGTCGAAGGCCGCGCGGGGGCCGCTCGACGAGCTGATCGTAATCATCCGTCCCCGGCGATCGATCGCGAGCGTTTGAGGAGGTTCCAGCCGGGTCAGCAGGTTTTGATAGGCGCGATCGCGCCGCTCGCGCGAAAGTCCGCGCGTCGCCACGTCAGCGGCGCGATGCGGATCATCGCCCCGCGCGATCTCGAGCTGGTACGTGCCGGTCATTCGAGCGTAGGAGGGCGCGTACTCCTGAGATTGCTGCGCTCCGAGCGTCAGGCCGCCCGCGGCCAGCATCACACCGCAGAGTGTGAGCGTTCGTGTATGGGTCATGTGCATCCTTTAGTCACCGATAGTGGCACTGCCGGCGCGGACCGCCTGTGTCGTTCTGCACAGGTGGTTGCTGCGCAGTTGAAGCCGCACCTGACGCAAATATCAGGAACACGTCAGCAAGCCGACAGGCAATGCCTCGGTAGGATCCCTCGCAGGAGGTGACGTGATGCGAGTTCTTCTCGGTGCGGTGGCGGCGTCAACGATGTTATTCGCGGCGACGGCACTCGTCGCGCAGCCGAAGGGGCCGCATGCGACGATCAGCGGCGAGGTCGTCGACATGTGGTGCTACCTCGAAGGCGGAGACCGTGGACCGTCGAAGAAGGCGTGCGCGACCGCGTGCGCGAAGGCGGGCAATCCGATCGGCGTGCTCGACGCGAAAGGGAATCTGTATGTCGCGGCCGGCCTGCAGGATCACCAGCCGGCGCGCGATCTGCTCATCAATCGGATGAGCGATCAGGTGACGGTGTCAGGAACAGTCGTCAGAAAAGGTGGCGTGCAGATGATCTACATCGACGCCGTCAAGTAATCCGCGCTCAGTCAAGCGTTGTCGTCAGTCGTCACTTCATGACGTGACGCTCTGGGTCCTTACGACGCGCCCGTCGTTCGTCAACGTGTCGCTTGGGTTCGCAGAAGGACCACTCCCGGCGAATTGAATTCTGCGCGTGAGCTCTCGTACCATCTGCCTATGAGTCAGATGCAGCAACGCGAACCTTCCCAAGCGAAGGCGGTCAATGATGTCGATTGAAGGCCTTATCTTGCAGCCAGGAGAGGCCCGTGGAATTTCTGCAACCGCCGAACGCGCCACAGGCTGCTCGATGTTCGAACTCTCCGTAGCACCTGGATTCGATACAGGCGCCCATTATCATACGAGGATTGAGGAGTTCTTTTTCGTTCTGGAAGGCGAACTGAATCTGCGCGTCGGCGCTCGGGTGGTGCGCGCCGGCCCGGGCACCTTTATGTTCGTGCCGATCGGCGCCGTGCACTCCTACGGGAACCCTGGGCCAAACGCGGCTCGTGTGTTATTTCTTACCTCGCCTCCCGGGTTCGAACGGTACTTCGTGGAGATCTCTGAACTCCTTGCCAAAGGGGGGCGCCCTGATCCTGAAGCGATTGCGGCGCTACGTCGGAAGCATGACATCGCGCAGGTGTGATCGACTTGTGCGCTCGCCGGGACGCGGCGTGAGCAGTTGCGGCAAGACAAAATTCAACACGACGATTGAAGCGAGTTACGGAACAGCCATGCCCTACATCCGCATCGTCGCACGCTGCATCGCCGTAGCGGTCGCCATCGTGGGAGTCCAACCTGCGAGTGCGTCCGACGTCCAAACCGCCGCGCACGATTCATCCCTTGGCGACTGGCGCGGCATGTCGGTGTGTCAGGTGAAGCCCAGTGG
>DASREL010000084.1:0-7987 GCA_035652075.1 Vicinamibacterales bacterium
GCAGCGCGCGCACGTCGCGATCACCGCTTGTCCGGTCGGCTTGCCGCGGAATGCCATCGCCGATTCTTTGCCGCCGATGTCGTGCGCTCTGGCTTTGTCGCCGTTGGTTGGATTGCCGCCATGGCAGTCGACGCACTCGAAGCCTTTTTCCCGGTGGATGTCGGTGCCGGAGAACAGCTTCGTCGGAGTCGACAGCCGCTGATCCTGCTGCGTCGTGTGACACGCGACGCAGCTGTTGGGAATCGCGGCGGGTGTTTGCGTCGCGAGGAAGAACGTCAGGGAGAGGATGTACACCATGATGACGCCTACTTCGCGTAATGACCGACGATGGTGAACGTCACGAGATAGACGAGCCCCAGCGCCGCCAGAATGGTAAAGATCGGACTGCGCTCGCCTCGCGAGGCGCGCCGGTCCAGGAACGGGACGAACACCAGCAGCATGGCGACCACGCCCATGCCGACCACGCCGAGCTGCTCACCCTCCATGCCGAGGATGTGGCTCGGGATCAGCTTGAGCGTGTGGAACGTCGCGAGGAAGTACCACTCCGGGCGAATGCCCGGCGGGACGACGGCGAACGGGTCGGCTTTCTTCCCGAGCTCCCACGGATAGAACGCCGCGAGCGCCGCGAGGACCGCAATCATCACGTACCAGGCGAGCACGTCCCGCATGATGTAGTTCGGGAAGAACTTCATCGTCGGGAACTTCTCGCCGCGCTTCATCCGGTCTTCGATGGGAATCGGCACGCTCATGCCTTGCCGCTGCACGAACAACAGGTGCAGCCCCGCAAGTGCCGTGGCGATCGCGGGCAGCACGGCGACGTGGAGTCCGTAGAAGCGCGAAAGCGTCGCGCCGGTGACGTCATCGCCGCCGCGGAGGAGGCGCAGCGTGAAATGACCGATCACCGGCACGGCGCCAGCGATACCCGTGCCGACTTTGGTCGCGAAGAACGCGAGCTCGTTCCACGGCAGCAAGTACCCGCTGAACCCGAATCCCAGCATCAGAAAGAGCAGAAACGCGCCCGTCAGCCACGTCAGCTCACGCGGTTTTCTGTACGACTTCAGGAAGAAGACACTGAACAGGTGCGCGAACGCCGCGCCGATCAGCAGGTTCGCCGACCAGCTGTGGACGTTGCGAATCAACCAGCCGAATCGCACCTGCGTCACGATGAACTGGACGCTCTCGTACGCTTCGGAGGCGCTCGGCCGGTAGTAGAGCAGGAGCAGGATGCCGGTGAAGATCTGCACGCCGAAGAGGAACAGCGTCAAGCCACCGAGGTAGTACCAAATCTCCTGCGTGTGAACCGGGACGCTCTTCTCTTCGACGAAGTGGCGGACCTCGCTGAGGTCGAGGCGTTCGTCGAGCCAGTTGGTGACGCTCATGCGCGCGACACGACGATTTCGGCGTCGGCTCCTTCACCGCGAAGATTGACGACGAATTTCTCGAGACCGCGGGGCGGCGGACCGGACACGACGTTGCCGCCGAGGTCGTACGTGCCGTTGTGGCACGCGCACCAGAGTTGCGAGGTGTCGGTCTTGAACTGCACCGTGCAATCGAGATGTGTGCAGACGGCGCTGAACGCGCGAATCTCGCCCTCGGCGGTGCGGACGACGATCCCCGGCCTGCTGCCGAATTTGAAGATCGCCGCGGAGTTGGGTTTCAACGCGGCGGCGGGACCCGCGGACGCCGACTGCGTCGCCGGTTCGCCGCTCGCGGGCGGAATCAAGAACTGCGAGACCGGATACGCGATCGCGACGGCCGTCGAGACGAAGCCGGTGGCGAGCAGCGCATCCAGAAACGTGCGCCGGTCGAAAGTCGCGTCGCTCATTTCTCGGCGTCAGCGTGGGCAGCGGCCGTCGGCTTGAGCGAGGAGATGAACGCGACGAGCGCGTCGACCTGATCGGTCGACAGCTTCGTGGGCTTCATCGCCGGTGTGCGCGTCGCGCCGCTCTTCGTGCGCATGCCTTCGGGATCGAGAATCCACTGTTTGAGTTCGTCGGCCTTGTGCTTCGCGGCGACGCCGTCGAGCGAGCCCTTCGGATTGCCCTTGCCCGCCGCCGAATGGCACATCGTGCACTTCTGCGACGCGAAGAGGGCCGCGCCCTGTTCGACTTTGCTCTGTGCGCTGGCGGTATTGACGCTGGTGACAAACGTGGCTGTGGCGAGCATGCAGACGATTCCAACGCGTTTCATAAACGACCCTCCGGTGCCGGACAGTTGAGCAATTCGAAGGCCAGCGAGAAATAGGCCAAAAATCAGCGGATTAGTATGCGAGCGTCGACAATCCGGCACCCGTGGCCGGGCGGCAGCGCGATCACCGGATTCAAATCGAGTTCCGCGAGCTCGGGAACTTCGACCGCCAGCCGCGAGACGCGGAGCAGCAGGTCGCGCAGCGCGTCGACGTCCGCCGGCGCGTGACCGCGGTAGCCGCGCAGCAGCGGCAGGCCCCGAATGCCGTGGATCACCTCGTCGACGTCCCGATCGGTGAGCGGGGCGACCCGGAACTGCACGTCGCCGAGGACTTCGACATGGATCCCGCCGAGTCCGAATGCGACCAGCGGACCGAAGAGCGGATCGTCGGATACGCCGATCATCGTTTCGACGCCGCCGGTGATC
This sequence comes from Vicinamibacterales bacterium, assembly GCA_035652075.1. GTDB lineage: Bacteria > Acidobacteriota > Vicinamibacteria > Vicinamibacterales > CAVVIG01 > Gp6-AA45. Next base: position 2,614 of record DASREL010000084.1, read on the forward strand.
ATCGACTGGATCAGCACGCCTTCGATATCCGTGGGGCTGGCGAACGCGCGGCCGCGCGCCATGATGTCGTTGAAGGCCCGTCGGACCGCGGCATCACTGGTCAGGTTCAGTCGCACGACGCCGATATCGCTCTTGTGCGTCAGCGTGCGCGCCGCGAGCTTGGCGGCGACGGGGAACCCGATCACCTGTGCGAGCGCCGCGGCTTCGTCGGCGGTGTGCGCCATGGTGCTCGCCGCGAGCGGCAGGCCAAAGGCACCGAGGACCGCGCGCGTTTCGTCGCCCGTCAGCCATCCTTCGCCGCGTTGCGCGCGCGCACCGCGGCACACATCGCGCGCTTCGTCGGCGCGGATGTCCTCGAAGGTCCACAACAGTCCAGGCGTTTGCGATCGCCACTGCGCGTACCCGGCGACCTTCGCGAGCGCGCGGGCGGCGTTCTCCGGAAACGCATATGCGGGCACGCGTTCGTCGCCCACGCGGAGCGGTTTCACGTGACCCGGTTCCGCCATCAAGACGGCGAGAATCGGCTTGTGCGCGCCGGCGCCCTGGCGTCCGGCGACTATGCCGGCCCGGATCGCGTCGAGCGTCGGCTCGATCCGATTGAAATCGACGGGCGTGAAGATGACGATGAGCGCGTCGGCGTCCGGCGCCGTGAGCGCGACCTCGATCGCGCGGCGGTATTCCTCGGGTCCGGCGGACGCGACCATATCGACCGGGTTGCCGATGCTCGCTTCGGCGGGCAGAAATTCGGCGAGACGGCCGCGCGTTTCCGCCGAAAACTCGACGACCGTCAGTCCCGCCGACTCGCACGCATCGACCGCGAGAATGCCGGGGCCGCCGGCGTTCGTCACGACCGCGACGCGGCGGCCGGCCGGCAGCGGCTGCGACTCGAGGCAGGCGGCGATGTCGAACATCTCGTTCAACGTGTCCGCCCGCAGCACACCGGACTGGCGGAACAACGCATCGACGGCGGTGTCGCTGGCGGCGAGCGCGGCGGTGTGACTGCCGGCCGCGCGCGATCCGGCGCGCGTCCGTCCTGCCTTCACGCAGACGATCGGTTTCGTGCGGCCGATCCGGCGTGCCAGACGCGCAAACCGTCGAGGGTTCCCGAACGATTCGAGGTAGAGCAGGATCACCGAGGTCCGCGCGTCCTGCTCCCAGTACTGCAGCAGATCGTTGCCGGAGACGTCCGCTTTGTTGCCGACGCTGACGAAGGTCGACAGGCCGACGCTGCGTTCGTTGGCGAGCTCGAGGATCGCCATGCCGAGGGCGCCGCTCTGCGACGACAACGCGACCGATCCCGCTGGTGGAAAGATCGGCGAGAACGAGGCATTGAGTTTGAGCGCCGGATCCGCATTCAGGACGCCCATGCAGTTCGGGCCGACCATGCGCATGCCGTACGCGCGCACTTTCTCGACGAGCGCCGACTGCCGCGCGCGGCCCTCAGCGCCGGCTTCGGCGAACCCGGCGGTGATCACGACGAGCGATTTGATCGTTGCGGCCGCGCAGTCGTCGACGACCGACAGCACGAGATCGTGCGGCACCGCGATGATCGCCAGGTCGACGCCAGACGGAATCTGGGCCAGCGACGGGTAACACCGATAGCCATCCAGCTCGGTCGCGCGGGGATTCACTGGATAGATGCCGCCGGTGAAGCCGTCGCGACGGAGCGCGGATAGGATGCGATGCCCGATGCTGTTCGGATCGCGTGACGCGCCGATGATCGCCACCGAGCGTGGTTCGAGAAGCGGTTTCAGCGAGGCGGCGGTCGCCAGCGCCATCCGGCGCTCCGCAAGCGCGACGGTCTCGTGCGTCGGATCGAGCGAGAGCTGCACGGCAATCGTGCCGGCCTCGGTTTTCGAGCGAATCTCGAACCCCGATTCGTGAAACACCTCGAGCATCGACGCGTTCTCCGGGAGCGTCGTCGCTTCGAATCGGCGGAAGCCGTGGTCGGCGGCGATCGTGGCCAGCTTCTCGAGGAGCACGGTGCCGATCCCCTTGCCCTGGAACTGATCGCTGACCGCGAACGCGACCTCGGCGGCCCCGTGGCCGACCGTGAAGTACGATCCGACGGCGATCGGCCGGACTTCGTTGTCCACGTGCCGCAGCGCGAGCAGCGAGAGCGTCGTCTTCGGATCGTCGGATTGGCAGAGACGCGTGATCAACGCGTCCGACGGTTCCGCAATCGCGAAGAAGCGCCGACGGCGCGACTCGGGCGAGAGCTCGTGGAAGAAGCGGCGGATCGCGTCGTGGTCCCGCGGTTCGGCGACGCGCAACGACACGAGGGAGCCGTCGCGAAGTACGGCGCGGACGGCGGCCTCGTCGGTCGAGGGCAGCGAGGGCGACAGGCGGTGCACGTTACGCGTTCGCGGCGGTGACGAGAGCGTCTGCGGTCACGAATTCGTGCTCCGGATGGCGGACCGTCAGCACCGGACAGGGCGCCGTGCGCACGACACGTTCGGCGACGCTCCCCATCAGCAGGTGCGCCAGCGCGCCGCGCCCGTGCGTGCCCATGATGATCAGATCGACGTTTTCATCCCGTGCGTACGCGGTAATTGTGAACGCCGGCGAATTCGACGTCAGCAGCACCGTCCGCGCGCGCAGGGCGACGCGGTCCTCGTCCGAGACGATCGTTTCGAGCTGGCGCCGCGCCGCCTCCTCGACCTCCGCCTGAAGTTCGGGATACGACGCGACGTACCCTTCGGCCCCGAAACCGCGCGAGAGCACGTTTTCGACGACGTGAAGCACATCGAGCCGGGCGCCGAAATTGCGCGCGAGCTCGCGTCCGTATGAGAGTGCCGCGTCGGCCGCTTCACCGAAGTCGGTCGCGACGAGCACGCGTTTCAGCGAAATCATGACTCACCTCCATGCCACACTTGCAGCATCCGGATATAGTTGCCGCGTTCGAACGTTGACGGATTGACGGCGCGTGCCAGGCTGACGCGGCCGCGCATGTCGTTGATCGATTCGTACCCATGTTCGTCAGCCCACCGCTCGAACCCTCGTCGAATGGCGCCGAGACGTGACGGTCCGTGCTGGATCAACGCCGAAACGACCTGCACCGCATCGGCGCCGGCCATCACCGCCTTGACCGCGTCGAGCTCGTCGTGCACGCCGCCCGTGACGGCGAGCGACGCGCGAACGCGGTTGTGCAGGATGCCGATCCACCGCAGGCGCAGCGCGAGTTCGGACGAGGACGACAGGTTGAGCGCCAGCGACATCTCGAGCGTCTCGGGATCGATGTCTGGTTCGTAGACGCGATTGAAGAGCACCAGGCCGTCGACACCGATCTGATCCAGCCGCTGCGCGAGATTCGACAGCGAGGAGAAAAACGGCGACAGCTTGATCGCGAGCGGTACGGACACCGATTCCTTCAGCACCGCGACGATGTCGATGATGCGCCGCTCGACGGCGAGCGCATCCTCGTTCGGGTTCGTCGCGACGTAATAGAAGTTCAATTCGATCGCGCTCGCGCCGGCGCGCGCGAGCAGCTGTGCGTACTGCAGCCACCCTTCCGACGTGGTGCCGTTCAGCGACGCGATGACCGGAATCCGCACACGCTGTTTGATCCGCAGCAGCCGCTCGAGATACTGCTCCGACGACATACCGTGACTCACGATGTCTTCTTCGAAGAGCGAATTGAGCACGATGGCCGATGCGCCGGCGTCTTCGAGGTGCAGCACCGAGTCGATCCGATCGGCAAGCGGCGAGGCGCCCGGCATGAACGGGCTCGACAGCGGCAAGCCAAGGTAGCGCGTGCGCAGATCCATCAATGCGTTCCCGCGAGCTCGCGATACAGCGCAAGCCGCTTCGTGATCTGGTGACGGGCGCGATCGACGAGCTCGTCGTAATGCGCCTGATCGTGCTGCGCGACGACCTGGAAGCGCGATTCGAGCTGCATCAGCTGGCCGACATCCGCTTTCGGCGCCGCCGCGTCGAGCACGAGCGCCGGCTGGTCGGTGCCTTCGCGTCGCGGATCGAACCGGTAGAGCGGCCAGTAACCCGATTCGGCCGCCAGCCGCTGATGCTCGAGCCCGAGCGCCATGTCGTACCCGTGGGCGATGCAGTGTCCGTAGGCGATGATGAGCGACGGGCCGTTGAACGATTCGGCTTCGACGAACGCCTTCAACGTCTGCGCGTCCTTCGCGCCGAATGCGACCTGCGCCACATAGACATTGCCGTAGGACATCGCCATCAACCCCAGGTCTTTCTTGCCGGCGGACTTGCCTGCGGACGCAAACTTCGCGGCCGCGCCGGTCGGCGTCGCTTTCGACGATTGGCCGCCCGTGTTCGAGTACACCTCGGTGTCGAGCACGAGGATGTTGACGTTGGCGCCCGACGCGAGCACGTGATCGAGGCCGCCGTAGCCGATGTCGTACGCCCAGCCGTCGCCGCCGACGATCCACACCGTTTTCTTCACCAGATATTCGAAGACGTTGGCGTGTGTTCCGCAGCGCCGGAGAGCAGTCTTCAATTCGTCGACCCGTTGGCGTTGGGCCTTGATGCCCGCCTCGGTGCTCTGATCGGCGGTGAGCAGACCTTCGACGAGCGCCGCGGGCAGACCTGGAGCGAGGTCTTTCAGCAGCGCCTTCGCGCGCGACTGATGCTGATCGATCGACAGCCGCAGCCCGAGCCCGAACTCGGCGTTGTCCTCGAACAACGAATTCGCCCACGCCGGACCGCGGCCATCCGCGTTGGTCGTGTAGGGCGTCGTCGGCAGATTGCCGCCGTAGATGGACGAGCAGCCGGTGGCGTTCGCGATGACCGCGCGGTCGCCAAAGAGCTGCGTCATGAGCTTGATGTACGGCGTCTCGCCGCAGCCGGCGCAGGCGCCCGAGTACTCGAAGAGCGGCTGCAGGAACTGCGTGTTCTTGACGTCCTGCTTGATTGCGGTCCGATCGGCTTCCGGCAGTTCGAGAAAGAAACGGTAGTTCTCGCGTTCGGTGTCGCGCAACGGTGCCTGCGGCGCCATGTCGATGGCGCGATGCGCCGTGTTCTTACGGTCGTGCGCGGGGCACATCGCGACGCACAACGAGCAGCCGGTGCAGTCCTCGGGTGCCACCTGCACCGTGTAGTGGCCGCGCAGGTCGTTGCTCTTGAACGGGACGTGCTTGAACGTCGACGGCGCGTTCGTGAGCGCGCTGTCGTCGTACACCTTCACGCGGATTGCCGCATGCGGACAGACCAGCGCGCACTTGTTGCACTGGATGCACAGCGCTTCGTCCCACACCGGAATCTCGGTCGCGATGTTTCGCTTCTCCCACTTCGCCGTGCCGAGCGGCCACGTGCCGTCGATCGGGAACGCGCTGACCGGCAGCTTGTCGCCATGGTTCGCGAGCATCACCGCTGTCACGCGCTTGACGAAGTCGGGCGCCTC
>DASREL010000085.1:0-74556 GCA_035652075.1 Vicinamibacterales bacterium
CGGGGACGCTGATGACGATCGACGTCGACGGACGCACGTCGACGCACCGGTACTGGCAGCTTGAATATCCGCGCGAACGGGACGTGCGGCCGATTGCCGCGAGCGAGGCGGCCGCCGCCGTGCGCGAGCGCGTGACGCGCGCGATCGAGCGCCGCCTGGTCAGCGACGTCCCGCTCGGCGCGTTCCTCAGCGGCGGCATCGATTCGACGATCGTCGTCGGCGTGATGAGCCGCTTGATGTCCGAGCCGGTCAAGACATTCAGCATCGGGTTCGAAGGCGATCCGGCGTACGACGAAACGTCGTACGCGCGCATGGCGGCGGATCGGTTCAAGACGGACCACACCGAGTTTCGCGTGTCGCCCGCGGCGATCGATCTCATTGACACGTTGATTTGGCATCACGACGGGCCGTTCGGCGATTCGTCCGCCGTGCCGACCTACATCGTGTCGCGGCTCACGCGGCAGAAGGTCACGGTCGTGCTCACCGGCGACGGGGGCGACGAGTTATTCGCCGGCTATCTGCGGTTTTGGGCGGCGGTGTTGTCCGAGCGGATCCCCGCGTTCGCCGGTCGGGCGGCGCACGCGGCCTTCTCGGTGCTGCCGAATCCGGCCAACGAACGCCATTGGCTTGCGCGGACGAAACGCTTCTTCCAGTCGATGAACATGCCGCTCTACGACCGGATGACGCGGTGGAACGCCCTCTTCTTCGACGATCTGCCGCAGCTGTTACGTCCCGAGTTCGTCGCCCAGTTGCCGCCGATCGATCGCCTGCGGTACATCGCGCGCGAACGCCCGGCGATGGAAGGGCGATCGACGCTCAGCCGGGTGCTGCACGCCAACTTCACGTCGTATTTGAGCGACGATCTCCTCGTCAAAGCCGACCGCTGTACGATGGCGAATTCGCTCGAAGCGCGGTCGCCGTTCCTCGATCGCGAGCTGATCGAATACGTCGCGGCATTGCCCGACGACCTGAAGCTGCGCGGCTCCCGTACGAAGGTCATCTTGCGCCAGGCGTTCGCCGACCTGTTACCCGATCCGATCCAGCGGCGTGGAAAGATGGGCTTCGGCGTGCCACTCGGCACGTGGTTCCGCGGCGAGCTGCGCGATTACATGCGCGACGCGCTGCTGTCGCCGACCGCGCGCTATCGCGAGTGGTTGTCAGGAGCGTTCGTCGACACGCTGGTCGCGCGACATTTGGCCGGCGACGCGAACTACGGTCATCAGCTCTGGAGCCTGCTGTGCTTCGAGCAGTGGCTGCAGCTCCTGCCGCAATGGACGCGCGCGAAGCGGCCTGTGGCTCAGGTACAATAGGCACTCCGTGTCCAATCTGACGGCGGCGTTGCAAGTCGCGGCCGGACCATTCCTGTTTGCGTTCGTAGTGTCGCTTGCGATGGTGCCCATCGCGCGGCGGCTCGCGCACAAATTCGGATGGGTCGATCAGCCGCGCGAGGACCGATGGCATCGGCGTCCGATCGCGCGGTTCGGCGGCGCCGCGATCGGGACGACGGTCCTGTTCGGTTTGTTCGTGTACGGCGGCTTCACCCAGATTCCGGTGCTGCTCGCGTGTGCCGGCGTCATCTTCGCCACCGGTTTGACCGACGACGTCCTGTCGCTGAGACCGTCGACGAAGCTGGTCATCGAGATCGCAGTCGCGTCGGTATTTCTCTACTTCCGGTTCCGGCTGAACTGGACGCACTCGCTGACGGCTGACACGCTGCTGACGCTCGTGTGGGTCGTCGGCATGACGAACGCGTTCAACCTGCTCGACAACATGGACGGTCTGTGCGCCGGGCTCGCGTTGATCGTCGGCGCCTCACTCCTCGTCAACCTCCTGCCGGCAGCGCCTGGCACCGACACGTTCTTCCAGGCCCGCTACCTGTCGCTGCTCCTCGGCGCGGCGGCTGGATTCCTGGTCTACAACTTCCACCCCGCGTCGATCTTCATGGGGGACAGCGGCAGCCTGCTGCTCGGCCTCAGCTGCGCGGCGTTGACGCTGACGCAAGGCGATCGCATCGCCGCGAAATCGAATCCGCTGTCCATCATTGCGGCACCGGTGATGGTGTTGCTGATTCCGATCTTCGATACGACCCTCGTCACGGTGTCGCGGCTGCTGTCTGGACGATCGCCGGCCGACGGCGGCCGCGATCATTCGTCGCATCGGCTGGTCGCGATTGGCTTGTCCGAGCGAACCGCCGTGGCGCTGTTGTGGCTGCTGGCCGCGGTCGGCGGCGCGCTCAGCCTGGCGATCGACTATTTCCAATTCAGCTGGATAGGCATGATCGCCGCGCTGTTCTTTCTCGCGATGGTGATCTTCGCCGTCTACCTCGCGCGCGTGCGCGTGTACGAGGCCGCCGATCCGGATTCGGTCGACCGCACGCACCTGACCCCGCTGGTCGCCGACTTCATGTACAAGCGGCGGATCGCCGAAGTCGTGCTCGATCTATGTCTGGTCGCGATGGCGTACTACGCGGCGTACCGGCTACGGTTCGAAGGATCTGACTTCAACGTCAACTTCACGTCGTTCTACCGATCGCTGCCGCTGGTCGTCGCGGCCCAGATGCTCGCGTTGTTTGCCGTCGGCATCTATCGTGGCGTGTGGCGCTATTTCGGCATGCCCGACGCGATCGTCGTCGTCAAGGGCGTCGTCCTCGGAGTGGTGGGCGCGCAGTTGGCGATTCTGTACGCCCTGCGGTTCGAAGGGTATTCGCGGACCGTGTTTGCGATTGACGCCGTCCTGTTGGCGATCTTCCTGATCGCCAGCCGAGCGTCGTTCCGGCTGATCGGCGAGACGGTGCAGCGCAATCGCAATGCCGCTACGCGCGTTGTGATCTACGGCGCCGGCGACGGCGGTTCGCTCGTCGTCCGTGAACTGCTGAAATCGGCCGAAACACGGTATCGCGTCATCGGCTTCGTCGACGACGATCCGCGAAAGCAGCGCATGCGCGTGCAGGGCTACGCGGTCCTCGGCGGCTACGACGCGCTCGCCTCGCTCGTGTCGAGCGGGGTCGTCGACGCGGTGGTGATCAGCGCGCGCATCATCGCCGTCGATCGGATTTCGGATCTCGAGACGCTGTGCTCGACCCACGGCGTGTCGCTCGCGCGGCTTCACATCGGCCTCGTCCCGATCACCGCGGCGTCCGAAGCGGCGCAGCCCGACACGCGGCTGCCACACTTCCGGCAGAACGCCTCGTAACCCGCCCTGCTGCTCGACTGGCTCAAGCTCGATTTTCATCCCGCCTCGGTGGCGAGCATCGTCATGCTCGTTGCGGTGGGCGTGGTGTTGCTCTACTCACGGTGGTGGAAGTGGGGACGCCGGTGGCTGACCGCCGTTGCGCTCGGCTATTGGGTGATTTCGATTCCAGCGGGCGCGGCGCTCCTCGCGCGCCCGATCGCGAGGTTCGACCGCGTCGAGGCCGCCGCTGACGCCCGCGGGGCGACCGCCATCGTGATGCTCGGCGGCGGCATTTTGACGCACGGATCGGGCGATCTCGCGCTCGACGATTTGTTGACGAGCGCGCCACGGATCCTCGAGACGGCGCGTCTGTACCGGCTGCTCGGGCAGCCGCTCGTCATCGTTTCCGGCGGCAATACCGGTCAGCGCACGCCACCACGCACCGAAGCGGCGGCGTATCGCCGTGCGCTACTCAACCTGGGCGTTCCGAGCGACCGCATCGTGCTCGAAGAGTCGTCGATGACGACGAGAGATGAAGCGGTGGACGTCAAACCGCTGCTGGCGGCGCATGGCGTGACGCGCTTCGTGCTCGTGACGAGCCCCATCCACATGGCACGTAGCCTCAGCGTGTTTCGCGCCGTCGGGTTGTCGGCGGTGCCGTCGGTATCCGCCCTTCGCAGCGGCGCGGAGCGGCCGGCGTGGTCGCCGATTCCTGATCGTGATTCGCTGCTGTTGTCCGACGCCGTGATCTACGAGGCGCTCGCGCGCGTGTGGTATCTCGCGCACGGATGGCTCGATACCGGCGGTCATGCGGCCTGACCGCGTTCGCCTCGCGATCCTGTTGCTGCTCGCCGGTGCGTATCGCGTGTCGCTGCTCGGACGCGGCGCTGTCGCGTTCGTCGACGAAACGCTGTATTTCAAGGCTGCAATGGCGCTGCGCGCGCTGGCGGCCGGCCACGTTCGGGTTGCGGTCTTCGACCTCGTGACGAACAACGCGCGGCCGGGCGATGCGCTCTTGAAACTGATTCCTGCGTCGCTGCAGGCGATCGCGCTGACGATGGGATATCCCGTCCTGGACCCGACATCGCTGTTGATCCCGACTGCCTGCAACGTGCTCGTATCGTTGATCCTGTTGTGGATCGTCTATCGCCTGTGCCTGGTCTGGACGGCGGGCGATGAAGCGGTATCGCTGACCGTCGCCGCCGTGTACGCCATGCTTCCGAGCTCGAACGTGTACATCCGGCATCTGTTTCCGTACGACTGGGCGTTGACGGTCGCGCTGGCAGTGCTGTGGGGCATCGTGGCGCTGGAGATGACTGGTGGTCGTGTCGCCGCGCTGGCGTTCCTCGCCGGGTCGGTGGCCGTCATCTATCCGGGCTACTACCCGTTGGTCGGCGTCCTCGCGGTCGCGCTGCTCGTCCGCCGTGCGCCGATTGTTATCGTTGCCGCGGGTCTCGCCGCGCCGGTGCTGATGACCGAAGCGCTCGCCCGGTGGGCCGGGTTCTCGTATCTTGCGAGCGCGCGCGAATTGAGCGGCACGATTGTCGGCGGATCGTTCGACGAAGGATGGGTGTTTCTTCCGCGCTATCTCATCGAGGTCGACCGCGCCGGCGGGATCGTCCTGATCGCCGGCGCCATTGCCTTTGCGGCAGTGTTCGTCCGCCAGTTGACGCGATCGCGGCACGTGCCGGTCGTGCACTGGATTCTCGCGGCGGCTGCGACCGGTTGGGCGTGGCAGGCGATTCTCTCGTCGGCGGCGAGGAAGATGGTCCTGTACGGACGGCTCATACATCCGTGGATTGCGTTGCTGGCCATCGCGCTCGCCGTCGCGCTCCACGCCATTCCGTCCCGTCAATTCAAGCTCGCGTGTTGTCAGCTCGCGCTCCTCGCGGCGCTTGTCGGGTTGGCGATTACCGGAGCGCAATACAATCACCTCGCGTATCCGCGCGACGTACTGCACGCCCTCGCGGTCGATCCATCGGCGGCGCCGCCGGCGCGTCGCGTGTGCGAATTCGAGCTGACGCAACTGTACGAAGCACCGCCGCCGGCGCGTCGCGAGACGAGATCGCGCCCCACCGACCGGCTGCTGATGATCAACATGTGCCAGGGCAACCCGACCGCCGACCGCGTCGCCGGCGTGCCGTCGACCGCCGTGCCGGTGTTCGATGGGCCGCACTTCGAGCAGTATCCGGCGTACCAATTCGAAGGGTACACGCCATCTCAGCGCGCGATGCTGCGCGCGCGCGATTACCGAGTCGCGGTGTACGAACTGCGATGAAGCTCTCGGTAATCGAGCTTTCGCGCGCAGCCTCACGGGATCGCGCTGCTGATCGTGACGTCACGCATTTCGATGAGCGCGACGTTGGGATCGGCCGGCATCGATCCATCACGATTCAGCACGCTCATATTGATCCGCTGATAGGCCATCAGCGGCGCCGCGCCGGGTAATTCGACATGGACGGTCGTCCAATCGCGACCGACGACGGTCCAGTGCTGCGAAAAACCGGGCTCCTGATCGACGACGAGCATCGATGCGTGCCCGCGGTTGTCAGGCGCGAGCCGCATGGTGATCTCGAGGCCTGTCACTTTCGGCCCGATGTAGATCGCCGCAAATGCGGTCATGTCGCGCACACGGCCCTCGGCGCCCGTCCGCCATTCGCCGAAGCCATCCTGGCCGGGCCGCAGACGCAGCCGCGGCGTCTCTGGTCGCAGCGGCAGCGATACCACGAGCAGCGCGGCCGCGATCCATGCGACACGGGTGCTGCGTGGCGTGGACCGATCGCGCACCGAGGTACTGATCGGTACTCGCGACGCGATCGCGCCGGCGCCGAGGAGCATCCAGAACGGAATCGCCGCTTCGCGGACGAGGAACGGATGGCCGCTCAGCGATGTGATCAGGAAGACCGCGGCGCCGACGAGCAGCCCGGCGCTGACGAAATCGCGTGATCGGTCGGCGACCGATCCGGCCATCGGCCGCAGCAGCACGAACAGCCACCAGGCAAAGGCCGCAAATCCGGCGAGACCGATCTCCGCCGCGATCTGCAGGTAGTAGTCGTGCGCGTTTTCGTTGCCGTACAGGACGCCGAGCCGCGGCGTCAGGATCAGCCGCGAGAAATCGTAATAGCGGCCGATCCCAAGACCGAAGATCGGCCGCGCGGCGATCATCCGCAGGCTCGTGACGGTGAATTCCTGCCGCAGTTCCGACCCGCTGCCGAATCCGGCTCGCGCGAGCACGGCGATCGCGAGGCCACCGACGAGGATCGCGAGCGCCCATGTTGCGCGCCGATCGATGCGCATCCGGCGCCGTGCTGCAACGAGCGCGGCGCCGATCGGCACCGCCGTCGCGCCGACAAACGCCGATCGCGATCCGGTCAGCGTCAGTCCGACCGCGAGCAGTCCCACCGTCCCGAGCCACACCCGGCGGCGTGTGCCCCGCGTGCTCGCCGCCATGCCGGCGCCGAGCCCGATCAACATCGCGAAATACGATCCCGCGGCGTTCACGTCGGTGACGTGTGCCGCGAAACGCCCGTTCGGCAGACGCACATGCCGGACGAACACGTCAGGCAGGAGTCCCGTCGCGAGCAGCATCGTCAACAGCGCCGCGATCGCGCCGCCACAGCCGAGCGCTTCGATGATCGCAATCGCGAGCCGCGGGGCGGCTTCCGCCATGTCCACGATCGCGAGCGTCAACAGCACCCCCTCGATCAGCATCACCGCGGCGACGACGCCTGTCGTGTCGGCGGTCCACAGATACCAGTGCGACAACGCATGCATCGTCGACGCGAATTCCTGCGGTGCGACGGCATGGACCTCAATCGCCAGCGCCGCGCTTGATGTCACGAGAATGGCGATCAACACGATCGCTGCGGGCAGCAGGCGACGGAGCAGCGGCCCGGCCGGCCGCGGTCCGCGTCGCACGAGCCATCCCGCAAGCACCGCAAGAACGAGCGCTTCGATCGCGCGCAGGATCGGCCACTCCGCCGCGACCACCGAAAGATTGACCACGGGACCGACGGCCGCGATCGCGACGAGCATTTCGCGCGGCCACACGAGCGCAGCTATCGCGACGATGGTGGCGGCGACCGGAATCCAGGTGGGGAAGTAGGCGTTCGTGTAGACGGTTGCAAGCGCGGCAAGCGCGAGCGCTGCGAGCGCCCATCGGCCGCCTTGCTGCAGGCGCGCTTGTAGTGACAAGAGCGACTCGATCGTACCACACCTGCTAGACTAACCAGTCGATTGGCCTCCCACACGCATGCCACGCTCGCGATTCACGGCGGAACGCCTGTCCGCACAACGCTGCTGCCGTACGGTCGTCACGAGATCGATGACGACGATGTCGCGGCGGTCGCCCGTGTGCTCCGATCCGACTGGCTGACCAGCGGTCCCGACGTCGACGAGTTCGAGCGAGTGCTCGCCCACACCGTCGGCGCACCACATGCCGTGGCGGTCAGCAGCGGGACCGCGGCGCTTCATGCCGCGATGTTCGCGCTCGGTGTCGGACCCGGCGACGAGGTGATCGTCCCGACGATGACGTTTGCGGCGACCGCAAACGCCGTCGTCTATCAGGGCGGCACGCCGGTCTTCGCGGACGTCGATCCCGACACGCTGCTCGTCACGGTGGATCGCCTCGCATCGAAAATCTCCGACCGAACGAAGGCCATCGTCGCGGTCGATTACGCCGGCCAGCCGTGCGACTACGATGCGATTCGGACGCTCGTCGGATCGCGGCCGATCGCGATCGTGGCGGATGCGTGCCACGCGATCGGTGCACGCGATCGCGATCGTCCCGTCGGGACGCTTGCCGACCTGACGGCGTTCAGTTTTCATCCGGTCAAACACATCACGACGGCCGAAGGCGGCGCGATCGCGACGGCCGACGCCTCGCTCGCGCGACGGATGCGGATGTTCCGCAACCACGGCATCACGGTCGACCATCGGCAGCGCAGCCAGCAGGCGTCGTGGGAATACGCCATCGACGAGCTCGGCTACAACTATCGCCTCACGGACGTGCAGTGCGCGCTCGGGCTGAGCCAACTGCCGAAACTTGCCGCGCGGGTGGCGCGACGTCAGGCGATCGCACGCGACTACCTGCGCGCGTGTGCGGACCTGCCAGAGGTACGGCCGCTGGCGCTTCGCGACGGCGTCAACCACGCATACCATCTCTTCGTCGTGCGCATCGATTTCGCGCGGCTGGCGTGCGACCGCGCGCAGCTGTTCGCCGCGCTGCGGCGCGAGGGGATCGGTGTCAACGTCCACTACATTCCGGTGCACCTGCATCCGTACTATCGCCGCCGATTCAGCACCGGGCCAGGCTTGTGTCCGACAGCGGAGGCGGCGTACGAAGAGATGCTGTCGCTCCCGATGTTTCCGGCGATGACGGCGCGCGACATCACCGACGTCGTCGATGCGATGCGCAAAGTCCTCAGCGCATTTCGACAAGAGCCCGGTGCACGCCGAGGTTGAACAGGCCGAGGATTCGTGCGGCAGGGGGTCAGACGTTGTGCGCGCGGCGCCCGAGCTCATCGACGGCAGCTCGGAGATCGGCGACGCGAGACGCGAGTTCGCGCAGCTCCTGCTCACGTCGAACATCTCGCGCCGTCAACGCTTCGGATCGCTTCAAGACTTCGTCGGCGACGGCGTTGATCGCACCCGACAGCCCGCGCAACAGGCCGGCGACATCGCGGTCGCGCGTGTCGACGTAGGGTGTGATCTGCTGCAGGAACATGACGAGCACGCTTTGAAACCGAACGAGGTCGGCAATCGTCTCGCGCAGGACGGCTAGCGTGCTCTCGACCGCGTCGCGAGTCGCGCGGTCGACGGCCACGTTCCGGTTGATGTGATCCACGACCGCCGAGTTGAACGCCTGCTGCTGCTCGAACAGCGGCGCCACGGCGCGGCGGACGCCGTCGATGAAGCCGCGCCGGATGCCGCGCGCGGGAGGCGGCGTCAGCCTCCACAGCGTGTTGAGCGGCGTGACCTGGTGCTCGTCGGGCCCCGGCGGCGGATGGGGAAATTGCGTCGGAAGGGCCTGGATAGCGCGGTCGAGGCGCGTCAGCGCGTCGTTGTACTCGCGGTCGGCGGCGTCCCGCTCGGCCTTCAGCCGATCCGGGTCGTCGAGGATGTTACCGCCCAACCAGTCCCTCGACCGGGCTGCTGGCGTTCGCGTACATTTTCCGCGGAATTCGTCCGGCCAGATACGCGAGGCGTCCTGCGCGCACGGCCAGCTTCATCGCTTCGGCCATCGCGATCGCGTCCTGCGCGCCCGCGATGGCGGTGTTCATCAACACGCCATCGGCGCCGATCTCCATCGCGACGGCCGCATCCGACGCGGTGCCGACACCCGCATCGACGATGACCGGCACGCGCGAGAATTCGCGAATGATCCGGATGTTGTTCACATTCTGGATGCCCAGCCCCGATCCGATCGGCGCACCGAGCGGCATCACGGCGGCCGCGCCGGCCTCTTCGAGCTTGCGACACGCAATCGGATCGTCGTTCGTGTACGGCAGCACGACGAACCCTTCGCGCGCCAGGACGCGCGTCGCTTCGATCAGCGCTTCGTTGTCCGGAAACAGCGTCTTCTCGTCGCCGATCACTTCGAGCTTCACCCAGTTCGACAGTCCCACCTCGCGGCCGAGGCGCGCGGTGCGGATCGCTTCGTCGGCGGTGTAGCAGCCGGCGGTGTTGGGCAGGATGAAGTACTTCGACGTGTCGATGTAGTCGAGCAGCGACTCTTTCGTGCGGTCGCTGACGTTCACGCGCCGGACCGCGACGGTGACCATATCGGCGCCCGACGCTTCGTGCGCCTTGACCATCATCGCCGGCGACGAGTACTTGCCGGTGCCGACGATCAAGCGCGACTGAAATGTGCGATCCGCAATCCTGAACGTATCCATTAGCCGCCGCCCACGAAGTTCACGATCTCGATTTCGTCACCATCGGCGAGTGTCGTCTGCGCGAACGCATCGCGTTTGAGGAT
Source organism: Vicinamibacterales bacterium (assembly GCA_035652075.1). Lineage (GTDB taxonomy): Bacteria > Acidobacteriota > Vicinamibacteria > Vicinamibacterales > CAVVIG01 > Gp6-AA45. The sequence continues at coordinate 10,151 of DASREL010000085.1, forward strand.
GGTGAGGTTGCGCTCGACCGCGACGCGCCGCGCATCGATCGAGAGCTCGGCGAGCAGTTCCGTCACCGTCATCGGTCGGGAGAGCTCGAACCGATCGCCGTTCAACCTGATCGTCAATTTACCGGCCATTTTAGCGTACGATTAAGAACCGCTGATGCCAGCTGCGAAGGGACACGAGCGCGTGCGCGTCGCGCTCATCGGTTTCGGGTACTGGGGACCGAACTACGCGCGCGTGCTCAACGACCTGGGCGACGCCGAGCTGCGCCTCGTCTGCGATCGCAGCGAAGACCGTCTTGCGATCGTCCGGCAGCGCTATCACGCGGTCGACACCTGCACCGATCTCGCCGAGTTGTTCGCCCGCGATGACATCGATGCGGTCGTCATCGCCACGCCCGCGTCGACCCATCATGCACTGGCGGTCCGTGCGCTCGACGCCGGTTTGCACGTGCTCGTCGAAAAACCGATGTCGCTCGACGTGGCCGGCGCCGAAGACGCCGCGGCGGCTGCCGCGCGCGTCGGCCGTGTGTTCATGGTCGGGTATACGTTCCTGTACAACGGCGGCATCCGCAAGATGAAGGAGTGCATGGGGGAGGGCTTCGGTCAGACCTACTACCTCCATGCGACGCGCACGAATCTCGGTCCGATCCGTCACGACGTCAACGCGATGTGGGACCTGGCGCCGCACGACATCGCCATCTTCAACTACCTGCTGGATCGGCAGCCGTTGTGGGCGTCCGCCGTCGGCACGCGCGTGCTGCGCTCGGATCGCGACGATGTCGTGTTTGCGACGCTGGGATACGGCGACGGGATCGTCGGCAACATCCACGTCAGCTGGGCGGATCCGAACAAAGTTCGCGAGGTGGTCGCGGTGGGGAGCCATCGCCGCGTCGTGTTCAACGATTTGAGCGACCTCGAGCGCGTGAAGTACTACGAGCGCGGCGTGTCGGTCGGCGAAGCGGTCGCCGACTCGTTCGGCGAATTCAAACTGCTGGTCCGCGACGGCGACATCGTCAGCCCGCGCATCGAACCGCGCGAGCCGCTCAAGGATCAATGCGCCGACTTCGTCGCGGCCATTCGAACCGGCCGTCTTCCGGTCGCCAACAGCGCGTTCAGCATCGGCGTGATCAAGACGCTCGTCGCCATCGAGGCATCGATGCGGCAATGCGGCACCGCCGTCAACCTATGAGCCAGATCGACACCGGCGCGATCCTCGACTACCCGCCGAGCCGGCACGGCACGTTCGCGCCGCTGCAGATCGGCGTCGAGGCGCGCGTGCGCGCCGGCACGATCATCTACGCCGGAACGGTCATCGGCGATCGGTTCGAGACGGGCCACCACGCCGTCATTCGCGAAGAAAATCGGATCGGCGACGACTGCACGCTCTGGAACAACTCGACGATCGACTACGGCTGTGTCATCGGCAACGGCGTGCGGATCCATTGCAACGTCTACATCGCGCAGTACACGACGATCGAAGACGACGTCTTCCTTGCGCCAGGCGTCACCATTGCCAACGATCCGCATCCGATCTGCACGAAGTGCATGCAGGGGCCGACGATCAAGAAAGGCGCGAGAATCGGCGTCAACGTGACGCTGCTGCCGCTCATCACGATCGGCGAAAATGCGCTCGTCGGCGCCGGCAGCGTGGTGACGAAAGATGTGCCGGCGGGTGTCCTCGTCGCCGGCAATCCGGCGACGATCGTCGGGCCGGTCGACAACCTCACGTGCCCGTTCGGCATCGTCATTCCGTACGAACAGTCGCTCGACGTGCGCCGCCGGCCCGAGTGGACCACCGTCGCGCCGCTGCCGCGGCCCGTGGTGAAACCCCTCCGCTAGATGCGCACGCTGGCCGCCACGTTCGCGTACAACGAAGGGGACAAGATTCGCCGGACGCTCGCACGTCATCCGATCGATCGCGCGTACGACTTGCTCGTGGTGGACGATGGGTCGACCGACGGCGCGATCGATCATCCGCCGGCCGGCGTGATTGTCCTGAGAAATGCGACGAACATCGGCATCGGCGCATCGATGAAGATGGTGTTCGATTACGCGCTCGGCAACGGGTACGACATCCTGGTCATTCAGGCGGGAAACGACAAAGACGATCCGCTGCAGATCCCGCAACTGGTCGCCCCGATTCTCGCCGGCGCGGCCGATTTCGTGCAGGGGTCGCGGTACATGGCGGGCGGCGGATTCGCGAACATGCCAAGCTATCGCATCGCCGGCACGAAGATTATCCATCCGCTGCTGACGTCGCTCGCCGCGCGCAAGCGGATTACCGAGAGCACGAACGGGTTTCGCGCGTTTCGCACGTCGCTCCTGCGCGACGCGCGCATCAACTGGCGACAGTCGTGGCTGGATCGGTACGAGCTCGAGCCGTATCTGTTGATCAAATCCATCCGCCTCGGGTACCGGCACTGCGAAGTCCCGGTGACGAAGACGTATCCACAACGCGAGCTTGGTTACACGAAAATGCGGCCGTTCGTCGACTGGTGGAGCATCATCCGCCCGGTTGTGTACATCGGCCTTGGACTTCGAACATGACTCCGATGCACGTTCCGTTCGTCGACCTCCGCGCGCACCACGATCGACTGCGCGACCAACTGGAATCGGCCGTGCTCGGCGTCGGCCGCCGCGGCGACTTCATTCAAGGCGGCGCCGTCGCCGAATTCGAAACTCAGTTCGCGGCGTTCACTGGAACACGCCATGCCATCGGCGTGGGGACGGGTCTCGCCGCGATCGAGCTCGCGCTGCGCGCGCTGCGCATCGGTCCCGGCGACGAGGTGATCACGGCGGCAAACACCTTTATCGCGACGGCGCTGGCGATTCTCGCCGTCGGCGCGACGCCGAAGCTGGTCGACGCCGATCCGGCGACGTATACGATCGATCCGTCGCTCATCGAGGCCGCGATCACGCCCAGAACGAAGGCGATCGTGCCGGTCCACCTGTACGGCCAGCCGGCAGACATGGATCCGATCATGGCAATCGCCGGCCGCCACAACCTCGTCGTCGTCGAGGACGCCGCGCAAGCGCACGGGGCGCGCTACAAGGGCACGCGCGCCGGCGCGATCGGTCACGCCGCGGCCTTCAGCTTTTATCCGTCGAAGAACCTTGGCGCATGGGGCGACGGCGGGTTGATCACGACCAACGATGACGAGGTGGCGGCGCAGCTGCGACTGCTGCGCAACTACGGTCAACGCGCGAAGTATTACCATTCGATTGCGGGGACGAACAATCGGCTCGACACCATTCAAGCCGCCGTGCTCGCGGTCAAGCTGCCGCACCTCGATGGCTGGAATGCGTCGCGCCGCGCCCACGCGGATCGCTATCGCTCGCGGCTCGCATCGCGCGTCGCGACCCCCGCTGCGACGGAGGAGCGCGAGCACATCTATCACTTGTACGTCGTCGAACTCGACGCGCGCGATCGCGTGCAGGACACTCTGAAGGCAGCGCAGATCGAAACCGGCATCCACTATCCGGTGCCGATCCATTTGCAGGAAGCGTGTCGGTCGTTGGGATATCGTGCCGGTGACTTTCCGGTGACCGAGCGTGCCGCGCGCCGAATTCTGTCGCTGCCGATGTACCCGGAACTCACGGGCGCGCAGATCGACTACGTCAGCGAGACGCTGCTCGCAGCGCTAGATTGAAGCTGCCGACGGGGAGATCCGCCTGGATCTTCAGCGGCAGCCGCCGCTCGTCGTCCGAGAACCACAAGGCGAGGTTGCGTCCCACCGGCTGGTTCTTGTCATCGACCAGCGCCAGTGCGATCTTCCAGGCAGGTAGCGCTCCGAGGCCGGTCTTCACCGTCTCGCGCGCCGCCACGCTGAACGTGGCCTTGTAATTGATGCCGTCATCGGAGACCGGCATCGTCATCTTTTCGCCGGCCTTCAGCGGGATCGCGCGAAGGACGTAGATCGCCGACAGCGCATCCTGCACGACCGGCGACGTCGCAAAGTCGGCGGTGACCGTCGTCGTCGACTTGTGCTCGAAGTGGATCTTGTTCGTGCGTCGGTCGAACTGCGTCGTCCTGAACTTGTGGCGCGCGCCTTCTTCGCTGTAGATGGATCCGCGTTGGGGCAATAGCGTCGACGCGTCGATCAAGGTGTCGGCCTTGTAATAGAGCGAATACAACTTCGACAGAAGCGGCGTCGGCCGTCCTTCCGCGACGATGTAATAGGCGGTCGCGTTGTAGGACGGCCTTTTTTCTTTGACCGAGGCGATCACAGTGCCGGCAGTGAGATAGGTGGACCACGAGACGTCGAACGTCAGCGTTTCGCCGACGTTGAACGGCACCGGCCGCTCGGCTGCCGCAGCGGGCGCGAGGGCGAGAAGCGCGATGACGGCAAGGTGTCGCATCGCGCCTCATTGTAGTACAGCTATTTTTTCTTCTCGACGCGGCTGGCGAGCACGCTGCCGTTGGTCTGCCTGGCGCCCTTCACCTGCACGCGGTCGCCGTTGACGAGCGACGCACAGGTGACGTCAGCGAATTCCGTGCTCGCATTCGTCACGACCGACGTGGACGACACAGCAAAGGTCACGGGGCATCCGGCGCTGCGGCCCGACACCGTACCGTTCAACTCCACGTCGCCGTGGCCGTCGCCGCCGTGGTCGTCACCCGCCCCTGGCGTCTCTTCGCCGTTTTGCACGTCGATGTTCGTTGCGACGATGGACGTGCCCGCGTCGGTGCCGTGCACGTGGATGCGGTCGCCGACGTGGATATCCGCGAGTGTCGTCGTCGTGCTGCCATGCACAATCGTCGTCGTCGCGTTGACCGTGACGATTTTGCCGGCCACCGTCAGCGTGGAACCGGTCTTCGCCGTCACGATGCCTTCGACTTCGACGTTGTGATTCGGATCCTCGCGCTCGTTGTCGTCCAGTTCCGCTGTCGATCCGTTGACGCGGACGGTAATCGTGACGGTTGCGCGCTCGGCCACGTCCTCGATGGCCAGCCGCGCGTCGACGCCCGTTCCCATGAAGTGGAGTTCGACGTGGCCCGCCGGCACATTCGTCAGCGTGAAGTGGCCGGTGCCGTCGACCACGCTCGACGTCGATGTGCCGGTGACGCTCACCGTCATCGTCGTGCCGAGCGCGCGGAATACCGAGGATGCGGCGCTGCTCCCGACGACGGTGCCGCTGACGGTGGCGCCGCTCGTCGCGGTTGGCGTCGGTGGCGTCGTTGTCGTGGCGTTTGATGCCGATGCAGAGGTGGGCGATGTGGGCGAATGAGTGCCGCACGCCGCCGCGGTGATGGACGCACCTAACAGACATGTGATCAGTAGCGATCGCACAATCCCTCCGGGTGTGTAACGTTCACTGCCGCTGTTCGCACGTGCGGCAGAACGCACACAGAAAGCATCCCCATGGAGGTGGCAAGGCAAGCGCGGTGCCACAGCTCGACTGTTTGGTTTTCTGGGAAATCAGCGCGTTGCGGCAGCCGGCGCCGTGGCCGTCGTCGCGCGCCGATTACGATTCTGCTCGAACAACAACGGCGCGAGGCCGCGTGCGACGAGGCGACTGCCGTCGCGCGTCAGGTGTGTGCGATCGCGAAACATCATCAGCCCGTTCCGCTGCGCGTAACACCAGCGCGCGTCGCAAAACAGCGGTGTCGGATCGAAGACGACGAGGTCGGGGAACTCGGACTTCAATCGCGCGATGACGCCGTCGAAACCCTGCTGGCGCTTTTCGCCAGCGGCGCGATCGACGGCGCAACGCCCGGTCATGTCGTTCGCGCAGTACTGCGGATCGAAATCAAGTTCGGGCACGTCGCGGACGAGCACGACGCGCTTGCCTGCGTCGAACGCGCGGCGCATCGCCCGGCCGTACCCGTCTTCGAGCACGCGCAGATGCTGATCGAGCGGCATCGTCAGGAGATCGTTGACGGTGATCTTTGTCAGGTCGTTGTACCCGGTGACGTAGACCGAGTAGCGGGCGGCAAACACGACGGTTCGGACGGCACGCGAGGCCAGAAAGTACTTGAACGTATCCTCTGACAACGCCTGGCACGCGGCAAAATTTCTCGGCGGTCCCCACACGCGCGCGGACAGCGGGATGCCGAGACAGCCGGCGAATCCGACGTGCGACACGCCGGCACCTCGGTCGCGCGCTTCCTCGATCAACCCAGGCATCAGATGGTCGGCGTGGCTGTCGCCCACGAGCCAGGCGACGGGCTCAGACGCCGAGATGCGGTGATAGCCGGAGTTCGGAAAGATCGCCGACCAGTCGAGCACTGGATCATTTGCCGCCGCGACGTCGGGCACGATCCGATTGCCGATGACGTTGTGACGGTCCCAGGTCTGCAGTCCGACAAGCGCCGCAATCACCAACGCGACGGCGGACACCGATAGAACGCGCGTGTTGCGGCGGCGCGGCGCCTCGCGCGGTGACGCCCAATGCCGGATTGGCGTTTCGACGAACTGCCACGTCAGCCACGCGAGCGCGAACGCCGCAGCGACGGTGCCGACTTCCAGCAGACGCAGACGTGTCATGCTCATCCGCTCGCCAATCAGCATCACGATCGACAGCAACGGCCAGTGCCAGAGATACAGCGGGTAACTCATCAAGCCGACGATGACGAGTGGACGCCGTGCGAGCAGATGCCGGTTGACGACGGATCCCTTTGCGCCGATGGCGAACACCGTCCCGGCAATCGGCAGCATGAGCCACGCGACGCGTATCTGCCCCGTGCCTGCGTCATACAGGCAGGCGATCACGATCAACGTCACGCCGAGGAGCCCCGTGAGTTCGTGGACCCATGACGTCCTCCCGACCGTGGGTCGATCGCGCTCGCGGCTGGCTTCGGTCTGCACGAGCAGCGCGCCGGCCAGCAACTCCCACATCCGCGTCGGCAGCAGGTAAAACGTCGCCTCGTCGTACTTTCCGGACAGCGCCACGGCGAGGCCGAGCGATGCCAGCAGCACGACGCTCGACACGATCGTCGAGCGCCACTTCAGCCACGTCGTCAAGGCGATGAGCGGCGGCCAGACGAGATAGAACTGTTCCTCGACGCCGAGCGACCAGAGGTGCAGCAGCGGTTTTCGAATCGAATTGATGTCGAAGTAGCCGGCTTCGCGCCAGAGCAGCAGGTTCGACGTAAACGTCGCGCCGCCGAGAATGTGTTTGCCGAGAAATCGGATGTCGTCACCGACGAGCGTCGCGCGCCCCAGCGCCCACGTCGCCGCGAGGACGACCATCAGCGCTGGCAAAATGCGCCGGCAGCGTCGCGCGTAGAAGTTCTGAAAGGTAAAGGTATGTGCCCGGGTCTCGCGCAGAACGATGCCGGTGATGAGGTAGCCCGAAATGACGAAGAAGACGTCGACGCCGGCAAACCCGCCCGGCAGCATCGCGGGATTCGCGTGAAACACGACCACCGCCAGGACCGCCAGCGCGCGGAGGCCGTCGATATCCGGTCGGTACTCGTGTCGCGACGAGTGCATCAGTGCATGCCGGAGCCGCCCGCGAGCTGCTTGACCAGTTCTCCGATGACGTTTTTCGCGTCACCGAACAGCATCCATGTGCGGTCGGCAAAATACAGCTCGTTGTCGATGCCGGCGAACCCTGGGTTCTTGCTGCGTTTGATCGCGAAGACGCTGCGCGCTTTATCGGCGTCGATGATCGGCATCCCGTAAATCGGGCTCGATTTGTCAGTTCGGGCCGCTGGATTGACGACGTCGTTGGCACCCACGACGAGGGCGACGTCGACCTGCGGCATATCCGGATTGATCTCGTCCATCTCGACGAGATCGGTGTACGGGATGTCCGCTTCGGCTAGCAGCACGTTCATGTGGCCCGGCATGCGGCCGGCGACCGGATGGATCGCGAACTTCACCGTGATGCCGCGTTTTTTCAACTGATCGTACAGCTCGCGTACTTTGTGCTGCGCCTGGGCCACGGCCATGCCGTACCCGGGGATGATGACGACGAGATTGGCCTGCTCGAGCACCTGCGCGGCGCCTTCGACGGTTTCAGACTTGTAGACCTTTTCCTCTCCGGTCGACGCGCTTTGCTTGACCTGGCCGAATGCGCCGAACAGCACGTTGGTGAACGAGCGGTTCATCGCCTTGCACATGATGATCGCCAGAATCAGGCCGCTCGATCCGTCGAGGGCGCCGGCCGTGATCAGCAGTTTGCTGTCGAGCACGAATCCCATCGCGACCGCCGACAACCCGGCGTACGAGTTGAGGATCGCGATCACCGTCGGCATGTCGGCGCCGCCGATCGGAATGATCAGCAGGATGCCGAAGAGCAGCGCCAGCGCGATGATCGCCGGAAAGAGATAGAACGCGATCGGCGATGTGGGATTCATCACGACCATGCTGGCGAGGACGATCGCGACCACGAACAGGCCCAGGTTGATGATGTTCTGGCCGGGATACGTGACCGGGCGCTGCGGCACCCACTTCACTTCCTGCAGCTTGCCGGTCGCCATCAAGCTGCCCGTGAACGTCAGATACCCGAGGATGATTTCGGCGATAAGCGCCGTCATGCGAAACGGCGTCAGGTACGCAGGATTCTCGGCGAGCCGCAGGTAGAACTCCGCGGTGCCGACGAGACCGGCGGCGACGCCGCCAAATGCGTGCGACAGAGCCGTCCGCTGCGGCACTGCGGTGAGCGGCACCATCGACAGCGGAATCCCCACGGCGAAACCGAGCGCGATCGCACCGATGATCCACAGATGATGGCCGACCGACGGCTCGGCCCACGTCGCCGCAACGGCGAGCGCCGTTCCCGCGACGCCTGCGTACACGCCCTTGCGCGCGGTCGTCGGCGTGTTCATCCAGTGGAGCGCGAAGATGAACAGTGCCGAGGCGACGAGATACGAGAGCTGCGTCAGACCGAAAATCATGTGCGCGGCTTCTCCTCGGTCTTGAACATCTTCAGCATGCGATCGGTAATCAGAAAACCGCTGACGATGTTCGTCATCGAGGCGAAGAGCGCCACGGCGCCGAGGATCCGGATGTGCAGCGGGTAGTCGCCGCCGGTGATCAGGATGGCGCCCACGACGGCGATCGCGGAGATCGCATTGGTCAACGACATCAACGGCGTGTGGAGCAGCCGCGAGACGCGACGGATGACGCCGAGGCCGATGAACGAGGCCAGGACGAAGACGTACAGAGTCGCCCACATTTCAGCGGTCATAGTCCTGCCTTCTGCAGCGCGTCGCGGGTACGCGCATGCGTGACCTCGCCGGCGTGCGTGATGAGCGCGCCTTTCTGGATGTCGTCGTTCAAATCGAGTTGAAACGCTTTGTCTTTCGTGAACGCGAGGACGAAGGCCGTCAGATTGCGCGAAAAGAGCAGGCTCGCATGGAACGCGAGCGTCGACGCCAGATTGAGCGGCGCGAGAATCGTCACGCCGTTGGTGTGCACCGTCTCGCCCGGCTTCGACAGCTCGCAGTTGCCCCCGCCATCCGCGGCGAGGTCGACGATGATCGAGCCGGGTTTCATCTTCGCGACGACCGCCGCGCTGATCAGCCGCGGCGCGAAGACGCCGCCAATCAACGCCGTCGTGATCACCACGTCCGAGGTCGCGCATTCGTCGGCGAGCAACTGCGCCTGCCGCTGACGATCCTCGTCGGACAGCTCCTTCGCGTACCCGCCGCCCGCTGCCGCGCTTTCCTTGAGCTCGATGCCGACGTACTTCGCGCCGACGCTTTCGATCTGCTCTTTGACTTCGGGGCGGACGTCGGTGGCGACGACATGCGCGCCGAGACGCTTGGCCGTCGCGATCGCCTGCAGCCCAGCGACGCCGGCGCCAATCACGAACACCTTCGCGGGCTTGACCATGCCGGCGGCGGTCATCAGCATCGGAAAGTACCGATCGAGCTCCGCCGCCGCGAGCAGCACGCCCTTGTAGCCGCTGATGTTGGCCATCGACGACAACGTGTCCATCGATTGCGCGCGCGTCGTCCGCGGAATGGCGTCGGTCGCGAACGCCGTCACCTGCCGCGCCGCCAGCGCACGCGTCGCCTGCAGGTGGCGCAGCGGCATCAGCGAGCCGAGATAGATCGCCTGCGGCCGCATCAGCTGGACTTCGGCTTCGATTGGCGCGGTGACCTTGAGCACGATGTCGGCGCTGCCAAGGAGCGTCGCGACATCGCCGAGCACCTCGGCGCCGGCGGCGACGTAGTCCGCGTCGGCGTAGCTCGACTCGAGCCCCGCGCCGGCTTCGATCGCGACGTCGTAGCCGGCCTGTTTCAGCTTCTTGGCCGACTCCGGTGCGATCGCGACGCGTCGCTCGCCGGGTGCCGTCTCCTTGGGAATTGCGATGCGCATGATCCGATCGATTTTAGCCGATCATCCCTGGCGGCAGAATCCAAGCGGACGTGCCCCGTACTTGTGCACGTTGATCGACAGATTGCGGACATCCTTGTTGCCGTGTCCGTAGAACTGCAAGTAAACAAACGATGCCACCGGGTTCGCGACCGGCGCACCGAACGCAATCGTCGCGTTCAACACGACGACGGCAACCACGGCGCGACGGAGAAAGGCGGCACGCGATCGGATCACGTACGTGATGAAGGCGACAAACGCCGGCTGATAGAGACGCGCGATGTAACTGCCGCGGATCTGCACACCTGGGTATGGCGGCGCCACGTTGTTGAAGAGAAAGACGGCGACGACGGCGAGTAACAGGCTGTGCTCGGCAAGCGAAAAGCCGCCGTGCGCCGCGCGTCTCTGCGAGATCCAGACTGCGGTGAACAGCAGCGGCAGGAAGAGAAAATTCGAGAAGAGATAGACGCGTATCGCGTCGAGCGGGAAGCGAAGACCCAGACGCATCCACTGCCACCAGTCGGGCCGGGTCAGATAGGCGTGGATCACTTTCACGTAGACGCCAGAGTTCTCGTTCATCGCGCTCACGCCGAGCCAGCGGTCGAGCACGACCGCGTTGACGAACGCGGTCGGCAGCACCAGGAGCAGCGCGGCGACGCCGGCCGCGGTAAAGCGGCGGCGAACGACCAGCAGTCCGACTGTGGCGAGGCCGAAGAACGGCAGCAGGTCGTACCCGAGCGCTAGCACGCCGAGGATCGCCGCGCATCCAGCGATCGCACGCGCGTCGTCCGATTCGGCGATTCGCCACAACAACACGAACGACACGAGGCAACCCGGCACGATGAACGCGTACGCGTACGGCAGCGCCGCCCAATACGTGATGCCTGGATACGTGGCCAGGAGCCAGACGCCCCACGTCGCCGCGCCGACGCCAAACCGGTTGACGAGGAACCGCGCGAAATACCAGAACGCGACGATGTGCAGCAGCACGCTCGTCAGAAATCCGCCGAGCTCGAACGTCGTCCACTTCATCAGCGGATAGCTGAGCGCGGGGAACAACACGCGACGGAGCACCACGCTGTGTTCCCACGCCGACCTCGGCGCGCCGTCCAACATCAGAAACGTCTGGCGGAAATGTTCGTGGTCGACGTTCGCGAGGTACTGGCACGGCTGCAGCACCAGCGGTGTGTCGAGGGTCGCCGCATACGGCGCCAGCGTGCCCGACGACAGCCAGATCGCGAGCACCATCACCACGGCGGCGACCGCGACGTGCGCGCCGAACGGCAGCGCGCCGCTAGAGCGGCTGGCGCGAGCAGAGGAGATCAACGTATTCGTCACTGCCGAGCATGTCGATACGATGGCGATCGTACGGGTGAAGCGTCCCGTCGCCCCCGAGGATGGAGAGAGTGTAGTCGCGGGCGAGGAAGAATTCTTCGACCTGTCGCGCATCGAAACCGAGGCGCTCCATGCTTCCCGGCGCGTACTCGATGGCGACGTGCGCCTGCGGATGGCGGGCCAGCGTGTCGGTCATGCCCTGGCAGACCGCCAGTTCGTAGCCCTGCACGTCAATCTTGATGAAGGCAATCGGCGTCGGGCCGCCGCGCTCTGCGAGAAAGCGATCGATCGTGACGAGACGGACGCGCCGGATCTGCTCGGGGTCGCTGATTCGGCTGGAGAATGCCGGCGTGACGATGCGATGGTCGCCGCCGTGCGCGCGATTGTGCCAGAGATCGACCGATCCGTCCGCGGCGCCGACGGCAGCTTCGATCGGGACGATGTGGCCCTCGGCGTGGTACCGTGCGATCGTCGCCCTGAGCATTCGCGCGTTTCGTTCGTCGGGTTCGAAGGCGAACACCGAATAGGAGGGACTGCACACCCGGTGGAACACCGTGGCCGTGTATCCTACGTTCGCACCGATGTCCAGGACATGTCCGTTGCGAAACAGCGACGGATAGCGCGCCGCGAGCGCGGCAAACGGATCCTCGACATGACGTTTATACAGGAAGTACGCGCGGACGAAGGCGCCATACACCAGGTCGGAATCCAGAATGCCGGTCGTGCCGGCCAGCGCGTACAAGCGTGCAGCCAGCGACACGCGCCGATTGCTAGCCATGGAGTGAGTGGAATGATCCTACCGTGATCCGCCGGCTTGCGCGCGTCCTGGGTGCCGCGGCGTTGACGCTCGTCGTCGGCGAAGCGGCCGCGCGCGTGTTCTGGCGTGTCGCGTACGGACTGTCGCTGCGCCATGCGGGTCATGTGCTCGTCGCCTTTTATCCGGAGTTGCGGCGCGTCGACGGCATTCATCCAAGCCGAGGTGACGGACACTTCGAGATCCTGCTGCTCGGCGGATCGGTGTTGCATCCGGGCTGGGGCGCGGTCGAGCAGGCACTCGTCGAGCGCCTCGAGCGCGCCGGCATCCACGACGTTCGTGTCACCAATCTCGCGGCGATCGGCCGCACCTCGCGTGACAGCGTCTTGAACTACGCGTCGCTCACCGATGCGCGCTTCGATCGCGTCATCGTCTACGATGGGCTCAACGACGTGCGCGCGAACAACATCCCTCCGGACCGATTTCGCGACGACTACGGTCATTACCAGTGGTACGAAACCGTCAACGCGATGGCCGGATCCGATGCGTCGGCACTTTTCGCGCTGCCGCTGACGATTCGATTTGCCGCCGTGCGCGCACGCGAAACATCGGCGCGCAACCGCTACATGCCGTCCGGCGCGATTCCGCAGGAATGGCTTGTCTACGGCAAGTCGGCGCGGAGCGTGGCGGCGCTCGAACACAACCTTGGCGAGATCGTCTCGATTGCCGCGCGGCGCGGCGATCCGTTGACGCTCATGACCTTCGCCATTCACGTGCCGTCGAACTACTCGCTGGATCGGTTTCACCATCACACGCTCGATTACGATCTGCACGTGAGCCCGATCGAGTTGTGGGGCGATCCGGCGAACGTCGTGTCGGCCGTCGATCAGCAGAACGAAGCCGTGCGCCGGCTTGCAGCCGCCCACCCGGACGTCACGCTGGTCGATCAAGCGAACACGTTGCCGCGCGGCGCCGAGTATTTCAACGATATCTGTCATCTGACACTGGCCGGTTCCTCGGCGTTTGCCGAGAACATCGTCCGCACGCTTCACTGACGCCGCATGGGTGTCGCGCTGTTCCTGGTCTACCTGCTCATTCCCGCCGATGGATGGGGGCTGTTCCACGGGCGGCCGCTCGATTTGCTATCGACGAGCGTCGCGCTGGCGGCGACGTGGACGATCCGCGGGCGGCGACTGCCGCGCGTGAACTGGCTCTTGGCCACGGCGATCGTCGTCAAGATCGCGCTCGGCCTGTTGATCGTGCCCCGCGGCTTCGACGCTCGATACTTCGCCAACGATCGCTTCGCACCGCCCATCGAGCAGAGCATTGAACCGGCCGATGCGACGTTCACACGCGTAGACCATCGGCTCACGTTCGGACGGCCGGACGCGCCCGACCTGCCGCTGTATTTCTTCAACGAACTTCGGTTCAACTTCTATCGGCCCGGAGAACCGGATCACGAGACGCTGCCGTTTTCGGTGGTGTGGCAGGGCTATTGGCGCGTATCCGAGGCCGGCCCGCACGAGCTGTACGTCCGTGCGCCGAACGGTACGGTCGACATGGCGATCGGCGACGCGTTTCATACCCGCGTTCAGCCCACCGATCGATGGAGCGGCGTCGCGGTGCTGCCGCGAGGCGTGACTCGGATGACGATTGCGCTCGCCGTGCCGCAGGGCGGCGCGCGGCAGTTCGAGGCCGGCCAGGTCGATCACGGACGCGATGTGCCGTTCGATTCGGCCATCGTTTACCGTCGCGCCGCGTCGTCGCCCGCATTTGCCGCCTCCACGGTCATCCGCTCGCTCAGCATCATCATCGACGCCTGCCTGTTGTTGTGGGTGGCGTTCGGGTTCGCCGATGCGGTGCGGCGTGCGGATCGCGTGGCGCTCGCGTGGCTCGCCACGCTCGCGTACGCCGTCGCGATGGCGGCGCCGTCCTTCGGCCGGATGGTGACGCTGAGCGGCGGCAACGACTGGCTGACCTACGAAGCACAGGCGCGCGACATCGAGCTCCATGGTCCGCTGATGCTGATGGGGACGAAGATCGGCGAAGGCATTCCCTATTACACGCAGCCGCTGTATCCGTATTTCGTCGCGATGTGCCACTGGATGTTCGGCGACAGCTTGTTCGGCGTGTATCTCGTGCAACGGCTGTTCGTCGGCGCCACGATCATCGCGCTCTGGCGGCTGATCGTGCTGATGTTCGACGAGCGCGCGGGCCTGATCGGCGCGCTCACGGCTGGCGTCGTCGTCTTCGTCAAGTTCGTTCCGTGGACCTCGATCGTGCTGACGGAGAATCTCTTCGTTCCGCTCATCGCGACGTGGTCGTTTCTGCTCGTGCGGTTGATTGTGTCGAACGGCGATGTGCGTCAGGCCGCGGTCTGCGGTCTGGTTGGCGGCCTCGCCGCATACACGCGATCGAGCATGTTGCTCGGGTGCATCGGCTTGATTCCGATGCTGGCGGTCGCGCTCGCGGGATCGCCGACACGATGGCGAGCGATCGGCGCATTCATCGGTGCGATGTTGGTCGTCGTCGGCATCGCGCTGGCGCGGAACTGGGTGGTCGCGCGAAAGGTCGTTCCGATCTCCTCGGAAGGCACGATCGTGCTGTTCCTCGGCAATCCGCCGCCGGATCTGCCGATGCCACCCGCGCACAGGGCCCAGTACGATCGCCTCGGTTTCGATCTCTACCTGCGCGCCGTGGTCGAATACCTGCGACAGCAGCCGCGTCCGTTCGCGATCGGCCTGCTCCATAAGCTCGAATATGTGCTCGGGATCTTTGGCGCGTGGCGGCCCGAGCTCGGCACCGTGTGGTTTTATGTGGCGGTGTGGGTGACGGCGCTCGCCGGAGCGCTGGCGCTGCCGTGGCTGCGGCCGAAGCCGTCGGTGACGGCCGCCTACATGCCGCTGCTCATCGCGCTCAGCCACGTCGCGATCGGGGTGGTGTTTCTGCCCGACGTCTACGTCGACCGCATGATCATGCCTATCTATATGTTGCTGGCCCCGTACAGCGCGTGTTGCGTCATCGCGATCCGTCGCGCCGCAACGCGGTAAACTCCGCGCATGGTTCTGTCGCTCGCCGCGGCCGCGCTGGCCGTCTCACTGCAGTCGGATCTTCAGCAGGTCGCCGCTCTCGCCGGCGAGCCGTCGGTCGTCAGCGCCGCCGGGATGACGAAAGACGATCAGCCGGTCCTGACGCTCGAGAATCGATCCGCCTTTGACCTCACCGACAAGAAATATCGCGTCGTGCTCATGGGCGCGGGTGCCGTTGACGGGGTGCGCTGGTTCAAGACGTCGGCGCCGCGCGCGGTGCGCGAGATGTGCGCCGTCAGCGCGCTGCCGTCCGCGGATGGCTTGGACGAGGCGTCGAAGCAGCGGTGGCTGACGTTTCAGGCTGCCGACGCCGTCATCGAACTCGCGGCAGGCCAGTCGCCGGCGGCGACGTTCAATGCGTTCCGGCCGGCGCGGTCGAAGGAACACGACACGCTGATCGCGCGCATCGGCCGCGATCCGCTTGCGATCGCGCGACAGCTCGCTGCGAAATATCCGGGCGAACCGATCATCAGCTACATTCCGTCGATCGCGTGGTCGAACGCGCTGAAGGTGGCCGACCTGACGAAGGATGCCTCGCTTCGCGAGCGTGTGATGCAGCAGACGCAGCCGTGGCGCAGTGGCGAGAAAGAGCTGTTCGGCAATCGGATTCAACTGACGTCAGTTGCGGGGACATTCGTGTTTGCCGAAGTCGGTGCGCCGGAGCTGACGAAGAAGGGCGTCGATGCGGCGTCGCGCGTGAAGGACGGCGACGTCTACGAGTACGGACAAGGCTGGACCGACGACATGTTCATGGCGACGGTCGTCCTCGCGCGGAACGGCCAGATCGATCTCGCATCCAGGATGCTGATCGCGTACGCGTCGCGCCTGCAGCGGCCCGACGGCATCTTCATCCACGCGACCAACGGTCCGCACGCGTGGGGACGCGGCAACGGGTTCGCGGCCTTTGGGCTCATGGAAGCGCTGACGGCGATGCCGGCGAATCATCCGTCACGCGCGCCGTTGCTCGACATCTACCGCAAGCAGATGCGCGCGATCCGCGATCAGCAGGCGCCTGACGGCATGTGGCGCGAAGTGATCGACGAACCGGGCGCGTACCGCGAGGAAACCGCCACCGCGATGTTGTTGACCGCGATGGCGCGCGGCATTCGGCGCGGCTGGCTCGACGCATCGTTTCGGCCCGTCGTCGATCGCGCGTGGAACGCACTCGCGGCACACGTCGCCGACGACGGCACCGTCATCGATGTCTGCACCGGCACTGGCGCCGGACCGACGAAGCGCTATTACATGGATAGAGCGGCTATCACGGGAGCTGACGACCGGGGCGGAGCGATGGCGCTCCAGGCCGCCATGGAGATCTACGAGCTACGCCACTCGCCAACCGTCGCCGCGCAGTGAGTTCATGAACTGCACGGAGCGCTCGATCAGCTCGCCGGGCTCGTCGACTTCTTCGACCGACTCAGTGCCGTCAGGCTGGGTGATGACGACACGATAGCGACCGTCTTTGCGGTCGCGGCTGATTTCGTAGCGAAGCTTCTCGCCGTTGCGATCGAAAAACCAGATCATCCAATCGGAAACATTACAACAAGCACCGCTGAGCCGGACGGCCGATTTTTTGTTGCCGTCGTCAATGTTCGTTCGATGACGTTTGTGTCATCGCGAAAAATGCGGCGCCAAGCAAACCGGACTGCGCGTTGAGGATTACTTTGACCGGAATGGTTTCCAGCAGCGGCTCGAGCGGTGACTTGCCGCGAAATGCGCGGAGGAAGGGGCCGTCCTCGAGCGCCGGCAAGATCTTCGGCGCGATGCCGCCGCCGACGAACACACCGCCGGTCGCGACCGAGCGCAGCGCGAGATTTCCGGCTTCCGCGCCGTACGCCTCGAGGAACAGATCGAGCGCTTCGACGCAGCCGTCGCACACGCCTCCGACGGCAGCGGCGGAAATGGCCGCAGGTGATTCGAGGTCGTCCGGATCGATGCCCGCCTTGCATGCGCCGGTGTGAGTGACGCGATGGATGTTCGACAGGCCGCGTCCCGATACCACGCGTTCCACTTCCGCGCGACCGAACCGTTTCGTGACGTCGCGCAAGACCGCGATCTCGCGTTCGGTTCGTGCGGCGAAGTCGGCGTGGCCGCCTTCCGACGCCGCCGGAATCAGCCGTCGATTGACGTTGTGGAGCAACGCTTGTCCGAGCCCGGTCCCGGCCGCAATCAGGGCGACGTTTCCGTCCGGGTTCGGCTCGCCGCGCTGCAGCACGTGGACTTCCGACGCGGTGAGCAGCGGCACACCGTACGCCATGGCCTGCAGATCGTTCAGCAGCGAGACATGCGGGATTGAAAATGCGCGTGAGACCTCGAGTGCGTTCACGCGCCATGGTACGTTGGTCAACTCCGCCTGGTGCCCGAGCACCGGTCCCGCGACACCAAAGCAGGCGCAATCGATCGTCGGCCGCGCTGTCGCCTGCAGCGCGAAAAAGCCGGCAATCATCGACGGCAGATCGTGGTAATCGAGCGTCGGGAACGAGCGGACGAGAATCTCGCGCGGACGCGTCGCGGCCGGCTCGAAGAGCCCCAGTAACGTCTTCGTTCCGCCAATGTCGCCGGCAAGAAGCATCTTGACTTCACTTTCATTCTCCTTCATCTTGAGTGCCGCCTTGCCACTCGCCGGTCAGCTCGTCGTTTTCACCGGAAAACTCAGTTCCCTCGGCCGCAAAGAAGCGCGCGCGCTCGTCCAGCAACTCGGCGGCTCGACGGCGGACGAAGTCAACGCGAAGACGACGATGGTCGTTGTCGGCGCGGAAGGATTCGGTCCCGCGCCCAAAGAAGAAAAAAGCCAGAAGCTGCGGCGAGCCGAAGAACTGCAGATCCGCATCATCAGCGAGGACGAGTTCTGCAGGCTCGCCGGCGTCCCCACACCCGAGTCGCTGAAGCGGCAATATCACGCGCTGCGCGATCTCACGATGCGGTATCGCAGCTTGCGCGAGGACCACCTGCGGTATCTCGTGAAGTGCGGCGTCATCCGGCCCGTGTTGCGCACCAACGCCGATACGTTCTTTGCGTTCTCCGATCTGTCGGTGATCAAGCAGGTGCACGAGGCGGTGGAACAGGGCGTCTCGTTCCACAGCGTGGCGCGGTCGCTGATGGCGTCTCGCCAGGGCCAGCTCGAACTCGATTTTCGCTCCGACGCGACCCCCGCGAAAATCATCACGCTTCGTCGTCCGGCGCCGCGCGACACGCCGCCGCCGATGACGGACGTGACGCCGGTTCGCGCGCAGGACACGGCGCTGGCCGAGGAGTATTTCCGCGCCGGCTCGGTCCTCGATGACGGCAACGAGTTGAAACGTGAGGAAGCCGCGGCCGCGTATCGAAAAGCGCTGGAGTTGGATCCGTACTTAGTCGCCGCGCTGATCAACCTCGCGAACATTCATTACAGTCGCGACGAGCTGGTCGAAGCGCAAGCGCTCTACGAACGCGCCATCGGGCTCGAGCCCGACTTCTTCGAAGCGCACTTCAATCTCGGCAACATTTACCACGACCTGGGGCGCTTCGCAGAGGCGCAGGCGTGCTATCGCGAGGCGTTACGGCTGAACCCGTTCTACGCCGACGCGCACTTCTACCTCGCGGTCACGTTCGAGAAAATGGGCTTATCGCAGGACGCGCGTCCGCATTGGCGCGCGTACCAGCAGCTCGCGCCGAAAGGCGAGTGGGTCGAACTGGCGCGGGAGTTTTCGGACTAGTAGCGGTAGTCGTTCGGGTCGCGCTTCTTCGGCGTGCGGCGCAGCTTGTAGAAGGTGCAATCCGGACACCACGCCTCGGGATCGAATCCGCTCGCGCCCGCAATCGGCAATACATCGCGATGTCCACAGCACTCCGCCCCTTCGTCGGGCGGACGACGCCAGCGGCATGATTTGAATTTCGCCTGGGCAGGCGTCCACGCCGACTCAGCTGTAGGATTGGGCGACGGCGACGACGGGGAAACCGGATCAGACATTGCTTCTGCCGTTATTGTAGGCGAACGCCAACGCCCTTTTCCAGAATCGCCAGCGCGCGACGCTCTTCAGGTGACACAAGCGTAATCGCTTGACCCGCCGCGTTCGCTCGGCCGGTACGTCCCACGCGATGCACGTACGTGTCCGCTGAGTCCGGCACTTCGTAATTGATCACCGTATGGATGGCGTCGATATCGAGGCCGCGCGCGGCGATGTCGGTCGCGACGAGGACCGGGAATCGTCCACCCTTGAAACCCTCGACCGCAACGCGCCGCTGATCCTGACTGCGATCGGCGTGCAGCGCCGCACACCGGACGCCGGCGGCCGCCAACTGTCGCGCGAGTCGGTCGGCGCCAATCTTCGTTCGCGTGAAGACGAGCACCGGACCTTCCGGCCGTCGCAGGTGATCGATCAGCCACTGCAGCTTCGCGCTCGCCGGCATCTGCTCGACGCGATGCGTAATTGTCTGCGCCGGCGCACTGCGCTGACCGATCTGCACGTACTTCGCGTCGCGCGTGATCTCCAGCGCGTCCCGCACCACCTCGTTCGGCATCGTCGCCGAGAAGAGGAGCGTCTGGCGAACGGCCGGCAGCGCCTGGATGATGCGGCGGACGTCGGGCCAGAAGCCCATGTCCATCATGCGATCCGCTTCGTCGAGGACGAGCAGCTCGATGCCGGTCAGGTCGGCGTTCTGCTGCCGCATGTGATCCATCAAACGTCCCGGTGTCGCGACGATGATGTCGACGCCCGCTTTCAGCGCGCGCTCCTGGATGCCCATGTCGACGCCGCCGTACACCGCGGCGCTCGTGACGCCGGTGTGATAGGCGAGGCCGTGAATCTCGTCCTCGATCTGGACGGCGAGTTCGCGCGTCGGCGCAAGAACAAGCACGCGTGATTTCGTCGCGGGTTCGGCTTTCAGCAGCCGTTGCAGCGTCGGGACGACGAACGCGGCGGTCTTGCCGGTTCCCGTTTCCGCGCACGCGATCAGATCATCGTTCGCGAGCGCGAGCGGAATGACGGCGCTCTGAATCGGTCGTGTTTCTTTGAAGCCGAGATCGCGGATGCCTTCGAGCAGTCGCGCGTCCAGGCCGAGCGACGAGAAGGGCACCGGCGTCGCATCACACGGCGTCTGTTCGAGCGAGATCGTCGGGTGTGATGACGCTTTCGGCTGCGGAGTGTGTTTTTTCGGCCCGCCATGACGCGGTGCACCGCGCGTGGAGCGCCGGCGTCGGTTTCCGTGATGCTGTGGCCGATCGGTTGTGTTGGAGTTCAAACTGTGTGGCTAGCGCGCGCGGAACGTGATGATGCCGCGAACCGGATCGTACGGCGAGACGCCGACGGTCACGCGATCGCCCGGCACGACTTTGATGCGAAAGCGGCGCATGCGGCCGCTGAGCTGCGCCAAAACCTCGTGACCGGCGTCGCATTGCACGCGATACAAACCACCGCTGTGCACCGCGACGACGGTGCCTTGCATGTCGATCAGATCGTCCTTGCTCAAATGGCTAGCGTTTCCTTTCTAACAAACATTGTGCCACACGGCTGAAGTCAGCGCCAATGTCCTTCGACGAAGAACCATCCGCGTCGCTCATGCTGCCAATGTCCCGGCACCCAGACGGCGCGGGCTCGCGGAGGCATCACATACCGTCCGGGCACCCAGACGTACGCAGCGCCATTCCACGTGTGATACCCCGGAACCCACACATATCCAGCACCTGGCGCCACGACTGCGGTCTCGACGATGGGTGCTGGCGGTCCGACGCGAACGAACACGCGGCCGCGGGGTGACGCGCACGCCAAGCTCGACGTTAACAGCAGAGTTCCGAGAAATGCCGTCCCGATTCTCAGGCCCTTCATGACCCCTCCTACCGGTGATAGACCGCGAGGGCAGCCGAAGGTTACACGTGAATCTACAAAGCGCGGACGGCGTCTTCGACCTGCTTCGCGAGCGCTTCGTAGTCGTCGCCCGCCAGCCGCATCGGCGCGCCGAACGCGACGCGTACGCGGCCGGGCCGCGCGAAGTGCCAGCCGGTGCGCAGCACGTTCTGCAGCCCGTCGATGCGAACCGGAACGACCGGTACGCCAAGGCGTGACGCGATCATGCCGATGCCGGGACGAAAGCGTTTGATCGCGCCCGTCTCGCTGCGTTCGCCCTCGGGAAAAATCAACACCGAAAATCCATCCCCGAGCACATCGCCGATGTACCGCAGCGTCTGGCGCGCCCCGGCCTCACGCTGCGGCAGCGGAAACGCATTGAAGAAGAGCGTCGACAGATAGTAGTTGAGGCTGTTGGTGAACCACGCGACGCGCCCGTACTGCTCCGGAAAGAAATGCGCTTTGAAAAACTCTTTCGCCATCGCCGGCGCGAGGCGATAGCGCAAGCGCGCAGGCAGCGACGTCATGATCACCGGCGTGTCCATGTGGCTCTGGTGATTCGACGCGAAGATCACCGGTGACGTGATGCGGTCGAGATGCTCGCGTCCTTCGACGCGCGTCCACGCGAACAGCCGTCCCCACGGCAGGATCCACGTCGGAAGGCTCGCGCGGCGGATCGCGCGCGCCGGCAGCGATCGATTCCACGAGGGGAACTCGACCGGTTCGGCGGGCGCGGTGTCGCGTTTCGTCGACTGCTCGACGAGCGCGCGCAGCTGCTGAAGGTCCCGCGCGTCGGAGAAGGCGCTCTCGTCGATGCGTGTCTGAAACGCGTCCTCGAGTGCGACCATCAGCTCGACGCGATCGAGCGAGCTGAGGCCGAGTTGTTCGATGGTCGTATTCGCGCCAAGCGCGCCGCCGCCGGCATACTTGGCGATCAACGCTTCCAGTTGGTCGGTGCCACGCGCCACGCTCGGCGCGACGGAGGCGCCGCTCCTCACCCAGTCACGGATCGCGGCGCGTTTCAGTTTTTTCGTGCCTTCGGTGCGCGGCAACTCCGGCTCGGGCCAGACCAGCGCCCGGCGGATCTTCTGATGATCCTGCAGCCGCGCGTTCGCGTCGCGCACGATCGCGTCGACGTCGACGCCAGCGTCGACGACGAGCACGGCGTGCACGCGCTCTTCGGATCCGATCGCGACGCCGACGACCGCCGAATCTCGCACGCCGGGGATGTGGTTGAGCACCTTCTCGACGTCCTCCGGAAAGACGTTGAGCCCTTCGGGCGTGACGATCATTTCTTTCTTTCGTCCACGGATGTAGAGCTGTCCGTCGGGTCCGAGTTCGCCGACGTCGCCGGTGTGGAACCAGCCGTCTTCGAACGCGTGCGCGCTGTCGGCGTCCGCGTTGAAGTAGCCTTTCGTCACGTTCTCGCCGCGCACGAGGATCTCGCCGTCATCCGCGATCTTCATCTCGACGCCGGCGATCGCCTTGCCAACCGATCCGCTCTTCGTCGCGAAGGGATGATTCAGCGTCACGATCGGGGCTGTCTCGGTCAGGCCGTAGCCCTGGATCACGACGAAGCCGATTTCTTTCCAGAACTGCTCGAGGTCTGCGTCGAGCGGCGCGGCGCCGACGACGAACGCCCAGAATTTCAGGCCGAACATCCGGTGAATGTCGCGGTACTTCCACCACCGCCGCGCCACGTGCTGTCCAGACGGTTGTCGCGCGAGGCCGTCAGCCGAGCGATCGACACGCGCGACATGCTCGCGCAACACGTCGAGGATCTTCGGGACCGACACCAGCACCGACACGCGGCGCTTCTTGATCTGGTCGACGATCTCCACGGGGTTGTAGCCGCGCATGAAAATCACGGTCCCGGGGAGCACAGGCGGGATGAATGTCGCCATCGCCTGGCCGAACATGTGCGACAGCGGTAAGAGGTTCAAGAACCTCAATGGATAGAACGGTTTACCGTATTTTCGATACTTCAGGATCTCGCGTTCGACGGGGACGATATTTGCGAGCACATTCCGATGGGTGATGACGACACCTTTCGGCTCCGCGGTCGCCCCGGACGTGAAGATGATCTCGGCGATGTCGTCTTTGGAAACGGTGCCAGAGTACTCAGGCACCTCTGAGGTGTCAGACCCCCAATTCATGTCGTTGAGATTCCAGATCGGTGCGTCGATCGATCCGCGCAGCGGCGGGACGTCTTGACCGATCAGGATCAGTTTCGCGGACACGATCCGCGCCACGCGGATCAGGAAATCGGGCGACGCGCGGTAGTCGATCGGAACGACGACGATGCCGCTGATGATGCAGGCCCAGAACGCGGCAATCCACTCCGGACGGTTCTCGGACCAGAAAACAACTTTGTCGCCCTTTCGTAATCCGAGCGCGTGGAGCTCGGCCGCGAACGCCTGTGCGCGCCGGCCGACCTCGCGATACGTAAACGATCGACTGCGGAACCCATCGTCGTAGACGAGAAAATCGCCGCTCGCGAGCGACAGATCGCGGAAAAAGTCAATCAGCGTGTCGCGGACCACGAGTCGATTATGATATACGGCTCCGATGCGAATCTTTCTCACTGGCGCGACCGGCTACATCGGCAGCGCTGTACTCGACGCGCTGGTGCGCGCCGGGCACGACGTGACCGCACTGGTCCGCACGAACGAGAAAGCGAAGCTCGTCGCCAAGCGCGGCGGCCATCCGGTGATCGGCAATCTCGCCGAACCCGATTCGTTCAAGGGCGCGGCGGATGCGCAGGACGGCTACGTCCACACCGCATTCGACAACTCCGCCAACGGGGGACCGTCGGTCGACCGCGCCGCGATTGAAGCCATCCTCGCGGCGGCGAAGCGTCCGCGCACGGCGGGAGCGAACGCCCCGGCCAGGCGATTCGTGATTTACACCTCCGGCGTGTGGGTGCTCGGCAAGACACCGGAGCCGGTCGCCGAAGACGCGGCAATCAATCCGATTGCGCTCGTGTCCTATCGTCCGGCGCACGAACAGCTCGTGCTGGATGCGGCGACCGACCAGCTGCGTACGATCGTCGTGCGCCCTGGCGTCGTCTACGGCGGCGGCAACGGGATCGTGGGCGACATGTTCAAGTCAGCGAGCAACGGCCTCGTGCGCGTCATCGGCGACGGCAACAACCACTGGCCGTTGGTGTACGAGCGCGATCTCGCGGACTTGTACGCGCGTCTCGTCGCCCGGGAAGACGCCGAGGGCATCTACCACGCGAATGACGAAGGGGACGAGCGCGTCAACGACATCGTCGATGCGATCAAGCCCTATCTGCCGGTGAAGCCTGACGTCCGGTACGTGCCGATCGACGAAGCGCGGAGCAAGATGGGCGCATACGCCGATGCGTTGGCGCTGGATCAGGTCGTCCGCAGCCCGCGGGCCCGCGCGCTCGGCTGGACGCCGACGCTGCATTCGGTCGCCGGCAACGCGGCGCGCCTGCTCGAAGAGTGGAGAGCGACGAGGTGAGGCAGGCCTGACGGCCTGCGCTACGAGTCTATCGGCGCTTTGGCGGCCATTTGCGCCGGCGCCGGCTGCGGCAGCGGTTCAGCGCTGACGTCTTTCAAATCCATCTGGGCCGGCTTATCGCCCGGCAGTTCGCCCGCGACCACCGCATCGATCAACCCGTACTCGAGGGCGCTCTGCGCGTCGAGATAGAAGTCGGTGCGCTTGGTGTCCTTGATGATCTGCCGCAGCGGTTTGCCCGAGCGCACCGACAGGATTTTGTAGATCTGATCCTGCATTTGCTTCAGCCGCTCGAGATGCTGGGCGGCTGCGGTCGTCGATTGCCAGCCCGCCCATTTCGCCGGTTCGTGAATCATGATCCACGAGTGCGGAAACGCCAATCGCCGTCCGTCGCTGGCAGCCTGTAACACGATCGATCCCATCGAGTACGCCATGCCCTGTACGATGATCGTGACCTCGATGCCTTTGCTGACGACGTGGCGGACGGAATCGTGGATGGCGAGACCGTCGGTGACGTTGCCGCCGGCGCTGTTGATGTAAAGGGTGATCGGTTTGGTGTTCTCGTTGGCGAGCTCGCGGAGCCGCTCGATCGTGCTCCGGGCGGTATCTTTTTCGATGTCGCCGATCAGGTAGACATCACGCAGTCGTTCGTTGGATTCGCGCCGGAGCTGCGCACGGACGGCATCGACGAGCTCGGCGATCAGGCGATCGCTCAATTCACCCATCACGTCGATTATCGCATTGGTCGCGACCTCATCCGTCCGCCTTTGCGCGCCTACGGCGAGACAGGGACGAAGAAGAACGCGACGCCGAGGATGAGATAGACGGCGAGCAGTTGCATCCCCTCGACCCAATTGCTTTCGCCGTCGCCCACCACCATCGACGTCGCGATGACCGAGACGGTGATCGCGACCAGCTCCAGCGCATTCAGCACCAGCGACATCGGATGGCCGATCACCCACGAGTACAGCACCAGCGCCGGCGCGACGAAGAGCGCAATCTGTGCGCTGCTGCCGATCGCGATCTCGACCGCGAGCGTCATCTGATCGCGACGCGCCGCCGCGACCGCCGAATAGTGCTCGGCCGCGTTGCCGATCAACGCCACGACGATCACGCCGGCGAAGAGCTCCGTGAACCCGAATCGTGCGAGCGCCGGCTCGATTTCGTGGACGAGAATCTCGGCCTGGATCGTCGTCAATATCGTGCCGACGGCGAGCATCGCGAGGGCGGTGGTCAGCGAACAGGACTTGTGGACCGCGCCGCCTTCGTGCATCGAGCGGAACAGGTCGCACTGCGCCGTGAACGAGTAGATCAAGCTGCCCACATACGCCGCGATGAGAATCAGCGCGCTCCAGAAACTCAACCGATCGATGATCGGCGATCGTGTCGCGAGATTGCCGTACATGACCAGGTCGAGGACTGCAGGCATCACGAGCGCCACGACGGCGAGGAACAGCATCGACGCGGCGTTGGTGGCCGCCGTGCGATGAAACTTCTGCGATCGTCGGCCGATTCCGCCGACGAAGAACGACAGTCCGAGGACGAGCAGCAGGTTGCCGACGATGCTGCCGGTGATCGAGGCTTTGACGAGCGCGACGTGATGGTTGTTGAGCGCGACGATCGCGATGATCAACTCGGCGGCGTTGCCGAACGTGGCGTTGAGAAACCCACCCCACGCCGGGCCTGCGCGATGCGCGAGCTGCTCGGTGCCGTATCCAATCAGGCCGGCGAGCGGCACGAGCGAGATCGCGGCCGTGACGAAGATCCACGGCGAACCCGGTGCCAGCGCGACCATCGCCCAGCAGATCGGCGCGAGCACGAGCAGCAGGTTCAGACGATTGTCGGTAAGCGCGCGCAGCACAGGCGCTAGTCGCCGAACTTCTCGAGGTCCTCTTCGTCGGCGCCTGGCAGCAGATCGAAGAAGGCGTCGAGACTACGGTCCAGCGCGCGGCGCAGTTGCGGAATCGTGCCGTCGAACGTGTGGAGCGTCAGGCCGGCGGAGGTGCCGTCCTTCAGTTTCAATGTCGCGTCGTCGACGCCCTTGAGCGTGTCTTCGGGGATCAATCGAACGCCGTAAACGAGCGTGTACCGAGCCATAGAGGGATTGTAGGGCAGGTAGGGCGGGCAAGGCGGGTAAGGCAGGTGCGTCAAAGCATCTGTCGCGCCGCGGCGATCGCCTCGTCGAGGTCGGTGATCTTGCCATCCATCTGCTGCTCGTACACCGCTTTGATGATCTCGCCGACCCGCGGTCCGGGCTTCAACCCCAGCGCAAGCAGATGACGGCCGAGCAGAATCGGCTGCGGCGGCTTGTGCTCGACGCCCAGCGTTCGCGCCCGCTCGAGAAACCAGTCCATCGCCGTGCAGTCGAAGGTGCCCGGCCTGCGACCTTCGCAGTCCGACTTCGCGACGCGCGCCAGCAGTTCGAGATCGACCTTGTGCGCCAGGCGGCGGAAGGCGCCGTCGCCAACCTCGTCGCGGACTTTGTACCAGGAGCCTGGTTTGAGATGCTGCGCGGTGATGCCGAGGACCTGACGCCGCACGTCGTAGCCGTCGAACGAGTGGACGTTGAGGCGATCGAGAAACGCGCTGGCCGGCGGCACGCCTTGTTCTTCGTGGTCCATGGATCGGATCCGGCCGTCGATGAACGCCGTCGTCGCAGGCTTGCCGAAGTCGTGGCACACCGCGCCGAGCATCACCGCGATCTGTTCGGGACGCGACAGGCCTTCGATGCGCTGCCGGGCCTGATCGATTACCTGCAGCGTGTGGACCCACACGTCACCCTCGGGATGCCATTCGTGCTCCTGCTCGCATCCGACCAGCGCGAGCATTTCGGGCCACAGCTGTTCGACGACGCCAAGATCGAGCGCAAGGGCGAAGCCGATCGAGGGCCGCTGCGCCTGCAGGAGAAGCTTTTCGACTTCGCCCCATACGCGCTCGGCCGGCAAATCGTTCAACGGAATTCGCCGACATAGATCGCGCGTCGCATCGTCGAGCGTGAACTCGAAGCGCGCGGCGAACTGGATGGCGCGCAGGACGCGCAGGCTGTCGTCGGGGAACGTTGCCGGATCGACGACGCGCAACAGCTTACGGTCGATGTCGGCGCGCCCGTGGAACGGATCGAAGTACTCGCCGGTCAGCGGATCGAACGAGATCGCGTTGACCGTGAAGTCGCGGCGCCGGGCCGCCTCCTCGATCGACATGTCGGGATCGCCGACCACGACGAAACCTTTGTGGCCGCGGCCGGCTTTGGAGTCGCGACGGGGCAGTGAGACGTCGAGATCGCCGACCTTGTAGACCTGAAAGCTTTCGCCGACCGCTTCGACACGACCGAACGTCTCGAGCAGTGCGCGGACACGTTCGGATGGCAGCGTGAACACCTCGAGGTCGATGTTCTTCGGCGCCTCGACGCCCATCAGCCGATCGCGTACCCAGCCGCCGACGACGAGCGCGCGTCCGCCGGCGTCGCGGACGGCGTGAGCGATCTGTGTGGCGTGGTCGAGTGGGGCCGTCACCTCTGTCACCGCTCCGGCTTCCGGCCGAAGCGTTTCACGATCCGATCCGTGAAGCCTGGCGCCATCGCGTTCAACCACACGAGCATGCGCGCGTTGAAGTGCGGATAGACCTCGGGGATCGGATGTGCAATCGCGCGCGCGATCGCGTCGGCGACTGCGGACGCATCCTGACGCGGACCGAACGCGCGTTGCACATCGCTGCCCGTTTCGTGCGACATCACGTCGAAGAATTCGGTCTCGGTCGACACCGGGTAGACGATGCTGACGTGGATCGGCGATCCGGCGACCTCGGCGCGCAGGCACTCCGCCATGCCGACTTGCGCGAACTTCGTCGCCGAGTATGCGCCCATGTACGGCACACCGCGTTTGCCGACGATCGACGAGATGACGATCAGGTGGCCGCTGTTCTGCTGCCGAAAAATGCGCAGCGCCGCGCGCGCCGAGTAGAACGTACCCATGTAGTTGATGTCCATCAGCTTCCGCATCTGGTCGTCGCTGATGTCGTCGATCGCACCGGCCACGCCGAAGCCGGCGTTGCACATCATCACGTCGAGACGCCCGAAGCGTTCGACGGTCGCCGCGACGAAGCGGTCCATGTCATCCGCGCGCGTCACGTCCGCGGTCATGGCCAATACCTGACCGCCCGCCGCGACGATGTCGGCGGCCGCGGCGTCGAGCGCCGGTTTCCGCCGCGCACAGATGGCGACCTGCGCGCCGTCACGCGCCAGGCGTACGGCCGTTGCTCGCCCGATACCCGCCGACGCGCCGGTGATGGCGATGACACGCATAAGAACAGTTTACAGGTGGCGGTTGCAGTTAGCAGTTAGCAGTTGGCAGTTAGCAGTTGGCAGTTGCAGTTGGCAGTTGCAGCGCAGTTCTCCCTGCCAACTGCACCTGGCAACTGTAGACTGTCCTCGTGGATCCCGCCATCGCGCTGCTGAAGAAACTCGTCGCCATCAACTCGATCAACCCCACTCTCGTGCCGGGGGCACCCGGCGAAGCGGCGATCGCGGACGCGATTGCCGATCACTTGCGCCGCATCGGGCTGAGTGTCACCGTGCAACTCGTCGCCGACGGCCGCCCGAACGTGATCGGTGTGCTCGAGGGGAAACAGCCAGGCCCGGCGCTGATGTTCTGCGGGCACACTGATACGGTCGGCGTCACCGGCATGCGGGCGCCGTTCGATCCGATCGAGCGGGACGGCAAACTCTTCGGGCGCGGATCGCAGGACATGAAAGCCGGTGTCGCCGCGATGATCGACGCCGCGCGCGTGGTCGCCGAACGGGGACTCGCGGCGGGACGTGTGATTGTTGCCGCCGTCGTCGACGAGGAGCACTCGAGCATCGGCGCCGACGCGCTCGTCGCGCAGTGGAGCGCCGATGCGGCGGTCGTGACGGAGCCGACCGATCTCGACATCGCGGTCGGCCACAAAGGTTTTGCGTGGGTCGAAGTCGAAGTGTTCGGCAAGGCGGCGCACGGCAGCCGGCCGCGCGACGGGGAAGACGCCATCCTGCGGCTTGGTCGCGTCCTGTCGCGGCTCGAAGATCTCGATCGCGCGCTGCAGTCTCGTCCTCCGCATCCGCTCGTCGGGACCGGATCGCTGCACGCGTCGTTCATCGAAGGGGGCCGCGAGTTGAGCAGCTATCCCGATCGCGCGATGTTGCAGTTGGAACGGCGTTCGCTGCCGGACGAGCCGGAGTCGCAGGCGCTGACAGAAGTGAAACGAATCCTGGATCAGTTGCGCGCAATCGATCCGACGTTTCGCGGCGATGCCCGCGCGTTGTTCAGTCGGCCGGCGTACGAGATCCGCGCGGATCACGATCTTCCGGCGACACTGGCTGCATCAATTGCCGCCGTGGGCGGCGCGACGAAAATTGTCGGCGCGAGTTTCTGGGCGGACAGCGCGGTATTGGGACAGGCCGGCATTCCCGCGGTGCTCTTCGGACCAGGCGGCGCGGGGCTGCACTCGACCGAAGAGTACGTCAACGTCGCAGACGTGTTGATGTGCAGGGACGCGCTGGTGGAGATGACGAAACGTTTTTGTGAATCGCCGCGCCCGGGTCGAGCCTGAGAGCAACTCGTGTTGCTCTCTCGGGCTCGGATACCCGGCGCGTTATGCTCGGTATCGGCGTGCGCCTGTCGGGATCGACTACGCGATCCGACGCGCACTGACGAGTTTCGGACGGATGATCGCGTGACGCCGTGCGTCGCCGCGCACGGTGACGGTCGGCGGCGCTTCGTTCAAATCCCAGCCACTGGTTTCGTGTCCGCACGAAACGCAACGCAGAAACATCCGATCCTGCTCGAACTGCAACATCGTGTCGTGGCCGTGCAGGCCGCAGAACAATTGGCGCAGCCGCTCCATGAACCGTCCGCCGAAACCAACTTCGACGTGAATGGTGTCGGCCGCGTGCAAGCCCTCGGTGGTAACCATTTCTCCTGCT
This sequence comes from Vicinamibacterales bacterium, assembly GCA_035652075.1. Taxonomy (GTDB): domain Bacteria; phylum Acidobacteriota; class Vicinamibacteria; order Vicinamibacterales; family CAVVIG01; genus Gp6-AA45. Next base: position 40,861 of record DASREL010000085.1, read on the forward strand.
CCTCCCGCCGTAACGGGTCCCACTGATAAGGACGCCGTCGGCCCTCCGTCCGGTTCAGGTGACTTCAAGAGCCGTGCCGTGCTGAGCCTTTTGGGTGTAAGTGCTGGAGTACTGAGGAGTTCTGCGACGAGAGCTGATCGGCGAGCTGGACTGTATTGTGTCTGCGGTGGGAACAGTGGAACTCGACTACCCACTTTCACCCAATACGCTGCGTACGACGAACATGACGTTGGCGGGTCGCTCGCCGAGGCGTCGCATGAAATAAGGAAACCACTCGCGTCCAAACGGAATGTACACGCGGACGCGATAGCCGTCTCGAACCAACGCTGACTGCAAGTCGCGGCGAACGCCGTACAACATTTGAAATTCGAAACGATCCGGCGCCACACCATGCTCGTGTGCATACGTACGCGCCAGCTCGATCATCTTCGGGTCATGCGTCGCAATCGCCGGATAGTGTCCGTCGACGAGCAGTGACTTCATCATGCGCGCGTACGCGGCGTCGACGTCCGCCTTCTTCTGGTACGCGACATTTTTCGGTTCCTTGTACGCGCCCTTGACGAGGCGCACGCGCGCGCCCATCGCGTTCAACGCTTTCAGATCCGCTTCGCTGCGATACAGCGCCGACTGCAGGACGACGCCCATCGCACGATGTCCCTGATGCCAGAGCGTCTCGAAGATGTCGAGCGTCACTTGCGTGTACGGCGAGTTCTCCATGTCGATGCGGATGAAGAAGCCCGCCGGTTCGACGCGCTCGAGGATCTTTCGCAAGTTGTCGACGCAACTGGCGCGATCGACATCGAGCCCAAGCTGCGTCAGCTTGAGCGAGAGATTGCGCTCGATGCCGGATGCGATCACGGTGTCGGCGACGCGCAGGTAGGCCTTCGTCGCGACATCCGCTTCTTCGAGGTTCGTCACGCTCTCGCCGAGCAGGTCGAGCGTCTCGGTCATGTTGCGCGTTTCGACGACACGGGCGGCCTCGATCGCTTCCTGCACCGTCTCGCCGGCGATGAAGCGGCGCGCAAAGCTGGTTGGGCGCCGCATGCCGTATCGGGACGCGAGCTTTTTCAGCGTGCGACTATGCGCGAGGCTGTGGAAGAAGGCTTTCGACGCGGTATCGAGCATTCAATCAATGCGGCCGGCCGGGGGTAGTCAAGAGGTGTCCGATCGTGCGCGCGTAGTACCGAAGCACGGTTCGTTCCCGAACGCGGAACCGTCCGCGTTCGGAGACGATGATCCCGCGCGTCTCGAGGGCCTCGGCCGCTTCGTCGATCGCTTGTCGCCCGCTGGTGACGCCGAGGTTCGCGCGTCGCGCCGCCAGCTCGTCGATGAGGCGGTCGATCCGTGATTCGAGATCGCGTCTGGTGATTGACGGCCGCATCGCCGCGGCAAACACCGCCGTCGGCAGAACTTTGTACAGCGCGCCGATGCGCGCGCGCAGGAGACGCGCCAGTTCGAGGACGTCGGTCCGCGACTGGCCGTCGTGATCGCCCGCAGGAATCGGTGCGCCGAACGTCACGAAGGCGCGCGATCGATAGCCCACCGCATAGCGCACCATTTCCGCCAGCTCGCGTGTGAACGGCCGCTGCCGTTTCTTCACCTGCTGATGCGCGAGGATGTGATCCTCGAGCACGAAGTCGTACGCGATGGCGACGGGGATGATCACCAGGTCCGGGCAGCCCGCGCTGAGCGCCGCGTGCAGCAGTCCGGTCTTCGCCGGCTTCAACTCGCCGCTGTAGCTACGTCCGCCCTCCGGATAGAAGAACAGATCCTGCTTCTTCAGAATCTCGGACACGTACGCTTTCAGCGTGCTGAGGTACGCCGGATCCTTCGTGTTGCGGCGAATCGGAATCGCGCCGGTGATGTGTTTGTGCAGCAACCCGAGCGGTCCGCCGAACAAGTTGATGCCCGCGGCGATCAGCGGCGGACGGATGTGATTGTCGTCGAGCACTAACGGCTCGACGAGATAGTCGGTGTGACTTTTGTGGTTCGAGGCGTAGACGATGCGGTGGCTGCGAACGGCGCCGGTGACGTGGTGCAGGTTCTCGTGCTTGCGTTCGATCTTGCGCAGAATCGGATAGAGCGGATGCTGCAGCGCCCGATAAATCGGATACCGCTGCGTCGTCCGCAACTCGTCGAGGTACGCGTTCACCTTCTCGCGCGGATATTTCAGAACGTCTTCGCGCGCGAGCACGGCTTGAGAAATATCGTCGTGCATGAACCGTCGGGGCGACTATAGCACGCGCAGCAGGCCTGACGGGCTGCGCTACAGGGCCTGACAAATCGCGTCCGCAAACTCCAACGTGGATCCCGTACCACCGAGATCGCGTGTGCGGACGACGCCCGCGCTGAGGACGCTGTCGAGCGCGCGCATGATGCGCGTCGCCGCCTCATGCTCGTCGATGTGCTGCAGCATGAGGACTGCAGACAACAGCAGCGCCGTCGGGTTCGCCAGTTGTTGCCCCGCGATGTCGGGCGCGCTGCCGTGCACCGCTTCGAACACCGAGGCCTCGGTTCCGATGTTGGCGGCGCCGACGACACCGAGGCCGCCCACGAGGCCCGCGCACAGATCCGAGACGATGTCGCCGTACAGGTTCGGCAGGAGGAGCACGTCGAACTGCGACGGGTTGACGACGAGGTGCATGCACGCCGCGTCGACGATCCGCTCGTCGTACTTGATGTCGGGGTACTCGCGCGCGACGCGACGGGCGCATTCGAGAAACAGCCCGTCGCTCAACTTCATGATGTTCGCTTTGTGGATCGACGTCACGCGCTTGCGTCCGTGTTTTCGCGCGTGCGCGAACGCGAACTGCGCGACGCGCGTCGACGCCTTCTCGGTAATGATCTTCAAGCTCTCGACGACGCCCGGCACCACTTGATGTTCGAGGCCGGCGTAGAGGTCCTCGGTATTTTCGCGGACGATGACCAGATCGACGTTCTCGAACCGCGTCTTGACGCCGGAGAGATTTCCCACCGGGCGCAGGTTCGCATAGAGATCGAGCGCCTTTCGCAGTCCGACGTTGACGCTCGTGAAGCCTTGCCCTATCGGCGTCGTTACCGGTCCCTTCAGCGCGACTTTGTTGCGGCGGACCGAATCGATCAAGTCCATGGGCAGCGTTTGACCGGTGCGTTCCACCGCGAGCAAGCCGGCGTCGTGTTGCTCCCATTCGATCGAGACGCCGGTCGCGTGGAGGATGCGAACGACCGCGTCGGTGACTTCGGGTCCGATGCCGTCGCCGGGAATCAGGGTAATGGTGTGCTTCATTCGTAGACGTACCAGAACAGGAGAACGGCGCCGACGGCCAGCGTCACGATCGGTGTGCCGATGACCGTGGAAACGATCATGAGCACGGCCAGCGCCGCCCGCGGCACGAATGCGCGCGGCGGCGGACCGACGAACTTCATCACGAACAGGCCGAGCAGCACGACGCCGCCGCACACCAGCGGGGTCGACCACTTCGCGAGTGCCCCAGCGGCAACGACGTTGAGCAGCGCCCCAATCCAGAAGACGAGCGCCGCCAGCGCGGCATACCGAACCGCGACCATCCCACTATTATTGCAGTGATTTGCGGAATCGCCTGGACGCGATCGTGACCCGGCTGGCAGCTCGTGCGGCGAGCGATGATCCGGATCCGCTTGTGCTGCAACTGCTGCTCAGGCAGTACCGGCGCACGGGACGCGAGGATCTGTTTGCGGTCCTCGGGCCGGAGCTTGCGCGCGGCGTGTGCAGCGCGGAAGGTCCCGAGTGGCTCAATGCCGTGTGCGACGCGCTCGCGATTTCGGATGACGAGCTCGTGCTCGACAGCGCGCGGCGGCTGCTCGAGTCACAGCGTGACGTCGTATCGCCATCGAGCATCGACGCGGCACTGCGAGGAGTCGTTGCAGTCGGAGACATGGATGCCCTCGCGACGATCATCGACAACCTCGAACGGTTCGTCGCGATGAGGTACGAGCCGGGCGAAGCGATGCGCGACACGACGACCACGGCATCGGCGTTGCTCACGGCGTACGACGTCACGGGACGGCTGCCGTACGCGATGCTCGCGGATGAACTGGTGCACGCCGACCGCGGTGGCGATCACGATGATGTGATCGTGGCATCACAGGCGGTGCAGGTGCTATGCCGTCTGGCGGCGCTGCACGGGGACGCGGATTATCGCGCCGCGGCGGTGATTGCGCCGAACGCCGATCATCGGGCGGAGGCCGAGCGCCTGATCGCGCGATACGACCGGCATCCGCTCGAACGTCCGCGCGAAGCGGCGGCGTTCGGACTCGCGCTCGCACGCTGGCTCGATCTGCAATAAGATTTGCACACCGTTATGGAACGCGCTTCGCTGATACCCGCCCTCAAGAACATCGCCACGCGTCTTCGCATCGACTCGATTCGAGCGACATCGGAAGCCGGCAGCGGTCATCCGACGAGCTGCTGCTCGATGGCCGACTTCACGGCCGCGCTCTTCTTCGCCGAGATGCGCTTCGATCCGAAGGATCCGCACAATCCGGATGCCGATCGCTTCGTGCTGTCCAAAGGGCACGCCGCGCCGATCCTGTACTCGGCCTGGGCGGAGGCGGGCGCGTTTCCGCGCGAGGACCTGCTGCAGCTGCGCGAAATCGGATCGGATCTCGAAGGGCATCCGACGCCGCGGTTGAACTTCGTCGACGTCGCGACCGGCTCGCTCGGTCAGGGCATCTGCGCCGCGATCGGCAGCGCGCTCAACGCGCGCCGGATCAAGTCGGACTACCGCACCTACGTGGTCATGGGCGACGGCGAGTCGGCCGAAGGCTCGGTGTGGGAAGCGGGTGACGTCGCGGCGATCGACGGTCTCGACAATCTCTGCGCGATCACCGACGTCAACGCGTTGGGGCAGAGCCGCGCCACGATGTGGCAGCACGACATGGAGCAGTTCGCGCGGCGATGGCGCGCGTTCGGCTGGCATACGGTCGTCATCGACGGTCACGACATGAACGCGATCCTCGATGCCCTCGCGGAGGCGCGCAGCACGAAGGGGCAGCCGACGATGATCCTCGCGCGGACGATCAAGGGTAAAGGCGTCTCGTTCGTCGAAGGCAAGGACGGTTGGCATGGCAAGCCGTTCAAGAAAGGCGAGGAGATGGACCGCGCCATCGCGGAACTCGAGACGCAGTTCGTGCCGGTGCCGACCGACGGCCCAGCGGCCAACCTGACGGCGCATATCCAGAGGCCGGCGTCGCGTCCGCGTCCCGTCGAAACTCCCAAGCCGATGCCGGCACCCGCCTACAAGATGGGTGAGCAGGTCGCCACGCGCGAAGCGTACGGCGTCGCCATCGCCAAGCTCGGCGACGTCGACACGCGCGTCGTCGCGCTCGATGCGGACGTGAAGAACTCCACGTTCAGCGATAAGTTCGAGAAGGCGCATCCCGATCGCTTCTACCAGAATTTCATCGCCGAGCAGGTGATGGTCGGTTCGGCGATGGGGCTCGCGGCGCGCGGCGCGATTCCGTTCCCGTCGACGTTCGCGGCGTTTCTGACCCGCGCCGCCGACTTCGTGCGCATGGCCGCGATCAGCAACGTTAACGTCAAGTTCGCGGGATCGCACGCCGGCGTGTCGATTGGCGAAGACGGACCGTCGCAGATGGCGCTCGAGGATCTCGCGATGTTCCGCGCCGAACCGAACTACGCGGTGCTCTACCCGTGTGACGCCGTGAGCACCGAGCGGCTCGTCGCCGCGATGGCGTATCACCCCGGACCGGCATACATGCGGACGAGTCGTCCGAAAACGCCGGTCATCTACGGCAACGACGAGCAGTTTCCGATCGGCGGACTGAAAGTCGTGCGGCAGAGCACCGACGATGTGGCGACGGTGGTTGGGGCGGGTGTGACGTTGTTCGAAGCACTGAAGGCGTACGATCAGCTCCGCGAATCGCGGACCTTGATTCGCGTCATCGATCTGTACTCGCTGTCACCGATCGATCGCGACGGCCTCGTCGCCGCGGCGCGTGCGACCGGCGGCAACCTGATTACCGTCGAAGATCACTATGCGGCCGGCGGCATCGGCGATGCGGTCGCCGAAGCGGTTGCCGACGCCGGCTTCACCGTCCACCGGCTCGCGGTCCGCGAGATTCCGCGCAGCGGAAAACCGGAAGAGCTGATAGAGCGGTTTGGGATATCGGCCGCTCATATCGTTCAAGAGGTTCAGAGGGTTCAAAAGGTTCAGAAGGTTCAAAAGGTTCAAGAGGCTCGCTGAACCTCCGGAACCTCTTGAACCTCTTGAACCTTATTGTTTGCCCCGCCCACGTCGCCCCTGCGGCGGGCCGTTCGTCACGATCTGTTTGACCTGCGCCTGTTGATCCGCGGTCAGCACCTGCATCGCTTCGGCGATCACGTGCGCCTGCGCGACAGCCATCCGGCCTTCGGCCTGTGACACGTTGGACCAGAGCTGCAGGATCTGATCGTCGGTCTGACCGCTGACCTGCGCGGCCACGAGCGCGTGCCGCGCGTCGGCGACCTGCTTCATCAACCCCTGCACTTCCGTTTTGTGCGAGTCGAGGATCGATTTGATCTGCGACTGCTGCGCGTCGCTCAGGCCAAGCCGCTCCGCGCCGCGTCCCAACAACATCTCGAGCGGGCCGCCGGGCATGCCCGGTCCGCCAGGGCCCATGCGGCCGCCCCGAAACGCCGGGCGGTCGGGATTCGTATTCTGAGCAGAGACGTATGAACTGCCGGCTACACCGAACGCGAGCACGAGCGCGCCAGCGCCTACCAGGAATCGTTTCCGGTGAATCGTCATCGTGGTGCCTCCTGTCTAACTGTGACGGGCACGCGGTGACGGCGGAATGAACGGATAATGAAAAAAATATGACGCCTCGAGTGATGGTCGTTGAGGACGAACCGAATATTCGCGAGCTGGTGTGCCTGCATCTCGGTCTCGAAGGGTATGACTGCGAAGGGATTGGCGACGGGCAGCAGGCGTTGAAGCGCAGCGAACAGGATCGGTACGACCTGCTCGTGCTCGACTTGATGCTGCCCGGCCTCGACGGCCTGGCGCTATGCCGCGCGGTGCGCAACGGCAAGACGAATCATGACGTCCCGATCCTGATGCTGACGGCGCGCCGCGACGAAAGCGACAAAGTGATCGGTCTCGAGAGCGGCGCCGACGACTACCTGACGAAACCGTTCGGCGTGCGCGAGCTCGTCGCCCGGGCGCGCGCGTTGCTGCGCCGGCCGCGCCAGGCACAGCCCGCGCCTGCCGCCAGCGGCGATGGTCTGGGGCCGGCGATTGCGATCCATGGACTCGACATCGATCCGGCGCGCCGGCGCGTCGTCGCCGACGGCCGCGAGGTGGAACTGACGGATCAGGAATTCCGGCTCCTGTATCTTCTGGCCACGCATCCCGGGATCGTGTTCAGCCGCGAAGCGCTGCTCGCGAAGATCTGGCGCGGCGACACGTTCGTGACCGTTCGCAGCGTCGACACGCTGGTCAAACGGCTGCGCAGACGGATCGAACCGGATCCCGCCGACCCGAAGCATCTCCTGACGGTGTGGGGTGTTGGCTACAAGTTCGCCGACGCGTGACGCTACACCTCTTCCGGAATCGGCGGCAGCGCGCGTTTGTGTTCGCTCGCACGCATCAATCGTTCGATCTTCATCGCAAGGGCGGGTGACACGCCCTGCGCCCCGTCCTCGAGATAGCGCTCGAGATCGGCGTACGTGAATCCCATCTCTTCTTCGTCGGTCTGGCCGAGCCACAGCCCAGCGCTCGGCGTGCGATCGATGATCGCTTGCGGCACCTTGAGATCGCGCGCGAGGTCGCGCACTTCGCGCTTCACCAGGTGACCGATCGGCAGCAGGTCGCATCCGCCGTCGCCGTACTTCGTGAAGTAGCCGATCGCGAGCTCCGAGCGATTGCCGGTCCCGGCGACGAGATAGTTCAACGTGTTCGCGAGGTAATACAGCGTCGCCATCCGAAGACGCGGTTTCAGGTTCGCGAGCGGCACCCGGCCCCGAAGCGGATCCGGCGCCGGTGCCGATCGCAGCTGCGGCGGCATCGCGGCGGCGGACGTCTGCACATCCCGTGTGAGCTCGTCGTAGGTAGGACCGAGATCCACCCGCACGGTCGGCAGCGAAAAATGCGTTGCGACGACGACCGCGTCACGCTCGTCCTGCGGATCGCTGTGGCACGGCAGGATTGCGGCGATGACGTTTCCTGGCGCGGCGAGTTGTGCCAGACGCGCGACGACGGCGGAGTCGAGACCGCCGCTGAGGCCGACGACGAAGCCGCGCGCGCCGGCCGCGGTCGTGTGCCGGCGCATCCAGGACGCGATCCGATCACTGGTCGACATGGCGCTGAATTCTATCGCGGAGGCGGACGGCGTCTCTTGGCGCGTGCCCCCCGGTGTCGTTGTTGAAGTACGCGTAGATCGCGCAGCCGCTGCGATGGCGGTCCGCCAACCACGCCGCCCACGATTCAAGCGCCTCGTCTGAATAGCTGCCGGTGTACTTCTGCGTGCCGTGGAATCGCACGTAGACAAACGGCCCGCAGGCGATCTTGCCCGTCGCGGATCCCGCCATGTCGTGCAGACACAGCGTCACGTGATGGCCGGCGAGCATGTCGAGCACCTCGTCCGCGTACCAACTCGGATCGCGGAACTCCATCACATGACGACGTGTCCGCGGCAGCGCGTGCAGAAACGTCTCGAGCCGTTCGAGATTGACCGCGAAGTTCGGCGGCAGCTGATACAGGACTGGTCCAAAGGCGTGTTCGAGCCGTTTGGCGCGCGAGAAGAAGAGCGCCAGCGGATCTTTGGGATCCTTCAGCTTCTTCATGTGCGTCAGGTAGCGACTCGCTTTGACGGCGAACACGAAGTTCTTTGGCGCGCGACGCGCCCACGCCGCGAACGTCGTCGCTTCGGGAAGACGGTAAAAGCTGTTGTTGATCTCCACCGTATCGAAACGTTCGGCGTAATACTCGAGCCATCGCGTCTGCGGGAGCTCTGCAGGATAGAAATCGCCGCGCCAGTGTTTGTACTGCCACCCCGAACAGCCGATTCGTATGCTAATATTTGAACGCATTTCCGCGTCACCCCGCGGAGATTCCTCTCACAACCGAACGCGTCCGTTTCAGACACACTGGAGTTCTCTGTGTTTGCTCGCAAGTGGTCTCATCGCCGCCCCATCATTGTTGCGATCGTGTCACTCGTCGCCGTAGTCGCGACCATTGCGATCGTCGTGCGCGCGCGCACCTCGAGCGAGGTTGCGCAGGTGCCGTTCTCCGACCTCTTGCGTGACCTCGACAATGGCACAGTGACCGACGTCGTCGTCACCGCCGACGTCATCGATTTCAAGCTCAAGGACAGCCACGCGTTTCGCACCGTCGCGCCGGCGAATTACGTGACGGCGAATGCGGCCTTCGTGCCGGAGCTCGCGCGCAAGGGCGTTCGCATCGACGTGCGGACGGCAGCCGATCAGTCGGCGGTCAGCTACGGCGCGATCGTGCTCGGCATTGGCTTCGTCGGCCTGCTGGGCTTCACGCTCTACCGTGTGACGACGGGCCGCATCCCTGCGCTCGAGAGCAAGACGCGCGAAGCGGATCCCGAAGCGCAGAACGTCACCTTCGCCGACGTCGCGGGTGTCGACGAGGCGAAAGAAGAAGTCAAGGAGATCGTCGACTTCCTGCGCGAGCCCGAACGCTTCTCCGCGATCGGCGGCCGCATCCCGAAGGGGGTGCTGCTCGTCGGGCCGCCCGGAACGGGCAAGACGCTGCTCGCGCGCTCGATCGCCGGCGAAGCCAAGGTGCCGTTCCTCTTCACGAGCGGCTCCGATTTCGTCGAGATGTACGCCGGCGTCGGCGCGTCGCGCATCCGCAAGCTGTTCCGCGACGCCCGCCGTCATCCGTCCTGCATCGTGTTCATCGACGAGCTCGACGCCGTCGGCCGCAGCCGCGGCGGCAACTCGCTGTCGCACGAAGAACGCGAGCAGACGCTGAACCAGCTGCTCGTCGAGATGGACGGCTTCGCGCCGAACCAGGGCATCGTCGTCATCGCGGCAACGAACCGTGCGGACATTCTGGATCCCGCGCTGCTGCGGCCGGGGCGTTTCGATCGGCAGGTGACTGTCGGCGCGCCCGATTTGAAAGGCCGCGAGCAGATCCTCAAGATTCACGCCAAGAAAGTTCCGCTGGATGCGGAGATCAATCTCCGTCAGATCGCGCGCGGCACGCCGGGCTTCTCCGGCGCCGATCTCGCCAATCTGATCAACGAAGCGGCGCTCTTCGCGGTCCGCAGCGGACGCCAGGTCGTGACGAACCATGACCTCGATCAGGCGCGCGACAAAGTGTTGATGGGCGTCGAGCGCAAGTCGTTGACGATGAGCGAGCAGGAGCGAATCACCTGCGCGTATCACGAGGCGGGGCACGCGGTCGTGGCGGCGCTGCTGCCGAGCGCGGACCCGCTCCACAAGGTGACGATCATTCCGCGCGGCCGTGCGCTCGGGGTGACGATGCAGCTGCCCGAAGGCGATCGGCACACGCACTCGCGCCAGTTCCTCGAGGCGCAGATTGCGATTCTGATGGGCGGCCGCATCGCCGAAGAAATCTTCCTGCGTCAGATGACCAGCGGCGCCGGCAACGACATCGAACGGGCCACCGACATCGCGCGCAAGATGGTCTGCGAGTTCGGTATGTCCTCGCTCGGACCGTTGGCGTACCGCACGCCTGGCAATCCGTGGGAAACGGACCGCGGCGCCGGGATCAGCGAAGCGACCGCGCAGCGCGTCGACGAAGAAGTGCGCGAGTTCGTGATGCGCGGTTACGAGACGGCTCGTCAGCTGATCGCGACGCACCGTTCGGCAGTGCGCAACCTCGCCGAAGAACTGCTCGTCGTCGAATCGCTCGACGCGGACGGCATCAAGACGATCATCTCGGCCGCCGCCTGAAATCCTCAGATGGCGGAAGCGGCGGGCGAGTCGGGCCACGCCGGCAGCGGCCGCGCCACGTATCCCGCATGCGCGAGACGGCTCTGAAAAAGAGCCGTCTCCGACGCCCAGAACAGCAACTTCACCCACAACCGCGCCACGACGTAACACTGTGCGATCGCAAACGCGATCCAAACGAGCGCGCCGTGTTCGACGCCAGGCGCAATCGACGCGTACGCTCCCACCGCCAATAGAAACACGCAGAAGTTGATCAGATAGACACCGACGGCTGCGGCGTAATTGCGCTCGATGAAGCCCAGCGCGCTGCTGATTGCGCCCACCATGCTGCGGCGATCTTCGACGACGGCGCGCACCTTGGCGTAATCGAACACCACATTCGCCGCGGCGACGAGCACGCCGAAGACGACGTACAGCGCGACGCGTGCGAGGAACGCGGTCCGCTCGACGGTGACGTCGTGGATCATGCGCGGGTAAAGGCGGTCGAACAGCCATCCGTGCAGAGGACCGAACAGGAATCCGTACACGAGTGCCTGCACGAGCGCCAACCGAAGAAAGCGAAAGAAGAACGTGCCGCAGGCCGAGAAGAATGCTGGCGATCCGACCGCGCGGTCGCGGGCGAAGCGATCGATGATGCCGCCGGCGAGGAAGATCCAGAGGCCGATGTAGGCCGCCGCGGCGCCGATGATCAGGACCGGTCGCGACGTGTTGTCGAGAAACGCGCTGGCGTTGTCGAGGACCGCTGCGAAACCGATGATCCGCGGGGTCAACGTGACGCCGACGCCGCTCGCCTGATCGGTGAACTCCTGCATCCACTCGTAGTCGACGCCGTCGGCGACGCGATTGGCCGTCATGCTGTCGCCGAGGTGCGTCGCGATTTGCGATCGCAGCGCGATCGCGAGCGGCAGCGACACGACAAGCGTCAGCAGCCAGACACCAGCGAGGATGGCCGGAGCCCGGTTGACGCGCGCGACGCCGTCGCGGACTACGCCAAAGAGGCCCATGAGAGCAGTGCGTCCTGCAGCCACGTCAGCCAGGCGAGCGACCACTTCGTCGCCGCACGTCCGCCGCGTGGTTCCATCGTCTTCGAGTTGTTCGTCCAGTTGATGTCGAGCAGCAGCACGCGATCGGGATCGACGTCTGCTGAGAGGACGCGGCGATCGTACCGGTACGTCTTCCACCGATCGACGCCGTCCCAATGCTCGATCGTCGACGAGCCGTCAGCGAACCGCACCGCGACGTCGACCGGAAAGACGCCGTCGCCGTAGCGCCGAACGACCACCGTCTCGTGGTCGAGGTGCTCGATGCCGTAGTCGAACGTCTTCGCGCTGCCGTAGGCCTGCTCGATGAACGGCGTCAAATCGCGGCCGGCCGCGCGGTTGATCGCGGCGAAGAAGTCGTTCGGTTTCGGATGTCGAAATTTCCACGCCGAGAAATAAGCGGACATACCGCGCTGCAGTGCCGGCCATCCAATCCACCGCTCGACGGTGTTGAGCCACAGCGCCGTCTTCGCGTACGTGATGCCGCCAGCGTCGTTCGGAAAATATCGGAAGCTTGGGGTCGCTTCGCTCTCGAGGTGCGCGACGCGGCGATATGCACGGAGCAAGTTCGAGTCGGTTTCGCGCGTCAGCACCACGTCCGGGATCACGTGCGGGATGAACCCGCCGAAGAAATGCGCGACGTAGCGATTCGGCACGTGCGCGGCGGCGAGCGCGCGGCCCTCGGAAAATTGGTTGAGCCCCTCGTCGAGCCAGGCGTCCTCGAACTCGTTGTTGCCGACCATCCCGTACCACCACTGATGGCCCGCTTCGTGGACCGTGACGCTTTCCGGTGTCGTCGCCTGCTTCGGCGCGATCCAATCCGTGCCCGCGGTGAAGAGCGTGGGGTACTCCATACCGCCGGCCTCGCTCTGGAATGCGGGATCGACGATCGTGATGTGGCCGTACGGGTACGCGCCGTACCACTCGCCGTACGATCGCAGGGCGATCTCGGTCGCGGCGAAGTGCCGCTGCGCCTGGTCCGCGTGCTCCGGCTGCAGCAGTAGACGCATCGTGACCGGCGGCAGCGATGGGTGCTGAAATGTCGCGGTCCGTTCGAGGTAGTCCGGACTCGTCGTCCACGCGAAATCGTGCACGTCGTCCTGTTGATACCGGTGCGTGGTCGTGCCGTCACCGTTGTCGCGACGAGACTGCTCGACGCCGGTCGCGCCGAGCGTCCACCCGCTGGGCACCGTCATCACGACGTCGTACCGGCCGTAGTCTGAGAAGAACTCCGTGCTCGCATGGAATTGATGACAGTTCCAGCCGCCGTCCTGCCAGACGCCGAGCTTGGGAAACCACTGCGCGATGAAATAGTAGTTGCCGACGACACCCGTGCGATCGAACGTCCGCGGCACGTGGGCCGTCCACGCGACGCGGATCGTGAGCGTCTCCCCCGGCGCGGCGGGCCGCGGCAACGCTACCGCCATCACGGTTCGGTCCTGCGCGTTGCCATCGTCTGGCGCGATGAAATGCTGTCGCGATGTCAGATCCGCATCGCCGATCACGATGCTCGTGATGTCGATTCGCGACCGATCTGACTCCGTGAGGTTGTCCGCGTCAGCGTTCGGCCGGATGGCACCGAGCGCCGACTCGCGCCGGTAGGTCGACGCGTCGTCGCGCCACGCATTCCAGTACAGGTGGAACTGCAGCTCGGTCGCCGGCGTCGCCGTCGCATTTTGCCAGCGGATCGTCTCGGTCGCCGTAATGACATGCCTGGCGGTGTCGAGACGCGCCTCGATCGTGTAATTCGCGATGAGCAACGCGCTCACGAGCGCAAGCGTCATTCGTCGATGCTACATCACGATCAAGTAGAATCACGGCCCGTTGACGCTTGCAGCCGGAACCAGGCTCGGCCCCTACGCGATCGTGTCCCCGATTGGCGAAGGCGGCATGGGCGTCGTGTATCGTGCGACCGATACCCGTCTGAATCGGACGGTCGCCGTCAAGGTGCTGCCGCCGTCAGTCGCCGCCGATCCCGATCGACGGGAGCGGTTCGATCGCGAAGCGCAGGCGATTGCCGCGCTCAATCATCCGCATATCTGCACGCTATACGACGTCGTCTCCCACGCGGACGAGCGCTGCCTCGTCCTCGAATATCTCGAAGGCGAGACGCTCGCGGCGCGCCTCGCACGCGGTCCGCTGACGACGGACGAAGCGCTGCGCATTGCCGGTGAGATGGCCAGTGCGTTGACGGTGGCCCATCGCGCCGGCATCGTGCACCGCGACATCAAACCGGCAAACGTGTTCCTCGTGCGCACCGGTAGTGCGTGGACGGCGAAACTGCTCGACTTCGGTCTGGCAAAGGCGACCGCACCGGCGATCGCCGGCGCCCAGTCGATTTTACCGACGACGCCGGCCGCGCTGACGGCGCAGGGGACGATCCTCGGGACGTTCCAGTACATGGCGCCCGAGCAACTCGAAGGCATCGACGCCGACGCGCGCAGCGACATCTTTGCGTTCGGCTGCGTCCTCTACGAGATGCTCAGGGGCGAGCCGCCGTTCGCCGGCAAGAGCTCGGCGAGCCTGATCTCGTCGATCATGGCCGCGACGCCGAAACCGATCAGCACGACGGCGACGATCCCGGCCGCACTCGAGCGGATCGTCATGCGTTGCCTGGCGAAGGATCCGGACGAACGGTGGCAATCGATCGCCGACGTGCGCGCGCAATTGCAGTGGGTCACGTCGAGCGCGCAGGAGTCGCCGGCCGTCCGTGCGCGACCACGTCGTGCGGCGCTGCCGTGGTCGGTTGCCGCGATCGCTGTCGTTGCCGCTGCGGGATTTGCGTGGCGTTCGTTCGACGCGAAATCGTCGCCGATCGAGACGCCTCGTCATCTGTATATGTCCGTGGATCCGTCGCGCGCGTTGAACGGCGCGATCGGGATTTCGAACGATGGCCTGCGCGTCAGCTTCCAAGGCAGTACCGACGGACTGCCAGAGCTGTTCGTGCGGACGCTTGCGGAGCCTCAAGCAATCAGCGTGGCTGCTCACATGTCGCGCGCGACCGATGCCACGGCGTTTTCTCCAGATGGTTCATGGCTGGTCTACGACCACAACGGACGTCTGCTCAAGGTACCGGCGGCTGGCGGCGCCTCAATCGATCTGTGCAGCACCGGTCGCGGTTCGGCGCTCGGCATCGCGTTCGCCACGCCGGACTTGCTGGTCTTCGGCGTCGACGAGCCGACGCCGACGAGCCTTCGGAAACTCCCGATCGCCGGCGGAACGCCGCAGGCGCTGACGACGATCGACCCGGCGAGCGAAGTGACGCAGGGCTGGCCGGTCGCGGTCCCTGGCGGCAAGTCGATCGTCATGGCGACGATGCTGGCGGCGGCGCCGAACTGGAATGACGCGCAAGTCGACGTGGTGTCGCTCGACACCGGGGCGCGTCGCCCGTTGTTCCGCGGCGGCATTCCGCTGCACGTGCTGCCGACCGGTCATCTGATCTTCCGCCGCGGGCCGGATGTCTTTGCCGTGCCGTTCGACATCGCCCGCGGCGAAGTGCACGGGACGCCGACGATGGTGCTGTCGTCGGTGGGGTACGACCGCAGCAGCGGCGTCACCTGGGTCGCCGTCGCTGATGCCGGCACGATCGTTTACGTCGGAGACTTCGGTCCGACGAACCGTAGCCTGGTGTGGCTGGACCGCGTGCACGCCGCAGCGACGATTGCGGCGCCGCCGAAGAGTTTTGCCGACCCGCGCGTGTCGCCCGACGGTCAGCGGCTGGCGTTTGAAGCGACCGAGAATGGCGACGATCTGTGGGTGCTCGATTTGCGCAGAGGGACGACGACCCGCATGACGTTCGATCCCGGCGAGGACGAGACGCCGGTGTGGTCGCCTGACGGCAAGTGGATCGCCTATTCGTCGTCTCGCGCGGTGTCCGCGTCCGCCTCCCGATCCGTATTGCGCCGCGCATCCGACGGCACCGGGCCCGAGGAGACACTGTTGACCGCAACGGATCACATTCACGTCGAAGACTGGACCCGAGATGGACGGTCGCTGCTATTGAGCGTCGATTCGTCTGCGACGAAAACGGACATCTGGCTGCTGCCGCTCGACGGATCGGCCAAGGCGTCCCCGTTGTTGAAGACGCCGTACAACGAACGCGACGCGCGCGTCTCGCCCGACGGTCGCTGGATTGCGTACGACTCGGACGAAACCGGACGTAACGAGGTCTATATCCAGCGATTCCCGTCGCTCGGCGGCAAGATTCAAGTGTCTGTTGACGGCGGCTCGCAACCGGTCTGGTCCAGGGACGGCCGGCAGCTGTTCTTCCGCAGCGGCAACGTGATGTCCGTTAGTGTCGGTCCGCAGGACCCGCCGCAACTCGGGACTGCGGCTGTCGTCGGCGAGGACCTTTACTACACCAAAGGTCTGAATCACACCGGGTACGACGCGGCGCCAGACGGACGCCTCGTCTTCGCCCGCGACACCTCGACGCAGTCGAACCTCAGGTTCGTCCAGATCATCGAGCACTGGACGACAGAGGTCCTTCAGCGCGCTCCTGCGACACGGTAGCAACGTGCAAGACCGCTGCGTGTCCTGACATATAATTCTCGGCTTATGCGCGACATTCGAGTCATGCCATTCGGCCTGGGGCCGATTGGCGCCGCCATCGTCAAACAGCTCGCCGCACGACCGGGATTCAAGATCGTGGGCGCGATCGATATCGATCCCGCGAAGGTCGATCGCGATCTCGGCGATGTCGTCGGACTGCCGCGCCGGATCGGCGTGAAGATCTCTGCGGATGCGGCCAGGGCGTTGAAGAAAGCGAAGCCGGATGTCGTCGTGCTGTGCACCAGTTCGTCGATCAAGAAGGTGATGCCGCAGATCGAGACGATCCTGAAATCGAAGACGGCGATCGTGTCGACGACCGAAGAACTGTCATATCCCGGCTACACCCACATTCGCCAGGCGCGGCAGATCCACGCGCTCGCGAAGAAAGCCAAAGTGGCGGTGCTCGGCACCGGCGTCAACCCGGGTTTTGCGATGGACGCCTTGCCGATCGCGATGACCGCCGTCTGCGAACGTGTCGATCGCGTCGTCGTCAACCGGATCCAGGACGCGCGGATTCGCCGGCTCCCGTTCCAGCAGAAGATCGGCGCCGGCCTGACGACGGAGCAGTTTCAGAAAAAGGTTGACGATGGGTCGGTGCGCCACGTCGGCCTCACCGAATCGATCGCGATGATTGCCGACGCGTTGGGGTGGACGCTCGATCGCATCAGCGACGAGATTCAGCCGAAGCTCGCGTCGGTGACGATCTCGAGCGAATTCCTCGCAGTCGATCCAGGGTATGTCTGCGGCATCGTCCAGGACGGTGTCGGCTATCGCAAAGGCGAACCGGTTATCAAGCTGCACATGGAGGCGTACCTCGGATCGCCCGAGACGTACGACTCGGTCGATATCGAAGGGTCGCCGAACTTGTCGATGAAGGTGTCGGGCGGGATCCATGGCGATATCGCCACCGCGTCGATCGTCGTCAATTCGATCCCGAAGGTGCTCGCCGCGCCGCCCGGTCTCCACACGATGCGCGACCTCGCGCTTCCGTCGTTTTTCCCCGGCCGCTAAGTAGCCCTGCCAACTTTTTCTCGCGACCACTCGTCTAATCGCTTCGGTAGATGTTCTAGTGGTAGGATCGGTTTTACGTATGCCGAAGCGCGGAAATCAGCCAATTCAAGGGGAAATGCTCCAAGGGACGCTCGACCTGTTGGTCCTGCGCACCTTGACCGCCGGGCCGGCGCACGGTCACACGATCGCCCACGTCATCGAACATCAGTCGGACGCCGTGCTGCAGGTCGAGCACGGCTCCTTGTACCCGGCGCTGCATCGGCTCGAGGACCGCGGCTGGATCGCGTCGTTCTGGGGCACGTCCGAAAACAATCGCCGTGCGCGGTACTACCGCATCACCCCCGCGGGTCGAAAGCAGTTGCACGAGCAAACCACGCGGTGGGATGAAATCGTGAAAGCGATCAACCGGGTGCTGAGGCCGGCGTGAGCCTCCGCAAGTACTTCGCGCGCGATCGCTGGGACGACGAACGTGCGCGCGAGCTGCAGTCCTACCTGGAGATCGAGATCGACGACAACGTCGCGCGTGGCATGACGCCGGACGCGGCGCGTGCCGCCGCGCTCCGCAAACTCGGCAATCGAACCCTCGTGCGCGAGGACATTTATCACATGAACACCGTTGGCTTGCTCGACAGCGCCTGGCGCGACCTCAAGTTCGGCGCGCGGCTGCTGCGCCTCAACCCCGGATTTGCGGCCGTCGCGATCCTCTCGCTGGCGCTCGGCATCGGCGCGAACACCGCGATCTTCCAACTGCTCGACGCGGTCCGCATCCGCACGCTCCCGGTGACGAATCCGCAGGAGCTCGCCGAGGTCAAAATCGTGAAGACGCGCGCGGGGCGGACGGGCGACTTCGTCAGCCGTTTCTCGAATCTCACGTTCGCGCAGTGGGAGGCGCTGCGCACGCGCCAGCAGGCGTTCTCGACGATGCTGGCGTGGGGGACGACGACATTCGAGCAGTCGACGAGCGGCGAATCGAAGCCGACGGCGGGGCTGTGGGTCAGCGGCGAGTTCTTCTCGAGCCTCGGCGTCGCGCCGCTCATCGGCCGCGTGCTCACCGCCGCCGACGATCGCGACGGCTGCGGCGCGCCCGGCGCGGTGTTGAGTTACTCATTCTGGCAGCGGCAATACGGCGGCGATCCGAACGTCGTGGGCCGGACGATCTCGCTCAACTCCCGTTCGCTCGAGATCGTCGGCGTGACGCCGGCGAGCTTCTTCGGCGTCGAAGTGGGCCGCGTCTTCGACGTCGCCGTGCCGATCTGCGCGAATCCGCTCCTCGAGCCGGAACGCAACGCCATCACCGCACGCAACCGATGGTGGCTCGGCGCGATGGGCCGGTTGAAGCCCGGATGGACGATCGCCAGCGCGTCGGCGCATCTGGCGTCGCTCTCGCCGGGTATCTTTGCCGACACCGTTCCGCCGTCCTACACGGCCGAGACGGTCAACGATTACCAGCACTTCGTCCTCGGCGCGCTGCCGGCCGGCACCGGCGTCTCGTATCTGCGGCAGCAGTACGAATCGCCGTTGTGGCTGCTGCTCTCGATTGCCGGCCTCGTGTTGTTGATTGCGTGCGGCAACCTGGCCAACCTGATGCTGGCGCGCGCGTCAACGCGCGAGCGCGAGATTGCGGTGCGCCTGGCGATCGGCGCGTCACGCGGACGGCTCGTGCGGCAGTTGCTCGCAGAGAGCGCCTTGATCGCGGGGATTGGCGCCGGTCTCGGCGTCCTCATCGCGTCGCAACTCGAGCGCGTGCTGCTGTCGTTCTTCCAGAACACCTGGCTGTTCCTGGATCTGCGCCCTGACTGGCGCGTGCTCGGCTTCACGATCGCGGTCGCGGCCGCCACCTGCCTGATCTTCGGCGTCATGCCGGCGCTGCGCGCGACCGGTGTCGATCCCGGTGCCGCGATGAAGAATGCGTCGCGGGGCAACTCGGACACTCGCGAACGGTTCGGCCTTCGTCGAGCGCTCGTCGTCGCGCAGGTTGCGCTCTCGCTCGTGCTGCTCGTCGGCGCGGTGCTCTTCGTCCGCACGCTTCGCAATCTCACGGCGCTCGACGCCGGATTCCAGCGGACCGGCATCCTGGTCGCCGGCCTGGATGCGCGGCCGCTTAGATTGCCGACGTCGCAGGGCGTGACGCTCGAGCGCGATCTGCTCGCACGCGTCGGTGCACTGGCCGGCGTCGACGCGGTCGCGACAACCTACATCGTTCCCGTCAGCGGCGCCGGCTGGAACGATCGCATCATCGTCGACGGTGTGCCGCAGCCCGACTACTCGAATTTCAACGAAGCGAGCCCGGGTCTCTTGAAGACGCTCGGCATCCCGTTGCTGCGCGGACGAGACTTCAACGACCACGACACTGCCGGCGGGGAAAGCGTCGCCATCGTCAGCCAGACGTTCGTGACGAAGTACCTCGGCGGCCGCGATCCAATCGGCCGCACGTTTACGGTCGAAGCCGGCCCCGGCCAGTCGGCGCCGACGTACCACGTCGTCGGCATCGCGCGCGACACGAAATACACCGACCTGCGCGAGGACTTCAAGCCGCTCGTGTACCTGCCGGCGGCGCAGAGCACACGCCCCGATCCCTTCTACGAGGGGACGACGCTGCTGATCCGATCGCGTGCGCCGCTGTTGACGCTCGTGCCGGAGGTGAAACGGACCATCGCGGCGGTAAACGGTGCGATGCTCGTGGACTTCCAGACGCTGCCGGATCAAGTCGATAAGAAGCTGATGCGCGAGCGATTGATGGCGGTGCTATCCGGCTTCTTCGGCGGTCTCGCCGCGCTGCTGGCGACGATCGGGCTCTACGGCGTCATGTCGTACACCGTCGCACGCCGACGGAACGAGATCGGCATTCGCATGGCGCTCGGAGCCGAGCGGCGGGATGTCATCGCAATGGTGATGCGCGAAGCGGCGACGCTGTTGGCCGTCGGCGTCGTCGTCGGCGGCGTGCTCGCGGTGGCAGCGGCGCAGACGGCGAAGACGCTGTTGTTCGGTCTGAAACCGGGCGATCCGACGACCCTCCTCATCGCGATCGCGGGTCTCGCGTCTGTCGCGATGCTCGCGAGCTACATCCCTGCGCTGCGCGCGTCGCACCTGCAGCCGACCGAAGCGCTCCGCGACGAGTAGGCGGGTCCGCACAAACCGTAGGCCGGGTCCTTTTGGGACCCGGCGATGTACGATGGCGATGTGCAGGTCGTCGCGAAATGTCCCAAGTGTGATGCTGGTTTGCCGGTCGGCGCGAACGACGCGCCGTCCGCGATCAGGTGCGGTGCGTGCGGTCAGGAAATTCCGCTGACGTTCAGCGAGGCGGTCGCGTCCGATCGCGCTGTCGATCGCTGTCCCGTCTGCTCGGGCGCCGATTTCTATATCCGCAAGGATTTCGATCCCAAAGTCGGGCTGACGGTCGTCGTCATCGGCGCGCTGATTAGCGGCGTGTTCTACTGGTTCGGCAAAGATCTCATCGCGTACAGCATTCTCGCGGCCGCCGTGCTCGTCGATCTCGTCGTTTACGGCCGGCTGAAGGACGTCACCGTCTGTTACCGCTGCCACTCGGAGTTCCGCGGCGCGTACGAACGCACCGCGGGCGCGTTCGATCTCCACACGGCCGACGTCCTGGAACTCGAATACGAACGACGAATCGGACGCAGATAGGGTGCCTAGGGTGCCTAAGGTGCGTAGAGTGCCTAGAGTGCCTAGAGTGCCTCGAGTGCGTAGAGTGCCTCGAGTGCCTAGAGAGGCGAGGCACTTGAGGCACCCTACGCACCCTAGGCACCCAGGCACCCTAGGCACCCTAGAAGAACGTTACCGTCACGAGCGCGCCTTCGTCGACGACGTTCTGGTCCGCGGGGATCTCGATGTAGCCGTCGGCCTGCGACAGGCTCGTGATGTCGCCGGACCCCTTGAACGCCGGTTGCGCGCGGCCCTCGATCACTCGGACGGTGTAGAACTGATGCCGTCCTACCGCCGACGCGATGCGTCGCGCGAGCGGAAGACGCACGGTTCTGGGCGTCCACGGCGGCAGTCGCGCGAGCGCGCGGAGAAACGGCACCAGCAGGACGTACGCATTCGACAGGCACGAGGTGGGATTGCCGGGCATCCCGAAGAATGGCGTGGTGCCGACCAGCGCGAACGCGGTCGGCTTTCCCGGCCGGACCGCGATGCCGTGAAAGATCATTTCGCCTCGCGCGGCGATCGCATCGACGATCAAATCGCGCTCGCCAACCGAACTTCCACCCGAGAAGACGATCAGATCGGCTGCGGCACAGACGCCGAGCGCAACGATTAGCGCGTCGATGGTGTCGGCAACCGGGCGATGCGGCTCGGGGACAGCGCCGTGCGCGGCCGCGATGGCGGACAGCGTGAAGCGGTTGACGTCGTAGATGTGCCCGGCGGGCAGCGGCTGTCCCGGCTCGACGACTTCGTTACCCGTCGACAGGATTGCGACGCGCGGCTTGGCGTACACGAGCACGTCGCCGCATCCGATCGCCGCAAGCGCGCCGACGCGGCTCGGCGTCAGCACGTCGCCGGCGGCAACTGCCCGATCGCCGCGTTTGATGTCCGCACCCTGGCGTCCGATGTGTTGCCCCGCGGTCGCGCCCGCAGTGATCGCCACCTCCGTGTCAGACACCGTCGTCGTCTCCTCGACCATGACGACGGCATCTGCGCCAGAGGGGAGCGGGGCTCCCGTCGCGATCTCTGCGCAAGTCCCTGACACGATCGATTGCGTCGATGGCTGACCGGTGTAGATGCGGTCGACGATGCGAAGTCGGCCGGGAGTGTCGGCGGCGAGGACTGCGTAGCCGTCCATCGCGGAGCGTGCGAACGGCGGCACGTCGATCGGCGACACGACGTCGGCCGCCGCGACGCGGCCGGCGGCGTCGATCAACGACACGCGTTCGGTCCGCTCGATCGGCCGGACATTCGCCGCAAGCCGGCGGCGCGCTTCGTCGAGCGAGATGGTCGACGTAAACGGCCGCATTATTTTCGTGCCTGTTGCACGAGATGTCCCAACTCGGGGACCAGCAGGCGCTCCATCGCGAGACGCACGGCCTTCTCCGATCCCGGCAAACAGACGACGATCCGGCCGGCGACGAGTCCTGCGCAGGCGCGGCTCATCATCGCGGCGGATCCGATCTGCTCGAAGCTCAACATGCGAAACAGCTCGCCGAATCCATCGAGCCGTTTCTGCAGCATCGTGCTGATCGCTTCGTAGGTGTTGTCGCGCGACGTGATGCCGGTACCACCCGTCGTGATGATCACGTCGACGCCGTCGGCCGCGAGTTGCCGCTCGACCGCGCTCCGCACGGCGGCGGGATCGTCTTTGACGATCGTCCGTCCCGCGACGATGTGACCAGCGGCTGTCAGGAGATCGGCGATCGCACGTCCGGCGGTGTCGGTGGCGTCGGTGCGCGTGTCGCTGACCGTCACGACGTAACAGCCGACCGATGACGGCGCCTGCGCTTTGTGCTCGCGGTCGCTCATTTCGTATAGGATTCTCGCATGCATCGGCTACCGGTGCTTCTCATCGCCGCGCTGCTCGCGTCGGCCGCGGCCAATCCGCCGACGGTGTTTCAGCTCGACCACAAGGGCGAGCAGTGGGTCGAGCAGACGAAGAAGAAGCTGACGCTCGACGAGAAGATCGGTCAGCTGATCGTGCCGTCGTTCGAGTCGAATTTTCTCAGCGTCGACAGCGACACGTTCGAACAGTTGTCGCGCCTCGTGCGCGATTACCACGTCTCCGGCTTCCACGTGTTTGGCGCCTCGCAACCGGCGCCGTCCGTCCTGCTCAATTCGTCGTACGGCACGGTGATCCTCGGTCAACCATTTTCCGCGGCTTTTCTGATCAACCGGTTGCAGGCGATGTCGACCGTGCCGCTCTTGAACAGCGCCGACTTCGAGACGGGCGTCGGCTTTCGGATCTTTGGCGCGACGACGTTTCCGCGTCAGATGGCGATGGGCGCGATCGCGCCCGGCGACGACGTGCGGTTGGTGAAAGAGGAAGCGCGCATCACGGCGATCGAAGCGAAGGCGCTCGGCGTGCAGGTCAACTTCGCGCCCGTCGCCGACGTCAACAACAACCCGCGCAATCCCGTCATCAACACCCGTTCGTACGGCGAGAACCCGGAGCGCGTCGCGTCGCTCGTCGCCGCCTACGTCGCCGGCGCGCGCGACGCGGGCATGATTGCGACGATCAAACATTTCCCTGGGCACGGCGATACCGACGTCGACAGCCATCTCGGTCTGCCGGTGATCACGTTCGATCGCGCGCGATTGAATCAGGTCGAGCTCGTGCCGTTCAAGAAGGGGATCGACAGCGGCGCGCCCGCCATCATGGCCGCGCACATCGAGTTGCCCGCGCTCGACGCCGCGCCATCCACGCCCGCCACGTTCAGCGCGCCGATTCTCACGCAGCTCGTGCGTCGCGATCTCGGCTTTCGCGGGCTGATGTACACCGACTCGATGTCCATGGACGCGGTCACCAGGATCGTGTCGCCGGACGAAGGGGCCGTGCGCGCGTTTCTCGCCGGCGCCGATCAGATCCTGCATTCGCCCGACCCGATTGCGGCGTTCAACGGGTTGAAAGCCGCCGTGACGTCCGGACGGATTTCGCAGGCGCGGCTCGACGAATCGCTCGACCGGATCCTGCGGGCGAAGGCGAGCGTCGGCCTGCACGAGCATCGCACCATCGATCTCGATGCCGTGCCGGCGAACGTCGGCGGCCGCGCGCACCAGGCGATCGCCCAGGAAGCGTCGCAGAAGTCGATCACGCTGATCAAAGACGATCGGAAATCGGTTCCGTTGACGGTCCCGCGCGACGCCCCCGTGCTGTATCTCTCCGTCGTCGACTATCCGTCCGGATGGCAAATCGCCGCGCCGAGCCGGACGGCGATACCGGAGTTGAAGAAGCGGTGGCCGCAAGTGACCGCGATCGAAGTCTCCGATCACACGCCGCTGTCGGAACTCGATCTCGTCCGCGCCGTCGTCCCGCGCTACAGCGCGATCGTGGCGAATGTGTTCGTCAGGGCCACCTCCGGCAGCGGACGCCTCGATCTCGCCGAGCCGCTGACGCGGCTGCTTCGCGACGTCGCGCGCGCCACGGCGCGCACGAACACGCCGTTCGTGACAACGTTCTTCGGCAACCCGTATGTCGCCGCGACGGTCCCCGAACTGCCGGCGGTGATGCTGACGTACGATTTCTACGACATGCCGGAGCTGTCGGTCGTGCGCGCGATCGCCGGCGAGGCGCCGATCGACGGCCGGTTGCCGATCGCCATCCCCGGAATGTTCCCCGTCGGTCATGGGCTCCAGCGGTCAGCTGCTCAGAGATAGGCTGCTCGCGCGCATGCGCGACGCCGGTGGCGCGGTCGATCATCAGCGGCTCGCCGCCGAAGTACTCGGCATCCGCGGCGCGCCGCCGGATCTGGCCCGCAAGCTCGTCGCGCAGGCCCTCGTCCTCGAAGATCGGCGCGACGCGTGGCGCAGCGTCGGCGAACGCATCTGCCGCGATGCGCCGGTGACGCCCGGCGTCTACATCCTGAAAGACGACAGCGACCGGCCGGTCTACGTCGGCAAAGCGATCAACGTGCGCAGACGTCTGCGCGCGCATTTCGCCGAGCGGCGATGGCGCGCCACGAAAGCGGATTTCGCGCGCGTCGCGAGCGCCGAATGGATCGAAGTCGGCTCCGACCTCGAAGCGCTGCTGCGCGAAGCGTCGCTCATCGCGGAACTCGCGCCGGTCGTCAACGTGCAGCGCGAAACGTGGGCGGACCGCGCGATTCCGCCGGCGCTCGTGCGCGACACGATCGTCATCGTGCCGTCGGTCGAAGACGACTCAGCCGAGCTCGTCGCCGCACGCGCCGACGGCCCGTGGCAGATCCAGCGCACGCGGCGCAACGGCGCCGACCTCGCGGTGCATGGTCAGCGGTTGTGGCGGTTCTTCCACGGTACCTCGCACCGCTCGCACCCGTCGCACTCCGCAGCCCGCACTCCGCACCTCGCACCGATCGTGTTCAGCTGGTTGGCCGGCCGCGGGACGACGGCGACACGTCTGGACGTGCGATCGCTACGAGATGCGCGCGATCTTCGAACGCGACTCGCTTGGCTGCTGAAGGACGAGCGCCTCTTCCACGAGCGCTTGGAACAGTGCTAACATCGATGGTTCGCACATCCCTGACGCGCCCATAGCTCAGTTGGATAGAGCGTTTGCCTACGAAGCAAAAGGTCGCATGTTCGAGTCATGCTGGGCGCAATTCCCTATTTCCGGCCGATCATCAAGCGGACCCACAGCACGGCGAGGTCGACGTAGGTCTGCACGATGCGGCCGACGCTGAAGAACTGCGAGCTGCCGGAAACGCGGGGGTAGTGATGGACATCCACTTCGCGGAACTTCGCGCCGGCGCGTTCTGAGCGTTTGACCATCTCCGCGCAGATCGAACCGCTGTTGCTCGTCAGCGTGATCGTGTCGATCACCCACCGTCGAATCAGCCGGTAGTCGCAGTCGACGTCGATAATCGGCAGCCACAGCATCCAGCGGACGACGAACTTGTGCAGGTTGCCGATGAAGATGCGGTACGCCGGATCCTGACGCGTCATCTTCATCCCGTTCACGAAATCCACATCGTCGGACAGGATCGCGAAGAGGATCGGTAGTTCCTTGACGTCGTACTGGCCGTCGCCGTCCGTGTAGAAGATCAGATCTTTTGTCGACGCGTTGAAGCCGCTCCGCAGCGCGGCGCCGTAGCCACGGTTGACCGGATGCGTGACGACGCGCAGCGTCGGAACCCGCGCTTGCGTCGCCTGCAGGACCTCGGCGCTGTTGTCCTTCGACCCGTCGTTGACGACGATGATTTCGTAGTCGCCGGTGAGGGTGCGTGCGACCGTATCGGCATCCTGGACGAGCGTCCCGATCGTGCCGGCGTCGTTGTAGCAGGGGAAAAAAATCGAAAGGCTGGGCGCGATACGTAAAGTTTATAACAACCCCGTTCGTCCCGTTTCCGTCTAACCGGGATCGTGGACACTCTTCTTCGCGCTGCCCGCTATTCAGCCCGTCAATTCCGCCAGTCGCGCGGGTTCACCGCAGCGGCCATTCTCACGCTGGCACTCGGCATCGGCGGGACGACGGCCATCTTCTCGCTGATTTATTCGGTCATGCTGCGGTCGCTGCCGGTTGCGGACCCCACGCGTCTGTATCGGATCGGCGACGGCGACGACTGCTGCGTCGAAGGGGGACCGCAGGACCAGTGGGGGATGTACTCGTATCCCTTGTTCCAGCGCCTGGTCGCCCAGGCGCCCGAGTTCGAATCGGTCACGGCGTTCCAGGCGGGCAGCAACCGCGTCACCGTGCGGCGCGAAGGCGTCGATGGCGCGCCGCATCCGCTGCGTTCGGAATACGTCACCGGCAACTATTTTTCGACGCTCGGCATCGGCGCGTTTGGCGGCCGGGTGATGACGCCGGACGACGACACGCTGTCGTCGCCGCCGGTCGTCGTGATCAGCCATCAGGTCTGGTCCACGGTGTACGGCGGCGATCCGTCCGTCGTCGGATCGACGGTGATCATCGACAGTCATCCGTTCACGGTCATTGGTGTGACGCCTCCGGGCTTTTACGGCGCCACGCTTCGTGCCGATCCGCCGGACGTCTGGATTCCGGTCCATCAGGAACCGACGCTTGCCGGATCGAGTTCGTTGTTGCAGCAGCCGGTGTCGGCCTGGCTGCGCGCGATTGGCCGGTTGAAGCCGGGGGTCTCGCTCGACCTGCGAGCGGGCGGTTCTGCCGACGCGATGAGCGCGCGCCTGACGCAGGTCCTACGCGACTGGATGCAGCACGATTCGGGATACCCGGCGAACTGGATGCCGAGCATCATCCAGGGGCTGCCCAAACAACACATCAGCATCGTGTACGCCGGCGCGGGCGTCGGCGAGATGAAGGACG
Source organism: Vicinamibacterales bacterium (assembly GCA_035652075.1). GTDB lineage: Bacteria > Acidobacteriota > Vicinamibacteria > Vicinamibacterales > CAVVIG01 > Gp6-AA45. The sequence goes on from DASREL010000085.1 coordinate 68,294, forward strand.
CGTACCGGCAGAGCCTGCAGATTTTGCTCGGCGTGTGCGCGCTGGTGCTGTTGATCGCCTGCGCGAACGTCGCGAACCTGATGCTCGCACGCGCGGTGGCGCGGCGGACGCAAACGGCGGTGCGCGTCGCGATGGGGGCGAGCCGCGCGCAGATCGTCACGCAGGCGTTGATCGAAAGCGTGCTGCTGGCGATTGGCGGCGGCATCGCTGGACTGCTGGTCGCGAGCGCCGCGATGAAGCTGCTCCTGTCGCTCGCGTTCAGTCAGGCGCGCTTCCTGCCGATCGACACGCGCCCGTCGCTCGTGATGCTCGGCGTGTCGTTCGGCCTCGCGCTCGTCACCGGCGTCCTGTTCGGCGCGGCGCCGGCGTGGTTCGCCACGCGGACCGATCCCGTCGACGCGCTGCGTGGCGCCGGCCGCAGCACCGGCGATCATTCGTCGGTCGCGCGCAAAGCGCTTCTCGTCGCCCAGGCGACGATGTCGGTCGTGCTTGTCGCGGGCGCCACGATGCTGGGCCGCAGCTTGAACAAACTCGAACATCAGGACTTCGGGTACGAAACCAAGAATCGCGTCGTCGTTCAGTTGAATCGCGAGCCGTCGACGTACTCGCCGGCGAAGTTGGCCGCCATTTATCGTGCGCTCGAAACACGGTTGAAGGAGATTCCCGGCGTGCAGGGCGCCGGCCTCGCGCTGTACAACCCGCTGACCGACAACTGGGGCGAGGGTGTGCTCGTCGACGGCCATCCGTTGCCGAAACCGGGCGAGCCGTCCGGCGCGTCATGGGATCGCGTCAGCGCCGATTACCTGCAGAACTTCGGCGTCAAGTTGATCAAGGGCCGCATGTTGAACGCGCGCGACAACGAGACGTCGCAGCTCGTGGCGGTCGTCAACGAAGCGTTCGTGAAACGATTCTTCAAGAGCGACGAAGATCCGCTGGATCGTTACTTCGGTCTCGATCTTCCCGAATACGCGCGCACGTTCCGCATCGTCGGCATCGTCGGCGACGCGAAGTTCGCCGGTTTCCAGTTGGACCGTCCGGCGCGCCCGATGTTCTACGTGCCGCTCGCGCAGACGGTGCCCTACAAGGACGTCAACATGATGCGGATCGAGACCGAATCGCATTTCGTGCGCGCCGTGATGCTCGTGACGACGGCGGCGCCGGGCGTGCTCGAGCCGCAGTTGACGAAGGCGCTCGCCGAGATCGATCCGAACCTGACGATCACGAATGTCCGCACGATGGACGAACGGGTGGCGTTGTCGTTCAATCAGGCGCGGGCGGTCGCGAGCCTGGCGGCGCTCTTCGGCGTCATCGCGCTGATCCTGGCGGCGGTCGGGTTGTACGGTGTGACGGCGTACAGCGTGGCGCAGCGCACGAGCGAAATCGGCATCCGCATGGCGCTCGGCGCGAATCGCGCGCAGGTCGTCGACCTGATCCTGCGCGGTGCATTTCGACGCGTTGTCGTCGGACTGTTACTCGGTGTGCCGCTCGCGATCGGCGCCGGACGGCTGGTGTCGAGCCAGTTGTACGGCGTGTCGTTCTGGGATCCGCTTGCGCTCTCGATTGCGGCCGGATCGTTGACCGTGTGCGCGTTCTTCGCGGCGTTGATTCCCGCCACGCGTGCGGCGAGCCTGTCGCCGATGCGTGCGTTGAGGACGGATTAGAAGGTCGATCCGCGAATCGCGCCGCGGACGACTTCGACGAGCGCGTCCGTCACTGCAAGGTGCGCGTCGATCGGCACAATCGGAATCTTCACCTGCAGGCGCTGGCTGATCGGGTCGACGTCGCCAGGCGGGCAGACGATCACGGCCGGCCGCAGCGCCATCGCCACCGAGACTGCCTTATCGACGGTTTCCACTGGGGCTACCGCGAACTGCAACTTGGCGAGGATCGCTTCCGACAATTCCCGTCGCTGGTGATCGGAATCGACGACCATCACGAGTGGCGCGAAACCAGCCCTGTCTTCGGGCCGTCGTCCACCGCGCGCGTGGCTTCGTCGATCGGGTCCCCGGCGGCGTTCGTCGTCGCTGCTCATCGCGCGCATTGTATACGCTTCACGTCAGTCAGCGGACGAACGCCATCACCCCGAGCGCAATCCCAACCGCCGAAGAGACGAACGACACGTACCAGAACGAGGTTGTTCGCGTGAGCAGCGCGATCGAGCAGAGGACGATGCCGATCTCGAGGAAGACCTCGGAGCTGTCGAAGAGCGTGGCGCGATGCGCGGCCGTCTGGGTTTCGCGGTCGAGTTCCTCGTTGCCGTGACGGATGTCGTCGGCCTGCTGTCGCTCCTGCTTCGCTTTGTCGTCCCACCCGGAGGCGACCGCCGACCCGCCGTACAACTCCGCGAGACGAGCGTCGTTCGCGTACATCTGGGACCGCGTGTTCTTCGCCTGGTAGTACGCCCACTGATCCGCGAGCTTGGTCTGCAGGACCACTTCCTCGGTGTGCATGCGATGGCCCATCAGGGTCGCGACCGCGAGGAACGCCGCGAAAATTGCCATGGTGACGCCGATTCGGCGCTCGAAGCCGTGGGCGGCTTTCTCGCCAAGTTCCATGAGCTCTTGGGTTTCCATGGACATCGAGTCTACATGAGCCGTTTTACGGCGGACCAGCGCGTGTGTCGGTAGCCGCGCTCGAACGTGCGGGGGAGTGCGTTGGAGAGCGAGCGGACCAGAGGGCCGGCGGGTTGCACCCCGCCCGGCCTTCTCGGCTAAAGTCACAGGGTGAATTGGCAACGGGCCAACATCCAGGCGGCCGCCACCTACCTTCGCGAACGCATCGCCTCCGGTTCAACAGATCCCAAGACCAAAGCGGTTTACGAAGGGCTGCTCGACGTGCTCGACCCCACGCGCCGCGCGACACGCATGCAGCGCGAGATGGCGTCGGCGGCGCAAGCGGCGGCGACCGTCAAGGCGGCGCGCGAGCGCCGGTCGAGCGACCGCCGCGCCCGAGTCGATCGGCGCAAGCAGAACCTTGGCAGTCCGACGGGTGTCGAACGGCGATCCGGTCAGGAACGCCGGACCGGCCGCGATCGCCGATCGTAGATCCACGATATCAGGACGTACGCGAGCGCGCCGATCGCGGCGACGATGACGATCGTGCTCGGCATCGCATCGCGACCCGATGAGTGAATTGGCCGCGGCGTGACCGTCAGCATCCGATTCAACACGTTGCGCATGACCTGCTGCGCGCGTGCGTCGACGCGCGATGGATGCCACGCCGGCGCGTTGTAATCGTCCAGCCCCCAGTTCCATTGCATCGATCCCGTCGCGAACACGAGCGCACCGCTGGGCGCTTCGTACATCGTCATGTCGCTGTAGCGCGTGCGGCCCTGATCGGTGAACGGCGAATGCGCGAGGCGTTCGAGATGCGGCGGCGACGCATCGCCGTAGATGGCATCGACTTCGTAGCCGAGCAATCCTTTCAAGGCGTCGCCACTGCGCAAGCCTGTTTCGGCGAACGCCCAGTGACTCGGGTTTGTGATGACGATGTCGGCGTCGACCGGATCGGCGGCGTACATGACGCCGACGAGACGTTCTTCCGGACGTGACACAGGTCGATCGCGAAACCGGCCGGTGACGTAGCGATCGTTGCGCGGATCGCCGTCGATCGCGAGCGGATCCTGTTCGCCGGCGACCTCCTTGTAGGCCACGATCGTGCGGTCGCTCTGTTCGAAGCGGATCTGCCAGTAGCCGGCATCCGCACCGAGAAACATCAGGCTGACGCCGCGATCGCGCGCGGCTTCGAGGCGGCTGCGCATCTGCCACGACCAATATTCGTCGTGGCCGACGCTGAGCAGCACCTTGCCGTTCACGTCACGTTCGTGCGTATCGACGTCGGTCACGTACTTGACGTCGTATCCTTCTCGCTCGAGGAACCGGACGGCGTTGTATTCCCATCGGCGCAGAAAATCGCCGGCGCCGTCGAGGCGCACGCCGTACGGGTTCGTCGCGTACGGCCGATCGAACGACACCTTGCGCGCCGGCGCGCCGTTGCTGTTGAACGCGTAGAGCGACTTGCCGCCCCAGTTGTTGTACGCCGCGAACGTCGTCACGCTCGACTGGAACACGATCGGCGCCGCCCGCTCGTCATCGCGCACGACGAACACGATGGACGACTGCCTACCGTCGCTCGTCGTCAACCGTGCGAGATAAATCCCGGTCGGCCACGACGTCGTATCGATGCGAACCGGATCGTTCCAGCGGCACTCAATCAGTCCGGTTTGCGCGTCGACGACCGGCGGTGGTTGCACGACGCCTGTTCGCTCGATCGGTCCAGCGTAGCGGCGCGCACCGGCCCCGTCGTACCACCCCATGCGAAAGACATCGATCGTGTATCGCGCGGCGGTCGTGTTGATGAAGAGGTCGATCGGTTCGCCGTGGTTGACGCTGGTTTTCGACGCGAACCCTTCGATTTCGCCGTGAAGCGCAGGGTTGGTGATTTCCCAGGCGGGAGCGAGCGTCAGCGCCAGAACCAATCCGAGCAGCGGCATTCGGCCGTAATATTCTCCCGTGGCTCAGACCAATAACCAAAAGATGATGGCTGAGATAGACGGCGACTTCGTCGTCTTTCTCATCGGCATGCGCATCAACAAGCCATGGAAGATCCACAAGTGGCTGCCGGTCGCGCTGGCGATGCCGAAGATGCTCAAAGAACTCGACGCGACGCCTGACGCCGGCCTGTTGGGTTACGACCAGTATCTGGGCGTCATCGTGCAGTACTGGCGATCGTTCGAGCATCTCGAGCGCTACGCGCGCGCCAAAGAGAAGCAGCACTGGCCGGCGTGGATCGACTTCCACAAGAAGGTCGGCATGGCATCCGGTGACGTCGGCATCTGGCACGAGACGTACAAAGTCGCGGCCGGCCAGTACGAATGCGTGTACGGCGCGATGCCGCCGAAGGGGCTCGGCAAGGCAGGACGCCTCGTCCCCGCAACCGGCGCGCGCGATTCCGCACGCGGACGGATGAACGGCGCCGCAACGCAGCCAGCCAACGCGTGACCGACGTTTCGCACGACACCCTGATGCTCGCCGCGCTCGACGAAGCGCGGCGTGCGCGCGACGCGGGCGAAGTGCCGATCGGCGCCGTCGTCGCGCTCGACGGCGACATCGTCGGACGCGGCTTCAATCAGCCGATTTCGTCGGGCGATCCGACGGCGCACGCGGAGATCGTGGCGATCCGCGATGCGGCGAAGCGAGTCGGCAACTATCGCCTGACCGGTGCGGTCTTGTGCGTCACGATCGAGCCGTGCCTGATGTGCGTCGGCGCGCTCGTCCACGCGCGGATCGGCACGCTCGTCTACGGCGCCGCCGAACCGAAGATGGGCGCGATCGCGTCCACGGTCCGCGGCGGCGAACTGCCCGGCCACAACCACCGGTTCGAGGTCGTCGCCGTCCGCGAGGCCGAGTGCCGCGAGCTGATGCAGGAATTTTTCCGGAACCGCCGGTAAGAATCCCCGCCACGATCGCCACGCTTTGCGATTTTCCCAATGAAACCGGCTGGTACCGCCGTTGCCTTGTCGACCGTCAGGAGATTTCTGTGACGAAACTGATTGCGGCGATTGCGCTCGCGGCGGCCGTGGCCACGACGACGAGCGTGGAGACGGTGTGGAAGACGCGTCAGGCGCTGGCGGGGAAGAGCGTGACGGTCAAGGGCAAGGTCGTGAAGTACAACGGCGGCATCCTCGGCGTGAACTGGATCCACCTGCAGGACGGCACCGGCAACGCGAAGGACAACACGAACGATCTGACCGTGACGAGCACCGATGAAACGAAAGTCGGCGCGGAGATTACCGTCACCGGCGTCGTCACGATCAACAAGGACCTCGGGTCGGGCTACAACTACCCGGTCATCATCGAGAAAGCGAAGATCGCGCGCTAACGGCAGCTGCCCGTCGCGCGAACCGACTGCACGTCGACCTGATGCGACGGCTTGGTGACTTCTGTCTTCATCCCCGAGGTTCCGACGGGACGCTCGGCCAGTTTCGTTTCGGCTTTCGCGCCGTTGTTTTCGACGGTGATCGTCGCATCGCCGGTCGCGCCATTCTCCTCGAAGACGACTTTGGCGGTCTTGCCGGCGTCATGTGACGGCGAGTAGGTGCCCTTCACTTCGACTTCCTCGCCCACGTGTCCTTCGAGCTCGCGAGTCGACGTCAGCCAGTAGATCGCCTGCGGATTCGTCTTCTTCCCGTCTCGCACCTCGGTGATGTCGGTCAGCACGAGCGTGTCGGCCTTCGTGCCGTTGGCCACGCACCCGCTGAGGGT
>DASREL010000086.1:0-50319 GCA_035652075.1 Vicinamibacterales bacterium
AACGAGAACAGCAGGTTCGTCCGCGACTCGATGCGCACAGCCGTCGCCGCGATGTCGGCAAAACGGCCCGCGTCGATCGACGATCCGAAGTCGGCGCGCCCGAGCGCCGCCGCCCACTGCTCGTGCGCGCGCCACTTGTAACCCCGCTCCCAGTCGATGTACGTCTCATCGCGGAACCCCGCCGGGAAGAAGCGGAGGAATTTCCTGCGGCAGCGCTCCGGTCCGGACAGTCGCCGAGGCACGGTTTGGGCGATGCACGACGTCTGCCGCGTTGATGTGGTCGAGCTAGAATGGGACCGTCGGCGGCCTATACGTCATCGGTTTCGCGGGACGTGACGCGAAACAGCGAGCCGAACGCGCACGACCTGCCACAAATCGCCGGGGCCGGGCACGAGCGTCAACAACCTGGAAAAACATGCGATGGCCGACGCTGTAGTGGAAGCTCTCGTGCTCGATCTCCTCGAGTGGCTGACGGTACGGGAACGAAGCTACGAAGAAGCTCTCGATGCATGGCGCACCTCCTGTCCGAAACTTCCCGTGTGGGAAGACGCCAACGACCGCGGACTTGTGACGCTGGAGGATCGGGCCGGGCGTTGCGTCGTTGGCGTCAGCCGGTCAGGCCGCGCCCTTCTCGATCAGCGCAAGACGGGACCGCGATGAGAGTCTCCATCCTTGACGACTATCACGTCACGCTGCGCACCCTCGCCTGTCAGCAAGGAGGCGTTCTTCGAACCCTGCGACGTCCGCTCGCTGCACATGCCACTGGTGGAGGCCACGCGCGGGATCGTCACGGCGGCGGATCTCGCACGCATGAAGCCCACATCGGCGCTGGTGAACACCAGCGGTGCGCGATTGATGGAACCCGGTGCACTCATCGCGGCACTGCGGGCGGGGCGACGGGCATCACGGCCGTGGACGTCTAACCGAAGCGCGGTCGGCGTCCGCAGCGCAGGATCCCGACCTCTGACCGCTTGCGGCGACGCCTTGACAGGCGCACAAGTGCGCTGAAGCGACCCCCTGACTGGCGTTTGCGTGGTAACACCGGGGTAACAAAAACGTGGTGTAGGATGGTTTCTGCTGAACGCGCTTGAAACACGAAAACGGCGAAACACCTCAACGTTTATCGGGTGTTTCGCACGTCCTGACGTGGCCTGACAACGGCTGAAAAACAGGCGTTTTCTGCCTGGGGGACAGCGCGCAATTGCGATCCCCCGTGTGGAAATCGCGCCGCGTGGCCGCCGCGCGATTCGGACGCTCCTAGACCTTTTTTCCGCTCTCGCCGCTTTCTGCGGAACAACGCGTTCGTGATGAACGTTCCCATGGCGTGGTCGTTTTATCTGCTGCCCGTGTTCTTCCCGGCGACGATTTGGGTCGGCTTGGGTTAGCTGCCGTCGTCCTCGGGCACATCCCTCTTGGAATCTGGTATCTCCGCGAGGTGCAGACGAGTGGGCGGGACTGGGTGTTCGCAATCCTGTACGTTGCGCTCTTCATCGTTGTGGGCGTGTTGAAGGTCGGTTACGGGGTGCTGGCGGACGAAACTTCTGCGTACCCGTTCGCACCAGAGGAAATGGAGCGATTCGGACGTCGTCGACGCCTTGCTCAAATCAGAGGCGGGTCGGAAAGCGCGCCCCTCTGACGAGCAGGGAACGACGGCGGTTCAAGCCGGATGGATGAGCCGGTCGCGGAATCTCGCTGACACCCAGCCGAATACTCATCGGGATCGACTGACGCAGCTCTAACGACCAATTTCTGAGGCCAGATGTAGACCTCGCCTGCTGCTCGGTGTCCGGCGAGGTTATGAGATGACTTCTAGATGTTCAGTCCCGCCATGTGGTGGAGCGGGTTGAGTCTGAATCGTTCGGGCTGTTCTGTCCAGAGCTGACAGATTCGCTCGTACGGCGTCAGGCCTCGAAGGCTCTTGAGGCGCTTCGCGAAGTTGTACGCATCGAGGAACGTCGCCAGGTGTGTGCGAAGACTGTTGTGCGTGTCGTAGTAGAACCGCCGCACCGTGGCGTCCTTGATCGTCCGGTTCATTCGTTCGACTTGGCCGTTTGTCCACGGGTGATTGAACTTGGTGAGACGATGCTCGATGCCGAGCTGTGCGCACGCCAGATTGAACGCGTGGGCTCTGAAGGGTCGGCGGTCGGCCAGGCGCTGCTGAATCTCGGCAACCGTCCAGCCGCCCTCCGGCGGCGTGAATTGAAACCCGTTATCCGTGAGCACCGTGTGAATGCGATACGGGACATGTTCGACTAGCCGGCGCAAGAAGTCCGCTGCGACGCGGCGTGAGGCGTGCTCGTGAAGCTCCGCGAAGGCGAACTTGCTGACGCGATCGATCGCCACGAACAAATAGAGCTTGCCCTGTTCGGTCCACACCTCCGCCAGATCGATGTGGATATACCCGAGCGGATACGCTCTGAACTGCCGACGTGGTGGCGGCCCGTCCAGGCCCGGAAGCCGGCTGATCCCGTGGCGCTGGAAAAGCCGATGCAGCGCCGATCGGGTCAGATGCGGAATCGTGACCTGGAGGGCGTAGAGGCAGTCGTCGAGCGATAGGCCGGTGTGGCGACGGAACGCGATGATCAGCGTTTCCTCGCTGCGGGAGAGCACCGTGGACCTCGGGGTCTTCGGCCCCATCGGTCGGTCCTCCACGCTCGTGCGCCTCCGCCACTTCGCGACCGTCTTCGGATTGATGCCGTATCGCTCGCTCAGCGCCTCGAGCGAAGCTTTCGATCGCTGTATTGCAGCTCGAATGGCGTACGTGGTCGTGCCGCTTCCGTGAAGTACTTGTCCCACAGCGTCTCCTTGGTTGTGGCGTCAATCCTGCCACCACCACACCGTGGGACTAAACATCCTAGGCACGCAGGACTTGAACGGGATCGGTTCGTGTGGCGCGCACAGCCGGAACCAGACACGCGGCGGCAGACGCCGCTCCCATCGCGACGAACGCCATCGCGAAGGTCACTGGATCGCGCGGGTTCACGTCGAAGAGCAGCGTGCCTAGCAGTTTCGTGAGACCGAAGGCGGCAACCGCACCACCCGCCATACCGCTCGCGGTCAGCAACATGCCGCTCGCGAGGACGCGTCGAAGCAGGGCTGACGGATTGGCACCGAGGGCTAATCGGAGCGCTAGCTCGCGCCCGTTCTGTGTCACGGTGTACGACATCACGCCGTAGAGACCGATGGCGGCGAGGATCAAGGCGACACCGCCAAATGCGGTCAGCAGTCTCACGGCCATCGTCGTCGACTGGTTCATGCGGCCGATCTGCTCGCGCATCGTCATGAGCTGATCGGGCGTCAGGGAGGCGTCCAATGCCCGCACTTCCGTCGCGAGGGTTGTCGTCATGACGGACGGCGCGAGCGCCGTGCGAATCATCAACGTCTGTCCCCGCGCCGTCGACTGGCGGACCGGCACATAGAAGAACGGCCGCGATGGTTCCATCAGATCGCGGTACTTCGAGAGCTTCGCGATACCGACCACGCGCATCGCGCGTCCACCGACCACGAGTCGCGATCCGACTGGATCACGGCCGCGCCAGTACCGCGCCGCCATCGGTTCGTTGACGATGGCCACCAACTCTGACGTTTCGTTGTCATCGCGCGTGAACTCGCGCCCGGATACGAGTGGTATGCCGAGCGTTCGCAGGTACGTGGGGCCGATTTGCGTGTACTCGACTGTCGGCGCTTCGCCCGGTTGCGTCTCGTAACCATCGACAGCCACGGGCGCGGACGCGCCGCCGGAATACGAGAATGGCGGCCCGCCAACGAATGCCGCCGCTTCAACGCCGGGCACACTGCCGATGCGCTCAATCAGCCGATCCTCGAACACGTTCGCACGTGCGAGGTTGTAGTCGGCGGCGGCCAGGTCGATGTACGTGACGAGCACGCGATCGGCATCAAAACCGGGACTCTTGGTGCGCATGTGATACAGGCTTTCAATGACAAGACCTGCGCCGACGATTAACACGAAACTAATCGCGACTTGGACCACTACCAATGCGGCTCGCACGCGCGCACGTGCGCCGCCACCGCCGGCACCGGCGGAATCGGTCTTGAGTCCGCCGACGAGATCGACCTTGCTAGCCAGCATCGCGGGGATCAGACCGAACAGAACGGTTGCGGCGAACGTGAGTCCGACGCTCAACAGCAGCACGCGCATGTCGAGATCAGCCGGGAGCCGCAATGGCGTCGTGCCGCGCGGTGGGAACAAGAAGACGAGCGCACCGCGAGCCCAGTACGCGGCGACGAGGCCGCAGGTACCGGCGATCGACGCGAGGAGGATCGCTTCGGTCAGCAGTTGTCGAACCAAGCGGCTGCGTCCCGCGCCGACGGCGAGTCTGATCGTCAGTTCGCCGCGCCGCGCAACGGATTTCAAGAGCAGCAGGTTCCCGACGTTCGCGCATGCAATCAGCAGCATGGCGGCGACGCCGACGAGGGCGATCGTTAGCGTCGGCACGAGCGCATCCATCGGGTTGAATGGCGACTGCCAGAGCGGCTTCAACATCAGCCCGCGGCCGCGGTTCGTCGACGGAAATTCCGCCTGCAGGCGCTCGGCCAATGACGAGACTTCGGCCTGCGCTTGTGCGCGGCTAACGCCCGGCTTCACGCGAACAAAACCCTCGATCCACCGGGCGCCGCGATCCTCGAGCTTGTAGCCGCCGGGATCGAAGACCGCCTGCATCGACGCCGGCACCCAGAACTGAAATTGATAACCGACGAACGTGCCGTAAAACCCTTCTGGCGCGACGCCGACGACCGTGTGCAACACGCCATTCAAGCGGATGGTGCGCCACACCGCGCTCGGATCGCTGTCGAATTTTCGCTGCCAGAGTTGATAGCTGATGACGACGACCGGGTGCGCATTGCGGCCGATATCCTCGCCGGGTTGGAACCCGCGGCCAAGGATCGGCTTGACGCCGAGCGCGTCGAAATAGTTCGCCGAGACGAGGCTGCCTGGCGCGCGCTCGCCCTTCTGATCGACGAAACCGATGACCGCGCCGTTGATTCTGTCCGCGATGAACGCCTGAATCGTCCTGGCGTTGCGCTCCAGGTCCTTGAAGTCCGGCCACGAAATGTCGGTGCCCTTCGTGGCTTCAGGAGCGGTGCCTGCGATCACATACAGGCTGTCTTCGTCGTGCACGGCCGGGTACGGCCGCAGCATCACGCCCTCAATCCAGCTGAACACGGCGGCGTTCGCACCGATGCCGAGCGTCAGGCAGAGGACCGCGAGCACCGAGAATCCCGGATTGCGCCGCAGCATCCTCAACCCGTAACCCAGGTCGCGCCGGAAATCGTCCATCCATCGCACCCGGTTCGCGTCGGACGATCGGTCGTTCGCGAGCGCAACGCTGCCGAAACGTTTTCGCGCTTCGCGACGCGCCTCGTCTTCGCTCATGCCGCCACGCATGAATTCCGCGCTCCGCTGATCGAGGTGGAATTGCGCCTCCTCGTGGAAGGAGCCACCGTCGTCCGACCATGAGTTGCGCGCACGTTGAAACCAGCCCATAACGTCTCCTATGCGTACCGCAGCACTTTGGCGACGCCCTTGGTCAGGCGCGACCACTTCTCCTGCTCTTCGGCGAGGCGTTTTTCTCCGGCACGGGTCAGTTCGTAAATACGGGCGCGCCGGTTGTTCTCCGTTCTTTGCCAGTCGGCGCGAATCCACCCGAGGTGCTCCATCCGGTGCAGGGCGGGGTAGAGCGAGCCTTCCTCGACGCGCAGAATATCGTCGGAGATGGATTGGATATCGGCCGCGATGCCGTAACCGTGATGCGGACCTCGGCTGAGCGTTTTGAGAACGAGGAGATCCAGGGTGCCCTGGAGTGCGTCGGCCTTGCGTTTGCGAGGCAGCATGCCCTAGAACTCTAGGGTAATTACGCGAGTTCCGTCAACCTCTAGGACCGTCGTATGTTCACGGTTTTCTTGGCGCGCATCGATTGTTAACTCGGCGTGTCGCCGCGCAGCCAACATTTGTTGAAAGAAGAACTACGCGGTCGGCGGACTGATTTGACCGCCTGGTTCCCAACTAGAAGGTCGCGTGAGGCTATCTGTTGCGCCAAAGAGGCGGAGGGTTCTTCCTAAGGGTCGAACGCGATCTCGGTCACACGCTGCCGTATCTCCTCGCCGACGCCCGTGCCGGGACCGCCGTCGCGACAGCCGTTGTTGCCGCGGAGCTTGGCGCCATCAGCTATTCGGCAACGGTTCATGGACACGCCGTCTCTCGCTGCGGCGTTTCAGGTCGTGGTTGGCGGCGTCCTGGTCTTCCTGGCCGGCCTGTTCATCGGCAGTTCCTAACTCGGTCTTGCGGCTCGGCGTGCGCTCACGCAGCAGCGCCGCGGCTTGGATCAACATCGGATGCCCGCACCCAAACGGGTCGGGCCCCGGCCGGACGCTTGTGCCAGAATCGCTGTCTGTGCCGACTCCGTGTTTCCCACGCTGACTGAGCAGGGCCTCCGACATAGGCCGACGATGACGCGCGGCGCGCGGCGGCGATGCCGATTTGCGGGAGCCTTAGTTGTCAGTCGCGCTTTAGGAGGTACACGACGACTGTCTCAGTGTCGGATGGGTCAGGCGTCGGATCTCCGTAGATCTCCCACGAGTGGCCAGCGGAGTCCCTGCGGTACGCCGCCATCCATGTGCCGATCGCGTCGTGCGCCTCGCTGATGCGGTTGTACGGCCCGCGATGCAGGGCGACCGCAGCTTCGCCGGCTGGCGTTTCGGTCGCGTGCACCTCGCCGGCAGTTTCAAACGTGCGCGTGACCTCGACGCCGAAGTCACACAATATCGGCGCGCCCGGCAGCTTCGCGTGGTGATACAGGAAGATGTTGTGGCCGTCAATCCATAGCCCGGGCTGACTGCGAATGAACTTCCAGACCTTAGCCAGCGCAGGCTGCCACACTGAGCCAACGGCGGCCGGCGCGACTTCGCGGCGCACCGCAGCCAACCTTCTCGGGTGAACGGTCTGTACGCTCACAGAAACCGGCATTTCTAGATCGTAAAGCAGTCTCTCACACGCGTCGCAGATAGCGGGGCCCTATGCGCGACCGCTACACCGCTCGGTCGTCAGCGCGTGGGTCGACTTCCGCTCGGCCCGTCGCCGCATGAGAACGCAGGGAATGCGCGATGTTCAGATGAAGGGGCTCGACCACGGCGCGCGCTGACCCACGGCTTAGTCGCAATCAGCGACGTTCGGTGGCTCGAGAGTGCAGGTGCGGTCAATCTCATGACATGCTGCTCTGTTGCGCGGAAAGAGCGGCGGCGTTGGCTTCGGAATCGCCCCCGTTATTCGTGGCCACGAAGACGGTTCGCGGACAGCCGTTAGCCCGCCGTTAGCCCGGCCGATCGGCCACGGGATTTTGCACAGGACCATGCATTTTGGGCTAACAATGGGCTAACGCTGCGACGAGACTGCCTGAAAACCCCTGAACCGCGTCGACCACGATTTGTTCGGAGATTTGCGAAGGTCGTGTTTCAGCCGACGTCACCGATTTGCATCGGAGCGACTTAAAATCCTGGGTCTCGAAAGAGGCGTGTGGGTTCGAAGCCCGCCCCCGGCACATTCCCACGCCCGGTCGACCTCGCGCGTCGTCTATCGCGCTGCCGGTCAGCCAATGTGGTTGACCGCGCCAGGAGGCGCTCGTTCATCGCGTTCCTGCGTCGCTGGTACGCACGCCTTCTTTCTGCTGATGCGGTTTGCGGTTCCGCGCTGCGACCGCTAACGACACCATCAGAGTGCGCGCTGCCGGACCGCCTGGGCCGCGCGACCGCATCGACCGTCGGTGCGCGCGAGTCGCGCGCACGCTTTCACGGCGTGATGTTCACCTTGACGATGGCCGTCGTCCAGCAACACGCCGCCCCGCCGGACGCCGCGCCACCGGTTCCCGAGTAATCGTTCGCGACGAGCTCGAGCCAGTACTCTCCCGGCGTCTTGAATGTCGCCGTGGTCGACGCCGTGCCGGACACCGGATCGTCCAGCGTTGTCCCACCAGACGTGATCTGGAACTTCGGATGACCGCTCGCAAAGATCACGTCGCCGGGGCCGCGATACTTGGCCCACGTCAGGCGTACGGGATCGCCGAGCTTCGCCCGTGGCGCGTTGCTGCCGCTCGTGTACTTGTCGTCATCGGTGGCCCAGACCGACAAGGCGAGCGGGTGGCCAATCGACCCGGTCCGATCGAATGGCGTCGCCAGCGGCCCTTGGACGGTTGTCCCGTGTGCGTCAAACCGGATCGACGGCGGCGAATTGTGCACCGCGGCTTCCTCGAACGGATCGATGTTGTATTCCGGCTTCAGGTTCGCGGGAATCTGGAGCTGTTGTCCGTTGGCCGTCAGCGACCAGGTGACGTGCTCGGTCGCGGGAAAGTCCTTGGGCAGCGTCACGACGAAGACGCCCCATTGCCGGCCGGTCAGGAAGTGGGTCGGTTGGCCGCGGTCGGGACCTCCGGGCTGGATGTTGTTGTTCGGTCCGATCGGAATGTCGAATTCCTGCGCGCTGTTCCGATTGTAGTACCCGAACAATAAGTTGTGCTGGCCGTCTTGGCGATCGAACCAGCCTTCGAATGCCGGTGTGACGCTGTCGCCGAATCGCGCGTGCGGCTGCGCCGGCAATGCGATCTGCGCCGACGTGATCGTCATCGCCATCGACGCAACCGCAAGCGCCGCCACTGCCCACCGCACGTATGTCATCGGCCTCATACGCGAACCCTTCAGCGACGGTCGCCCGTCGGCACGGACGCCTTGCGGGCGTGCTGCTTCAGCCAATCGGCGTATTCCTGATCCGAGAGGTACGTCACGTTGACCCACGCGTGCCCCATCTCGTCGACCGTGCGATTCCCGTATCCGACCCATTGATTCGGATCGGGGTTGTTCCGGTTTCCAGCGGTGTTGTCGTACCACGCGATGACGTGGATCACCGTGCCCGCCGGAAACGCCGGCGCGGCGTCGTCGGCGTACACGTAGTTCGTCATCCAGTTGAAGTTGAAGTTGCGGACGAAGCTGAGCACCTGATGGCCGCCGTCCGGCAGAATGGCTTCGATTTCCATGGCCTTGCCGCGCAGGTGCATGTGCGGCTGGAAGTTCTCGAGAATCGCCGGCTTCCGCAGCGTCGTGAAGCCTTCCGACATGCTGACGGCATTCGGCCGGATGTCGAGGCCGGAACTACCGGGCGTGCGGTCGCCGACCGCCTGGAAGCCGACGAGATACGAGCGGTGATGTGGCTCCTGTCCCTTCGGATAGAACCACAGCGCGATTTGCGCACCCGACGTGATCGGTTCGCCGGCGGCGTGGATGTGCATTTCCCACGAGATCTTCTCGCCCGGTTCGATGAGCTTGCCCGTATCGGCGCGATATTCGTCGTAGCCCTTGCCGATGGCCCACTCCGCCAGCTGGGGCCGCGCGTTCACGAGACTGTCGACGATCTGCAGGTTGGCGGCGCGTCCGGTGCCGGTGTTGACTTCATCTGCCTCGTCGGCGTTCAGCACCCGATAGGCGATGAGGTGATGCATGATCTTGCGCCCGGGCACGGTCGAGGGTCGGATTTCGACGGCTCTGACCCACCGCGCCTCGGTGATCGGCAACGGCTGCTCCGGCCGCCACCAGACGTCCTGATGCACGGCGGGCATCGTGTAGGTCGGCGAGGTGACGACGAGATCCGGCTCGCCGAGGCCGTCGACCACGCCTCGCCATTCGTTCGGATCCGCGAGCTTCTTCGGCGGCGGCATGTCGTTCGGGTTTCCCCTTGGCGTGCCCGCGTCGACCCACTTGAGGATGGTGGCGATCTGATCGTCGCTCAACGAGAAATCGTTCTTGAACTTCTGGATGCCCACCGCCTTGTCGATATGCCACGGCGGCATTTCGCGTCGAGCCACTTTCTCGCGGATATCGCGCGCCCAGGGTCGCGTCTGCTCGTACGTGATGAGCGACATCGGCGCGATGGATCCGGGCTGATGGCACTCCTGACACTTCTGCTGAAGGATGGGCGCGACATCCTTCGTGAACGTCACGGTGGCGGGGGCGTCGGCTGCAAGTGCCGGGACTGCGATCAACGCGGCGGCGGTTGCGAGAAGGCTGGCTCGCCAATCCATGGCTCTTCTTCCTCCCTGCGCAGGGGAATAGTTGCGACTCAAACTATTGTACGACCATTCGCGCGCGCGAGACTCAACCGTGCCGACTGTCGAGTTCAGCGGCGAGGAACGCTCCGGAGCAAGAGTCGCAGCTCGAGTGGCATGCCTCACAAGTTGCCATCGACGTTGAAGCGGTCACCGAAAAAGGCGCGCATCGGATCCGCGGTCGACGAAGTCCACGGCCGAGAAGCGCAAGGGCAAGGGGGAGACGTTCGGCGGCGTCGATTACTACGGCCACACCAAAGACGAGCTCTACGAACGCGCGAAAGAGCTCGACATCGATGGCCGGTCGAAGATGGATAAGAAGGAACTCGCGCGCGCCATCGCCAAACATCAATGACGCGCGGCGCGGTCGCTGCGCCGCGCCGGGGCCGCCGACGCCAGGCTGCCGACCTCGCCAGCGATCGTCATCGAATGCCGTAAGGGCATTGTGATTGCACCGGGGCCGGTATCATGGCAACCAACCGAACGGTCTATCACGTCGTCCCAGATGCCTCAGGCGAGCGGTGGCTGGTCACGCAAGAGGATGGCGACTTCCGAGAAGAGCACCGCACAAAAGACGAGGCGGTGTCCGCCGCGAAGGAACGCGCGCGCGGAGAGGAGCCGTCACAGGTGAAGGTGCACAAGGCTGACGGCAACATGGAGTACGAAAGCACGTACGGCAGCGATCCGCGCCAGTCGCCGAGTTAAGCCGGACCATCGCGGCGTCCGTGCGCCGACGCCGGCGAGAGTGGTGCGCTTGACGACCGCGGCTTCCGCCGGGGATACGACGGACAACCGGATGCGCTTGGCCCTCGCCGTGTGGCCCGCGTCGTCGATCGCAGCGCGCACGATCGTGGCGACGTCGAGCGTCGCCTTGTCTCTGCGAAATGCGCCCGAGTCGCGCGCGAGTTCGGCGACGTTGAACTCGCTCTCGGAATGGGGCCTACCACCCACGCGTGCCGCCGCGACGAGAGGAATCGGATCGCACGCGCGGACGGACGGCGATCTCAGTGGCGGTGTGCCCGCTCGGTGTCCAGTGTGCGTAATGCGATCGTCCACGACAGCGGCACCGATTGCGGGTTGAAGCAAACCGTGTCGTCGCACGCCTGATAGTTCAGCGTCGCGCGAATCGTGAGCGTCTTGACATCCTTCAGCGCGGCCGCCGCGTCGCGCGAGGGATCGATCGCGACGTCCTGCGTGATGCGGAACCGTCTGTCGTACACCGCGACGTGCTCGTCCAGCGGCTTGAAGTAGTAGTCGGTCGGTTTGGGAAACTGTGATTGTCTGATGAGCAGCCCCGGCTGCGCCTGCACGACGAGCGCGATGGGCCGGTAGCCGCTCACGCCCGGCGCGTACACGTGCACCCGCGCGTCCGGCGTGACGTCGAGCACGATGGACGCGTGCGTCCCAGGCGCGGCGACTTGATCCGTCATGTACGACGTGATCTGCAGGTGGGGTGCGGTGGTCTTCGTGATCGGCGCATCGACGCCGTGCCCGAGCCGCGCGAGCACACTGCTGACCGTGTCGCGCTCCTGGTAGGTCGCCTCGAAGAAACGCGCCGTCACGACGCCGTCGCGGTCCAGAACGAACGTGCCGGGAAACGGATATCCGAACAGCTCGTTGCTCTCGGGAACCGTGGTGTTGAGAATGCCGTACCGCCGGATGGTCGCGGAGCCCGCGTCCGACAGCAGCGGAAACGTGATGCCGCGGCGCGTGGCGAAGTCGGCGAGCACGGCGACAGGGTCATAGGTAATCGCCGCCACGCCCAGGCCTTGCGCGCGAAGCGTGCCGACGCGGCCTTGCAGCTCGACGAGCTGCGTTTTGCAGTAAGGTCACCAGTCGGCTGACCGGCTGAAGACGAGGATGAGGCCGTGGGGGCCCATCAGCGACGCCAGCCTCCGCGGGTTGCCGCGTTGATCCTGCAGTGTGAACGGAGGCACCTTCTCGCCGACCTGGGGTCCGAGCTTCGTGATGTCCGGCGCGGGCGTCTCGGTGGTCGCTCTCTGTGCCGCGACGGATCCGGCGAGTACCAGTGCGACGAGAATTGCCGCGATTCCGAACGGGAGGCGAGCGGGGCGTCGCATGACCGATAGTGTAACGGCTCACGGCACATCGTCGAACTGCGGCGGACAGGGGTTCGGTTGTTTCGAGGTCTTTTTCAACGGCAGCGGTACTGACCGCATCTGGGCGTAGATTCGACCGAGCGGTTCTCTTGCGGCGCGGTTCAGGCGTGTTCTCGATGGAGGGCGACGCGTGCGGGCCCCTCGGCCCCGAGTTCGAAAATGGGCAGAACCCCGTTTACCTCCATACGGACTCTTCCAGAGAAACAAGCGGATGCGGGCGCTCGATGCGGTGATCCGAAGACCGAAGGCATAGCGCTTTCTTACGCTTTTCCGCCTATTCTCCTCATGGCGACGGGCCGACAACACCGACCGATGACGCGTGCGGACCTCGTCGTAGGCGTCATCATCGTCGTCATGGCCGCGGGGCTGGTCGAAGGGCTCCACTACATGATGACGCCACGCGCCACGGGCGCGATGCGCGCGACGGCTGACCGTTATGTTGAACCGCTTCCATAACCGCGAAGGAGAGAGATGATGCGACGGATGCTCATCGTCATTGGACTGGCTGCTGCGTTCTCGGTCGGCGCGTGGACGGCCGACGCGCAAGGACGAAAGGAACCGCACCCGGTCTTGGAGCGCGCCATCGAGCAAATCAACAACATCAAAGGTCGTCTGCAAAACGCGCCGAAGGATTTTGGCGGGCACAAGCAGAAGGCCATCGACGCGCTCAGCCTCGCGTCCGACGAACTGCGGCAAGCGATTCAATTCGACAAGTAACGGCCACTCGGCCCGACGAACCATCTATTGCGGACACGGCGCGCGATCGGTGATCGCGCGCGTCCGTTCCTCGAACGCCTTTACCCAATTTCCGACGTGACGAGCGGCCTCGCTGTTTTTCGGATATGCGGTGAAGCGTGCGCCCTCGAAGAGATCGACCAATTGCGATTGCGATAACCGGCGCAATTCGTCGGCGAGGAACCGCCGGCCCGCCTCGGAGATGCGGACATCGACAAAACCCTCGCCCTGGTACGGCAGGTGCCGCATCGAGATTTCACAGGTGGCCGCGTCGCTCCACACCGGCGACGTGCGCCAGCGTTCGAGGTTGAGCTTGTTCGGTCCAAACGTCGCACCCACATCCGACACCATCGCAACAGGGTTCCGGCATGTGCTCGCGTCGCTCCTCGCGCCGAGGCACAACAGCCGCTGATTGTCGTGCTTCGTGTCCCAGTCGTTGAGAAACATCACGATGAGCCGCAGGGCGTCGACGTGAGCCCGGCTCGCGGGATCGCGACTTGCGATCGTGTTCAATTCGCTCCACGACCAGCCGCGCCGCGTTTCCGTTTCAATCGCCTGGCCCTCCAGCTGTCGTTCGATGAGCGCATCACGGAAGTCGGACGCGTGTTGCGGATCGAGATTGGGAAAGCATCGTTCGGGTGATCCCTTCGCGCGAAGACACTTCAAGCCGGGGAAGGGATCGGCCGGGCAGCCGATGCACCGGACGTCGGCCACGTGGTAGAGGCGGTCCGCAGGGAAGCCGAGCGCCGACATCAGACGGGTCGCCGCGATCTGCGTGTACGTCTCAGCGTTATCGGCGCCATAGCGCACTCGGATGACCTCGCCGCGGTCGTCGCAGTCGAACTTGGGAGTGTTGCCGCCGACGTCCCGGAGCACGAAGCGGCAGGTGACGATGTCGCTGTCCTTGAACGCGCCGGGCCCTGGGGGATCGTGGCGGAGCTGCGCGTCTTCGATCGGCGTGGCCGGAGGCATCCAGACCCGGGCTCGACGGACGAGGCCTGCGCGTTGTTCCTGAGAGACGACGCGTTTGCGCGCGTGGAGGCCTGCGCCGAGGCTCAGCGCGATCGCGACGCTCAAGCCGAGCGTTATCCGCAACGCTGCTGGGCCTCCGCGCACCATCACCGATTATTGGTGCACTCGGAATGCCACCCGTCGATCTCGGACGCCGTCCGCACGGAAGCGTGACGGGGAAGTGCCGCTGAGGACGCGTCAGCCGCTCCCATGAACACCGGCGGCGACGCACCCGCCGGTCGTTCACGGCATGACCTCGCGAGCCGAGCCCCCTCTCTGCAATCTCCAAAACGCATTGCAACGGTCATTGCGTTGTGCTTGAATGTGGCACCAATTGTTGCTCTCGCGTCGAGACGCTGACGGAGGACGCATGCGAATCCGGATTTTTCTGACTGTGATGATCGGCAGTCTACTGCTTGCCGCGGGGCCTGCACTCGCTCAGGTCAACACCGCCACGGTCAACGGAACGGTCGCCGACGAATCGAGAGCCGTGCTGCCCGGCGTCAGCATCACGGCGACCGACAAAGAGACCGGCCGCAAGTACGTGGCGACGACGGACGACAAAGGTGCGTTTCAGCTGGCGCTGCTGCCGCCTGGTGTCTACGAGTTGCAAGCCGAGCTCGAGGGGTTCGCGCCCGCAGACATTCCTCGGATGGAACTGCTCGTCGGTCAGAACGCCACGGTGCAATTCACGATGAAGATCTCGAGCGTGCGCGAGAGCGTCACGGTGACCGCGGAGGCGCCACTCATTGACATCACGTCGACGCAGGTCGCGGGAAACGTCGATCGACGCCAGATGGAGGCGATGCCGCTTCAGGGCCGCAACTGGCTCGAACTCTCGATGCTCGTCAAAGGCGTCACGACGAACAACATGACCAACAACCCAGGGATCTCACAGAACGAGTCGTTCAACTTGAATCTGGACGGCCAACAGATCAAGTCGAACGATCTGTCATCGGGGTCCGGGGAGCCGCACTTCAGCCGCGAAGCGATCGCGGAGTTCCAGATTGTCACCAATCAGTTCGACGTGACGCAGGGCCGGTCCACGGGCGTGCAGGTGCAAGCGGTGTCCAAGTCCGGCACGAATCTGTATTCGGGCGTCGGGTACGGATACTTCAGAAGCGATAAATTCAATGCGGCCGATCCCGTCGCCGGCACCGTGCTGCCATACCAGGATCAGCAGAGCGGCTTTGCGCTCGGCGGCCCCATCATCAAGGACGTTCTACACTTCTTCTTCACGTACGAGCACGAGAACAACCCGGCCACCGTTTTCGATCAGCCGCCGCAGCTCGGAAACCAGACCCTCTCGTTCGCGAGTCCGACGACGCAGAACAGCTTTCTCGCGAGAGGAGACTGGCACGCGTCGCCGCAGAGTTCCGTGTCCCTCCGCGCGGCGCACTGGACGTCGTACAACCCCTTCTCGTTGTCGAGCTCGGCGTACCCCTCGCTCGCGACGATCTCCGAGCCGTCTTCGACCAGCGTGGCCGCCACCTGGTCTCAAGTGGCCGGCAACAATCACGTCGGCGAGTTCCTGGTCGGGTATAACCGGTTCCTGTCATCCTCGTTGCCGCAGCCAAGCGTCTTTGGGCAGCCGGAATACGACTTTCCGGGCGCCACGATGGGGGCGCCGTTCAACTACCCGAGTATCGAGGGAACGCGCGCGTACCAGCTTCGCTACAGCCACACGTGGACGCGGCCGAAGCACGAGATCAAGTACGGCGGCGAGTTCGTGTACGAGCACGACACCGGCACCGCCTACTACTCCGCGTTCGGACGCATGACGTTCACGTCGCTGCCGCCGCCGGCGCAGATGGCCGCTCGTTTCCCCATCACGGCGTGGAACAATCCCGCGGCATGGAACCTGACCGGCCTCGATTCGATCACGCAGCAGTTCGTCCTCAACTACGATCCCGGTCGCAACGGCCTTCCGTCGTGGCAGTACGACATTCCACGCCCGATCGTCGCGCTGTGGATCGGTGACACGTGGCGCGCCGCTCCGAACCTCACACTGAACTACGGCTTGCGCTGGGACGACGACTGGGGCGCGGCCAATCCGCCGTACGTGAACGAAAACACGATCCTCATCAACAACGGCGTGCAGAATGGAGATTTCGGCTTCAAGACTGGCACGCACGACAATCGTGATTTCGGCCCGCGCGGCGGGTTCAGCTACAACGTCGGCGGTGGCAACAGCTTGATCGTACGAGGCGGGTCGGGCCTGTACTTCGCCACACCGGTCTCCAACGTGACCTACAGCCAGCAGCTGTACAACCGGTTCACGTTCGTCACCTTCTACAACACTGGCCAGCCCGGTTTCGTAACGAATCCGACGGGTGGCGTCACGCAGTCCGACATCCTTGCTGGCAAAGTGGCCCTGCCGCCGCAGACCACCCGGATTTTGTCGCCCGACTTCAAGATGCCGTTCACGTGGCAGAGCAGCGTCGGCTTCGAGAAAGAGCTCGGCCCAGCGATGGCCATCTCGTCCGACCTCGTGGGCTACCGATGGTACCGCGACACGCGGAGCTACGATCCGAATCTCTTCTACGATCCGACGACCGGCTACAACATCAATCCCACCGTCCGCGTGCCGAATCCGCAGTACGGGCAGATCTCCTACTTCGTGAGTGACGGGACGCGCGACTACATGGCGCTGACCAACGGCTTCACCCGGCGCTTCAAGAATCACTTCCAGGGCGGCGTCACCTACACGCTCATGTTCTTCATGAACGACAACGGCTCGATCGGCTACTCGAACAGCGGCGCGAACAACGAGTTCAATCGGCTGGATGGTGAGTGGGCGCGGTCGACCGATTTCCAACGCAATACGGTGCGGTTGTGGGCGATGTACCAACTGCCGTACGGGCTGTCGTTGAGCGGCGCGTACTTCTATGGATCGGGCAACTACTTCGCCGACACCGTGTCCGGCGATCCGTACGGCAAGCCAGGAACAAACCGCCTGAACCTCGGCGCGCCGATCACCATTCCCGCGAGCCTCCTCAACCGATGGGATGGTCCGGCCGTCATCGCGACGGGAGCCATCGCGCCGCGCAATGCGCTGCAGGGGACGCCGCTGCACAAGATCGATCTGCGAGTGCAGGAAGAGCTCAAGCCCGCCGGGCGGCTGCGCGTGCAGTTGATTGGCGAGGTCTTCAACATCTTCAATCACGATAATTTCGGTTCGTTCGTCACGCTGATCAACAACGCGAGCTTCGGGCAGCCGCGACAGAATCTTGGAAACGCGTACGTGCCCCGATCAGGGCAGCTCGGCATCCGCGTGTCGTACTGACACGTCGACGACAGAAAGCGGAGGCGCGTGATGCGTGTCGATCAGAAACTCGTGCGCTACCTGGTTGCCGCGCTGGCGGCCGCGGCCGTCGGTGCGGTCCACGCGCACGGACAGCCAGCTCCGACCCAGACCGGCAGCCGGCCGACACCCGTCGCTCTCGATCGCGCAATCCTCGATGCGCTTCCGCTTCGGCTGATTGGGCCGAGCGCACCTGCCGGCCGCGTCTGGAGCGTCGTCGGGGTACCGAGCCGTCCGAAGACGTTCTACGTCTGCACCGCCGGCGGCGGCGTGTGGCGCACGACGAACAACGGCACGACGCTGACGCCGATTTTCGACGAGGAGAATGGAGCGGCGTGCGGCGCGGTGGCCATCGCGCCGTCCGATCCGAACCAGATCTGGGTCGGATCCGGAGAGCCGGCCGAACGACAGTCGAACGGCCTCGGCTATGGCATGTACAAGTCGATCGACGGCGGGCGCACATGGCAGCATCTCGGCCTCGAACGGACGGAAGAGATCGCGGCGATCGTGATCGATCCGCGCGACCCGCAGACCGTGTATGCCGGCGCGACCGGACACCTCTGGGGCCGCAATCCTGAACGAGGCGTGTACAAGACCACCGATGGCGGTCGCACGTGGCGACGCGTCCTCTACGTTGACGACATCACCGGATGCATGGACCTCGCGATGGATCCGCGCGATCCGCGCGTGATCTATGCGACGACCTGGCAGCGCATGCGATCGGGCGGCGCGGAGATGATGGAATCCGGCCCCGGCAGCGGCATCTTCAAAAGCGAGGACGGCGGCGAACACTGGACCAGGCTGACGAACGGCCTCCCCAGCGAACCGCTGAGCAAGATTACGCTCGCAGTTGCGCAGAACACGCCAGGGCTGGTCTACGCGTTCGTCATGGCGGGCGAGCCTCAACGCGGCGGACGCACGAGTGCGGCCGGCGGCATCTTCCGATCCGACAACGCCGGCGCGAGCTGGACGCGCGTCAGCTCGATGATCGCGACGCGGACGTACTACACGCACATCAAGGTCCATCCGTCGAACGACCGTCGGCTGTTCATCCAGGACCTCGTCCTCTGGCGGTCCGACGATAGCGGTGCGACGTGGGTGCACCACAACATGAAGAACGTGCACGACGACCTGCACGCCTTCTGGATCGATCCGCACGACCCGGATCATTTCGTCCTCGGCGGCGACGGTGGCGTCGACGTGACCGTCGACGGGGGCGCCAGTTGGTACCAGGTGCCCATCCCGCTCGCGCAGTTCTACGATCTCGACGTCGACATGCGGCAGCCGTACTGGGTGTACGGCGGGATGCAGGACACCGCGTCGTGGGCCGGTCCGAGCCAGACCTACGACAACGAAGGCATCACCGATCACGATTGGATCAAGCTTCGCTCGCAGGGTGACGGGATGGCCATCCACCCCGACCCGCGCAACCCGAACGTGGTGTACCTCGCGCAGAACAGCGGCAATCTGGCGCGCCTCGATCTCAAGACGTGGACCCGGACCGAGCTGCAGCCCCCGCCGGACATGGCGGCGCGACAGGGGCTGCATCCGTTCCGCTGGGACTGGACGGCGCCGTTCATTATCTCGTCCGCCGATCCGAACGTGCTCTACGTCGGCGCCAACTACGTCTTCCGCTGCCACGTCGGCGCGCCTGCCGCCTCCGGCGAGGTCGAGCACGACTGCACGGTCATCAGCCCCGATTTGACGGCCCAGCAGGACAAGCCGTTTCCGCCAGTCGGGGCGGGCTATCACAGCTACGGCGCGCTCTTTTCGCTGGCGCAGTCTCCGGTGGATCCCAGCGTGCTCTGGGCGGGCGCTGACGATGGTCCGATTCACGTCTCGCGCGACAGCGGCGGTACCTGGACGCGCGTGGATACGGCCCTGCCGCCCGGCACGTACAAGGAAGGCTTCGTCTCGAAGATCGAGCCGTCACACACGACCGCTGGCACTGCGTACGTCTCGTACGACCTGCATTATCACGACGATCAGCGGCCGTACGTCTTCAAGACGACCGACTTCGGGCGCAGCTGGATCAACATCACACACGATCTGCCCCAGTGGGGACCCGTCTACGTCGTCCGCGAGGACCTGCACAACCCGCGCGTGCTGTACGTCGGGTCCGAGTCGGGTCTCTTCATCTCGATTGACGCCGGCGATCACTGGACGCGGTGGAAGGCGACGCTGCCGTTCACGGCGGTGCGCTCGCTCGTCGAACATCCGCGCGACAGAGAGCTCGTCGTCGGCACCTTCGGCCGTTCGATCTGGATCGGCGACGTCTCGGTCATCGAACAGCTTGAAACCGCGCTCGCGGCCCCGGCGTTTCTGTTCGACGTGAAGCCGGCGATCGCGCACAACATCCGGTACACATACGGTACCGCCGTCGAGGAGATCAACGGCGACATGTTTTTCCGCGCGCCGAATCCTCCGTACGGCACGATGATCAGCTACTACCTGCGCCAAGGGGGATCGCCGGTGACACTGAACGTCACCGATGCGAGCGGTCGCGTGGTTCGCACGTTGAGCGGGCCGGGCACCGCGGGCGTCCACCAGGTGCAATGGGATCTCGAAACGGACGCCGCGAAGGCGGCCGAGGCGCAACTGACGCAAGGCGGTGGGCGCGGCGGCGGCGATCGTTCGGCCGTCACCTTCTCCGAACGCCAGCGGCGACGGCGCGTGCCGCCCGGCACCTACGCCGTCACCGCGTCGCTCGCGGGCACGACGCTCACTCGATCCATCGTCGTCAAACCAGAGGTCGATGACGAGGTCCCGGCCGTGCTGACCCGCAAATAGCGTGGTGCCGCACGCCCACGTCGTTCAGGCGAAACGAGTCGTGGCACCGCCGCCAGAGGTGCTTCCGCGGACGCTGACCCGAACCGACCTTGTGCTGCTCGGCGTCGGCACGGTCATCGGGTCCGGCATATTTCTGGTGCCGGCGATTGTTTTGCGCGAGGTCGACGGATCGCTCGGGGCCGCCGCGCTCGTGTGGACCGTCGGCGGGCTGTTGTCACTGCTGGGCGCACTGACGTATGGCGAGCTCGGCGCCATGAAGCCAGACGCCGGCGGCCTGTACGTCTACATTCGCGATGCGTTTGGGCCCTTCGTGGCATTTCTGTATGGGTGGGGTCTCTTCTTCGTCATCGCGTCGGGCTCGCTCGCCACGCTCATGGTCGCATTTGCGACATACCTCCGCGAGTTCTATCCGATCGGTGCCCTGACGTCGCGTGCGATCGTCGTCGCAGCGCTTGCGGCGATTGCCGCGGTGAACGTTCGCGGCGCGCGCGCGAGCGCGGACGCCCAGAACTGGATGACGGTCGCGAAAGTGACCG
Organism: Vicinamibacterales bacterium; assembly: GCA_035652075.1. GTDB lineage: Bacteria > Acidobacteriota > Vicinamibacteria > Vicinamibacterales > CAVVIG01 > Gp6-AA45. Next base: position 20,603 of record DASREL010000086.1, read on the forward strand.
CGATCGTCGCCTTGAGCGTGGCATTCATCGTCAGCGGCCACGGCGTTGCGGCGGCCAATGGACATTGGTGGCCGAGCCAGGTGGGGCGGGCGGCGACCGGCGCCGGCGTATCGATGGTCGCCGTGCTCTGGGCATTTGAGGGATGGCAGTATGTGACGTTCTCAGCCGGCGAAACGACGGATCCCCAACGGACGTTTCCGAGCGCACTGGCGACGGGGACGGCCGCGATCGTGGCCATTTACCTGCTCGCGAATGTGGGATATCTGGCGGCACTTGGTCCGAGCGGCATGCGCGCGGCGGAGCGCGTCGCGTCGCAGAGCGCGGACGTGTCGCTGGGACCGTGGGCGGCTAAAGCGATCACTATCGCGATTCTCTTATCGATTGCCAGCGCTGCGAACGGTCTGACGTTGACGGCGCCGCGTGTGTATTTCGCCATGGCGCGCGACGGCCTGTTCTTCCAGCGCCTCGCGCGCATTCATCCGCGCTTTGAAACGCCGGCGTTCGCGATCGTGAGCAGTTCGGTGTGGGCCGCCGTGCTCGCGATTTCCGGCACGTTCGAGCAACTGCTCACCTACGTCGTGTTCTCGGCGTGGATTTTCTACGCGTTGGGCGCCGCGGCCCTGTTCTATTACCGACGTGCGGAGCCCGACATGCGGCGACCGTTTCGCGTCCCCGGCTATCCCGTGACGCCTGCCGTCTTCATTCTGTCGGCGCTCGCTGTCGTTATCAGCACGTTGATCAGTCAGCCGGGTCGCGCGGCCGTTGGGCTCGGCATTCTGCTCGCGGGCACGCCCGCGTACGCCATCTGGCGGCGTCGACGGATCAACGCCGTTCAAAGGTCGATGCCATGATCGAACCGAGACCAATCGACACGCCCGCGCGACTCCTGACGGTGCCGTCGCCGATCGCCCTCGACGCGATCGAAGTCAGGCTCTTGCGTCTTCCGCTCGTCCGTCCGTTCGAAACGAGCTTCGGCCGGATGGAGTCGCGTCTCGTCGTCTTGACGCGGATCGAAGCCGAAGGGGTGAGCGGATGGGGCGAAATCGCGGCGCTCGAAGAGCCGTTGTACACCTACGAGACGCCTGAGACGGCGCGGGAGGTCGTGGGACGGCACTTTGCGCCAGCGCTCCTGCATGGAGAGCTGCGAAGCCTCGACGACTTCACGCGTCGTCTGGCGCGGTTCCGAGGTCACCCGATGGCGCGAGCGGGTCTTGACCTCGCCTGGATGGACCTGGTCGCGCGACTCCATCACCGGCCTCTCTCCGAACTGCTCGGCGGGACGCGCGCGCTGATCGACGTGGGCGTGAGCCTCGGGATCGAACCGTCGATCGAATCGTTGTCTGCGCTCGTGGACGATCACGTCGCGCTCGGGTACCAACGGATCAAGCTCAAGATCAAGCCAGGCTGGGACGTGGACGTCGTTCGTGCGATACGCGCGCGCCACCCTCGCATTCAGTTGTCGGTCGACGCGAATACCGCCTATGAATACGCGGACGTCGACCATCTGCGGCGACTCGATGAGTTCCAGTTGCTGATGATCGAGCAGCCGCTCGAGCACGACGATCTCATCGACCATGCGCGCCTGCAGCGCGAAATCGCGACGGCGATCTGCCTCGACGAGAGCATTACGAACGAGCGCCGCGCCGAGCAGGCGATCGAGGCGGGCAGTTGTCGCATCATCAACGTGAAGGTCGGACGAGTGGGCGGCTACGCCGAAGCGCTGGCGATTCATGATCGCTGCATGGCGCGACACGTGCCGGTCTGGTGCGGCGGCATGCTCGAGTCGGGCGTCGGCCGCGCGCACAACATCGCGCTCGCATCGCTGCCGAACTTCACGCTGCCCGGCGATATCTCGGCGAGCAGCCGGTACTACGCTCGCGACATCGTCGACCCGCCGGTCGTGCTCGAGGCGGGCGGCCGGGTGGCCGTTCCGACCGCGCCTGGAATCGGCGTCGAGATCGATCTCGCGTACGTATCGCGACAGACCGCGTCCGTGGATCGCCACACGCGCACCACCGTCGTCGCATGACGGCACCAGCGGCGCGACACGGTCTACGGGACGGAGCGGCCGCCGGAACTCCGAAGCGACAGGCGTTCGTCGTCCAGTTCGTCGCCGTACCAGCGCGGCCCGGTGCGGTATTCGTCCTCGCTCTGGCGCAGCAGCGCGAGCGACCGCTTCGGTTTCGCATGTGCGCACGCGACGAGCAGGGCGTTGAACAGCGCCATCGGCCCGACGTACGAACCGGTGAACGCCAGGCTCGCAATCGACACCGTCAAGGCGGCGTCCGAGTGGCGCGCCACAGGTGTGGTGCCCGCATCGGTAATGCCGAAGGTGAAGACGTGACGTTCGCGAGCGCGCTTCAGCGCGTCGACCGTTTCCTTGAGGCATCGGCCGAAGCTGATGCCAATCACGAGATCCTTCCGGGTCAGCGTGCGAATCTTGTGGTACAGATTGCCGCTCGTTCCCGTTGGCGCCTCGGCGTCGACACCGAGCGGCAACAGTCCGTACGCCAGATACGATGCCAACGTGGCCGCGAGATCGACGCCGACGACGATCACGCGTCGCGAACGGTGAATACGCCTGGCGAGATCGACGACGCCATCGATATTCGGCCGCGCACTCAGCGCCGCGACGTGACGGCGGTCCTGATCGAGAGCTCGGCGTACGCGATCGCGGATCGTGCCCGTCTCGCGGACCGACGCCTCCATGATCGTGTACGGCGTCAGATGCGCGACGAAGTGCTCGCGCATGTCTTCGGCAAAATCCGCAAATCGGTTGTACCCGAGCACCTGGATCGTGCGGACGATGGTTGCCGGATTGACGCGGTATCGCCGCGCCAATTGGTGCGACGACAAGAAGAACGTCTCGTTCGAGCTCGCGAGGATCGCTTGAATCAACCGGCGCCGACGCGCATTCAACTTTCCGGTCGCTTGGGCGAGTCGAATTTCGATCTTGGTGGGTGGCGTCGTCATAGGTCGCCGTTCAGCTTACACGCGCTCAGGAAGAGGTTCACATGAATTCAACCGCACACGAAGGGAGCGCGGAAGCGGCCGCGCGCTCGTCTGCCATTCTCGCGGCCTACCGCGACCAGCACCCTCGATCCGCGGCGATGTATGAGCGTGCGTCGCGCAGTATCGCTGGCGGAGTGGCGCATGATGTGCGCCGCCTTGTGCCGTTTCCGATCTACATGACCTCGGCGCATGCCACGCGGAAGCGCGATGTCGACGGGCACGAGTACATCGATTACTGGATGGGGCACGGGGCGCTGATTCTCGGCCATGGTCACCCAGTGGTCGTCGAGGCCGTGCAGCATCAGGTGATGCGCGGCACGCATCTCGGAGCGTGCCATGAGTTGGAAGTGCGGTGGGCGGAGCTTATTGCGACGTTGGTCCCATCGGCCCAACTCGTGCGGTTCACGATGTCCGGGACGGAAGCGACGCATCTCGCCCTGCGCATTGCGCGCGCGCATACCGGACGATCGAAGGTGGTGAAGTTCGAAGGCCACTTCCACGGATGGCACGATGGCGTCGCGACGGCCGTCGATCCGCCGTTCGACATTCCGATGTCGGCCGGCGTCCCCGCGAGCGTCCTCGAACACGTGCTCGTGTGTCCCGCGAACGATGCGGCCGCCGTTGAACGGCTGCTGGCGCGCGGCGATGTGGCCGCCGTCATTCTCGAGCCTGCAGGCGGGCTCAGCGGAGTACATCCCACAGTGCCCGGCTTCCTGCCGCAGCTCCGCAGCCTGTGCACGCAACACGACGTCGTCTTGATCTTCGACGAAGTGATCACCGGATTTCGATATGGTCCCGGCGGGGCTCAGGAATACTTCGGCGTCACCCCCGACATGACGACGCTTGCGAAGATCGTGGCGGGCGGACTGCCGGGTGCGGCGGTCGTCGGGTCAGAATCGATCATGTCCGCGATGCGTCATCGCGGCGATCCGTCGTGGGATCGGGGCGGCCGCGTGGCGCAGAACGGCACCTTCAACGCCAATCCGCTGACGGCGGCGGCGGGCATCGCAGCACTTGAAATTCTCTCCGACGGCGTCCCTCAACGCGAGGCGAGCGAGCGAGCCGAGGAACTGCGTCAGCGGATCACGCACGTGATGCAGCACGCCGGGGTGCCAGGTGCGTGCTACGGAGAATCCTCGATCTACCACATCTCGTTCGACGGGGTGCCCGCCGCGGCGTGGGCCGCGCGGCCAAGGCGGACAGAGCTGCATCAGAAGCTTCGCTGCGGCCTGCTGAATGCCGGCGTCGATTGTCACCCGTACCACGGTTGGGTGTCCGCCGTGCACACGGCGGCAGATGTCGATCTGACGGTGCGCGCGTACGAACGCGCGCTGCAGTCGATGGTCGACGAGCGCAGCTTCGATGTCATGTGATGTCGATTTCGCAGAAGGAATGTCATGATCGAGCTTTCCACTCGTGGAGTCTCGCGCCCGACATTGACCGCGGTCTGTGGCGGCCTCGCTGCGGTGCTGATCGTCGCCCATATCGCAGCCGTGCCTCAGGAACCCCGGTACGATCCGCTGCTGACCCGCGTTGACGCCATGATTCCGATGCGTGACGGCGTCCGCCTCTACACCGAGATTTTCACGCCGCGCGACGCGAGCGGTGCGCTGCCGATCCTGTTTGAACGCACACCGTACGGCGTGCTGGACGACGAGCAGGGCATTGCGCGAGGCGTCCGCGGTCTCGACGAGCTGCTCCGCGACGGGTACATCCTGGTGTTCCAGGACATTCGCGGTCGCTACAAGTCCGAAGGACAGTTCGTGATGCAGCGCAAGCCTCGCACCGATCGCCGTGATCCGCGAGCGGTGGACGAAAGCACCGACGCGTACGACACGATTGCGTGGTTGCTCGCGAACGTCAAAGGCAACGACGGCAACGTCGGCATGCTCGGCCTCTCGTACGGCGCCTGGTTGACGACGATGGCTGCGCTCGACCCGCACCCGGCGCTGAAGGCGGCAGTCGAACAGGCCTCGCCCGCCGACATGTTCCTCGGCGACGACTTTCATCACAATGGGGCGTTTCGTCTGAGCTACGGATTCGAGTACGCCGCGCGGATGGAGACCGGCAAGACTCAAGTGTTCTTCACCTTCGATCGCGCCGACACGTTCGACTGGTTCCTCAAGCTCGGTCCGTTGTCGAACGTCAACGATCGGTACTTTCATGGCGAGAAGCCGACGTGGAATGACTTCGTCGATCATCCGAACTATGACGCGTTCTGGCAGCGGCAGGCATTCGCGCCCTACCTCACGCGGGTGACGATCCCAATGCTCAACGTCGCCGGCTGGTGGGACCAGGAGGACTTCTACGGTCCCCAGAAAATCTACGAGCTACTCGAGCAGCACGATACCGATCACCGGAACTACTTCGTCGCCGGACCGTGGAATCATGGCGGCTGGGGCCGTGGCACGGGCGATCGCCTCGGACCGGTACCATTCGGCTCGAAGACCAGCGAGTACTATCGAGGGACGATCCAGAGCCAATGGTTTGCGCACTGGCTCAAGCAGCGCGATCCGCTGCCGCTCGGGGAAGCGTTGACGTTCCAAACTGGTTCGAACGTGTGGCAGCAATTCGACGCATGGCCGCCACGCCGCGGGATCGAGGCGCAGCCTCTGTATTTTGCCGCCAACGGAACGTTGTCATTTCAGAAACCGACGTCGAAGAGTGAGCGCGCGTTTGACTCCTATGTATCTGATCCCGCTCACCCGGTTCCGTATCGACATCGGCCCATCAACGCGACCTACGGCGCAGGGCCAGGGTGGAGCACCTGGCTGCTCGAAGATCAACGGTTCGTCGATCAAAGGCCGGACGTGCTGAGCTGGTCGACGGAGCCACTCGGCGCATCATTGACGATCAGCGGCGACATCGTCGCTCACCTGTTCGCATCCTCCTCGGGAACCGACAGCGATTGGATCGTCAAGCTCATCGACGTGTATCCGGAGGACGAGAAGGATCCAGCGATGCGGGGGTACGAGCTCATCATTGCTGATGAGGTGTTGCGGGCTCGCTTCCGCGACAGCTTCGAACGGCCGAAGCCGATCGTTCCGAGCGCCATCACTTCGTACACGATCGACTTGCACACCAACAATCACCAGTTCTTGTCGGGCCATCGCGTGATGGTGCAGGTCCAGAGCACGTGGTTCCCGCTAATCGACCGAAACCCTCAAACCTTCGTCCTCAATATTTTCCGCGCGACGGCCGCCGACTATCGGTCCGCGGTGCAGCGGGTGTACCGATCGCCTTCGTATCCGTCGCATATCGTGCTTCCAGTGAACCGGAACCAGAGGTTCCCCAAGACAGCGTCGCGGTAGCAACCGGCGACCGTAGAATCCATAATCCGCCACGCCGGACGCCTCTCGCGTGACGTTCAATTGAGCGTTCGAATGCCCGCCAGGGTTGCGGGGGCGACTGATCGAAGGGCTGCTTCGTCGCCGCTTCGTCAGTGGTCCCCGCGAAGCGCGGGGCCGGCTCAAGACGCTGGCTGAACATGCGAACCGTTGAAACTTCGTGTACCGGCGAGACTCGCGTGGGACGCGCGGAGGGACGATTGCGCGGCAGCACCGTTGAGGTCACTTGAAGGCGCAGAAGCGCCGCTCGCCGCGTTCGCTCGCGGTGAGCGACGCCTTCAAGACGTACGTGCTCGATCAGCTTGGGGACGTCGGAGACATCACCGCGAAATCGATGTTCGGCGGTGTCGGTCTGTATCACAACGGCGTATTCTTCGGGATCCTCGCTCACGACAAGCTGTATCTCAAGGTCGGCGCCGTCAACGTAGCGGAGTACGAGCGAGTTGGGATGGCGGCGTTCAGAGCGTCGCGCTCGCGTCGCGGCACGAGTCGATACCGCGAAGTCCCCGTCTCGATCCTCGAGAGCCCAATCGACCTCGCGGTGTGGGCGCGAAAGGCGATCGCGGTCGCGACGGCAGACCGGCGATAGGCGTGATCTCAGCGCTGACGTGTGTGCGGCGGCGGCTGTTCCTTCGTAATCCCGAATCCCTCTACGGGATGCGCCGGATTCTCCGTGTGCGCTGGCGATATTGAAACGTCCCGCACCGCGGACAGTCGTAGTAGTCCCATTGCTCCGGATGTCGATCGCTGACGCCGCCGATCTGGCTGAATCCGTAGTGCATCGATTGGTCGCACGACGGACACGTCAACTGCGGCGGCAGCAGCGGCGGCGTCGTCGTCTTGAAGCGCGCATGCGACCGGACCAGGGCTTGTCGTCGTTTCCCCGACGGCGCCGGCAGCGGTGTCGCGGCCAGCTCGCCGGCTGGATCGCTCTCGTGCGCGCTCGCCGACTGCGCGACGAGGCGCTCGGCTTCGCGCACGATCGCGTCGGGCGCCGTTGGCTTGACGAGCACCGCGTCCGCGCCGGCCCGTCGTAAGCGCTCGAGATCGCTCGATCGCGCTTCGGCGGTGACGACGAGGATGGGCACGGCGCAGGTCGCGGCGTCTCGATGGAGGACGTGGCAGAGCGCGAGGCCGTCGACGAACGGCAGCCGCCACTCGGTGATCACGAGCATCGGCGGTTCGGTCAACGCCTTGGTCATCGCGTCGCGGCCGTCCGGCGCTTCGACCACCTCCCATCCGGCGAGCGTCAGGGCGGTGTGATACAACGATCGCGTGTCGGCGTCGGCATCGACGATCAGCGCGCGCAGCGCATGATGCTCAACCGGCAGGCGTTCGTTTCGCATCGTTCTCTTCTCTGGTGGTGAATCTGAAGGACGGAGGCGCAACGCCCCGAACAACCAGTCTAGGCTTCGGTTAGCCGGCAATCTGTCTGGTTCCAGACAGATTGCACGCGATCGGGACCGCTGTTAGTGCCTCAGTTTGTCGAACTGCGCGCGAATGATCTGGTAACACTCGCACGCCGCGGCTTCCAACCCTTTCCGGTCTATGACGCTGACGCGCCCGTGCGTGTAGCGGATGAGTCCGGCGTGTTGTAAGGAGGCCGCGACGAGGCTGACGGTGGGCCGTTGCACGCCGAGCATCACCGCGAGGAACTCGTGGCTCAGGTGAAAGTCCTGCTCGTGCATTCGGTCGTGGGTCATCAGCAGCCACCGGGCCGCGCGCTGCGGCACCTGATGCAGCGCGTTGCACGCGGCCGACTGCATCATCTGCGCGATCACGACTTGCGTGTAGCGTCCCACGAGCTCCCGGAACGCGCCCGGCGGGCCGACTTCGCGTCGGAAGTCGTCGACGCTCATGGACTCCGCGCTGGTGTCCGGCACCTGGATCAACGTCTCGCCCGGCGCGATCGCATCGGCGCTGAGGAACGCTTCGATGCCAAGCATGCCCTCATCGCCAACCGTGGCCGCTTCGACCGTCGTGCCGTCGGAGAGCGCGGTCGTGATCGACGCCACGCCGCCATTGAGAAAGTACACGACGCGCAGCGGCGCGCCGCTCTCGTGCAGTACTTGTTTGACGCGAATCGGGACCGTGGTCAGATGGGGAAGGAGGCGGCGGAAATCGTCGGCAGGCAGGGAGGCGAGCAATCGATTCTTGGGTCGAGCGTCGGAAGGCGGCGGACGTTCGGCGCGTTGCGGTGGTCGGACGGGTGGACGGACTCTGTTCGGCATGGGTTCACTTTCGAATCGAATGGGCGTGTCGATCGCGAGAGGCTGTGGCGTCGACGTCCATCAGGGCGCCGGCGGAGCACAGTCAGAACGGGGAGGACGTGAGTGGCGCGCTCGCTGCGCTGAGTCTAACACGTGCCACGAATTCTCAACATGTAATCGCCGCGATGGTTTCCGGGACGCGCCGCGCCAGGGCGCCGCGTAGCCGTCGTCGTGCCATTCAACGCGAAGCCGACACTGGCAGCCGCGTAAGCGCGGCCGGATGTCGCGTCAAGCTCGACGATTGTGTCGATCAGATGATCGGCGACGCCGAGACCTGTCGTACCTTACCGAGAGCGGCTGCGAATGAGACAAGAGCTTGCGCCCATCATCCTCGTCGAACGGCGGCGTACGATCTCGGGGCGAATTCGTACGTCGTGAAGCCGCGGCGGATTGCGGACCTCGGCGATGTCGTCCGTCGATTCCGTGAGTACTGGCTCGAACTGAATGCGTCGCCGCCGCTGCCGTGGCCGCCGGGCCCGGCGGCGTAGCTGCGGATAGCGTGGTACCATCTCGGGCACTCGGTCCGACACTCGAATGAGATTGGTTCGCCGATCACTTCGCGTGGTCAGCCTGTCTGCGATCGCCTGGGCGTGTACTGTCGCCATCACCGGCGGATTCCGGCTACGGATTGGCCCGCTTCGCTTTTCGTCGCAGCAACCCTCGATTGCATTGGTCCTTGCGCTCGCGGCTGCCGTGGCGCTCGTGGCGGCTACATGGCTCGAGGGGCCGAACGCGCGCGCCGAGGAACGCGCCTGGTGGCGCCGGACCGCCTCTCGCACTGTCGGCTGGCCCAGAGTCCACGCGCGCGCGATCGTGAATGCGGTTCCCGCGATCCTCGCGATGGCCATCATCGGCGTGCGCGTCTGGCATTGGACGGCGGCGCGGCCCCTGTGGCTCGACGAAGAAGCCATCGCCTTGACTGTTCGCGAGCGATCGTTCGCGCATCTCGGATCGGTCTGGCTGGCGACGAGTGCGCCGCTCGGGTGGTTGGTCGCGGAACGAGCCGCGATTCTCGTCGGCGGGACAGGAGAAGCCGTCCTTCGATTGCTCCCGATGCTGTTCGGGATCGCCATGCTCGGTACCGCCGTATGGATCGGCCGCCGGTGGATGAGCCCGATCGGCGCGACGGCGTTGGTCGTGCTCTGCGGATCCAACTTCTACCTGGCGCTCTTCGGGTTGGAGGCCAAGCAGTACTCGGCCGATGCGTGCTGGGCGCTGGTGCTGCCAGCGATGGCCGTGTGGGCGATCGAGGCGGACACCGACGCACGGCGAATCCGGCGCGCCGCCGCGTGGTGGGTGGCCGCGGCGATCGGTCAGTGGCTGGCCAACGGCGCGGCGATCGTGACGCCCGGTTGCGCGCTCGTCTTGTTCGCCGCGTCGTGGCGTCGCAGCAGAGCCGTCGCCGGCGCGGTCGTCGCCTTCGGGTTGGTGTGGGTGGGCGCGGCGCTGCTGCACTATCAGTTGTCGATCCGCGACACGCTCAACAGCGCCTATTTCCACAACTACTGGCTCGCGCAATTTCCGCCGCCGTCGGTCGGACCGATCGGCGCGCTCCGCTGGATGCTCGGCCGGCTCGACGTCCTGGCCGCCGTTCCGGGCGACACCGGGCTGTGGATCAGCCTCTGGGTCCTCGCGCTGTGCGGGTTTGTGTTCGGCTCACCGCCGCTGTTGGGACTCGTCTTCGCCACGGTGCCGCTCACCGCGTTCTTGCTCGCCGGCCTCCGGATCGTGCCGCTGTTCGAGCGATTCGTGCTCTGGATGGTGCCGGCGCTCGCCGTCGGTCTCGCGCTGATCCTGGATCGAGCGGTTCGCATCGGACGCGACGCCGCTCGGCGTCGTCATTGGCTGCAGCTTGCGATCGCAGCCGCGATTGGGATCGGTGTCGTTCGCGTGTGCGCGGACGTGGTCTTTCGCGGGAAGGAGACGTTGCGCTTCGAGCGTCCGGGCTCGAGTAATCATGGACTCGACGACCGCGCCGCCGTTCGCTGGCTGATGGCGCAGCGCCAACCCGGCGACGCGATCGTCGCGCCGCCGCTCGCCTGGCCTGCGGTCTGGTGGTACGGCGACATCCCGATCGGCGACGCTGCTGTGGCGCACGGCACACTGAAGGACGGTGGCTCGATGCTCAAAGTGACGCCGGAGGAGTCGGGCAGCGGATGCGCTGACGGCCAGCTTCGCGACGCGCTGAAGGGCCATCGCCGTGTGCTCGTCTATCTCGGGTTCCCCGGCTTCCCTCCACAATTCGGCAATCTGGTCCTGCAGCGCCTCGAAGAGCTCGGGTCGCCGGTGGCCGCCGCTCGTTTTGCCGAGTTCAGCCGCGCGGAAGTCATCGAACTTCACTCCGCAACCGTGGGCGAGAGCCCGTCGCATCGGCAGCAGCACGACCTCCTGCGCGATGGCGAGCGCTTGTCTGGTTGCGTCGGCGTGCAGCCAGCGGTTGCTCAATAAATCGTTTTCAGCGTCAGTGAGCAGGGTGGCGGCCGCGCTGTTGGCCAGGGCTGGCGGTTGTCTACGGAACGATCGTGTCGCATGGAGGCGCGATCATGCTTCGCGACGGCCCCGGCTGTGGCACCGTCGTCGAGCTACACGTGCCCGTCGCGGAGACGCAGGGAACAGACTGATCGGCGCGCGCTGCCGCGCGGATGATCGAGCGATCAGCGTCTCGCGCGATCTCGCAATGCCTGGCCGACTGCCAGCCGCTCCTCGCGATACGGATCGCTCAGCAGGCGGCAATCGTGCCCCAGCATCATCGTCTGCCGCGACGCGGCGGCGAACGGCTCCCACGTCGGCAGCAGCGCATGATTGGGATTGCCGGTGCGAGCGAACGCCACCCACGCGCCGCTCATGCGGTCGGCGAGCGCGCGCCGATCGCTGCCGGATCCGACCATCGATTGACTCTCGTCGATCGTGTCGAACACGAACGGGATGTCCATGCAGTGCATGGCGCGCAGGCGTCCGCCGCCCACCGGTGAGTACCAATCGAAGCGGTACGCGTAGACGGCCGCATCGCCGCGTGCCGCCTTGCGCTCCGCCTGCACGTCGACGCCGGTTCGAAAACCGGACGCATCGGTTTCGATGATCAACGCGAGATCGAGAAGGCTGGCGCGCGGACGGCCCTTGCGAGCGGCGTCGACGATCGCTCGAGCGTGCGCCGCGTCGGTGCGCAGCGACTTCTGCACGCGCGCCTGCAACGCGTCGACGTCGGCGGGCGGCGTGTAGTCGGCGGCGAGACTCCATGTGATCTCTGTCTCGGTCGAGCCGATCAGCAGAGGGATCTTCGACGAGAGCGCCGTCGCCTCGGGGTTGAACACGTCATGCGGCAGCGACGCGCCGTCGACGACGGGCGCGGCCGCAAAGCCGCCGCCGTCGCCGGGCTGGACCGCGTCGATCAGTTGCGCCAGCGGCAGCGCGGCCAACTTCTCCAGCTCCGTCGGCTTCACGCCGAGCCGTGCGAGAAAGGCCTCGGCGTTTCGCGTTGCCGCCGACGCCGGCATGCTCGTCACCGCGGATCCGCTCTGCGCTGCGGCGCGATGGAACAGGCCCTGCGCCGCGGGCATGCCGAGCAGCGTGCTGACTTTCCCCGCGCCGCCCGACTGGCCGAAGATCGTGACGTTGCGCGGATCGCCGCCGAAGCGCGCGATGTTGTCGCGCACCCATTCGAGTCCGGCGATGATGTCCTTCATCCCGGCATTGCTGGCGTCGGCGTAGCGCGATCCGCCGATTTCCGCCAGATAGAGAAAACCAAACGCGTTGACGCGGTGGGTGATGCTGACGACGACGACGTCGTGGCGGTGCGCGAGGTTGGCGCCGTCGTAGGGAATCGCGCCCGGCGAGCCGCCGGTGTAGCCGCCGCCGTGCAGCCACACCATCACCGGCCGCGCGGCCGCGGTCGATGCGCTGGGCGTCCAGACGTTCAGGTGCAGGCACTCTTCGCCGACGGGTTCCGTGCCGGTCAACGGCTGCCACTCGGCGACATAGGATGCGCGTCCCTGCGGGGAGCGAGGCCCGAGCGCAAAGGCGTCGCGGACGCCGGTCCAGGGTGTCGCCGGCCGCGGCGGCTGAAAGCGCCGCGCGCCGGCCGTCGACGCGCCATACGGCACGCCTTTGAACGCGTGCACGCGATCGAGTTGCAGACCGCGGATCTTGCCGGCCGTCGTGTCGACGATGGCGCCCGGCGTGCCCTTGGCGGTGAACGCGAAAAGGGCGACGCGGTCGACAGCGGCGGCCGTCGCGGCGGCGGCACCGAGTGCGACAAAGTGGCGGCGATGCATGCGGCGCATCTTACCGCGGCGTCGAGCCGTCTCGACGGGCGATGATCCGAGCGTCGACGCCGCGGATGATTGAGAAGTCCTTAGCGCGGCGTTAAGATTCCTGCCGTCGCGAACGGGAGGTCGCGGCGAAAGCAGATGCGGTTGGTGGACGTCAGGCGGCCACGCGACGCTGAGTGGCATTCGCGCCCGACGCGACGAAAACGACGTGGCATCCCGCGCGCGCGAGCCGGTTCGCAAACCGCTCTTCGGGCGACGTCAACCAGCGTCCCACCGGGCCGCCAACGACGACCGGTCCTGTGCCGGCACAGACATGCGCCACGAGGTCGTCGAGGCCGACCGACGTGAACGCGTCGATGCCCGCCTCCGCCCCGAGGCCGCGCGCGAAATCCTGATAGCGTTTCGCGACCAGGTCGGTCGCCGGGGCCGGCACGGCGAGCTCCGCGGCGCACGACACGATGCACGGGACCACGATCGTCAGGGTCGCGTTCAGGCCGCGAGCCAGCGGAACGGCCGCCAGCAGCGCGGCGCGCGTGCCGTCGGATGTCGTCGCCACGACCTGGACCTTGGGGACCATGATGGTCACTGTAGCGACGGCGAGATTAGGAAGTCCTTAACGGTTCATGAGAATCTGTCAGACAAATCGGCGCCGGCGCCAGGATTGGCGTACGCTCGACTGAATCTATCGATGGACAACGGTTTCTGGAGAGCGGGCCGCATTACGGTCTCGCTCGCGGCGGTGGCGGCAGTGACGGCGGCGTACGCGAAGGCGGTACACGTCAACCCGACGACGATCGCGCTCAGTTACGTCGTCGTCATCTTGTCGATCGCAACCGCGTGGGGCATTGCCGAGTCGACCCTCGCGTCGGTCGCCGCGATGCTCTGTTTCAATTTCTTCTTCCTGCCGCCCGTCGGCACGCTGACGATCGCCGATCCGCAGAACTGGGTCGCGCTCGTCGCGTTTCTGGCGACGGCGATTATCGCGAGCCAGTTGTCGGGACGCGCCCGCGCGCGCAACGTCGAAGCGGTGGGCCGCCAGCGCGATCTCGAGCGGCTCTACGCGCTGAGCCGCGCGTTGTTGCTGTCGGAAAGCGGCGGCGCGGTACCCTCCGCGATTGCCCGCCACATCGCCGAGGCGTTCGGGCTCCGCGCCGTCGGCGTGTACGACCGGCGCGGCGACCTCGTCGCCTGGGCGGGACCGGTCGATCTGCCGGACGGCGACGAGCGGTTGCGCGACGTCGCGCGTCGAGGCATCCAGATCGCCGACCCCAGCGGCTTGAAGCTGCTGGCCATTCAGTTGGGCGGCCGATCGATCGGCAGCATCGCGATCCTCGACCACATGTTGAGCGACACCGTGCTGAACTCGATCGCGAATCTCGCGGCCATCGGCCTCGAGCGGGCGCGCGGCGAAGAGGTGGCGGCGCGCGCCGAGGCGGCGCGCCACAGCAGCGAGCTGCGCGCGACCGTCCTCGACGCGCTCGCGCACGAATTCAAGACGCCGCTGACGTCGATGAAAGCGGCCTCGAGCGATCTGCTGACGAGCGAGACCGTCAGTCCGCGCGACCGCGAGCTCGCGAGCATCCTCGACGAGGAGCTCGATCGATTACAGACGCTGGTCACCGACGCCATTCAGATGCTGCGCATCGACGCGGGAGACTTCGTCGTGCACCGCGAGCGCCATTCGCTCGAAGGGATCGTCCGCGCGGTGCTCGGACGATTCCGGCACCGTCTGGATGGGCACGCGGTCGTGCGCGACTTGCCGCCGGATCTGACGGTCGACGCCGACAGGGGGCTGCTCGCGCTGGCGCTGCGGCAGCTCCTCGACAACGCGTTGAAGTACTCGCCCCATGATTCAACGATCGCCGTCACCGCGAGCGCGAACGGCTCGGTGGACATCACCGTGAAAAACACCGGTTCGACGATTCCCGAATCCGAGCGGCCGCGCGTCGTCGAGCGCTTCTACCGCGGCGCGCGCGCCCGGAACATCCCCGGCACGGGGATGGGACTCGCGATCGTGCAGCAGATCGCCCAAGCGCATGGAGGATCCCTCACGTTGGACAGCTCACCGGAATTGGGCACCGCGTTCACCATGTCCCTGCCGCGCGGCGAGGAGCGGCGATGAGCGCCGGCCGCGTTCTGGTCGTCGACGACGATCCGCAGATCCGACGGGTCATGCGGGTGACGCTGACCGGTCAAGGCTACGAAGTCGACGATGCGAAGGAAGGGGAGAGCGCGCTCGAAAAGGTGCGTGAGGGCCGATTCGACCTGGTGCTCCTCGACATGAACATGCCCGGGATGGACGGCCTCGAAACGTGCCGCATGATTCGGAGCCAGTCGGATGTCGCGATCATCATGCTCACGGTGCGCGACACCGAGACCGACAAGGTCGAGGCGCTCGATGCCGGCGCCGATGACTACATCACCAAACCGTACAACCCGCCGGAGCTGCTGGCGCGGATCCGCGCCGCCTTGCGGCGCACGCCGTCCGCGCAGGGACCGAAAGGCCGCGTGCGATTGGGTGGCGTCGAAATCGACTTCGACGCGCGGCAGGTCAGCGCCGGCGGCCGTCGCGTGCGGCTGACGCCGAAGGAGTTCGAGCTGTTGCGCTACATGATGGCGCACGCCAACAAAACCGTTTCACACCGCGAGCTCCTCCAGGCGGTGTGGGGACCGGACTACGGCGATCAGGTCGACTACCTGCGCGTATTCGTCAACCAGCTCCGCAAGAAGATCGAAGCGAAGCCGTCCAGTCCGGTTTTTCTGGTGACCGATCCGTGGGTCGGATATCGGTTGCAGCTCCCGCCCGAATCCTCCCAGAAATCCTAATAGCCGTGTGATGACTTTCTAAGGCCGCGCCGCGCCTACAGTGGCTCTGTTGGGTCGAGCCACGACGAGACAAGGAGCGGCCCCGTGCTCGATCTGTTCTATCTCGCGATCGGCGCGCTCGGATTCCTGATCCTATGGGCGATCACAGATCTTCGTCACGCGAGAGCGACCGAGCGCGCTGCGGTCAGCTGATTGACATCACACCGTCGCCACACGTAACTTACTTCCAATCAAGAGGATGTTCTTCACGAGCCTGCGCCGACAACGGCTGTGCGCGCGCGCCTTCGCGCTGCTGCTGTCGGTCGCCGTCTGCGGCGGCACCCTGAACTGGGGCCACGCGGGCGGCGACGATCCCGAGTGCGAGCCGCAGCTCGTCCAGCACGACCACACCGCGCATCGTTTCACCGCCGAAACGCAGCAGACCGGCTCGCAAGACGAGCATTGCAATCTCTGCCATCTCTTGCGGTTGCTCCAGAGCGCGCTCCCGAGCGGATCGCTGCTCAACAACCGCGTGTCGCCCCTCGACACGCGGCGGATCGCTGATAGCGATCTCGTCACCCCGATCGTCAGCGTCACCATCCAATCCCGCGCGCCGCCCGCCGCCTCGCTCTGAGTTCGTCCAGCTTTCCAGACAGATTCCGGTAGTTCGTTCTCGTGCGGACGCGCGCCAGCGGAGCGATCGCGTCATGCGCGGGCGTTTCAGGCAGGACCGACTATGAACGTGAAGGGCAGAGCCACGCGATGGGGGCCCTCGCTGGCACTTGGTGCAGCGGTGCTGCTGTCCGCCGCGCCGGGCGCCGCGCAGACAGCGCCGCAACCGCCGCCGCAGATGAGCGTGACCCTCGATCAGGCGATCGAGTTCGCCCGTCAGCACAACCACGCGCTGCTGGCGGCGCGCACGACCATTCAGCAGAACCTGGCGCAGGAGACGACGGCGAACTTGCGGCCCAATCCGGTGCTGCTGGGCGACGCGCAGTTTCTGCCGTTCTTCAGCCCGAGCAACTTCACGAGCGACTACTTCTCGTCGGGGGCGCAGTTCGACGTGGGCGTCTCTTATCTCTTTGAGCGCGGCGACAAGCGGCAGCACCGGCTCGAGGCCGCGAAGGATCAGACGGCGGTGACGACGGCGCAGGTGTTCGACACCGAACGGACGCTGACGTTCAACGTCGCCTCGCAGTTCATTGCGGCGCTGCTCGCGCAGTCGAACCTCGACTTCGCCAATCAGGCGCTCGAGAGTTTTCAGCGCACCGTCACCGTCAGCCAGGACCGGTTCAACGCCGGCGGGATGAGCGAGGGCGATCTGTTGAAGATCAAACTGCAGCTCCTGCAGTTCCAGATGGACGTGTCCTCGGCGCAGTTGGCGCGCGCGCAGGCGCTCGCGTCGTTGCGGCAGCTGCTCGGGTACGAGTCGGTGCCCGAGAACTACGAGGCGTCGGGCACGCTGGCGTTCCAACCGATTCATCTCGGCCTCGACGATCTGAAGGCGCTCGCGCTCCAGCAGCGTCCCGACCTGCGCGCGGCGCAGCTCGCCGTGACGGCCGCCGAGAGCCAGCGCGCGCTCGCGATCGCCAACGCGAAGCGCGACGTCACGGCGCAGCTCAGCTACACGCACGTCGCCGACACCAACACCGCGTCGCTCTTCGGCAACATCGAGATCCCGGTGTTCGACCGCAACCAGGGCGAGATCGCGCGCACCGGGTTCGTCATCGCGCAGTCGCAACAGTTGTCAAGCGAGCAGCTCTCGATCGTGATGACCGACGTCGTCAACGCGTACGAGGCGGCGCACACCGCCTCGTCGGTCGTCGATTTCTACAACGCCGGCTACTTGAAGCAAGCGCAGGATTCGCTCGACATCAGCCAGTACGCCTACCAGCGCGGCGCCGCCACGCTGCTCGATTTTCTCGACGCGCAACGCAGCTACCGGACGACCCAGCTCGCGTTCCGACAGGCGCTCGCCACCTACATGCTCGCCGTCGAGCAGTTGCGGCAGGCCGTCGGCACGAGGAACTTGCCATGACAAAGCCGATCGCGCTTCTGACCCTCGCCAGTGCGTTGGCGCTCGCCGGGTGCGGCGGCAACGGACAGGCGTCGATGACGTCGTTCTCGGCGGCCGAGCGTCCCGAGAGCCGCGCCGAGCTGTTCACGCTCCCCGAGAACCAGATGGGGCGCATTCACATCTATACGGTGACGCCGGCGCCGCTGACGCGCGTGCTGCGGCTCACCGGCACCGTCGCCTACAACGGCTTTCTGACCACGCCGGTCATCACGCAGGTCGGCGGACCGGTCAGCCGCATTCTCGTGACGCCAGGGCAGCAGGTGAAGGCGGGGCAGCCGCTGTTGTACGTCGCGAGCCCCGACTTCTCGCAGTTGCGCGCCGGATACATCAAAGCCAAGGACGCGTTCGAGCTCGCCGACAAGATCGACAAGCGCGCGCAGGACCTCTATCAGCACGGCGCGATCGCGCAGGCCGACGTCGAGCAGGCCGACTCCGGGCGCGCGCAGGCGCTCGCGGATCTCGAGGCCGCGGAGCAGAGCCTCCGGATCGTCGGCATCACCAAGCCGCAGGACTTCATCACCCAGCCGGCGACCGGCGAAGTCGCGCTCGTGTCGCCCGCGTCCGGCGAAATCGTCGAGCGGCTGTGCAACCAGGGGCAGTTGCTGCAGGCCGGCACGACGCAGTGCTTCACGCTGTCGGACATGAGCCACGTCTGGGTGCTCGTCAACATTTACCAGAACGACATCGCCGACGTGAAAGTGGGCGACGAGGTGACGATCACCAACGAGACGTATCCCGGCGCGGTGCGCGGAAAGATCCAGTACATCGCGCCCTCGCTCGATCCGGCGACGCGGACGCTGCAGGCGCGCATCGAGGCGGCCAATCCGGGCGAGCGGTTGAAGAAGGACATGTACGTCACCGCGGAAGTGCAAGCGGGCACGATCCCCGACGCGATCACCATCCCGGACGCGGCGGTGCTGCGCGACGCGCAGAACATGCCGTACGTCTACATCGAGACGGGCAACCGGCAGTTCGCGCGGCGCTCGATCACGATCGGCGACAGCCAGGGCGGCAAGACGCAGGTGCTCTCCGGCTTGCAGCGCGGCGATCGCATCGTCGGCGACGGCAGCCTGTTCCTGCAGTTCCAGAACACGTTGCAGCAGTAGCGCGAGCAGACACGGCCATGATTCATCACGTCGTCCAATTCGCGCTTCGTCAGCGGTTCCTCGTGCTGATGTTCACCGTCCTGGTGGTCGTCGCCGGCGCGTTCGCGTTCCAGCGGATGCCGGTCGATGCGTACCCGGATCTCTCGCCGCCGATGGTCGAGATCATCACGCAGTGGCCCGGGCACGCCGCCGAGGAAGTCGAGCGGCTCGTGACGCTGCCGCTCGAAGTCGAGATGAACGGCGTGCCGCACATGGAGTACCTGCGGTCGATCTCGCTCTACGGCCTGTCGGACGTCATCATGACGTTCAGCGATGGCACCGACGACTACTTCGCGCGCCAGGTCGTGTTCGAACGGATGGGCGAGGCGCAGCTCCCGACCGGCGTCACGCCGGGGCTGTCGCCGCTGTTCAGTCCGTCAGGGCTCGTGTATCGCTACGTGCTCGAGAGCCCCGACCGGACGCCGCAGCAACTGAAGACGCTCGACGACTGGGTGATCAGCCGCGCGTACCGCGCCGTGCCGGGCGTCGCCGACGATTCGGGGTTCGGCGGAACGGTCATGCAATACCAGGTGCTGATCGATCCGGCGAAGCTGTACAGCTATCACACGCCGCTGCCGCAGGTGCTGGCGGCGCTCTCCGCGAACAACGCCAACGCGGGCGGCGGCTTCTACTCGCAGGGGTCGCAGTTCGTCTACGTCCGCGGACTCGGCCTGGTCACCAAGACCGAAGACATCGGCAGCATCGTCGTCTCGAGCAACAACGGCGTGCCGGTGCACATCCGCGACATCGGCGAGGTGACGATCGGCAACGCGCCGCGCCTCGGCGAGTTCGGCTTTCAGCACAACGACGATGCGGTGGAAGGCGTGATCCTGATGCGCCGGGGCGAGCAGACGCAGAACGTGCTGGCCGGCGTCGAGAAGAAAACCGAAGAACTGAATCACGGCGTGCTGCCGCCGGACGTTCGGATCCGTCCGTTCTACGACCGCAGCGATCTCGTGGACCTGACGATCGAGACCGTCGAGCACAACCTGCTGCTCGGCATGACGCTCGTCCTCATCGTGCTGATCTTCTTCCTCGTCAGCGTCCGGGCCGCGATCATCGTCGCGCTCACTATTCCGCTCGGACTGCTGTCGGCGTTCATCCTGCTGGGCGCGCGCGGCGTGCCGGCGAACCTCCTCTCGATTGGCGCGATCGACTTCGGCATCATCATCGACGGCACCGTCGTGATGATGGAGAACATCTACCGCGAGCTCGCGGAACGCCAGGGGCAGACCTACAAGCTGCACGAGGTGATCATCGCGGCGGCGCACGACGTCGATCGCCCGATCTTCTACTCGGTCGCGGTCATCCTCGCGGGCTACCTGCCCATTTACGCGCTCGGCGGCCCGTCCGGCAAGCTGTTCCATCCGATGGCCGAGACGATGTCCTACGCGCTGCTCGGCGCGCTGATCTTCACGCTGACGCTCGTGCCGGTCCTCGCGTCCTACTGGTTCACGCACGGCGTCAAGGAAGTCGTCAATCGCCCGTACGAATGGCTGAAGCGCGTCTACGCCGGACGGCTCGAGTGGTGCCTCGATCACCCGAAGTCGACGCTCGTCGGATCGATCCTGATCTTCGGCGGCACGCTGCTGCTCGTCCCGTTCATCGGCGGCGAGTTCATGCCGCACCTCGACGAAGGCGCGCTCTGGGTGCGCGCGACGATGCCGTACACGATTTCGTTCGAGGAGGCGTCGAAGTTCGCGCCGCAGGTACGCAACATCCTGATGTCGTATCCGCAGGTCACCGAAGTGGGATCCGAATTGGGGCGTCCGGACGACGGAACGGATCCGACCGGATTTTTCAACTGCGAGTTCTACGTCGGGCTGCGGCCGTACAAGGACAAGACGTGGCGCCAGGGGCCGATCCGGACGAAAGCGGATCTCACGCGAGACCTCCAGAAGAAGCTCGAGGCGTATCCCGGCGTCATCTTCAACTACACCCAGCCGGCGGAGGACGCGGTCGACGAAGCGCTGACGGGACTCAAGAGCGCGCTCGCCGTCAAAATCTACGGGCAGGATCTCCAGGTGCTCGAAGACAAGGCGATGCAGGTGAAGCGCGTGCTGTCGCAAGTGCCGGGCTTCACCGAGCTGACCGTCGTCCGCGAGCTGGGGCAGCCGAGCGTGCAGGTGGACGTCGACCGCGAGAAGATCGCGCGCTACGGCATCAACGTGTCGGACGTCGAGAACATCATCGAGAGCGGCGTCGGCGGCGCCGCGGCGACGCAGGTCATTCAAGGCGAACAGCTCTTCGATCTCGTCGTCCGCATGAAGCCGGAGTACCGCTCGAGCACGCGCGAGATCGGCAACCTGCTCGTGCCGACGCCGTCGGGACAACACGTGCCGATTGCGGAGCTCGCGACGATCCGTCAGGGCATCGGCGCGTCGTTCATCTACCGCGAGAACAACTCGCGCTACATCGGCGTGCAGTTCAGCATCGAGGGCCGCGACCTGGCCCGCGCCGTGGCTGACGCGCAGCAAGCGGTGAGCAAGGCGGTGTCGCTGCCGCAGGGCTACACGATGCAGTGGGGCGGCGAGTACAGCGAGTATCTCGAAGCGCGCTCGCAGTTGACGGTCATCGGACCGCTGGCCGCCCTGTTGATCTTCATGATCCTGTTCGCGCTCTACGGCAACTTCAAGTTCCCCGTCACCGTCCTGCTCGGCGTCCTGCTGACGGAGCCCGTCGGCGCGCTGATCGCGTTGAAGCTCAGTCACACGCCGTTCAGCGTCAGCTCGGTGCTCGGGCTGCTCGCGCTGATGGGCGTGTCGGTCGAGACGGCGGTGATTCTCGTGTCGTACATCAACAAGCTGCGCCTCGAGAGCATGGACATCCGCTCGGCGACGCGCGAAGCGGCGCTGCTGCGGCTGCGCCCGATCATGATGACCGCGCTCGTCGCCTGCCTCGGGTTGCTGCCGGCGGCGCTGTCGACGGGCATCGGGTCCGATACGCAGCGGCCGTTCGCCATCGTCATCGTCGCGGGACTGATCTCGCGGCTGTTCCTCGGATTCTTCGTGAACCCGGTGCTCTACGAAATGGTCGCGAAGCCGGGCGACGTGCTGCAGGTGTGACCGTCACGACCGGCGCTTGGCGTCCATGTGATCGATCTGCGCCTGCAGCGCGGTGATGCGTCGCACCTGCGCGTAACAGAGCTGTTCGAGCGTTTCGACGCGTGCGAGCAGGTAGCGGAGCTGGGCTGCGACGGAACCGGGCGGGAGATCGCGCGGCGTACGGCGTCTCTCCTGTGACCTTGAGGGAGGACGCCGCATCACGAGGACGGAGGATAGTCCAATACCTCACCGCGATGCGAGCTGAGCAGAATCAGCCGCTAGATCATCGGCGGCTTCGGTTTCACGCGGAGCGCCGTCGTCTGGATCGATTCGATGTACGCCGTGATGTCGCGCACACGCTGCGCATAGATCGCCGGCGCCGACTGCAGCTCGTAGAACACGTTGCCCCAGCCCGGCATGTCAGGCGTGTCGCCCTGCGCATGCGCCGCCGTGCTGCGGATGGCCTCGCGCACGCGAGCGGCCGGGAACGTGCCGCCGTTGTCGATGCTGAGCGCCGTCAGGTCCGCCGCTGCCGGCTGCCTGGGCGGCAAATAGGTCCCGGACTCGTACGAGCTGTCGCCGTCCGCATTCAGCCCGTGGCACACCGCGCAGCGCTGATGGAAGAGCGTCTTCCCGGCGGCGATGTTGCCGGCACGTGCCTCATCGGCGGGCGCCGCCGCAACAGCCGCCACGCCGAGGATCAACACGCCAACCGCGAGGAGCGCGTTTCGCGAGGTCATACCACACCTCCACGTCTGCCGGCCCGCGGCGTGTCACTGCGTCGGACACCGCGGGCTCTTGAGGTCGTGCGGCAATCTGTCGACGCGTTGCTGCGTGGGGCCGACCTGCTGCCGCGCCTGCAGGCGCCACAGGTTTCCGACGCGAATCCACGTGTCGCGCATCGGCGTCGTCTCGGCGATCGTGTGCACTTTTCCCGGCGCTCCGTACTTGCCATCGACGTCTGTGACGGTTCTCACCGTGACGACATGCACGAGGGCCGTGACCGAAGAGCCGGTCGACGAGAGCTTCTGAATCGGGAATCGCAGCGTGTCGGGCGCCGGAGCCTGCAGCGCGTCGACCTGCGCGCGCCGAATGTCGGGCCACTCGTGCCGCTGGTTGCGGATGTCCGTGAAGACCCAGTCGGACGCGTAGAACGTGTCGTGGTACATGTCGATGTCGGCGGCCGACTGCGCGGTGATCATCGCCGACGCCATTTCGTCGTACGTGCCCTGAAGATCGCAGCGGACGGCAAACGCGTCGGGAACACCGGCCTGAAGCGCACCAATCAGAACCGCAATGGCGAGAGTCACGCTGCCTCCTGCGATGATCGATGTTGCAAGGGCGACACCGGTGCGGCGTCGCGCTGACCGATCGCGTCCGCCACCGGCGACGCCTTTGCACTGAACGCGATCGAGCCGTTCCTAAGTCGGTGCAGCAGGCGCGCGTTCGCCCATCGCGCCGGGATGTCGGCACTCCGATCGCGCCCCCTCCGACCTTCCGCCAGCGGCCCGTCAGGAGTTCGATGTCATGGCGGTCAGCGTAGTTGCACGGACGGCGCCCGCCGCCGCGAAGGTGACGGCCGTCACGCCCGTATCGCCGCCGCCGGTGCGCCGCCGTCGGCGCGGCCGCTGGCTGATCGTCGTGGCGGTGATCGCCGCGGCCGCCGGCGCCGCCGAGTGGTGGCGCATCGCGCAGACGCCCGTCGCGGTCCGCTACGTGACGATGCCGGTGACGCGCGGCCCGATCACGCGCGCGGTCACCGCGAGCGGCTCGCTCAACCCGGTGACCACGATTCAGGTCGGCACGTACGTGTCCGGCGTCATCCAGGAGCTGTTCTGCGACTACAACACCGTCGTCAAGAAAGGGCAGCTGTGCGCGAAGATCGACCCGCGGCCGTATCAGACCGTCGTCGACCAGGTTCGCGCCGCCCTGTCGACCGCGAAGGCGCAGCTCGCGAAGGACCAGACCAACCTGACGTACGCGCAGGTATCGTTCGACCGCGCACAAAGCTTGCGCGCGCGGGGGATCGTGTCGCAGGACACGCTCGACATCGCCCAGAACACGTTCGCGCAGGCGACGGCGCAGGTCGAACTCGACAAAGCGACCATCGAAGAGCACGAAGCGGCGCTGCAGGCCGCCGAGATCAACCTGGGCTACACCGACATCGTGTCGCCCGTGAACGGCACCGTCGTGTCGCGCAACGTGACGATGGGGCAGACCGTGGCGGCGAGTTTCCAGACGCCAACGCTGTTTCTCATCGCTACCGATCTCGCGCAAATGCAGGTCGACGCCAACGTGAGCGAGACCGACATCGGCGGCGTCCGCGTCGGCGAGGCCGCGACGTTCACGGTCGAAGCATTCGCGAGCCGTGTGTTCGAAGGGCGCGTCGCGCAGGTTCGCCAGGCGCCACAGACGGTGCAAAACGTCGTCACCTACGACGTCGTGATCAGCGTGGCGAATTCGGAGTTCCTGCTGAAGCCGGGGATGACGGCGACCGTGCGCATCGTCGTGGACCACCGCGACGACGCCGTTCGAGTGCCCGACCAGGCGCTGCGCTATGCGCCGGGCGGACAAGCGCCGAGCGGCTCGCAGCCTCGCGTCTGGGTGCTGCATGACGGCCGGCCGGTCGCCGTGCCGATCGACATCGGACTCGACGACGATGCGTTCTCGGAGGTGGTCCGCGGCGACGTGACGGCCGGCGACCCGGTGATTACCGGCGAACAGGCAGGCGCGACGTCGAGCTCCGGTCGCGCACCGTTGTTCCGGCTGTAAGGCGCGCCAATGGATGCGACCGCAACGTCTCCGATGATCGACGTCAGGAACCTGACGCGCGTCTACCGCGCGGGCGACGTCGACATCCAGGCGCTGCGCGGCGTGACGCTGACGATCGCGCGCGGCGAGTTCGTGGCGATCGTCGGATCGTCCGGTTCGGGCAAGTCGACGCTGATGGCGATTCTCGGCTGCCTCGATCGGCCGACGAGCGGCGAGTACTTCTTCGAAGGCGTCGACGTCGCCGGCTTGACCGAACCCGAGCTCGCGCGGATCCGCAGCGCGCGAATCGGGTTCGTGTTCCAGACGTTCAACCTGCTCGCGCGCACGACCGCGCTCGAAAACGTCTCGCTGCCGCTCTTCTATGCGGCCGCCGGGCCGGCGCGACGCAGCGAGCGCGCGTCGCGTGCGCACGCGGCATTGGAGATGCTGGGTCTCGGAGACCGAGCGGGCAACACGCCCGCGCAGCTCTCCGGCGGCCAGCAGCAACGCGTGGCGATCGCCAGAGCGCTCATCAACGATCCGAGCCTGTTGCTCGCGGACGAGCCGACCGGCAACGTCGATACCCACGCCTCGCACGAGATCATGGAGCAGCTCGTCGCGCTGAACCGCGATCGGCAGGTCACCGTCGTCGTCGTGACGCACGAGCCCGACATCGCGGGCTACGCGGACCGCGTCATCACGGTGCGCGACGGCGAGGTCGTCGGCGACGAGCGGAGGCGACCCGCGCGGCCCGCGCCGCCGTTGCCTGCGGGGACCGAGATCGCTGCGCCGGTGGCATCGCGCTCCGGCGCGCCGCTCGCCTTCGCCGTGATGGTGCTCGGCGCCGCCATGCAGGCGCTGCGCCGCAATGTGCTCCGCTCGTCCCTGACGATGCTCGGCGTGTTCATCGGTGTGGCCGCGCTCATCGCGATGGTCGCGGTCGGCCAGGGGGCGAACGAAGCGGTCAAAAAGCAGATCGAGAGTCTCGGCACCAACCTGCTCGTCATTCAGCCCGGCGCTTCAACGGCGAGCGGCGTCCGCGGCGGGCTCGGCAGCGCGTCGACACTGACCGTTGCGGATGCGCAGGCGATCCGCCGCGACGATCCGGCGGTCGCGCAAATCAGCTACTTGAACCGGCAGATGACGCAGGTGCAGTACGCCGACCAGAACTGGACGACGCAGATCCAGGGTGTGTCGCCGAACTATCCGGCGATCACCAACTGGCAGATCGCGGGTGGCCGCGGCCTGTCAGACGATGACGATCGTCAGGCCACGCTCGTGGCGGTGATCGGCGAGACGGTGCACCGACAGCTGTTCAGTCCGACCGAGAATCCGGTCGGCGCGACGATTCTCGTCAAGCGCGTACCGATGCGGGTGGTCGGCGTGTTCGTGCCGAAAGGGCAGACGCCGTTCGGTCAGGACCAGGACGACCTCGTGATGATCCCGTTCTCGACGGCGGAGCGGAAAGTGATCGGCGTCGCCGCGCCGTCGCAGACGCAGGCCTCGCAAACAGCGATCTACGAAGGCGCGCCGAATCCGTTCGGTTTGCAGCCGCGGCTGACGGGCAAGGTGAATGCGGTGTTCGTGCAGGCGGTCAGGCCGGAGGACGTGACGGCTGCGATCGATCAGGTGACGGCGACGCTGGCGCGCCGACACCACATCAAGCCGGGCGACACGAACGATTTCTCGGTCCGCAATCTCAGCCAGATCGCCGATGTCGTCCAGGGCAGCAGCCGCGTGATGGCGCTCCTGCTCGCGACCGTCGCGTCGATCTCGTTGCTCGTCGGCGGCATCGGGATCATGAACATCCTGCTGGTGTCGGTCACCGAACGCACGCGCGAGATCGGCCTGCGTATGGCGATCGGCGCGCGGCGGTTGCACGTGCTTCTGCAATTTCTTGCGGAGGCGGTATTTCTGAGCGTCACGGGCGGTGTCCTCGGAATCGTCGCGGGCGTGGTGGCGTCGCGCGTCATCTCCGCCGTGGCGGGATGGCCGACGGCCATTGCGTCGGCCGCGATCGCGGGTGGCTTCTCGTTCTCGGGCGCGGTCGGGATTTTCTTCGGCTATTACCCCGCGCGCAAGGCGTCGCGACTCGACCCGATCGAAGCGCTTCGATACGAATGACGGCCTGACGCGCGCGCAGCCGTTCGGCGGCCACGCGCGCCGCCGCTCCTTGGTCGGGCGCGACGTCGGCTCAGGTCGCGTTTCGACGGGTCTCGCCGAACTTCCAGGTGGCGGACATGATGTAGAGCCATCGTTCGGCGTCCAGCATCTGGCGGAACACGCGGATGACGCGGACGCCGATCTGCGCGCAGCGCGCCTCGTATAGCAGCAGCCGATCGAAGAGGACGTTGTCGTCGGCCACGATCGCCACGTGACCGCGGACGCCCTGCGTCTGCAGCGCTTCGCGCACGGCCTCGACGGCGCGCAGGACGTCCTCTTCCGTGAGGCTCGTTCGAGTCGCGCGCGCGTCGACGAGCATCGGCCACATCTGGTGTTCCGCATCGGCGCGCGCCGAGCGGAGAACGCCGAGCATCTCGTCGAGCGTCAGGTCATCGGATGCGTGGACGAGCACCCAGCGACGCCCGGCGTCGTACTCGATTCGGACCGCCATCGCAGGATCGTACGAAGAACATCCGTGCGAGTCCACTTCTGCAGCGGCATCGGCGGATGTCGATGCGCGACGTCAGGCTGACGGTGGCGTGCAGGGAAGCGGTCGATCGGCCGATACGGATCGAGAGCCACTCCATCCGCCCATGACCCGATCTGTGTTCCTCGCCTCGCTGGCGCTCGCCGCCGTCGTCGCCGCCGCGCAGGCGCCGGCACGCGTCCACGGCATCGTCACCGACGATTCCGGCGGCGTCCTCCCCGGCGTCACCGTCACGATGTCCGCGGCAGACGGGCGTCCGCTCGCGGTCGAGACGACCGACGGCGCCGGCGCGTATGCCGCCGCGCTGCCCGAGGGGGCTGTCCACCTGACGTTTTCGCTCGAAGGCTTTGCGCCCGCTGTCGCCGACGCCGAGCTGACCGCCGGAAGCGACGCGATCGTCTCGACGCGCCTCGCGCTTGCGCCGCGGGCGGAGACGGTCGTGGTGCAGGGGCACGCGCCGCCCGCACCGCCGCCGACCCCGCCGCCGGTGCCTGCGCCGCCGCCGCCCACCGTGGTGCCGGTCGTCGCGCACGATCGCGATTCGATCTGCGGCCCCGCCAAAGCGGACGCGACGCCGCCATCGCTCGGCGTCGTGCAGGCGCTGCGCACCGGGGCCGGACCACAGCTCTTTGCCGCCGACGATCAGGTGACGATCGACGGCGGCACGCGGACCGGGTTGGCCGTCGGCCAGAACGTCGTCGCGCGCCGCACGTATCGCGCGAGCCACGATCCGCACACGACCGCCGCCGAGCACACCGCCGGCGTGCTGCAGATCGTCGACGCGACCGAACGGACGGCCGTCGCTGTCGTCATCTATGCGTGCGACGAGATCCGGCGCGGCGATCGTCTCGCGCCGTTCGCGCCCGAGCCGCTGCGGGCGCCCGATCCGGCGGGGCTGCCCGACTACGATCGCGCCGCGACGATTCTGTTTGGCGACGCCGATCAGATCGTCGGCGTGCCGCGCCGCTTCCTCGTCATCGATCGGGGCCGCGACGCCGAGGTGCACGCGGGGCAGCGGGTGACGCTCTTCCGTCGCAGCCGCTTCGATCGCGGCGCGCCCGTCGTGCTCGGCGACGCCGTCGTCGTGGCGGTCCGCGCCGATTCGGCGACGATTCGGATCGAGCGCGCCGTCGACATCATCGAGGCGGGGGATCTCGCGGCGCCGCAGCGAGCCGCGGACGCGCACCGGCACTAGCCGCGGAGGCGATCAGGCCGGGATGCGGCGTTTGTCGACCTTGACGAGCACCGTGTACTCCGGATCGACGAGCTGGACGATCGGCGCGCGCGCGAGCTGCGACACGCACTGATACGCGTCGAGCTCCGTCATGCCGCTGCGATCGCGCACCCATTCGACCATCGCCTTGAACGCGACGCGCGCGGCGTCCTCGAGCGGACGGCCGGTGCCGACGAACATCACCTCGTTCGCGTTCTCGATGCGCGGCACCCGCGTCGCCTGACGCGGGATCAGCTCCACGAACGCTTCGACGCGCATCGCGCCTTCGATCGCGGCGCCCATGATCTCGCCGTCGCCCATCGCGTAGTGGCCGTCGCCGAAGGAGAGGAGGGCGCCCGGCATGTTGACGCCGAGGAACACGGTGTTGCCGGCGCGCACTTCGGGACAATCCATGTTGCCGCCGAACGGGCCGGGGACGATCGTGCTGCGCACTTCGCCGCCAGCCGGCGCGACGCCGATGCAGCCGAGAAACGGCGCGAGCGGAACCTCCCACGTGTGCCGGCCGTCGCGCGACGAGGCGCGCGCGGCAGTCTTGTCCGCATTCAGATCGTAGCGCCACGTGGTTTCGGGCAGCTCGGCGCCGAGCATCGCCGTGCGATCGGTGCCGACGAGCGCGCCGAAGCCAGGCGCGAACGACGAAACAGCGTACGCGCGCGCCGGCTCGAGCGTCAGGAGATGGACCGCGATCGTGTCGCCGGGCGCCGCGCCTTCGATGAAGAACGGTCCGGTCTGCGGGTTATCGTGGCCGGGCGGCATCGTCTTCGACGGCAGATCGTCCGCCGTCTTGACCGTGCCGTCGAAGCAGTCCTCGGTCCACGTCACGATGCGCGTGCCGCTGGCGATCCGATGCTTGGGCGCCGCGCCGCCGAAGGTGTAGACGAGATCGGAGTGCTTGGGCACCCAGCGCAGCACGGGTGCGGAGCCGGGCGCGCTCGCGAGCAGTGGGCGCGGTGCGGGCGCGGCTGGTGCTTGTGCCCCGCCGGATTGCAGTGCGGCGAGCTTGTCGGGGCTGAGCGCCGTCGCGTCGCGGCAGGCGGCGAGGATCCCGGCGGCGCCGAGCGGGGCGTGGGCGAGGAAGCGGCGGCGAGAGGTCATGGGAGATTTGCGTCGCGCG
>DASREL010000087.1:0-24440 GCA_035652075.1 Vicinamibacterales bacterium
TGTCCTCATCTGACCGTTCGAATCCCAAAGCAAGAGACAATTCGCGGCGAGTAATCCAGAATTGCGCGAATAGAGTGACGAGTACGTCGAAAACAGTCGACGTCATGTTTCATATAGGTCACGAGCGGTCCAAAACAATGGAGAGCTCGGCGAAAGTAAGTCCGAGATCGCCGCGAGTAACTTCGAGAGGATGGAAAGTAAGTCCGATGACGCCGAAAGCAACTCCGACACGGCGACGAGTTGGCACGAAACCGTCGTAAACAGTTTCGACATCCCCGTTAGCAACCGCGACATCGTCGCAAGTAACTCCGAGTACGCCGAAAGTAAGTCCGGTGGCGCCGAAAGTAAGTTCGACACGGCGACGAGTTGGCACGAAATCGTCGTGAACAGTTTCGACGTCCCCGTTAGCAACCGCGACATCGTCGCGAGTAACTCCGAGTACGCCGAAAACAGTTCCGACGCGGGCGATCACAGGCGCAAGAACGCCGTAAACAGTCTCGGTTCGACCGCGAGCAACTTCGATCGATCCATTGACGTGGATCGATGGGGGTCGATCACTTTAGATGGAACCGCGAAGAGCGTTGTTCTGAGAGTGCGCAATAGCGCACAGGCGACTCAACGGCGGTCTGCTACGTTAACTCGCCTCATTGACCTGGACAGCCCGAGCCCGCTGCGCAAGGCTCTCGGCGACGAGGCCTTCACCAACTTGACCAGCGGCATCGCCCGCTGCGTGACGTCGACGGCGTTGTACTTCTCGTTGCCGTGGGACGACCTCTCCATCGACAAAGCCGGCTCGATTGGCGAGTACTTCGTCCGGACGCGCATGCCCGTCGCCACCGGCAAGAACGCCGAGTACAGGGCGTATCTGAAGAACGACGTGAAGCCTGTCTTAGAGAAGGGCGGCGTCACGTGGTATCGCGTCTCGGCTCCGACGTTCGGCGGCCCGGCTGGAACCGTTGAGACCATGCGCAGGCTGACGAATCTCGCCGAAATTGACGGCGGCCCGATCCAGACCAAAGTGCTCGGAGCGGCCGGCGCGCAAGCCCTGGCGGCGAAGGCCGCAACGCTCACTCGCGGACCCGCGCAGAATACGATCCTGCGATCGCGGGCGGAACTCAGCTGGCTGCCGCCAGATATGCCCGCCAGGTAGCTCGCTAGTCCTGGCGCGCCCAGTTGGTTCTCACGATCACCGGTCCGGCGTTGCCGGCGATCCTGACGAGGAATCGCTCGCCATCTTTCGACGGCACGTAGTGGCTGCGCGAGTTAAGGAAGCTGCCGCCGAGGGGGCCCACCGGCGCGTGGAACAGCAGTCGCGGGCTCCCGATCTCCGGAGTATCCTGAGATCCGATCGAGACGGCGTTGAGTGTCCCGTCGGCGGTCAGGTAATAGAGTTCTCGGCCGTCTCTACGCCACTGCGGATCGAAGCCGCTGCCCTGCGACAGCTTAATCTTCGTGCCTGACGGAAAGCGTTGCAGATAGATGTCCGGCACAGGGCCCGCCTCCGCTGACGTGAACGCCAGCCAGCGTCCGTCAGGCGACAGTTGTGCGGTGCCCTTGCTGAATTGGCCCTGCACGACCGCAAACGGTTTCTGCGTGCGATCCCCCAACGGCACGGCCCAGATATTGGGCAGCGGATCCGCCGTGCCGGCGGCGCGAAGCACGATGAGCGTGCGGCCATCCGCGGAGAGATCCATCACCATCTCGGCGAAGCGAAGCGGCGCGGCAGGCTGCACGCCGCCGGCGAATGTCCATTCTCGCGCCTGCGGCATGCCGGTCTCGTACGAGTGAAACGCGAACCCACGTCCGTCAGGCATCCACACCGGCGACCCTTTCGAGACGGCGTCATCGTTGAGGATGGGACGTGTCACGTTCCTGCGCAGGTCGTAACTCCATGTCGCGCGCACGCCTGTGTCCGGATCGATGCGGCCGAAGAGCAGCGTCTGCTCGTCGGGCGACAGCGAAAATCCGCCGACGTCGACGTCGCCGCCGGTATCGAGCGTCGCCGTGCGACGGCCATCTCTCGCGAACCACGAGAGCTCGCTTTTATCGGCGCTCTGACGGCGGTACACGAGAACGGACGGCGACGCGCCATACGCGCCATCGTGCCGGGCGACGTTCATCGACAGCCGGTCGCTGACAACCAGCGGCTCTCCCACGAGGCGTTGTTGTGCCGGGTCGAGCTGCTGCGCCAACAGACTGCCTTTTCGAACGAACAACAGATCGACGCGTCCGCCACTCGACGCGATCACCACCGGACGCGAGCTGTCGGCGACGATCCGTGTTCGCGTCGAGCTGCCGATCGTGCCGAGATAGATGCCGCGTTTCTCGACGTCCGTGCCTTCGAGCAGGAAAACGTACTTGCGACCGTCCGGAAGGAACGACGGATACCAGTGCCCCAGTTCGCCGTGCGTGTGATCGACAGTCGAAACGACGACCGGCGCGCCACCCGCGTCCGACACCTGCTCGAGGCCGTCGTCGGTGTTGGTGTAAAGAATTTGTCCCCTGGCGCCCCAACTGGCGCCGAAGTCGAGATGACAACGCTCGGCAATGCGCGTGGCCGGCCCGCCTGAGAGCTTTGCGATCTTCAGCACTTGATCCTGGCAGAACACAACGTGTTGGCTGTCGGGAGCCCATGCAACCCGCTCGACTCCCCGGCCGGCGCCGAACGGCAACGGTTCGGGGGCGTCCGCGGTTTTCACCCACCAACGAACGCTGGACCCAGTGCCGGTCATGAACATCAGCCGCGCGCCGTCTGGGGAAGGAGCGGGCGCCGGCTCAAAAGCGAACGTCCCGAACTCCTCGCCCGCCGGCGGCGACAACGTAAACGCCATGGTGCTCGCGCCACCCAACGGCTCGCCTCGCTTCCGATAAAGAGCCCACCACGCGGTAGCGAGCAACAGCGCCGTCAGAGCGGCAGCCGCCGTCAACGCGATCGCCCTCCCGTTCTTCGACAGACGGAAGATCCCAGGTGCGTCGATCGCTTCCCCCTCGTCTTGATTCGTGAGGCCGTGCGCATCGCCGACGTCACGAAGACGTTGTTTGCGATCCTTCTCGAGGCATCGTCGTAACAAGTGTCGTACGGCATTCGGCGTGTTGCCGGGCAGCCGCGACCAGTCCGGCTCGCGTTCGACGATGGCGGCGAGCACGTCGGTGACGGTGTCGCCCGCGAACGCCGGACGGCCGGTCAGCATTTCGTACAGCACACAACCAAAGGCCCAGATGTCCGTGCGTTTGTCGACGACGGTGCCGCGTGCCTGTTCCGGACTCATGTACGCCGGAGTGCCGAGGATCATTCCATTGCGTGTGCTGCCCACGGTCACTGTCGGCGACTGCGTGAGGTGGCGGCTGGTGTCGATATCGGCTATGGACTTCGCGAGCCCGAAGTCCAACACCTTGACGACGCCGTCCGAGGTGACCTTGATGTTGGCTGGTTTGAGATCCCGGTGAATGATGCCTTTCTCGTGTGCGGCATCGAGCG
Organism: Vicinamibacterales bacterium; assembly: GCA_035652075.1. GTDB lineage: Bacteria > Acidobacteriota > Vicinamibacteria > Vicinamibacterales > CAVVIG01 > Gp6-AA45. The sequence continues at coordinate 3,479 of DASREL010000087.1, forward strand.
CATCGATGATCTGGCGGGCGATCGCGATCGTGCGCGCAATCGACACCGGGCCGCGGCGGAGCCAGTCGGCGAGCGTCTCGCCATCGACCAGTTCGAGCACGAGCGCGGTCACAGGCGCGTGTCCTGAATCCGTCGAGGACGCCTCTTCGACACCGTAGATCGCGCCGATGTGAGGATGATTGAGAGCGGCGAGCACCTGTGCTTCGCGCTTGAAGCGGGCGATGCGATCGGCGTCATGCGCAACCGCGTCAGGCAAGATCTTCAGCGCGACGTCGCGTGCAAGCCTGCTGTCACGCGCGCGATATACCTCTCCCATGCCTCCCGCGCCGATAGCCGACAGAATTTCATAGGGACCGATGCGCGTGCCGGGTAATGCGCTCACCGTAAGCCGTCGGCCAGGAAGAGGTCTGACAGGATCCGCGTAAAGGCGAAGGCAATCGTGCTCGCGTCCGGCGTCGCGTACAGAGCGGGTATGCCACGCACCCCCGCAAGGTCCGGCACCGCCACGCTGCGATTCAGGCGCGTGTCGCGGGCCTTGTAGACCTCACCCATGCCGCCAGCCCCGAGCGGCGCCAGGATTTCGTACGGACCGAGACGGGCGCCCGGCGCACGTGCCATATGGGTGGCGCAAGTATAGTCGCGCGGAAGCGAAGTCCGGCGTGATTAGGGCGGCATCCTGACCGGGTGTCGCGACTGCGTGACGAACGCCTTCCAATGTTGTGCGAACGCGTCGGTCGGCAACCATCCGGCCGGCACCATGCGTCCCTGCTGAGAACTCGGACGCCGTTCAATCGACGCCGACGTCACCGACACATTCTGTCGACCCCAGGATCAACTGCGGGATACGTGCGGCCTTCGGCGACAGCGCAATCGTGTTCATGCCAAGCGGATCGAAATGCCCCGGATGCGTCGGAATCGACGCGATCACGCGGTCGGGTGCGTACTCGGTTCCCGAGAACCCGAGCAGAATCAGGTTCGCCGTGTTCAGTTCGGCGTGGCCGGAACGCTCCGCGAGTTGCCCGAGCGCCGCGAACAGCGCGCGACCGAGACCTTGCGCCGGGTCGACGTTCATGTCGCCGCCGGTCTCCGACTTCGATCGGCAATGAAAGGGAAACAGCAACGCGACATCGTGTCGACGGGCAAACGCGCGGACCTCGGCGTCGCGGTAATACTGAAGCGTCCCGAGGCTCCGCTCGAAGATGACCCAGACGGCCGCAATTCGGTGGGACGGCGCCATCAGCGTCAGCTCGTATCGGCAGGGTTCGGCGATGTCTTCGTCGGTACGCGGTGTCACGGACGTCTCGAACGTCGCAGCCGGCGGCGACGCGGTTGCCAGAGCGATCGCGAGAAACAGTATCGATCTCACGGTGTGCCTTGTGCCGTCGCATAGGCTACATCAGGTCGTTTTATCATCGTGTTCCGTGGCTCAGCCTCGCGCACGCCGAACGGACGCGGAGCCGCTGTTGCCACATCTCTCCGCGCACGAAGTCGAGATGCTGGCCGTGGCGCAGAGTTGCAGCGCGTTGATGGAGTGACCTGTCGCGCGGAACCGTTTGCCTGTAAGCTAATCGCGCCAGCGTTCCACAGGAGCACCGATGGGAAGACTCGTCGTGGCTGTTTTTGTCGCGGCCGGCGCCGGCGCCATCGCAGTCCCATCGTCCCAGCGAGCGGCCCAACCACCTGTGTTCCGCGCCGGCATCGAGGGCGTCGAAGTCGATGTCGTCGTTACCACCAAACAGGGCGCGCCGGTAGCCGACCTCTCCGAACGCGATTTTCAGGTTCTTGAAGACGGCAAGCCTCAGACGCTGACCGCGTTCACGCGGATCCAGATTCCAATCGCGAACCGCGAGCAGACTCGCAACGATGAACCTGTGGTCGAGCCCGACGTCGTGACGAACGAGCGCGCGAACGATGGACGTGTGTACGTCGTCATTCTCGACGACTTGCATTTGTCGCCGCGATGGGTCGTGCGGGCGAAGTCCGTCGCACGTGAGTTCATTGACCGCCTCGGCCCGAACGACCTGATGGCGATCGTGCACACGGCAGGACCGACATCGGCCAGCCAGGAATTCACGGCCAATCGAACGCGGTTGAGAGACGCCGCAGATCGAACGACCGCGAACGCCCTCGAATCGGCGAACGCGGTGACGAATCACAACCTGCAGGCGTCGAATGGACTCGCGGGAGGCGACACTTTCACGCTCGAGCGCGCCAGAAATGCGGACATGACGCTGCGGATCGTTCAACACGTCGCGCAGTGGTTCCAGACTGTTCGTGGACGACGCAAAGCGATCCTGCTCATCAGCGAAGGCATTGACTACGAGATGAGCATGGTTGACCGGCCGGATGAACCGAACACACCGTCGGACATGGTTCTGAATTCAGCTCGCGCGGCGATCGACGCATCCATGCGTTCGAACGTAAGCATCTACGCCATCGATCCGAGCGGCTTGAGCGGCGCCGACGACATCGCCACCGACTATTTCGCGCCGCGCTCGTCCGCGCTCGGCCCGCGCGGTGCGCAGCGCGAACACGACCTTGCGCAGCACAATCTCCGCTGGGTATCGGAAGAGACGGGCGGCATCGCGGTCATCGGACGGACCGATCTCGCGCGCGCGTACGACGCAATCGTCGCGGACAACAGCATGTACTACGTGCTCGGCTACACGCCACCGCCGCACAACAACGACGGAAAGTTTCACGCCATTCGGGTTCGAGTGAATCGTCCTGGCATCATCATCCGAGCTCGCAGCGGTTACGTGTCGCCCAAGGGCGGCGCCGTCTCACCTTCGCCGAGCGGCGCCGAAGACCCGCTGGCAGCGCCGTTGCCGATCGCCGGCGCCACGATCCGACTCGCGCTCGCGCCGTTCAAGGGCGCCGGATCCAAAGCATCGGTCCTGATGACCGAGGACATCCAGGGACGCGATCTCGCGCTCGGCGTTCCCAACTCGTTGGAGTTGTCGTACGTCGCGGTCGATGCCGGCGGTCAAGCGGTGGCCACGAGCCGAGACCGCTTGGAGTTGACAGCCGGCGATCCGGAAGTCCAGGCGCGAATTCGCGCGTCCGGGATCCGCGTCCTCAATCGGCTCGACCTTCCACCCGGTCGGTACACCGTGAAGGCGGCCGTTCACGATGTCGCGGCGACGACATCCGGTTCGGTCGCCTACGATCTGGACGTTCCAGACTTCGATACCGTCCCTCTCGCGATGAGCGGTCTCGCGCTCACGTCGATGACGACGGATCGCTTCGTCGTCGCGAAGGATGACGCACCGATGCGCGCGGTGTTGCCGGCGCCGCCGATCGCCGAGCGTGATTTGCCGCGGCGGTCGGAGGTGTGGGTGTACGCCGAGGTGTATGACAACCTCGGCCCCATCGAGCACACGACACGCATCACCACGACGCTGACTTCGGCGAGTGGCGCGATCGTGTATCACACCACATCGGACCACGACCCGAAGGAGTTCCGCGGGCAACACGGTACCTTCCGATACCGGGTTCGCGTGCCGCTCGCTGATGCCGCAGCCGGGCGCTGTGTCATCACCGTCGAGGCTCGCACGACCGGAGATCGGCCTGAGATCGCCAAACGTCAGGTCCCAATCGTTGTTGCTGATACGATGACGCCGTGACAAAGCGCTTCGCTTCCATCGCCGCCATCCTCGTCCTGACCGCCGTTCCGCACGCGCAGACGCCGCTGCCTGGCGACCTCGCCGCGAAGATCGACGCTACCGTCCAGGACGTGCTCACGAAGACTTCCCTGCCCAGCGCCTCCGTCGGCATCGTCCGCGGCGGGCGGATTGTCTTCACGAAGGCGTACGGGATGGCGCGGATCACGCCGCCGATGCCGGCGACCGCCGACATGCACTACGCGGTGGGATCGATCAGCAAGCAGTTCACCGCGGCATGCATCCTGCTCCTGCAGCAGGACGGCAAGCTGACGATCGACGATCCGGTCGGCAAATATCTGCCCGAGCTGACGCGCGCGAACGACGTCAAGATCCGCCACATCCTGTCGCACACGTCCGGCTACCAGGATTACGCGCCGCAGGACTACACCATCCCGGCGTGGACCAAGCCGACGACGGCCGCCGCGATCGTGCACGAGTGGGCGACGAAGCCGCTCGATTTCGAGCCCGGCTCCCAATATCAATACAGCAACACCAACTTCAACATCGCCGGGCTGATCGTCGAGAAAGCGAGCGGCGAGAAGTTCTGGACGTTTCTGTCGCGGCGCGTGCTGACGCCGCTCGGCCTGACGCACACGATCGACCTCGACACGCAGCACGACCAGCTCGAACCGACCGGGTATATGCGGAACGCGCTCGGCCCGCTGCGCCCGGCCATCATGGAAGCGCCTGGCTGGTATTTCGCGGACGGCGAACTGGCGATGCCCGCGCGTGACCTGCTGGCGTGGGACGTCAGCCTGATGAACGAATCGCTGCTCAAGCACGAATCGTATGTCGCGATGGAAACCGATCAGCCGCTGACGGGCGCCGGCACGGCGCACTACGGCCTCGGCGTGTCGGTGTCGATGCGCGACGGACACCGGCTGATTTCGCACGGCGGCGAGGTCGGCGGGTTCGTGGCGCAGAACCTCGTGTTTCCGGACGAGAAGGTCGCGGTCGTCGTGCTGACGAATCAGGAAGCGAGCAGCGGCGCCGGGGCCATCGCGCGATCGATCGCGGCGCTAGTGTTGCTGTCCGCGGCGAACGCGACTGCGCCGAACGATACTGCCATGGCGGAGGCACAAGCGAAGCGGATCCTCATCGGCCTCCAGCAAGGCAAGATCGAACGCTCGCTCTTCACCGACAACGGCAACTTCTATTTCGATCAAACGGCGATCGGCGACTACGCGTCGAGCCTGAAACCGCTCGGCACGTTATCGTCGGTCAAACAGAGCGACACGTTCCTGCGCGGCGGGATGCGCTTCCGCAGTTTCGACGTCACGTTCGCGCGCGGACCGAAGCTGCGGCTGACGACGTTCACCACGAACGACGGCAAGCTGGAACAGTTTCTTCTCGGTCCTGGTTAGCATCGACACCGATATGTCGGATCTCCTCGCCCAGTTCGGTCAGATGGACATCTACCTGTTCGATCAACTGCTCCGCTCGCGCATCACGCCCGGGATGCGGATCGTGGACGCGGGATGTGGAGGCGGACGGAACCTCGTTTATCTGTTGCAATCCGGCTACGAGGTGTTCGGCGTCGATGCCGACGCCAGTTCGGTGACGGCGGTTCGCGCGCTCGCCGCGCGGCTCGCGCCGCGCCTCCCGCCAGACAATTTCCGCGTCGAGCCGCTCGAGCGCCTCTCGTTTCCGGACGCATTCGCGGACGTCGTGATCTGCAGCGCCGTGCTCCACTTCGCGCGCGACGAGGCGCAGTTCGACGCGATGCTGCGCGGCTGCTGGCGGCTGCTCGCGCCCGGCGGCCTCTTCTTCGCCCGGCTTGCCTCGTCCATCGGCCTGGAGGATCGCGTGCAGCCGCTCGGCGACCGCCGTTACCGTCTGCCCGATGGTTCCGAGCGGTTTCTCGTCGACGAAGCGATGCTGATGGATCGCACGCGCGCGCTCGGCGGCTCGCTCGCCGATCCCATCAAGACGACGGTCGTCCAGGATCAGCGATCGATGACGACGTGGGTCGTGCGCTCGACAAAATCTCCCGCACCTTCCGCGTAAGCGCATCCGCGGTGAACGGCTTCGCGAGAAAGTGCACGCCCGACGCGAGCGCGTCGCTGAAATCAGGATTCTCCGAGTAGCCGGAGATGAACAAGGTTGGCATCCGGGTGCGTACCGTACTGACGGTCTTCGCGAGGTCGAGTCCATTCATGCCGCCCGGCATCACGAAGTCGGTAATCAGCAGATCGACCGGTCGGTCGTTGGCGCGGAGTAAGCCGAGCGCGTCGGGGCCGTCGTGCGCCAGCAGCACGTCGTATCCCTTGCTCGAAAGAGCGCGCGCGATGATGACCTGCACGGCGTTGTCGTCCTCGGCCACGAGAATCCGCTCGCGGCCGCCAGCGGCGCGGGTCGGCTCACACATCGCCGGCTGCTCCTCCTCGACGTCATCCACGAACGGCAGGCACACCGTGAACGTCGACCCTCGCCCCGGCTCGCTCGATGGCCACACCCGCCCGCCGCTCTGCGTGACGATGCCGAACACCGTCGAAAGCCCGAGACCCGTTCCTTTGCCTTGTTCCTTCGTCGTGAAGAACGGTTCGAAGATGTGGCGCAGGATCTCCGGCGGCATTCCCACGCCGGTATCGGTGACCGACAGCTTGACGTACGGCCCGGGCGGCAGGGCCACGGAGTCTGCCACGATGCCTTCGGCGGCCGGCACGTTCGCGACCCGGATCGTCAGGCGGCCGCCAGCGGGCATCGCGTCGCGCGCGTTGACGACCAGATTGAGAATCACCTGCTCGATTTGACCGGGATCCGCGCGAACCGTCGCAGGAGCCGCGGCCAGCGCCACGTCGAGAACGAGATCCTCGCCGATCAGCCGGCGCAGCATCTTCTCGAGACCTCGAACCGATTCGTTCACATCGACGACGCGCGGCTGGAACACACTCTTGCGGCTGAACGCCAGCAGCTGGCGCGTGAGCGCCGTCGCCCGCTGTGCCGCCGCGAAGATGTCGTCGACGTCCGCACGCGTCGGATCGTTTGGCGGCAACGCTTCGCGCACCAGTTCCGAGTAGCCCAGGATCGTCGTCAGGAGGTTGTTGAAATCGTGGGCGACCCCGCCGGCGAGCCGGCCGACCGCTTCGAGTTTCTGCGCCTGATGAAACTGCCGCTCGAGATCCTTTTGCTCGGTGACGTCTTCGGCGAGCGTGTCGAAGTACTGCACGCCGCCGTCGGCGTCGCGCACGGCGTGCATGTGGAGTCGCACCGAAATGAGCCCGCCGTCCTGCCGTCGCCACACCACTTCGGCGATGACGGTTTCGCGGTTGGCGCCCGCTCGAGTTATCAGCCGTTCGCGTTCGGCAGGGTCTGCGTACACGTCACGAGCGACGTTCAGCCGCAGCACCGCATCCGCCGATTCGCATCCGAGCAACCGAACCAGCGCCCGATTCACCATCAGGAGCCGCCCATCGGGTGTCGCGCGGTAGATCCCCAGCGGCGCCTGATCGATCAAGCTGTGGAACTCGGCCTCCGACACCCGCAGCCGCGCCTCGGTCGCCTTGCGCTCGCTGATGTCCTCGAACATCGCCGCGAACTGCGACGGCCCCGTGGAATAGGCGGACACCGCACACCACATCCGCAAGCCGTGCAGGTACGTCTCGAAGTACGCCGGCTCCCCTGTCGCCGTCACGCGGCCGTAGATCTCGAAGAGTTCGGGATTCTGCTCGAGAATGCCAGGAATGAGGTCGCTGACCGTGCGTCCGACGACGTCCGCGACGCCGATCAGCCGCGTGAACGATCGATTCGCTTCCAGGAAGATCCAGTCGCTCGGCTTCCCGTCGCGGTACACCATCCGGCAGTGCGCGAACCCTTCGACCATGTTTTCGAAGAGCGCCTGATACCGATTTTCGATTTCGACACGCTCGGTGATGTCACGCGACACCACGACGATGCCGTTGACCGCTGACTCGCCGAGCAGGTTGATCGCCGACGCTTCGAGCTGCCGCCACGATCCGTTCGCGTGCCGATAGCGGTACGACACGAGCGACGCCGTGCGCCGGCCGGCGACCGCCTCAGCGACGAGCTGGCGCAGCCGCAGGTGGTCGTCGGGATGGAGAAGATCGAACGCGTCTCGACCGACGCGCTCCTCCGGCGCGTACCCCAGCACGCTCTTGACCGACGGGCTGATGTAGCGAATCTTGCCGTCCGCCTCGATGATCGTGACGATGTCGGTCACGTTCTCGATGAGCGATCGGAAATAGGCGTCGGATCGCTCGAGCTGTTCGGTCAGGCGTCGCAGTTCGTCCTGCGCGTCGCGCAGCGTAACCGCGGGCGGCATCCCGGTCATCGGCTCTGTGCCGCTGGAACGTCGAGCCCCGGATTCCGCTGCATGCCATCCAGGCGCCCGTACGCCAGGAGCGACACGGCTTCGAGCACGGCGCGAATGGAACCGGGCTTGTCGAGGAACGCTTCACGCTCCCAGAGCGTCATGCGTTCCGCGAAGAGGCGATCGCTGAAGGCAGTGAGATACAGGACCGCGATGTCGGGCGACTGGCGACGCAGGCGACGCGCCACTTCGTCGCCGTTCATATGCGGCATCATCAAATCGGTGACGAGCACGTCGATCGCGGCGCCGGTTCCGCCGATCGCCACCGCTTCATCCCCGTCCGCGGCCGTCGTCACCGTGCAGCCGGCCTCGGCGAGCACGCGCCCGACGAACCGACGCACCGGTTCCTCGTCGTCGACGACCAGCACACGCAGCGCGGGGTGCGTGGCTACACGCGCGCGAGCGCCGACGAGAGGCGCAAGCGCGTTGAGCACCGACGAGAACCGTACAGTCATTGACAAGTCCTTTTGTTGATCCGGGGTGTCATCATGCCGACGAAGGAGTCCACCAGCTCGGCGCGCTTCCAGCCGCGCTTCACGTCTTCCCACAGTTGCTCGAACGCGTCTTCGGCCAGGAGCGCCGCACTGTACGGACGGTCGGTCGTCATCGCGTCGTATGCATCGACGACCCCGACAATCTCCGCCACGAGCGGAATCTCCGCGCCCGCGAGACCGTCCGGATATCCGGTGCCATCCGCTCTCTCGTGGTGATGGCGCACGATCGGGCGAACCGCGTCGAGGGAGTGCAATTGGCGACAGAGCGTGTCTCCAATCACGGTGTGGTGCTGCATCACCGCGAACTCCGCGGCGGTCAGGCGGCTGGACTTCAACAGGATCGCATCGGGGATACCGATCTTCCCCACGTCGTGGAGAAAGCCGCCACGATAGAGCGCCTCACACTGGGCCGGGTCCAATCCGATTCGCGCCCCGAGGGCCGAGGCGAGGTCGGCGAGCCGCTCGCAGTGGCCGCGCGTGTACGGATCGCGCGCCTCGATCGTCAGCGCGAGGCTCATCATGATCGCCTCCGCCGAGTCCAAACCGTCGGTGAGCTGCTTTCGGCGCATCAGCGATCGGACCCGCGCTTCGAGTTCGACGGCGACGAACGGTTTGCTCAAGAAGTCGTCGGCGCCTGCATCGATCCCGCGGACGCGATCGTGGACGGCGGAGAGGCCGGTCACGAGAATGACGGGCACCAGCCGTGTCGCCGGGTTGCTCTTGATGCTTCGGCACACTTCCACGCCGTCGATCCGCGGCATGTTGACGTCGAGCAGCACGAGATCCGGGCGGTCGTTCTCAACGGCGTCGAGCGCCGACTGGCCGTTTGCCGCGCTCACGACCTCGTGGCCGAGGTGACGCATCATCCGCGTCAACAGCGCGACGTTCGTGGTCTCGTCGTCGGCGACCAGAACCTTGCCCGACGAGTGGCGTGCAGTCACAACGCCGTCCTTTCAGATGTTGACTACGGTCTACAAGAGGCGTGCCTGTCGCACTGCGGTCAATTGGTGCGGACTTACAGGACTTCCTAAGTCGAATTACGATATCGGCAGCGAGTTATTCGGCAGTGCCTGGTGAAATTTTCCCGATCCTCGCCGTCTGTCTACTGCTGGCGGCACCCCTCGACGCGCAGCAGGTCGTCTTCAGCCATCGCGCGTACGCCGCACAGGGACGCACGTACCAGCAGCTCTGGATCTGGACGCCGGAGGGAGGCGAACCAAAACAGATTTCACATAGCCGGCGCGATCACCGCTCGCCGACCTGCGACGCCGATGGCCGGCACACCCTGTTCGACAGTCAGAACGACGACTTGACGATCACGCGATGGCGTCTCGATCGGACGACCGGCGCTGAAGAGCGTGTCGACGCGACTGGCCCCAGTGCGCTTCACGACGCCGGGCCCTCGCCCACTCCGACGGCGTGCGATGCCGACACCGCGCAAGTGTCTCCGGACCGAACGCGCATCGCGTGCGTCGTCACAGGAACCGATGTTCTGATTGCGGATGCGCCGACACGCGATCCGATCGTCCGCGTCCCGTTCGGTCAGCGCTACTCGACGGGCGAACCGTACGCACCGTGGCCGATGCAAATCTCGTGGTCACCAGATGGACGCACGCTGCTTGTCGGCAACTACGGGGAGCACGGCAGCAGCACAACGGGCGAACTCGATTACTTTCTGCTCGATCTCGAACCGCGGACGTGGACGCGCGCGTTCACGGGGACCGATGCGCTCTGGCTCACACCAACGCTCGTCGTCTACATCACGCCGCGGGATTTGTCACCGTTGACGGCCGGAAGCGCACACTCCGTCTGGACGGCACATCTCACGGCTTTCTACGTCACCACGCACAGATCACGGCCGATCACATCGGGGCTATCGAACGACCTCACGCCAACCGTATGTTCCGCGCGTTGATTTTGACGTTCCCGGTCATTATTCGTCGGATGCATGACCTGATCGAGAGCCGAGACGCGTCATTCGTCCTGTCGTCGCTCACCTTTCGCGCACGAGCATGAGCCGAGATGTTCGCGCGCCGCGACATGTCAACAAACGCGCCGACACTGATTCCGGCACTCGAGCTGACGACCCCGAGCGACGATTATCGGGTCGCTGACGCCAAGGTTCGCCTCAATCCCTCGGCGTATCCGACCGGTTCCGCGTAGCCCAATTGCCGACGAATGCGGCTCGTGTCGTAGGCGATGTCGTGCTCGAAATGGAACGGCGGCGTCGACGCGTCCTGCAATGGTGACGGCGGCAAATCCGCCAACCGCTCCGCCACTGTCGGCGTATGCGCCTCGCCGACGTTGTAGATCCCCGCGGCCGCCGGATGCAGCGCGGCAAGGACGATCGCATGCGCAAGGTTCTCGACGTAGCCGTGCGTCCAGCGCCACTGCGGCTGCTGTCGAAATCCGTAAACGGTGCCAAGATCCGCGTTCTCACCGGGGCCGTACACCTTCGGCAGCCGCAGCACGACCGCCGGCAGCGACGATGCGGCGAGGACACTGCGCTCCACGAGGATCTTGTCGTACCAATAGATCCAATCGTCCTCGGACTGCGCCTGTTTTCGATACGGATACAGCATCGTCCGCACCGGCGACGACTCGGTGAGAAGACCAGGAGCGCGCGGGCCTGGCTCCAGTCCGATCAACCGGCCATACGCCTGGTACACATCGCCGCTACTCAGCACAATCAGGCGACCCGCGCGATCTCGAAACGCATCCACGACCGCGTTGGCGTCCCGCTCGCCCATCGCAATCATGTGAATCACGACATCCGGCGGCGGCTGGTGCAGCTCCCGCGAAAATGCGACGACGGGCATGGCGGCGGCGGGACTGTGAACGTGACGGACGCTGCGCGGGAGGGACGGCTCGTGTTCGCCGCGGTGGTAGACGGTCACATCGTGGCCGAGCGAGACGAGCTCGCGCACCACATACGGGCCGATGAACTTGGTGCCGCCGATAACCAGCACGCGCATGGTCGCCTCTGACGTGGGCCCCGGTGTCGGCTAGCGCCGAGGCTCGAACAGTTCGATCGGGTTGCCGTCGGGATCCTCGATCTGGATCTGCCGTCCGACCGGACCGTTCTCGAGCTCATTCCGAAACGTCACGCCCGCCTTCGTCAGCGCTTCGATCTGCGCCGGCAGATCGGCGACGCGGAGCACGACTCGATTCGATCCGCCAGGCCGCTGCGGCTCACCGTTCGGCAACGGACGAGAGCCTGACGCGCCCGGTCCGGTGAGCAACAGCGTAAAATCTCCGAGCGCGACGCTCGCAAACACGGGCAGCTGCTGATGCTGGACCCGAAAGCCGAAGTGTTCGGTGTAAAAGGCAACGGCGCGCGCGACATCCGTCACCTGATACCGCACGCCGTGCAGGCTGAACATACTCCCTCCCCCTACAGCACGCTGATGTCGAGGTCGCGCAGTCGCGTCGGATCGCCGACGACCTCGATCCTCGCGATCGTGCCGTTGGCGACCGTGAAGAGCAAGACCCGGGACAGCGTGCCGCCTGGCGCGACGATCACGCCAACCGATCCGTCGATGAGCGCAGGCTGAACGAACCGCATTCCTCGTGACATCGCGATCATCTGCCTCGCCCACGTCGACGCGCCGCGGAGTTCGCGCGGCGTGTCGGCCGCGTCCGCCGAACCGCCAGCCATGCGCGCGGCGCCGTCGATGCGAATGACCGCGTCGGGATCGAGCACGGCAAGCAACGCCTCGAGGTCCCCCGCGCGGGTGGCCTTCAAGAACGCCTCGACGACTTCGCGCTGACGCGCGCGGCCGGCATCGGACGAGGCCGAGGAACCCCGCACGCGACGGCGCGCGCGGCTCGCGAGCTGCTTCGCCGCGGCCGCCGAGCGTCCGACGATGGGAGCGATGTCGGTGAAGGGCATGCCGAACAGATCATGCAGCACGAAGACGAGGCGCTCGGCGGGCGTCAGCGTATCGAGCACGACCAGCAGCGCTACGCCAACGGCGTCGGCGAGCACGGCTTCGCTTTCGGGGTCCGCACGTTCGCCGCGCGCGACTCGCGATTCGGTCAGCTGGGCATCGATCGACTCTTCCCGTCGTGCTCTGCGCCCGCGCAGCATGTCCAGACACACGCGCGAGACGACGGTCGTCAACCAGCCGCCAAGGTTCTCGATCGTCGATGCGTCGACGTCGTTCAGACGCAGCCACGCTTCCTGCACCGCGTCCTCGGCCTCGGTCAGCGAACCGAGCATGCGGTAGGCGACGCCGCGCAGCCGCTGCCGGTGCTCTTCGAACAGGTCGGTGAACGACCTCCGCTCGGCCATGTTACGTTTCCGCCTCCTCGTTCGTCATACCTGACGTATGCGACAACCAAAAGGTATCAGGCTGTTCGTCGGCGCGGTCGCGGCCGCCGCGGTGTTCGCGGCACTCGTGCACGCGGTGCTCGTCGCGACGCACCTTTCGCAGCCGGCCGCCATCACCGTTCAGGGCATGACACTTCGACGATTCTGGGCGACGGCGGCCATCGGGTTCGCGCTGGTCGGCGTCGTCATCGCGTGGCTGTCGCTGCGCCATCCCGGTTACGGAAGATGGAGCGCGACTGCGGCGCTGGCGGCAGCACTGATCGCCATCGTCAACGGTGCACTCAACCTGGCGATGGCGACGGGCGGTCCTGGCACGGGCAACGGCGTTGTCGGCGCGGCCGCCGCGGTGGTGCTGGGGATGTTGGGTGCGGCTCTCGCCGGCGCCGCGCTCACACGCACGGTGTCCAGGTCGTAGTAGGCTTCGCTCGGATCGAGGAGCGATGAGAGCGATGCCTGCCAGAGAATTCGAGCGACCGGTGTTCGCGCGACTGCGGAAGTTGTGCCTCGCGCTGCCGGAAACGAAAGAGACCACGTCGTGGGGTCATCCCACCTTTCGTGTGGGCAAGAAAGTGTTTTGTTCGTTCGAGATCTTCGGAGGCCGGCCGTCCGTCGCCTTCCGCGCCTCGGCTGCCGACGCCGAGCGCATCGCGCGCAAGAAAGATTTCTTTGCGACGCCGTATGGACGTGGCGTCTGGGTCAGCCGGTGGGTCGACGTCGCCGTCGATCAGAAACTGATGGCGACGATGATTGACCGCAGTTATTGCCAGGTGGCGCCAAAGCGATTGGCGGCTGAACGATGAATTCGATCGCGCGGCGACGGACGGTGATGTGTTTCTGCGCGATCGTCTGCTGGCTCGCGGTCGCGAACGCGCAGAACGAACCGGACCCTGAAGTCCGCCGGCTCTATCACGACCCGAAGGCGCGTGAACTGTTCGAATCGGCGCGCATCGCCCTCACGGGAGGCCCCGGCGGCCTCGCGCGACTTCGGTCGCTGCGCCTGAAAGGCCACTCGCAGTTCTCCGGAGCGGACGGCACACCGTTCAGCGGCGCCGTCGAGATCAGGATCCTGCTGCCGGATCGCTATCTGCGAATCGATTCGGGATCGTTTGGTCGCCGCCTCACCGGATACGCCGGCACGACGCCGCTCAATCTGATCGAGAGCGCAGATCAACACGTCATCTCTGAGCCAAAGGATGCGGCGTCGATCGAAGCGGCACGATTCGATCTCGCGCGGTTCATGTTGAACATGGCGTGGGTGTCGAACGAAGTGCAGGTGAAGCTTTACACGCGCGAAACACCGGTCGACATGCCGGGCGCCGAGTTCTCCCCGGGCGTCGACGCCGTCAGCGATATGCGCTTTTCGGCGCGCGTCACATTCGATCCGAAATCGCGCATGCCCGATCGCGTCATCTATCGAAACGGGTCGCAGGTGATGACGATGTCAGTCGTCGAGCGGAAGTCGGCGGGCGGTTACAAGATCCCGGCTCATGTCGTCACACGCGCGGGCGATCGCACGGTCGACGAGCTGACGTTCGATGAAATTGTCGTAAATCCCTCTCTCGCGAAGGCCGATTTCGCAAAGTGAGTGGCTTCCAAGACAGCGTGACAGCAGTACGTTGCGTTTCCATGCAGCGCCGAAACAAATCCTAACGACAAATTGACGGAGAGGACGCGATCTGCGTGGCGTGCGCCGCTGGCGCTCTATCCACCGATGTATTGGCGTGCGCCTTGCTCGGCTGGACGATTTGTGGGCGAGAAACGATCCCGAACGTCAGACCGCCGACGCATCGTCCGCAGCGGACGACGAGCAGATGATCCGCAGGACGAAGCGTCGGGCGTGTCGATGAAGACGTCGGCGACGCTCGTGTGGGAACTGCCCGACCTCACGCGGTGCTGGATCCTGCGCCACGCCGGCGAGATTGCCGTGCACGTGACGCGCGAATCCGCAGACCTGCGTCTTGAAGTCGTCAGCGACGTCGAGGAAGCCTCGAGAGTCGCCGACGCGTGGCACTGCGAATTCGCGGTGATGATGCCGGCCTGACCGCGTCAGCGGCAGCGCGGCGCGAGGTCCTTCAGCGCGGACACCCGGAAGTCAGTTCCGGACACGGTGCCGTGCGCCTGCACCTTGTGGCCCACCTCGGACGCGAATTCACGCTTACCGACCAGCGCGTAATCGCGGTGCTTCCCTTTCTTTGTCACCGCTGCCAGGTGGTAATGATCCGGTGAACCTTCGACGCAGCCGACGACCGTTTTGATCTTGTTCTTGTGCTTCGCCTCGACCGGCGAGACCGAGAGGGAGAGAGCAAGCCCGACGACCGCCATCGCTCCGATGAGTTTCATCAGCCCACCTCCACCGTAGACAACGCAAGCGATCTGCCAATCGGTCAAGATAGAGGCTCAACCGCAAGGAGCCGATGATGTTCGCGATCGAGGCAGGCTCAGCACATCCGGTCGGGACGACCGTCTATCCCGACGGCATCAACTTCGCGCTCTTCTCGGAGTCGGCGACCGAGGTCGTGCTGCTGCTCTTCGATTCCGCGACGGCGACCGAGCCCGCGCAGGTCGTCCGGCTCGATCCGTTTCAGAACAAGACCTTTCACTTCTGGCACGTCTTCGTCCGTGGATGCCGCCCCGGCACGTACTACGCGTTTCGTGTCGACGGCCCGTACGATCCGGCAAACGGACATCGATTCAATTCGAACAAAGTGCTGATCGGTCCGTACGCGCGCGGGATTTCGAAGGCGCTGTGGCGTCGGGCGGACGCGGTCGGCCCGCGCGACAACCAGGCGACATCGCTGCGGTGCGCCGTC
This sequence comes from Vicinamibacterales bacterium, assembly GCA_035652075.1. GTDB lineage: Bacteria > Acidobacteriota > Vicinamibacteria > Vicinamibacterales > CAVVIG01 > Gp6-AA45. The sequence continues at coordinate 19,111 of DASREL010000087.1, forward strand.
GTCGATCCCGGCGCGTACGACTGGGAGGGCGATCAACCGCTGCATCGTCCGCTCGAGGACTCCGTCATCTACGAGATGCACGTCGGCGGCTTCACGCGGTCGCCGACGGCGGGCGTGCGCCATCCGGGGACGTTCGCCGGCGTGATCGAAAAGATTCCGTACCTGCAGGAACTCGGAGTGACCGCCGTCGAACTGCTGCCGGTCTGCACGTTCGACGACTCAGAGGTGTCGCTCGGGCCAGACGGCCAGCCGCTCCGCAACTACTGGGGTTATTCGACGATCGGTTTCTTCAGCCCGCACGACGGCTATTGCGTCAGCCGCGACGCCGGTGCGCACATGAACGAGTTCCGCGATCTCGTCAAGGCGCTGCACCGGGCGGGCATCGAAGTGATTCTCGACATGGTCTTCAATCACACCGACGAGGGCAACGAGTTCGGGCCCACGCACGCGTTTCGCGGCCTCGACAACCGAACGTTCTACTTACTCGATCCGGCCAACCGCGCGACGTATCTGAACTACACCGGCACCGGCAACACGGTGAACGCGAATCATCCGATCCCGGTGAAGTTCATCGTGGACTGTTTGCGGTTCTGGGTCCGCGACATGCACGTCGACGGCTTTCGATTCGACGAAGCGTCGATCCTCGCGCGCGGCGAAGACGGCCTGCCGCTCGCCCACCCGCCGGTCATCTGGCAGATCGAGTTGTCGGATACGCTGGCCGACACCAAGCTGATCGCCGAAGCCTGGGACGCGGCGGGCCTCTATCAAGTCGGACATTTTCCCGGCGACCGATGGGCAGAATGGAACGGCCGTTATCGCGACGAGGTGCGGCGCTTTGTGAAAGGCGATCCCGGCATGACCGGCGCCGTCGCGTCACGCCTCGGCGGCAGCGCCGACATCTATCAGAGCCGCGGACAGGGTCCGGTCAACAGCATCAACTTCGTCACGGTGCACGACGGCTTCACGATGAACGACCTCGTGTCCTACAACGACAAGCACAACGAGCGAAACGGCGAGGGCAACCGCGACGGCATCGACAACAACTACAGCTGGCACTGCGGAGTCGAAGGAGCGACGAGCGACGCGGCGATCGAGACGCTGCGAGCGAGGCAGATCAAGAACTTCGTCACGATCCTGATGCTCTCGCGCGGCGTGCCGATGCTGCTCGCGGGCGACGAGATGCGCCGCACGCAGGGCGGCAACAACAACGCCTACAACCAGGACAACGCGACCAGTTGGCTGGACTGGAGTCTCGTCGACAGGCATCGCGACGTGCTTCGCCACCTGCAACGCATGATTGCGTTTCGCAAAGCGCACCGATCGCTGCGGCAGCCGCGTTTCTACTCAGGCGACGTGAACGAGCGCGGACTCGCCGACATCACGTGGCACGGGACGACCCTCGGCAGCCCGCGATTCGACGATCCGGACGCCCACGCGCTCGCCTGCACGGTCGCCGGCTTCGGCGGCGATCCCGACCTGCACGTGATGATGAACATGTTCTGGCAGCCGCTCGACTTCGAGGTGCCGCTGGATCCACCGCGCACGTGGCACATCGCGATCGACACGTTCACACCAAGTCCGGATCCGCGGGACGCGACGGCCGGCGCGCCACTGCCCCGTCCGCTCTGCACCGTGCAGCCGCGCAGCATCGTCGTCCTCGAAGGAACGTAGCTAGCGTCGCGGAGCAGCGGCGGCGGCCGATCCAGCGCCGCAGGCCGCGGCATTCAGCTTGCTCGCCGGATTCTTGTACGACGCAAGCTCCTCCGACAGGATCTTCTTCCACGCGGTCAGCGTCGCGTTGTACCGCGTGCAGGTCGTCGTCCAGTTGTCGATCTGCGACGGTGTCGGCGGCATGTCGAGACCGATCTGCATCGCGCTCACGAGCGTGTTGAACGCGTTGTTCAGCGCGACGAAGGACAACATGCCGTCGCTCGTCGGCGCTCCGCCGCGTCCACCGCGGCCGCCGCCTTCCTGCGGACCGCCAAACGCGGCGAGTTTCGTGTCCAGTTCCTTCGCCTTTGCTGCCGCGTCGCCTTGTCCAGCCGCCGCCGATTTGAGCTGCGCCCGCGCCGCCGACACTTCCTCGTTCGCGGCGTAGCTGTCCTTCATCCCCTGATACGCCTTCATCGTCAACGTGTTCTGCGCCTTCAGCGCGCTGACGATCGCCGGGCTCTCGCCGACGCGCGGATCGTTGCGCACCGTCACCATCTGTGTGTAGACGGTGCCGTCGACGGTGAGTTTGAGCGTGTACACGCCGGGTGGCACTTGCGGACCGTGCGGACCCGGCGTCGTCACGCCCTCGACCATGTTCATCTGGTTTTCGAGATCGTGCGCGATCGCCGGCGGGTCGTCGTACTGCAAATCCCAATTGATCCGGTTCGTGCCGACGTTCTTCGGCAGCGCGCGCGACTGCGGCGTCGCGAGCCAGTAGTCCGGATAGAGCGCGCCTTCGACCGGCGGCGGCGGAATGCTCGACATCGTCCGCACCAGCGTTCCCGCCGCGTCGAAGATCTGCAGCGTCATCTCGCCGGACGGCGGTCGACGGAGATGGTAGTACAGCAGCGCGCCGTACGGCGGGTTCGGCGCGTGCGGCATCTCGACCGATGTCGGCTGATCCCAGTTGCCGTTGAAGCGCGACCGAATCGCGTCGCCCGGCTTGAAGAAGTACACCGGCGCCGACGCCGCTTCCGATCCCTTCGCGGCAATCTCCCGCAGCGGGCTCATGTCGTCGAGCACCCAGAAGCCGCGGCCGTACGTGCCGATGACGATATCGTTCATGTGATCGGCGGTGTGGAATGTGAGATCGCGGATCGACGTGCTCGGCAGGTTCAGCCGCAGCGACTGCCAGTGGTCGCCATCATCGAACGACACGTACACCGTCGTCTCGGTGCCGGCGAACAGCAGGCCTTTCTGCTTCGGGTCTTCGCGAACGGCATTGACGAAGCTACCGGTCCGCTCGCCGCTCGGCAGTCCGTTGACGATCTTCGTCCACGTCTTGCCGCCGTCGTGCGTCCGCCAGATGAGCGGCACGTTGGTGTCGACGTTTTCGGGTTCGCCGCGTCCCGCGGCGAGGCGACCCGACACATACGCTGTCATCGGATCGTGATGGCCGCCGTCGATCATGTTGAAGTTGACGGTCGTCGCCTCTTTCGCGATGTTGCTGACGTTCGTCCAGTGCAAGCCGGCGTCGATCGTGTTGTAGATCTGCCCGTTCGTACTGACCGTCCACACGACGCCCTTCTTCGCGCTGGAGAGAAAGAAGTCGGTGATCGCCAGGGCAGGCGCGCCGCGTCCGCCACCTTGCGGTGCTGCGCCGGCGAGAGGCGGCGGCGGTGGAGGCGTGCCGCACGCCACGACTTTCTGATCCTTTGTCGTCGTGAGATCCGGGCTGAACGGCTTCCACGTCTGCGCGCCGTCGCGCGTGACGAGGAGGCATTGATAGCCGACGTACATCGCCTGCTGATCGAACGGATCGAATTTTTTCCAGAAATCGCGGACCTGCCGGTACTTCGGCGCCTCGGTCCCCAGATTCGGCGCCACGTTTCCCGACTGCCCCGTCTGCGTGTTGACCTTGATGAGCGTCCCGCCGCCCTGGCCGGCGCCGTAACCGAGCGCGTACAGGATCTCCGGATGCAGCGGATCGGCGGCGATCGTGCCGAACTCGGACGCCGCGACCGGCCGCCAGTCGTAGAAATTGATCTGGCCGAAGTCGCCGCGGCTCTTCGTCATCACCGCGCCGGTGTCCTGCTGCGCCGCCATCACCCAGTAGGGATACTGCGCGTTGGTCTCGACATGATAGACCTGCGCGATCGGCATCGGATACCACAGGCTCCACGTCCTGCCGCCATCGAGCGTGACGGTCGCGCCCTGATCGGCGCCGACGGCGATGCGCTGTCCGTTCGTCGGATCGATCCACAGGACGTGGTAGTCCTCGCCCCCGGGCGCGCCCTTGAACGACGTGAACGTGTTGCCGCCGTCAACCGATCGATACAGCGGGATGCTGACGACGTAGACGATGTCGGGGTTTTGCGGATCGACCCAGATGCCGGAACTGTAGGAGCCTTGGCCGTTGCTGACGCGCGACTCGCCGTTCCCGACATGCTTCCACGTCGCGCCGCCATCATCCGATCGGTACACGCCGGATCCGTTCTCGATCGCGTTGCCGACGACGTACACGCGCTGGCCGTTGGTGTGGTTCGCGACGGCGACGCTGATCCGTCCCGGATAGTGCGGCAGCGTCGTGATCTCGCTCCACGTCTTGCCTTCGTCGGTGGACTTGAACAGCTTCGCGAACGACGTCGGCGCGTTGCCGCGTCCCTGTCCACCGCCGATCGTGGCGCCTGGCGGCTGGGTTGCGGCGAAGATCACGTTCGGCATGTCGTACGCCGATTCGAGATCGCGTGTGCCCGGCACGCCTTCCGGCTTCAGCACGTTCTGCCACGTCGCGCCGCCGTCGGTCGTCCGATAGACGCCGCCGCCTTTGTGCGTCGCGTCGCCGAGCGTGCACGCGAGGACGATGTTCGGATCCTTTGGGTCGATGACGAGCTTGGCGATCTTCGTCGTGTCGTCGAGGCCGATGTGCGTCCACGTCTTGCCGGCGTCGGTTGACTTGTACACGCCGTCACCGTTGCTGCCGCCGATCGGGTCGCCGGTGCCGACGTAGACGATGTTCGGGTCCGACGGCGCGACCTGGACGGCGCCGATGCTGTCGACGTTCTGGATCTGATCGAAGATCGGAAACCACGTCACGCCAGCGCTCGTCGTCTTCCAGACGCCGCCGAGCGGCGTGGCCGCGTAGAAGACGCCCGGCTGTCCGACGGCGCCGCTGATTCCTGAAATGCGGCCGCCGTGAAACGGACCGATGTTGCGCCACTTCAGGCCGTTGAACAAATCGGCGCCGATGGATCGCGGCGACGCGGCGGGCGCCTGAGCGGCGCCCATGTGAAGCGGAAACGCGCTCGCGATGACGAGAGACAGAAGGCCGAGCAGCCGGAGACGCTGGACGAGTCGTGCACGCATGCAGCGGACGTTAGTTCGATTGCAGGCGTGCGATCAAGCGGAGACTCTCTACGGGATCGTGTCGACCTTGTCGAAGTAGACTTCGGCGTCCTCGTTATACATTCCGATTTTGCCGGCCTTGTACGGACGCTGCGTGTCGGTGTACGTCGTGATCAGGATGTCGTTGACGAACACCTGAATCGTGGCGTTCGTCTGGATGATCCGTACCTTGTACCACTTGCCGATCGGGAACTTGTAGTTCGTGCCGGTCTTCAGATAGCGCTGACTGCCGGGATACGCCGGATCTTCCTTTCCCAGTTCCCACCCATTGG
>DASREL010000088.1:0-62652 GCA_035652075.1 Vicinamibacterales bacterium
CCGCTGCCCTTCGTCATCGCGATCCAGCCGCCGAATCCGAACGGCGTCGGGGTTTTGACGTTCGCGACGGTAACGGTGACGTCGTTGCGCGGGATGTTGACCTTCAACACGTTCGCTTTGAAGTCGCCCTGCTTGCCGAGCGTCGTGAGCACCTGTTGATATTCCGCGGGAATCTCCTGCGCCAGCGCCGTCGATGCGGCCCCGAGCATCATCGCCGCATAGACCATGAATACGCGCTTCATGCATACCCTCCCTGGCTCAATGGTAGAACGATCGAGAACTCGGCGCCGCCGCGTGCGCCGTTGGTCGCGGTGATCCGTCCGCCGCTAACCTCAACCGCCCAGCGCGCGATGGCGAGCCCCAGTCCCGCGCCGCCGACAGTCCGTGAGCGTCCTTCGTCGATCCGAAAGAAGCGATCGAAAATCCGCTCGCGGAATTCCGGCGCGATCCCGGGACCTTCATCGGCCACCGTCAGTTCCGCCTCCTGGCCGGTCGCGCGCACGCGGACCGAAATCGTCGCGCCAGCCGGGCTGTATTTGATGGCGTTGTCGACGACGTTGATCACCGCTTCGCGCAGCACGGCGGGATCCGCGGTGACCGTGACGCGCGCCGGCGCGTCGACGACGATCCGCTGCTTGCGCTCTTCCGCCAGGATCGCCAGCGAGCCGGCCACGTCTCGCGCGACATCGTCGAGCGCCACCGCCTCGCGCGCCAGCACGACGCTGCCGGCGTCGGCGTGCGAGAGCCTGAGCAGCGTGTCGACCAGCCCCGTGAGACGGTCCGCTTCCTCGAGGATGCTGCCGAGCGCCTCTTTGTACTCGCCGGCCGATCGATTCTCGTTGAGCGCGAGCTCGCCGGTCCCGCGAATGACGGCCAACGGCGTGCGCAACTCGTGCGACGCGTCGGCTGTGAATCGCCGCAGCTTCTCGAACGACGCCTCGACCGGCTGCAGCGCGCGACCAGCGAGGATGTAGCCGCCAATCGCCGACAAGCCGATCACGAATGGCAGTCCACCGAGGAGCACGGTGCGGATTTCGCCAAGCTGCTCGTCCATCTCGGGGTTCGGACGATCTTCCTGCTGCTCGAGGAACTCGCGCCGCACGGCGACATAGGTCGCGGCCGCGTACACGACGACGACGATCGCGAGGACGCTTGTGTACCACGCCGTCAAGCGACCGCGGACCGCGATCATCGATCCTCTTTCAGCACGAACCCGACGCCGCGGACGGTCTGGATCAGCCGCGGCACGCCGTCGATGTCGATCTTCTTCCGCAGCCGCGTCATCTGGACGTCGATCACGTTGTCGATCGGCGTGGCGCGATGCGGTTCTTTCCAGACGTCACGCGCGAGCATGTCGCGCGAAACAGGATGGCCCTGATGCCGGAGGAGATACTCGAGCAACTCGAACTCGCGAACGGTCAAGTCGAGCGTCCGCTCGCCGCGCGTGGCCGTGCGTCCGACGAGATCCAATTCGAGATCGAGAGCTTTCAGCCGCGTGACCTCGGCCCCTCGCACCCGCCGCGTCAGCGCCCGGACGCGCGCCAGCAGTTCCGCCACGGCAAATGGCTTGACGAGGTAATCGTCCGCGCCGAGATCGAGGCCGCGCACGCGGTCGTCGATCGCATCGCGCGCTGTGAGCATCAGCACGGGTGTGTCGATGCGACGCTGCCGGAGCGTCTGCAGGATGTCGAACCCGCTGCGCCCCGGCAGCATGACATCGAGCAGGACCAGGTCGAACGTCTCGGCGTTCGCGCGAAAAAAACCGTCCTCGCCCGTCGTCGCGACATCGACGACGTAGCGCTCCCCTTCGAGCGCCTGCGCGAGCACGCGCGCGATCTTCGGTTCGTCTTCGACGACGAGCACTCTCACCGAGAGGAAATGTTACTGGGTCGCCGACACCGGCTGTCTGACTTTTGTGTCAGGCTCGAACGGCATCGCCAGTAGCCCCGGAAACGACGTCAACTGCGCCGGATCCGCATCGTCCAGGCCGTAGGTCAGCGTGTAGGCTCGCGCGCTCGGCGTGAAGGTGCCGAGGACGCGATCCCACAACGTCAGCACGTTCGCGTAGTTCGAGTTCGTTTCGGCCATGACGCGCGAGTGATGGATCTTGTGCAGATTCGGCGTCACCAGGACGGTCGAGAGTGCGCGGTCCACGCCGCGCGGCAAGCGGATGTTCGAATGCTCGATGATCCCGAAGCTTGACTGCAGCAGCCGCTGGATGACGACCGCCTGCGCAGGGATGCCGATGAGCCACACCGGCACGACCGAAAACAAGAAGCGCCACACCGTCTCGACCGGATGCGTCCGATACGTCGTCGTCACGTCGACGAAATCGTCGCAGTGGTGGATCCGATGGAAGCGCCAGAGCCACGACGACATGTGCAGCGTACGATGGGAGAGGTACCCGACGGAGAAATCCAGCAGGACCACGCCGAAAACGACCCGCCCGGTCGGTGACCAGGCGGTCACGGACAGCAATCCTGCCGGCCGAAGCGACACCGCAAGGATCGCGGCCACCGACGAGAGCACCCAGTTGACGCCGAATCCGAGTCCGGTGAACGCGAGGTTTGCGGCGCGGCGATCGCCGTCCCGCTTGGCGGCAAAGAACGGCACGGCGACCTCGAGCACGGCGCCAACCGCCATCACGGCAAGAATGAAAGCAATGTTGCTGAGAAATTCGCGCGCGGTCATCGACTGCCCTCCGAGGTCATCGTAGGCAGTCGCTGCGCTTCCGCACCTGACAAGATCCTGACGATTACGTCAGGCAGCTCAGGTCAGGCGCCCTTCTGCGCCTTCATCAGCAGAACTTCGAGGTCACGCTCGAGCTCAGCGATTCGCTCGCGATTCATGTGCAGTTCGTGCTCGATCCGGCGCACCGACCTGAGCACTTCTTCCACCTGGCCGTACAAATTCTCGTGCTCGAGCCGCGTAACGTCCACCGACTCGCTTGGCGGACGCCGACGGTTCTTCTTGCGACGATCAGAAGCCTTTCGTCGCTCGGTTGCCACGCTGAGGTACAGAGCAAAACGCGTGCTGAGCGCGCGCTACGACTTCGGTCGCGGCGTCACATCCGCTTCAGTCATTCCAAGCGCCCACTTCAGCGCCTCGAAGTACATGTGGTAGACGTCCGGATTGTCCCACGTGCTCGATGCGTGGGCGAACGACGAGTAGAACACGCGGCCCTTGCCGTACATCTTCGCCCACGCCAGCGGATAGTCGCCGTCGGCGCGATGATTCTCGGCGTTCGGCGGCATCTTCGACGTGTCGAGCCGCAGCAGCACGCGCATCTTGTCGCGCGAGAACTCTTTCGGCTGATAGAACTCGTCGGTGATGTTGAACGTCGACGCGAAGTGCTTCGTGGCCGGGAACGCCGGGTCGTCGTTGATGACGGTGCCGGGCGCGGTGTTCCACGGGTGACCGTCGTAGCGAGCGCCAATCAGATCGAGGAACTCGGGCCACGATTCGAACGCCGTCAGCCCTGTGTGCGCGGCGACGAATCCCTTCCCATCGTCGTGCACGAAGGCGAGCAGATCTTTCTTCTGCGCCGCGTCCAACTGGATCTCGCGATGCCCGAGGAAGAAGATCGCGTCGACGTTCGCAAGGCTGGGCCCGCCGCTCGCCGGCTTGCCGTCGGTCATCAATGGGGTTTTCGAGATGATGTTCGAGTCGGTACGGATGAAGGTGTCGTACGCGCCGGATTCGTATCCGAGCCGCTCGATGATCGCGAGCGCGTGCGATGTCGAGTCGTGCTGCGCGATCCCGTTTCGCGTGTCCGCCCACGCGAGGACCGCTTTCCGTGTTCGCGGCCGCGGCGGACCGCCCCGGCCACGCTGCGCGGACAGCGACGCGACGACGCCGACACAACACGCGACGACAAGCAGCTTCTTCATCGTCCGAAGTACTTCGCCAGGTAGTCGATCGCCGCGCGGCTGTCCTCGTCTGTCCCGGGCGCCCCGCGCTCGCGCATCGATTCGACGGTTTGTTGCCATTCGGTGCGCGAATGGCGCGGCGTAATCGCCGTTTCGAGGCCGTGACAGTCGCTGCACATCTTCAACACGGCGGTCTTCCCTTTCGCTTCGGGCAGACCCGTCGTCATCGTCGGTGCGGCCGCAGGTGTGTCGATGCGCAGCGCCCACTTGATGGCTTCGAAATACATCTGCTGAATCGCCGGGTTGTCCCACGACGTGTCTTCGTGGCCGAGCGTCGAGTAGAAGACGCGTCCCTTGCCGAAGTTCTTCGTCCAGGCGACCGGAAAATCCTTGTCGGTGCGATGGACCAGCGGCGCGGTGAGATCGAGCTTCGACGCATCCAGGTGCGCCAGCACGTGGACGTCGCTGCGGGAGAAATCCTTTAGCTGATAGTGCTCGTCGTGAAACACCGTCCCCGACGGAAAGTTCTTCATCGCCGGGAACGACGGGTCGTCCACGACGACGGTCGCGTCGGTGATGCCCCAGGGATGCTCGTCGAAGCGGCCGCCGAGCATCTTGCCGAACTCCGGCCACGAGAAGAACGCGGTCGCGCCCGAATGGGCGGTGACGAACCCTTTGCCATCATCGCGCACGAACGACAGCAGGTCGGCGCGCTGCTGCGGCGTCAGACCGATCTCGCGGACGCCGAAGAAAAAGATCGCGTCGTAGTAATTCAGGTTGTGCGCAAGGAATTGCTCGCCTGTCGCGATGCCGGTCCCGGTCTTGAACGTGATGTCGCGCTTCGTGATCGGCTGCGAATCGGTGCGGAACGTCGTGTCGTACAACCCCGACTCGCGGCCCAGACGTTCGATCGTCGCAAACGCATGCGAGATCGACTCGTGCTGATAGCCGTTTCTGACGTCGCCCCACGCCAGGACGTGCTTCTTCACATGCTGATTGCTAATTGCTGATTGCTGCGTTCCAAGAGCGAAGGCGACGATCTTCGAGCCAGCGGGCGATTGCAGATAGCCACCGCCGCCGGCGGCGACGACAACGTACTGGCGGCGATCCTTGCCCATGAACGTCATCGGCACGCTGTGCGAGGGCGCGTCGAGCGTCGTATCCCACAACTGCTTGCCGGTCTTCGACTCGAACGCGCGGAAGTGACCATCGGTCGTCGCGCCGATGAAGATCAGGCCGCTTGCCGTCGCGATGCCGCCGCCGAGCCCGAGTCCACCGGTGTTCGTGAGGCCTTTGTCCTTCAGCGCCGGGATGAAGCCGATCGGCACGTGCCATGCGATGTCGCCCGTATTCACGTTGACGGCGATGAGCTCGCCGAATGGCGGCGCCGAGCACGGCACTTTCGTCTCGGGATTCCAGAATCGTCCTACTGCACCGCCCCATGGCGACCGGCGCACCCATCCGGCGTTCCCGCTGCGATCGGTGCCCTGAACCATCTTCGCGACCTGACCGAGGTTCATCACGTTCGTGAAGACGAGGCCGAGCGACGGGTCGTACGCCGTGCCGTTCCAATTCCCTCCGCCAATCGTGCTCGGGAACGTCAGCATCGTCCCCTCGGTCCCGGGCGGCGTGTAGGGACCGTTCGTGTACATCCCGCTCTTGTCCCAGAGATCCTTGCAGTACGCCTGGATCTCCGGCGTCAGCGCGTTGAAGTCCTTCGCGGGATCGAACGTGATGCGTCCGAGCGGCGCTGGCTTCGTCGGGAACGGCTGCGTCGGCCACGAGGCTTCGCCGGGCACGTTGCTCTTCGGCACGGGACGTTCTTCCATTCCGAAGATCGGCTCACCAGTGACGCGATCGAACATGAACAGCAGCGACATCTTCGTGACGACGACGACGGCGGGGATCGTGCGGCCGTTGCGCTTCACGTCCACGAGCGTCGGCGCTGCGGGAATGTCGAAGTCCCACAGATCGTGATGCACGAGTTGCTGAAACCACTTCAACGCGCCGGTCGTCGCGTCGAGCGCGACGAGCGAATTGCCGTAGAGGTTCTTGCCGTGACGGTCGGCGCCGTAGTAGTCCGACGTCGGCGCGCCGAGCGGAACGTAGACGATGCCGCGTTGATCGTCCACGGTGAAGAACGACCACATGTTGGTGCCGGAGCGATTCTTCCAGCTGTCGTTCTCCCACGTGTCGGCGCCAGGCTCGCCCGCGCGCGGCACGGTGTGGAACGACCAGAGCAGCTTGCCGGTCCGCGCGTCCCAGCCGCGAATGTCGCCGTAGAGGCCGTAGCTCGGCGACTGCTCGCCGTTGTTCCCTCCGGTGATGACGATGTTCTTGTAGACCGCCGGCGGCGAGACGAGGCTGAAGCCGCCGTCCACGTCGCCGCGGACGCTTGCTTTCAGATCGACCGATCCGCCGTCGCCGAACCCGTTCTCGAGTTTTCCGCTCTCGGCGTTGACGGCGATCATCTTGTCGCCCGCGCCGCTGAACAGACGCGCCGGCGTGCGCGCGTCGCCAGGCCAGTACGCGACGCCGCGCCGGCTGACGTTCGCCGGCGCGGTGAACCTCCACAGGACCTTCCCCGTTTCGGGTTCGAGCGCGATGATGTCTTTGCCGGCGGTGACGTACATCATCCCGCCGACGACGAGCGGCGTGACCTGAATCCCAGTCACGCCGGTGTCGAACGACCACGCCGGCTGCAGCGTCGAAACATTCGCCGGCGTGATCTGCGTGAGCGGTGAGAAGCGCGTCCCGCCCGCGTCGTGATCGTGCATCGGCCAGTCGCCCTGATCGGCGGCGATCAGGACGGCCGGCGCGAGAAACGCCGCCAAGAGCACTCCACGCACGTTAGGCACGTTAGGCACTTTACGCACGTTAGGCACTCCAGGCGCGTTAGGCACTCCAGGCACTGCAGGCACCTTAGAAGTTGAACTTTAGCGCGAACTGCATGATTCGCGGATCGCCGGCGCTCTGGATTTGGCCGAAGCTCGCGCTGTTGAGCGAGGTCACCGGCGCGTTGAAGTTCACCTTGTTGAAGACGTTGAAGATCTCCCACCGGAACTGCAGGTTCTGCGTGCCCGACAGCGGGAACACGCGCGTAATCCCCAGGTCGTTCTGCAGCGTCGACGGGTTGACGATCGTGAACGGCAGCAGCGAGCTATACGTGCCGCTCGCCGGCGACGTGAACGCCGCACGGTTCAGATAGTTGCCCGGCGTGCCGTCGCCGTACGGATCGTCGAGCACCTGGACCGCCCGCTGGCCGCCGACGCCGGTCAACGCGTTGTCGACGCCAGTCGTGACCGTCGAGCGGTTGCCGCTCTGCCACCGCACGAGCGGCGACACCTGCCAGTCGCTCAGGATGTAGTGCGCCATGCGATTGCTGAACTGCGGCGTCCGCGCCACGACCGAGAAGTTCACGACGTGACGACGATCCGACGAGCAGTACGAATAGTCGCCGTACGGATTCGCCGGGTTCACGATCGTCGGTCCGGTGATTTGGTCGTCGCCGGATCGCTCATGCACTTCGACAACGTCCAGTTGGCGAGGACGCTCAGGTTATCCTTCAACCGCCTCTGCGCCTGCAGGAACATCGCGTTGTAGTTGCCGCGGCCGCCGTCGTCGAGCTGACCGATCGTGCCGTAGAACTGACCCTGCGACAGGTTCGCGAGCTCGAGGACGCGGCGGTTGTTCGTGTTGCCGGTCGTCGCGCCCGGTCCGAAGACCGCGGGATTCAACTCGGTGCCGATCCACAGATGGCTCGAGTGGTTGCCGAGATAGCTCGCGGCCAGCAGCCAGTCACCGACCTGCCGTTGCACGCTGAGGTTCCACTGCTGCAGCGTCGTCGGATTCAGATCGAGCGGCGCGTTGACGTACACGCCGAACGCCGGGAAGGCCTGCGTCTGCCAGTTGTTGTTGAGCGCCGGGAACGGATTGCCGCCCGGGTAACCGAGATACGGGTTCGCGAATCCGCCAGCCGGATTCGAGATCGTGATCTGCGCGCCCCACGGCGGGTTGTTCGCAAACCGCGTGTTGAAGAACAACTGCGGCGCGTCGTAGAACACACCCCACGACGCGCGGACGCTCGTCGTCTCGCTGCCGCCCGGGTTCCAGACGACGCCGACGCGGGGAGCGAAGTCGGACCACTTCTTGTTCGAGACGCCGTTGGCCGGATAGTTCGCGTCGCCGGGGAAAATCAAACCGGCCGGCGCCTGCGGGTACACCGTGCTGTGCACGTTCTGATCGAAGAGCGTGCGATCGAAGTGGCTCACCCATCCGAAGGTGTTCTGCACCGGGTTGAACGGCTCCCACCGGATGCCGAGATTCAACGTCACGTTCGGCGCGACGCGCCACGTGTCCTGCGCGTACATCCCGACGTAATCGTGGTGGTCGTAGTCGTAGACCGGGTTGCCCTGCACGAATCCGCCGCTCGCAATGCCGAGCATGAAGTCGGCGAGCGAGAGACCGGTGCCCTGCCCGTTGAACGTGAACTGGCCGTTCGTCGGACGATTGTTCAGGGTCTCGATGTTCGAGTGGATCCAGTTGCCGCCGATCGAGAACTGGTGCGCGCCGCGAATGAAGTCGAGGTCGTCGGCGAGCTGGAACGTCTTCGAGTTGAAGTAGCCCGGGTTGGTGCCGCCAGCGCCGACCGAGAACCCGTTGCCGGTGACGCTGATACCCATGTATCCCGGCACGAGGCTGAAGATGTTGCTGCCGAGATCGGTCGCCGAGAAGAACGACGGCATCGGCCGATCGTTCAGCGTGCGGTTGTAGGTCACGTGCAGCGAGTTGAGGCTGTTCGACGACAACACGTAGTTGTGTCCGACGACGATCGAGTGCACCTGGTTGTCCTGACCGGTGCGGCTCAGCGTCAGGACGTTGGTGCCGTCGTAGGTCGCCGGGTTGTCGTAGTGCGCGTAGTAGTACCGCGTGAACATCTGCTGCTTGTCGCTGATCGTGTAATCAATCTTGCCGAGGCCCTGCTGCTCGGTGTTGTCGTTCGGGATGCCATACTGCAGCTTGCCGCACGGATCGTCGGGCACCGGGACGTGCTTCAGGAAATTCTGAGCGACCGGGCTGAGTTTCGACGGGTCGATCTTGTTGCCGACGAACCCGCCCGTCAGCGTCAACTGTCGGCCGTTGTTGCACGCGGGCGACGCAATCGCGGTGAAGTCGCCGGCTCGCATCGCCGCCGTCGGCGCAAAGCTGATCGTCGTCGCCGGATTGCTCTTCTCGTCCTTGCCCTGGAAGCCGCCGAAGAAGAACAACTTGTTCTTGACGATCGGCGCGCCGACAGTGCCGCCGAACTGATTGCGGTTCAAGCTGTCGCGTTCGGGGGCGAAGTAGTTGCGCGCGTTGAAGCGCCAGTTGCGCAGGAACTCGAACGCGTCGCCGGTCACTTTGTTCGATCCCGATTTCGTGACGACGTTGACGGCCGATGCCGCGTGGTGACCGTAACGCGCGGGCAGCGCGCTCGTTTCGACTTTGAACTCCTGCAGCGCGTCAGGGAACGGCGTCGGCAGGTTCAGGTTGTTGAAGGGATCGTTGTGCGTGCCGCCGTCCATGATGTACGTGATGCCGTTGGCTTGCCCGCCGGCCACCGAGATCGTGACGGTCGGGAAATTCTTGTTCGTGTTCAGGTCGCCGGCGGGCGCCGCCGTCGCGAGGCCCGACAGGAAGATGAGCTCGGTCGCCTGACGTCCGTTCAACGGCATCTCGAGGACGCGCTGGTTGTCGATGACCTGTCCGACGCCGGTGCTATGCGTCTCGACGAGGCTGGCGTTCGCCGTCACCGTCACCTGCTCGCTGATCGCGCCGACGCTGAGCGTCACGTTGATCTCGGGGTTCGTGTTCACCTGCAGCACGATCCCATCGCGCACATAGGTGTTGAAGCCCTGCAGGACGACCTTCAGCTGATACGGTCCGACCGGCAGGTTCGTCAGCACGTAGGTGCCGTCCGATCCCGTAAACACGGTGCGCACCATGCCGGTATCGGTCTTCGTTACCGTCACCTCGGCACCAGGAATGGCGCCGCCGCTCGTATCACGCACGACCCCGGAGATCTGAGACCCGGTGACGTTTTGCGCCCAACCGGTCCCTCCGGCGGCGAGTGAAAACAGCACGATCACGACGATCGCTCGCAACACTTTCACGTACACCTCCACAAAATGGCAGTGGGGCACGGTAGCACTCGGTCCTTATTGATCTCTATGGCGTAACGGTGCGGTTACGGTTACAACGAGGTGACATACTCCAACGCGATGGATAATCCCAAGCGCATGGAACCACTGCGGACGGCGATCGTCGACGCTGGGCCGACCCATCTGCGCGTGCGCGGACACGATGTGCTCGACCTGATGCGCCGCGGCTCGTTCACGGACATGATTTTTCTGCTCCACCACTCGCGTCTGCCCACGACCGCGGAGCGGCGGGTCATCGACGCGATGTTTATTGGCGGCGCGGATCACGGTCCCGGCGCTCCATCGTGCGCGGCGGCGCGTCTCGCGGCCTCAGGCAATCGGCAGTCGTTGTCGGCCGCCGTTGCGGCTGGGGTCCTGACGATCGGCGATGAGCACGGCGGCGCCGGATCTGGTTGCATGGAATTGATCGCGGACGGTCTCGCGCGCGTGCATGCGAAACACATCACGATGGCGGCAGCGGCGGCCGAGATCGTGGACGAGTCGCGCGCCGCGAAGAAACGCCTGCCTGGATTCGGGCACCGCGTCCACTCCGAAATCGACCCGCGCGTCGACGTCCTCTTCACGCTCGCCAGGGACGGCCAGATCGCCGGCGACGGCGTCGCGTTCGCACGCGAGCTCGAGCGCGCCATCGCCGCGACGATCAAACCGATTCCGCTGAACATCGACGGCGCGATGGCCGGGATTCTTCACGATCTCGGCTTCCCGCCCATGGTCGGCAAACTGTTTTTCATCATCAGCCGCGTCGCCGGCATCAGCGCCGAAGTGCTCGAGGAGTACACGCGCGAGAAGCCGATGCGGATCAAGTTTCCCGTCGAGTACGACGGCCTGGAGCCAGCATGAGCGTCGCCATCTCCCCCGAGCGGTTGATCACCGCCGAAGAACAGGCGGTCGTCGAGTCGCTCGTCACCAAAGCCCGTGATGCGATGAAGGCGATCGAGCACTACGACCAGGCTACGGTCGATCGCATCTGCCAGGCAGTTGCCTGGGCCGGCTACAACGAGCCGACCGCGACGCGGCTGGCCGCGATGAGCGTCGACGAGAGCGGCATGGGGAGCAAAGAACCGCGCCGGCGCGCGAAGGTTGCCGGCATCCTGCGCGATGCGCTGCGCCAGAAGAGCATCGGCATCATCGAAGAACTCCCCGAGAAGAACATCGTCAAGTACGCGAAGCCGGCCGGCGTCATCGCCTCGCTGATTCCGGTGACGAGCCCGTACGTGACGCCGATCGGCATCGCGATCTACGCGATCAAGTGCAAGGACGCGGTAATTTTCTCGCCCCACCCCGGCAGCAAGAAGACGACGAACGAGACCGTCCGCATCATGCGCGCGGCGCTGACAAAGCTCGGTGTCCCGGCGGACATCCTGCAGTGCGTCGAACGACCCAGCATCCCGCTCGCGAAAGCGCTCATGTCGAGCTGCGACCTGACGATTGCGACCGGCGGTCCGGCGATGGTGAAAGCGGCGTACGGATCGGGCAAGCCGGCGTACGGCGTCGGCGCCGGCAACGCGACGATGGTCGTCGACGAGACGGCAAACGTCGAAGAAGCAGCGCGCAACACGCGGATCAGCAAGACGAACGACCACGGGTCGGGCTGCTCCGCCGACGGCAACATGCTCGTCGATGCGCGGATTTACGATGCGATGCTCGCGCAACTGCAGAAAGAAGGCGGATACCTCGTCAACGCCCGCGAGAAGCAGCTGTTGCAGGCGGCCTACTGGGATCACGACGGGCATCGCACGCCGGACACGATCGCGCGCGCCGCATCCGTCGTCGCCAAGAAGGCCGGGTTCGAGATCCCCGCCGACAAGACGTTCCTGCTCGTCGAGGAACAGCACATCGGCCAGCAGTATCCGTTCTCGACCGAAAAGCTCGGGACCGTGCTGTCGATCTTCAAGTACGACGGCTTCGAACAGGCGCTCGACATGGTCCGCCGCATCTTCGAGACCGGCGGCAAAGGCCATTCGTGCGGGATCTACTCGTTCGACGATGACCACATCCACCGGCTGGCGCTCGTCGCGCCGGTCAGCCGGATCATGGTGCGGCAGGTGCAGTCCGCGTCGAACGCCGGCACCTTCACCAACGGGATGCCGATGACGTCGAGCATGGGCTGCGGCGTCTGGGGCGGCAACATCACCAACGAGAACATCTCGCTCAAGCACTACATGAACGTGACGTGGGTCAGCCGGCCGCTGCCGGAAGATCGTCCGTCGGATCAGGAACTGTTTGGTGAGTTCTACGGAACTGAGAACTGAGAACTATGAACCCTGTAGCCACTGCTGACCGCACGACGTCGACGACCGAGACGCGCATCGCGTCGTATCTGCTCACCGAGTACCTCGAGCGGCTGGGCGTCGACGTGATCTTCGGGTTGTGCGGCCACACGAACATCGCGTTCCTGGATGCGCTCGGCAAGAGCCGCATCCGGTTCATCAGCACTCGTCACGAGCAGGTGGCGGCGCACGCCGCCGACGGCTACGCACGCGTCACCGGGAAGCCGGGTGTCGTGCTCACGCACCTCGGACCAGGACTGACGAACGCGACGACCGGCGTCGCGAACGCGGCGCTCGATTCGATCCCGATGGTGGTGTTTGCCGGCGACATCCCGTCGCACTACTACGGCCGCCATCCGCATCAAGAGTTCAACCTCCACATGGATGCGGATCAGTTCGAGATCTACCGTCCGTTCTGCAAGCGCATTTATCGCGTCGACCGCGCGGCCGACCTGCCGCGGATCGTCGAGCGCGCGTTCCACCTGTGTCAGACGGGACGACCGGGTCCGGTGCTCGTCGACGTGCCGATGGACGTCTTCTCCGCCGACCTGCCGGTCGACGCGTTTTCGCAACTGCCGGCGGAGATTGCGCGTCCGGCGATCGATCCCGCTGCAGCCGACCGAATCGTCGCAGCGCTCGCCGACGCCGAACGCCCGGTGCTGTACGCGGGCGGCGGCGTCCTGAGCGCGCGCGCGACGCGTGAACTGGTGGCGTTGGCCGAAGCGCTCGAACTTCCAATCGCCCACACGTTGATGGGCACCGGCTGCGCGCGATCGGATCACCCGCTCCTGCTCGGGATGACCGGCTTCTGGGGCACGCCGATCGCGAACGACAAATGCCGCACCGCCGACCTGATCCTTGCCGTCGGCACACGACTGGCCGAGGCGAACTCGAGCTCGTGGTACCGCGACATCACGTTCTCGATTCCGCCGACGCGCTTGATTCACATCGACGCTGATGAAGCGGAAATCGGACGCAACTATCCAACGGAGCTCGGCGTCGTCGCCGACGCGAAGCTGGCACTGGCAGCGCTGGCGGAACGAGCCACGGGACGCACACATCGCAGCCGCGCCGGACTGCGTGACGAGATCGCGCGCGGCCGTCGCGCCTTCGCCGAGAACTGGGCGCATCAGTGGTCCTCGGATCAATACCCGATGCGTCCCGAGCGGATCCTCGCCGAGCTCAAGAAAGCGCTCCCCGAAGACGCGTTCATCGTCACCGACGTCGGCTGGAACAAGAACGGCGTCGGCCAGCAGTACCCGTTCTCGGTCCCCGGCTCGTTCATCACGCCAAGCGGGTTGGCGACGATGGGGTTTGGTGCGGCAGCGGCGCTCGGCGTGAAGCAGGGACGTCCGGATCGCGCGGCCATCGCGCTCGTCGGCGACGGCGGGTTCGGCGCCGCCAACCCGATGGTGATCGCGACCGCGATGGAAGCCGACCTGCCGATCATCTGGGTGGTGATGGACAACATGGCGTTCGGCACGATCGCGGGCCTCGAAGCGCAGAACTACGACTGGAGCTTCGGCTGCACATTCGAGTGCGGCGGCAAACCGTACCGCGTCGACTTCGCCGCGATGGCGCGCGCATGCGGCGCGAGCGGCGTGATGATCAAATCGGCTGACGAACTTGGGCCGGCGCTGCGCGACGCGCTCGCGGCCAACAAACCGGCCTTGATCCAGGTGCCGATGGAAAACGCGCCGACGCCGACGCCCGGCCACTGGAACATCCTCGATATCTACCGCAAAGGTGAATAAGGTCGCCTCGCTGAAACGTCCCCCGGGCTGGCTGTCATGGTCAGTCTGGGGCGTTGCAGCGTTCTTCTACCTGGCCGGCTTTTACCTGCGCGTCTCCCCCGCCGTGATGACGACGGAGTTGATGCGCGCGTTCAACATCACGGCCGGCGATCTCGGCAATCTGTCGGCGGTCTATTTCTACCCGTACGTCGCGATGCAGATTCCGACGGGTGTGCTCGTCGATTCGTGGGGCGCGCGGCGACTGCTGATGCTGGGATCGCTCTTCGCCGCGATCGGGATGCTCATCTTCGGCACGACGTCGAACTTTGTCGTCGCGTCGATCGGACGCGGGCTCGTCGGCGGCGCGACGGCGGTTGGCTGGGTCGTGACGCTGAAACTCGCCACGCACTGGTTTCCATCCGGGAAGTTCGCGATGGTGTCCGGCCTCGGGCTGTTCATGGGCAACATGGGCGCCCTCGTCGCGCAGGTGCCGCTGCGCCTTGCCGTCGAGCAGTTCGGTTGGCGCGGCGTCTCGATCGCATCCGGCGCAATCGTGCTCTGCATCGCCGCGCTCGCCGCGACGTTCGTCAAGAACGATCCGCGAGACGCCGACTACGAGTCGTACGCGCCACAGGCACTGCATTCAACCAAACACGTGTCGACGTGGACGCTCTTCAAGGGCTTCCGCCACGTCTTCGCGTACCGCAACACCTGGTTGATCTTCCTCGCGCAGGGCGGCTTCGTCGGCTCGATGATCGCGTTCACCGGGCTGTGGGGCCCGCAGTACATCCGCACGCGGTTCGGCGTCCCCGCGACGACGGCGTCGGCCGTGTGTTCGGTGATGATCGTCTGCTGGGCGGTCGCGAGCCCGTTCTGCGGTTACATGTCCGATCGGATTCGGCGCCGCAAGCCGATTTACCTGGCCGGCGCGATCGTCGCGGCATGCGGATGGGCCATTCTCTTTCTCGTGCCGCTGCCGCTCGCGGCGTTCGTACCGGTGTCTGCCGTCACGAGCTTCGCGTGCGGCGCCGTGATCATCGGCTTTGCGTTCGCGAAGGAATCGGTGCCGGTGCACTTCCTCGGGACGATTTCCGGCGCCATCAACGTCGGCAACATGATCGGGCCGATGATCCTGCAGCCCGCCATCGGCCGCGTCCTCGACCACCAGTGGGCCGGGGCGCTCGCGAATGGACTCCGAATCTACTCGGCCGGCGCGTTCCAATCCGGCTTTCTCCTGATTATTGGATGGGCGGCAGTGACCGCGGTCCTGATCGCCTTTACGCAAGAGACGCATTGCCGTCAGGGCGGATAGAATCGGTGGCGGCGCATGGCAAAACCCGCGCTCGCCTCGACCGTTCGCATCCCCGATAAGAACCTGCGTCAACAGGTCGATCGTGTCCTCGGGAGCCCGACCTTCCAGCAGGTCGATCGGCTGAAGCGCTTCCTCACCTTCATCACGCTCGAAGCGCTCGCCGGCCGCAGCGATCAGCTCAAGGAGTACGTCATCGGCGTGCAGGTCTTCGGCAAGGAGGAGTCGTTCGATCCGCGCACGGATCCGATCGTGCGCGTGCAGGCGCGGCGGCTTCGCGCGCGCCTGGTGCGCTATTACCGCGAAGAAGGCCAGAACGACGAGATCGTCATCGACCTGCCGAAGGGCGGATACGCGCCGCTCTTCAAGCAGCGATCGGCCACCGTCGCGCCGCACCGATCGCTCGGCGCCGCGCTCGTCAGCCGCAACACCGTCAGCGTGCAGCCGTTTGCGGATCACACTGCGGAGGGCGATCTCGACTACTTCTGCCGCGGACTTCGCCAGGAGGTCATCGATCAACTCGCGAAGATCGACGGGCTGCGCGTGCTGGCGTGGGACGAGACGACGCCGAAGAGCTCGGATGCGGCGATGGTCATCGCCGGCGGCGTCCGATCGGCCGGTCAACAGATCCGCATATCCATCCAGCTGATCGACGGCGCGAGCGGGTGCTACCTGTGGTCGGAATCGCTCAACGCGAGCATCAGCGATCAGTTGAGCGCGCAGGAGAACGCAGCGCGCTTGATCGTCGCGCGGCTCGAGCATGAGATCGGCGCCGGCCAGGCGGCGAAACGTCCGACCGAGAACCTCGCGGCGCACAACCTGTATCTGCAGGGCCGATATCACCTGAACCAGCGAACGGAAGACGCGCTGCGGAAAGCGGTCGACTTCTTCGAGAAATCGATCGTGGAGGATGCGCAGTACGCGCTCGCTTACAGCGGCCTCGCCGATGCGTACAGCCTGCTCGGTCATTACGGCGTCTTCGGTCCGGCCGACGTCTGGACGAAGACGGCATCGAGCGCGGCGTCCGCGGTCATGCTGGACGGCAATTCCGTCGAAGCGCACACGTCGCTGGCACACGTGAAGTCGACACAGGACTGGGACTGGTCCGGCGCCGAACGCGAGTTTCAACGGGCGATCGCGCTGAACCCGCGATACCCGACGGCACATCACTGGTACGCGATGTCGTGTCTCGCGCCGATGGGTCGACTAGATGAGGCCCTCGACGAGATGCTGGTCGCGCAGTCGCTCGACCCGGTCTCGTCCATCATCGTCCGCGACGTGGCGGTGATCCACTTCTACCGGCGCGATTTCGATGCCGCGCTCGATCAGTGCGATCACACCATCGAGCTGAACCCGCATTTCTCGCTTGCGTATCTGACGCTGGGATTCATTCAGGAGCAGCGCAGCGACTTCGACGAATCGGCCGCCGCGTTTCAGCGCGCGATCGCGCTGTCACCGCAAACGCCACGCATGCACGCGGCGCTCGCTCGGACGTACGCGCTGTCCGGCAAAGAGAAAGCGGCGCTAGGTATTCTTCGCAAACTCGACACGCTGGCGAAGACGCGCTACGTGTCACCCTTCGAATTTGCGACGATCCAGTTCGCGCTCGGCCGCCTCGACGCCGGGTTCAAGTGGCTGACGAAGGCATCGCAGGATCGCGCGTTCGAACTCTTGACGATCAAAGTCGATCCGCGTTTCGAGGCGCTGAAGAACGACAAGCGATTCGAATCGGTCGCGATGCAAATGAGCCTCGAATAGCCGCCGACTGCCATCCGCATCATCGAAATCGCGTGGCGACGTCGGCGTCGACCACGCGCACGCGTTGCTGACGGCGACCGTCGGCCCCGCGCAGTTCGATCACATACGTGCCTGGCACAAGCGGTCCAAGAGAGATACGGCGCGGCGGTTCGATGCGGCGATCGGAGTCGGCATCGAGGACCTCGTCCATCGACGCACCGGCGTCAGTCAGCACCTGAACGATCTGTGGACCGGCTTCCGGCGGCAGATCCACAGTCGCGATCACGCGATAGCCGCGCGTCAGCGTGAACACCACCTCGCCCGCTTCGGACGTCGTCCGACGCTTCTCCAGGACGAACCCGTCAGCGCTCGCGATCAGCTGGACGGATCCAGGCGGCGCCTCGCCGAAGGTGACGATGCCGTTCGCATTCGTCAGAGTCAGGCGCGACATGGCCGTCGGATCGCCCGGGATCAACTGCACGAGCGCATTGCGCACCGGCTCGCGCGCCGCCGTGATGACGCGCACGCGCAGGGGCGTCGGCCTAGGAAGCGGTGTCAGCGCGACGGTGTGGAGTACGGCTGGCGGTTCGGTGAGCGACTCCTCCGCTTTCTGGTAATTCCGCGCCTCCACGGCGAGCGTGCCGGCGGTCGTGCCGACGCCGTCGAGTAAGACGTCGCCCGTCGCGGTCGTCGACGCCTCGACGCGACCGCCACTGCCGATCCACGTCACCGTGGCATTCGCTTGCGCGACGTTCTTCTCGTTGACGACGTGAACGGCGGCTAATCCGTCAGGAATCGCGAAGGCGACTTCGCGTCCATCGAGCGGCACTTCCACCTGGCGCACGTACGTCGAGTTGGCGACGCGCACCTGCACCTCGGCCGGCCCCGGTGGGAACGTCGCCAGCGTGACGCGTCCGTCCGCATCGGTGAAGCCGTGGCATCCGCGCGGTTGTGGTCCAGGCGTGAGGATGGTGGGGTGCGCAACGACGAACGCGCCGCTCGCCGGCCCGAGCGGCGTCGTGATCCGGAATGTCGCATGACCGCCGGCGACGATGGGCAACACCGTCGTCCCGTTTGTCGTCACCGGCACGACTCGCGAGACGAGGACGGCCGGGTCGCCATTGCAGCGCGCGGCGGCTGACGTCGATACGCGGTACCGTCCGGCCGCCAGGCGTTCGAACGTCACGCGGCCCTGCGCGTCGGTCCGTATCGTCGGGAACACGAGCGGCGACCGCGGCCGGGAGTCCGCAAGAAACACGTCCTGGTTCGCCACCGGCGCGCCGTTGCCGTTCACCACATCGACGTGAAGCACCGCGCCAGGGTGCTGAATCGCGATCGTTCCCGCGTCGAGCGTCTTCCCCGACTCGGCGATCGTCACATCCGGCAGCCGCGTCTGGGCAAAGAACGGCATGTCGACAGCCGTCGTGACGATCCCGTGCGGCAGCGGGCCGATCGTCACCGCGCCATCGCTGCCGACGACGGGCGCGGCGCGATCGAGCGCATCGAACATCGGCCTGTTGCTGCTGTCGAACAACCGGTGACGGAGTTGCGGGGCGATGATCGGCTCGCCTTCGGGCGTGACGAGGCGCACGCGAAAATACGCGCCGGCATCGAGACGGATGACGGGCAGCGTCAACGTCTTCGAGTCGGGAACCGTCACCGACATGCGGTACGGCGCGAAACCGGGAACGTTGATCAGCAACTCGTGGACGCCGCCCGTCCGCGGAAGGAGGCGAAAGCGTCCGGTCTCGTCGATCGGCGCGAACGATCGCGCAAAGCCCGATTGGGCGATGACGGTTCCCGATGCGACCGGCGTCGCATCGGGCGCGAGCACATATCCGGTGACGCCGCCGGGCTCCTGCATCGTGGCCGAGCCGGGAGCCAGCGCGAGCAGCACGCAGGCGGCAGCAAGAGGACGCATCCGTGATAATCTTCTTGTATCCAGAAAACGCTTCCGGAAAAGAAGGGCCGGCGCATGACCGGCCGGATCACCAAACTGCTCGTCGGCCAGAGTTACGGCTACATCCGCAGCTCAGATGGGCGCAATGCCTTTTTCCATCGCGCGGACGTGGCCGAAGGGGTCGAGTTCAACAAACTCGAAATCGGCGACAAGGTGACGTTCGAGCTCGTTGAGGACGCGGTCAGCGGCGCCCGTGCGACCGCTGTGACGCGCCCCCAACGAAAATCGAAGTAGGGGCGGGCCCTTTCGGGCCCGCCGTCGCTACCGCAGATCGAACCGATCGAGGTTCATCACCTTCGTCCACGCGGTGACGAAGTCGGTGACGAACTTCTTTTCGGCATCGGCGGACGCGTAGACCTCCGCGATCCCGCGCAGCGCCGAGTTCGATCCGAACACCAGGTCGACGCGGCTTCCGGTCCACTTCAGCTTGCCGCTCTTGCGGTCTCGGCCTTCGAACGTGTCGCCCGACTCTGACGTCGGCTTCCACTCGGTGCCCATATCCAGCAGGTTGACGAAGAAATCGTTCGTCAACGCCCCAGGACGTTTGGTGAAGACGCCGAGCGGCGACTCTTTGTAGTTGGCGCCGAGCACGCGCATGCCGCCGACGAGCGCGGTCATCTCGGGCGCCGACAGTTTCAGGAACATCGCCCGATCGAGGAGCGCCTGCTCCGCCGGCTTCCGGATTTTCGACCCGACGTAGTTGCGGAAGCCGTCCGCCGTCGGTTCGAGGACCTCGAACGACTCGGCGTCGGTCATGTCCTGCGTGGCATCGGTCCGGCCGGGCGCAAACGGGACGCGGATGTTATAGCCGGCCTTCTTCGCCGCGCGTTCGATCGCCGCGCAGCCGCCGAGCACGATCGTGTCGGCGAGCGACACCGGCTTCTTGAAGTCCTTGCGGATCTTCTCGAGCGTTTCGAGCACGCGCGCGAGCTGCGCCGGCTCGTTGGCTTCCCACCCGTTCTGCGGCACGAGGCGGATCCGCGCGCCGTTGGCGCCGCCCCGCTTGTCGGATCCACGGAACGTCGACGCCGACTTCCACGCCGTCGACACGAGATCCGCCGTCGTCAGCTTCGACTTCAGGATCTTTTCCTTCAGCGCTTCGACGTCCTTCGGCCCGAGCAGTTTGTGGGTCACCGGCGGGACGGGGTCCTGCCAGATCTGCGGCTCCTTCGGCACCTGCTTGCCGAGGTAACGCGAGATCGGCCCCATGTCGCGGTGCGTCAGCTTGAACCAGGCCTTGGCGAACGCGCTCGCGAATTCGTCCGGGTTCTCGTAGAAGCGGCGCGAGATCTTTTCGTACGCCGGATCCATCCGCAGCGACAGATCGGTCGTGAGCATCGTCGGGCGATGTTTCTTCCCCGGATTGTGCGCGTCGGGGACCGTTTCCGCCGCGCCCTTCGCGACCCACTGCTTGGCGCCGGCCGGGCTCGTCGTCAACTCCCACTCGTTCTCGAACAGGTTCTTGAAGAAGTTGTTGCTCCACTTGGTCGGCGTCTGCGTCCACGTCACCTCGAGGCCGCTGCTGATCGTGTCGGGACCGACGCCGGAGCGATAGCTGTTCTTCCAGCCGAGACCCTGCATCTCGATCGGCGCCGCCTCGGGTTCCGGACCGACGTAGCTCGCCTCTGCGGCACCGTGCGTCTTGCCGAACGTATGTCCGCCGGCGATCAACGCCACCGTCTCTTCGTCGTTCATCGCCATGCGACGGAACGTCTCGCGGATGTCGCGTGCCGCCTTGACCGGATCCGGATTGCCATTGGGCCCTTCAGGATTGACGTAGATCAAGCCCATTTGGACGGCCGCGAGCGGCATCGCGAGATCGCGGTCGCCGCTGTAGCGCGCGTCCTCGAGCCATTTCTTCTCGGTCCCCCAGTCGACTTCGGAGGGATCCCAGACGTCTTCACGTCCACCGCCGAAGCCGAAGGTCTTGAAGCCCATGTGCTCGAGCGCGACGTTGCCGGCAAACACCATCAGATCGGCCCAGGAGAGTTTGTTGCCGTACTTCTGCTTCACCGGCCAGAGCAGGCGGCGGGCCTTATCGAGGTTGACGTTGTCGGGCCAGCTATTCAGCGGCGCGAACCGCTGCGTCCCTTCCGAGGCGCCGCCCCGACCGTCGTGGATGCGGTACGTGCCGGCGCTGTGCCACGCCATGCGGATGAACAGCGGTCCGTAGTGACCGAAGTCCGCCGGCCACCACTCCTGCGACGTCGTCATCACCTTGACGATGTCTTTCTTCACGGCGTCGAGATCGAGCGTTTTGAATTCCCTGGCGTAATCGAAGCCCTTGTCCATCGGGTCCGCCGACGGGTGGGCTTGTTGGAGCAATTTGAGTTCGAGCTGATTCGGCCACCAATCGCGATTGGATGTGCCCTTCTGTCCGTGCGGAAACGGGCACTTGCTGTCGTCCATCGGTCTTCTCCTGTCGTTGAGCTGTTCTATCTTAGAATCCATTGTAGGAGATCGGAATCGATGAAAAAGTTGCTGAGTGCCGCGCTGCTGCTCGCGGTTGCGTCCACGGCTCGTGCGCAGGTCAACGCCGGCGAGCAGAAACCGGAGCCGAGCCTGCCATTCACGATGACTCAGGTCGCGGACTTCAAGTTGCCGTGGCGGATTGCCTTCCTGCCGGATGGGCGCATGCTCGTCACCGAAAAGGTCGGCGCGCTGTGGCTGGTGACGCAAAAGGGCGAGAAAACGCCGGTGAACAACGTGCCGCCGGTGCTGTGGCAGGGCCAGGGCGGGATGCTCGGCGTGTTCCTGTCGCCGACCTACGCGACGGATCACAACGTCTACCTCACCTATTCCGAACCCGATGAAGCCGGCACCGCATCGAGCCTGGCGATGGCGCGCGCGAAGCTCTCGATCGGCGAAGGCGTCGCGAGCCTCGACGGCCTGCAGGTACTCTGGCGCCAGATGCCGAAAGGCCGCGGCGGTCAGTTCGGCGCGCAGATCGCGTTCTCGCCCGACGGCAAGTATCTGTTCCTCACGGTCGGCGAGCGTCAACGGATGACGCCGGCACAGGATCCCGATCAAGAGCTCGGCAAGATCCTTCGCCTGACGCTCGACGGCAAGCCGGCGCCAGGCAACCCGATGGCCGGCAAAGTCGGCGCGAAAAGCGTCACGCTCATCAATCCGCCGCGCAACACCGAAATGGCGAAGGAAGCGCCGGTCGTCAGCACGTACGAGTTCCCCGGTCCGAACCTCGCGCCGGCTGAAACGTGGGCAAGCGGCGTCCGCACGCCGTACGGCCTCGCGTTCGCGCCCGACGGTCGCTTGTGGGAAGTCGAGCACGGTCCGCGCGGCGGCGACGAACTGAACCTCATCGAGCCTGGCAAGAACTACGGGTGGCCGCTCGTCTCGTACGCCACCAACTACGACGGCGTGCCGATTCCGAGTCCAGACACGCGATCCGATCTCGCGAAGCCAGTCATCTACTGGACGCCGATCATCGCGCCGGGCAACCTCACCTTCTACAAAGGCAGCATGTTTCCGCAGTGGAACGGATCCGCGCTGATGGGCGGCATGCAGACGCGGACGCTGAATCGCATCACGTTCGACGGCAAAGGCGGCGCGAAGCCGGCCGAGCGCTGGGACGTCGGCCACCGCATCCGCGACGTCGAAGTCGCGCCCGACGGCGCGATCTGGATGATCGAAGATGCCAACCCTGGAGGCCTGTTCCGGGTTACGCCAAATTCGTAGCACTCTGTCGATCTCCTCAAGAGTCGTTCGACTAGCTTGCAAGGAGACGACCCCATGCGATTTTTGTCGATGATTCGAATCAACGAGAGCGGCAACACGCGACCGGACGAGCGGTTGATGCAGGACATGGGCAAGCTGATTGACGAGATGCTGCGCGAGGGAACGCTCGTCCGCACCGCGGGGCTGACGCCGAGCGCCGAGGGCAAGCGCGTCCGCCTGCGCAAAGGCGGGAGCCTGTCGGTGGTGGACGGTCCGTTCACGGAAACGAAAGAAGTCGTGGGCGGGTACGCCGTCCTCGAAGCAAAGTCGATGGACGAAGCGGTCGAACTGACCAAGCGATTCCTCAAAGTGCACGGCGACGACTGGGACCTCGAGTGCGAGGTCCGTCCGCTCGCGAGCCCGGAATTCGGCGCCGGCGCGTAGCGCGAGCCTTTCAGGCGAGCGGATGTTTGCGCAGATACGCTTTCACGAACGGACAGACGGCGACGACGCGTAAGCCGTTTTTCGTCGCGGAATCGATCGCGGCTTTCGCCAGCGCGTCCCCGAGATGGCGGCCGCGGAGCACAACCGGCACTTCGGTATGGATCAGCACGAGCGACTTCGCGGACCGCTCGTACGCGAGAAATGCAGTCTGCCCATCGACGACGAGTTCGAACTGATTCGCCGCCTGGTTATCGATGACCGACTCGGACATCGACGCGATCTTCACGTGGATGCCCGTCTCGGTCGTATTCGCGGGCGGATCGCTCGCGGGAAACGACTCCTCTTCCGCTTCGTCGATGCGATCGTTGTCGTCCATCACTTCCTCAACACCGGATGTACGTAACCGGCTGGCAGCACGCCGTTCGTGTCGGGACGGATGCTGAGGTACGTCAGTTGCTCCGCGATCTCGTCGAACCCGTGCGGGACGCCCGCGGGGACGACGACGACGTCGCCGGGACCCACGTGGCGACGATCACCGCCTTTGAACACGCCGCCGCTGCTCGGTCCGACGGCGAGCCGCACGAATTCGGTTTCCGGCGGGTACGCGCGTTCGTTGTCGACGGTGCCACCGGTGACGAGCGTGCCGCTGCCCGAGACGAAGTAGAACGCTTCGGTCACCTGGCTGTGACTGATGGCACCGACCGGCGCGCCTGCGCGCGTGGCGCCGCTATGCAGGATGCCGATGCCGAGTTTGTAGGCGCCGAGATCGACGACGCGGATCTGCCGATCGGCGCCCGCGCCTTCCGGACCGGTGTAGTTCAGCACGGCGTCGATGTCGCTCTTCGGGATGGCGACGACCGGCGCCGATTTCGTTTGCGCGCCCACCCACGCCCCGCCCGCGACAAGCAGCCCTGCGACAAAGCCTTGGAGGCGATGAATCTGCATAACCTATAATCCCGCAACCGCACGATGATCCGCCTGCTTCTTTTTACGGCGCAGCTCACGGTCACACTCACCGGTCAGTCGATGATCCGATCCGACATTCGGACGACGGCACCGGCGACCGTGACGGCGATCAAAAGCCTCGTGAGCGGCGACGTCGTGTTCACGAACCTCGAGGCGGCGATCGCCGAGCCTGGCCAGACGATTCAGGAAGGCCGCGCGTTTCTGACGCCGCCAGCGGCGCTCGATGCCCTGACCGCCTGCGGATTCAATCTGCTCGCGCTCGCCGGCAACCACGCGTTCGACCTGCGCGCGCCGGGGATCCAGAACACGATCCGCGAAGCCGACACACGCCACATCGTTCACGCGGGCACCGGCAACAACGTCGCCGAAGCGTCGGCGCCTGCGTATTTGAAGACGCCGCATGGGACCGTCGCACTCGTCGCCAGCGCGTCGGGATTGATTACGCCCGGCGGCAACGCGACCGCCGATCGCGCGGGCGTCAACGAGCTGCGCGTGTTCAACGGCGACAAGCAGCACGAAGCGACCGAGGATCTGCCCGGCAACGCCGAGAACCGGCCCGATCCCGAGGATGCGCAACGGATCCTGCAAAGTATCCGCGCCGCGCGGCAGCGAGCGGATCTCGTGATCGTCTATCAGCACAATCACGTCTTCGATACGCATTCGTTTTCGACGTTGTTCACCGAGGGCATGCCGCAGCGTCTTGCGCCGAGTCCATGGCTCCAGAAGTGGGTCCACGACGAAATCGACGCCGGGGCCGACATCATCGTCATGCACGGCGCGCCATTGCTCCACGGGGTCGAGATCTATCGCGGCAAGCCGATTTTCTACGACCTCGGCAATTTCATCTACAACCTGCCGGCGACGTTGACGTACATCGACGAGCCGATGAGTTGGGAGACCGCGGTGGCGACGCTCAAGTTTGAAGGCTCAACGCTCAAAGCGATCGAGTTGCGCCCGGTCGTGATGAATCCGATCGGCAATGGGCAGCCCGACGTCCACAATCCGTACGCGGACAACGAGTTCCTCTGGACGCGCGGCCTCCCCGCCGCCGCGACGGGTGCGCGTGCGCAATACATCCTGCAGCGCATCGCTGACGCCTCGAAGCCGTTCCACACGACGATCTCGATTCGCGGCGACGTCGCGACCATCACACCATGACGAACGGACCGCGGCACGCACGGTGGGTCCGCGTCACGCATGCGATCGCGACCGTCAGCGTGCTGGCGCTCGTGTTCAGCGGGTTCGTGATCTTGATGGCGCATCCGCGGTTGTATTGGGGCAACGCGGGCAACGATCTCACGAAGCCGCTCATCGAACTCCCCGTCAGCCGGAACTACAAGCACGGCGGATGGGAGGGCGACGCGCGGACGTACGACATCTTCAACCAGAACGGCTGGGGACGCAGTCTGCACTTTCTCGCCGCGTGGTTATTCGTGATTCCAGGCCTGCTGTACGCGGTCTTCGGTCTGTCCGAGGGTCACTTCCGCACCAACTTCTGGCCAGGCGGACGCTCGCACTACGGCGCGACGCAGAAGCACGTCTACACGATTGTCGTTTTCATATTCGCGCCGTTGACCGTGGCTAGCGGACTCGGCATGTCACCAGCCATTACTGCTGCGTGGCCGTTCTTGCTGCGTGTGTTCGGTGGCTATCAAACCGCGAGAACCATCCACTTCGTGATCTTCGCGTCCTTCGTGATCTTCGTGGTGGTCCATGTGGCGATGGTGGCAAGATCTGGATTCGTTCGCCAGACTAGAGGAATGACATGGTGATCACTCGTCGCCGCGCGATCGTGACAGGCTTCGCCTCGCTCGGCGCGCTCATCGCGGTGAAGTATCCAAAGCAGCTGCCGCGGACTTACGGCAGCGTGCTCCGGATGGGCGACAACCTCACCTACGCTGCGCAGCGAGCGCTCTTGCCGGGACAGTCGCTCGTCAAAGAGTACACGCTCGCGGATATCACGCCGTTCCCCGCCGTCGGAACGGTGAAGCTGCCGCCGAATGTGGTCGCCGATTGGAAACTGACCGTTGAAGGCCGCGTCGCGAAGCCGCAGACGTTTTCCGTTGCGGACCTCAAGCGGCTCCCGTCGCGCACGCAGATCACGCGCCACACGTGCGAAGAGGGCTGGACGGCCATCGGTCAGTGGACGGGCGTTCCGCTCGCGGCGCTGCTCGATTCGGTCGGTATGCTCCCGTCAGCGCGCTTCGTCGTGTTCCACACGTACGACGATGGGATCGACAGCATCGATATGCTCGACGCGCTGCATCCGCAGACGATCCTCGCGTACGGCATGAACGGCGGCGACATACCGGTTCAACACGGCGCGCCACTTCGGCTGCGCGTCGAACAGCAGATGGGCTACAAGAGCCTGAAGTTCGTGCAGCGGATCGTCGTCAGCGACGAGTTCGACGACGGCGGCAAGAAGGGCCCGTGGCAGAACGGGTGGGCCTGGTACACCGGGATTTAGTCACTCGGCGAGCGCGCGGTGGACGAAGGAAATCGCGATCGAACCCTCGCCGACCGCTGACGCCACGCGCTTCACGTTTCCGCTCCGCACGTCCCCCACGGCAAACACACCGGGCAAGCTGGTTTCGAGCGAGTACGGCGGACGCGGCAGCGGCCACTTCGCGTTCGCCAGATCGTCGTGTGACAGATCCGATCCGGTCTTGATGAACCCCTTCTCGTCCAGCGCGACGCATCCGTTCAACCACGCGGTGTTCGGCACGGCGCCCGTCATCAGGAACACGTGCTTGATCTCGTGCGCGCTCGTCTCACCGCTCGCATCGTCACGCCAATGGACGCGCTGCAACGCACCGTCGCCGTCGAGCGCGACGATCTCGGTCCGCGTGCGCAACGTGATGGCGGGCGACTCTTCGATCCGACGGATCAGGTACCGCGACATCGAGTCGGCGAGCCCGCTTGCGCGGACGAGCATATGGACGTGACGCGCGTGCTGCGCGAGAAACACGGCCGCTTGGCCCGCTGAATTCCCGCCGCCGACTACGACGATCTCGTCGCCCCCGCACAACTGCGCTTCCATGAACGTCGCGTTGTAATAGATCCCAGCGCCTTCGAATTGTTTCAGGTTGTCGAGCGCCGGCCTCCGGTAACGCGCGCCGGTCGCGATCACGATCGACTTCGCCTGCACTTGCGTCGTCTCCCCGACGCGAATCGCATACGGCTTGCGGCTGCACGTCAGCGCCGCGGCCTCGCGCGCGATGAGCACCTCCGCGCCGAACTTCTCCGCCTGCGCGTACGCGCGGCCGGCGAGGTCCCGTCCCGAGATGCCGAGCGGAAATCCGAGATAGTTTTCGATACGCGAGCTCGACGCGGCTTGGCCTCCCGGCGAGTTCGCCTCGATGACGAGCGTGTCGAGCCCTTCAGAGGCGCCGTAGACGGCGGACGCCAGTCCCGCCGGGCCGGCACCCACTACGACGACATCGCGGACGTGCGCCTGATCGATCGCGGCGTTGAAGCCGAGACAGTCGGCGATCTGTTCGTTGGTCGGATTCCTGAGCAGCGCGTCGCCGCGGCAGATCAGGACGGGGATTTCGTTGGCGCCGACGTGAAAGCGATCGAGCAGGAGCTGCACGTCGGCGTCACGATCGAGATCCACGTACGCGAACGGATGTCCGTTGCGCGTGAGGAATTCGCGAATCCGCAGCGTCGCCGACGAGTGAATCGAGCCGACGACGATCACGTCACCAAGGCCCTGCGACTGGAGCTGCGTGCGCCGATACAAGTACGCGCGCATGATGACATCGCCGATGTCGGCGTCGGTCTGCACGAGCCGGAGCAGCTCGTCGCGCGTCAGTTCCAAGAGCTCGCTGTCCTCGGTAGCGGTCGCGCGCATCAGCGATGGACGTCCGAGAAGCATGTTCGCTTCGCCGGTGAAATGACCCGGACCGTGGTCGGCGACCACGACGTCGCCCAGCGCGGAAGGACGAACGATTTGGACGTGGCCTCGGCGGACGACGAAGAACGGGACGACGGCGTCGCCTGGCTGGATCAGAACCTCACCGGAGGATGCGCGGCGGATGGCGCCATGTAATGCGATCCGCTCGATCTGTCCTTCGGTGAGTTGCGGGAACATCAACGCGGCGTCGGCCATCGCCCATCATCGTAGCGCGTCGGCGACCTCCCCGAAGCGGCGCAGCAGCGGTTCTCGCGCAGACAACGCTCTGACGCCCCACGCGATGAGGCGCAAGCGGTCGCGGAACGATGGACTCTCGGCGAGACTCAATGTCGGCGTCTCGTCGGCGCCCGGTGTCGCGGTGCTCGAGATGAGCTCAATCGACAGCGCCCGTCTTTCTCGAGACCCCAGCAACCGGCCGCCCCAGTGCAGAACGTCGAACGACCACACGAGCATGTCGCCTGCATCAACGGGCAGTGCCGTGACGTCCTGCAGCATCTGCGTCGCATCGTCGGCCGGAGACGCTGCGCGCGATACGACGTACATGCAGGCGTCGTCAACGGTCACGTCCGTCAGCGCGATCCAAGCAGTCACCTTGCCTTCGGGCTGCTGCGATTCGACGTGCGGCGGATAGCCGGATGCGCCAGGGCCCGGTCGAACGATGTGCGGCCAGACTTTCGGGATTTGGCGGCAATCCGGGCCGAGCAACTGTCGCGCGAACTGCACCGTCGAGGCGGATCGGACGACGTTCCACACGGCGTCGTACACGATCGCGAAGACGGGCGGCCACTTCGCTGCGATGACGACATCGAGGGCCGTGTTGACCAGCGCGAGCGAGTCGCGGTCGATGGCCTGGCGAATGCGACAGTAGCCGTCGCGCGTCAGCTTCGCGGACTCGACGCTGAAGTCGCGATCGCTCTTGTTGGAGTGTGTGAGGTGATCTGTGATCCGGAGTCCGGGCGCGAGCGACGTCCAGTAATTGACATCTAACGCAGCGGCGATTCGCTCCTGCGCCTGCTCATGCGTCAGCGTGGCATCCGCCAGCAGGCTGGCGAAGATGCGATCCGGTGTTGTGGCCACTGCGGCGAGCGATAGTAAAAACGTTCGCACGCGTTGTGAATACGCCGTTTGGTAGACGCAGCACGTTGGCTGCGATTTTGTAACGACACGACGCTAATGCTCGAGCTGCGTCGCGTCGTCGCAATGCTTTTCTTATTCGCTGCACCAGCTCTGGCGCAGGGACCGGAGATTCAAAAGACTCCGCCGCCGCTCAACGATCACGAGTTGCTGAAAAAGTACGTGTGGACGACGCTCGGTCCTGGCGGCGCGATCCACGCGACCGTGACGGCCACGCTTGAGGAGTGGCGTGGGTCGCCGGAGGCGTGGTCGCAGGTCGAGGGCGGCTACGCGCGCCGGTGGGTGTCGGAGTACGCCGCGTCCGCCATCGGCAGCACCACGAAGTACGCGTTCGCACGCGCGCTTCACCAGGATCCGTCGTTCGTGCGCTGCAACTGCACGGGCTGGAAGCCGCGGCTCGGTCACTCGCTCGTCTCGCCGTTCAAGGCGCGCACGCGCAACGGTAAATGGGTCTTCTCGCCCGCCACCATTGCCGGACTGACCGCGCAGAACGTCGTCCCTGCCGCGACGTGGTATCCGGAACCGCGCGGCGTCCGCGACGGTGTCGCGCATGCCGCGTCAGGCGTGTTGTCGAAGATGGCCGTCGATGTCTTGCGCGAGTTCATCCCGCCGCGCTGGGTGAAGAAGCCGTTCTAGGTCGCGACCGACAGGCTCTTCTCCAGTGCGATGGCCGCTGGAAACAGCACGGTGTTCTCGAGCGTGATGTGCTCCACGAGATCGCGCGCGAACGCTTCGAGTTCCTCCATGCCGAGCGCCCACCCTTTGCAGACATCCGCCGGGGTCGCGAAGTTGTTCGTCAGTTCCCGAATCCGCGCAAGCGCGCTCAGCGCATTGTCGTGCTCGTGCTCCATCATCCGAATCGGGTTCTCGACGGTACCGAACGGGCTTCGCATCTGGCCGCACGCCCCTGCGTGCTCGGCCAGATCGCAGACGTAGGGAAACAAGATCCGTTCTTCTTTGAACATGTGTTGATCGAGCTCGGCTCGCAGCGCCGCGAACGTCGCATCGATTTCTGCCAGCTCCAAATGCTCAGCGCCGTGCTTGGCGCGCAACTTCGCCAGGCGCACGGTGATCGCCGGACCGGCAGTCCGGACGTATGCGTGATGACGATTGACGATGCGATCGACGAGTTGTGGGATCGTGTCCATAGATGGCCAGCGTAACGGTTCCGGCGCGTGGTGGGTATGATCACGGTCATATGGTGGAAGACCAGCTGCGGCGCAGCGTCCTGTTCCGGCGGCTGAAGGACGAGGACCGCCAGCGTCTCGCCGCGGTGAGCTCGGTGGAAGCCTTCGAGAAAGGGGGCGTTGATCTTCAGCGAAGGCGATCCGTCGGACCTGCTCTACACGGTCGTGACCGGGCGCGTGAAGGTATTCAAGACGACGGCACGCGGCACCGACATCATCCTCGAGCTGTTTGGACCGGGCGATCCCGTTGGCGCGGTGGCGGTGTACGAATCGCGTCCGTATCCAGCCAGCGCCGTGGCACTCGATCCGACGACCTGCGTCGTGATTCCGCGACAGGCGTTTTTCTCGCTGCTCGAGCAGTACCCAACCATGGTCCGCGGACTTCTGGTCGGTCTCACGCATCGCCTCGTCGAGCTGACCAACCGGCTGACGGAGTTATCCGGCGGCAAGATCGACGGCCGCCTGGCGCGCTTCTTCTTGAAGCTTGCCACCGACATGGGCCAGCAACGCCCGGACGGCATCTTCATCCCGCTCGCCCTCTCGCGGCAGGAACTGGCCGACATGATCGGCACGACGATCGAAACGTCGATCCGCATCATGTCCCGCTGGGGCAAAGAGGACGTGATCCGCACCGAAAAGGATGGATTTGTGGTCGTCAAACGCGACGCGCTCGAGGCGGCCTCGCTCTCGTAAGGCCATATGACGACCGTCATATGAGCATCCGGACCATGTCGGTCATGCTTCTGGCATGGACTTCGACGACGCGCCGTTCATCGTCATCTGGGAGACCACCCGCGCATGCGCGCTGGCGTGCGTGCACTGCCGCGCCGACGCGATTCCGTGTCGCGACCCTCGCGAACTGACCACCGCCGAAGCGTTCCAATTGATGGACCAGATCCGCGCGTTCGGTCCACATCCGCCGTTGTTTGTGTTGACAGGCGGCGACCCGATGCGTCGGAACGATCTGGCGGATCTCGTCCGCTACGGGTCGAGCATTGGCTTGACGGTCGCGTTGACGCCGAGCGGGACGGCAGCGGCGACAAGGGCGCGGCTCGTCGAACTGAAGGATGCCGGCCTCGCGCGAATTGCGGTCAGCCTTGATGGTCCCACGCCGGAGACGCACGACGCATTCCGCGGCGTGCGCGGCTCCTACGCGTGGACGATGCGGATCATCGATGCCGCGATCGAGCTGGGACTGCCGCTGCAGATCAACTCCACGATCAGCCGCCGGACGTTACCGGATTTCGATGCGATGGTTGCGCGGATGTCCGATTTGCCGCTCACGCTGTGGGCCCTCTTCTTCCTGATTCAGACCGGTCGCGGTGTGAGCCTGGAGCAGATCTCTGCTGACGAGTGCGAGCGGCTCCTCAACAAGGTGTACGACTTGTCGCTCACGGTTCCATTTGCGATCAAGACGACCGAGGCGCCGCACTACCAGCGCGTCATCGCGCAGCGCGGCGGCACGCCGCGGCGGAACGTCAATGACGGCAACGGCTTTGTCTTCATCGATCATCTTGGGAACATCTGTCCGAGCGGATTTCTGCCGGTGCAGCGCGGTAACGTGCGAATTGGCGACCTCGCGCTGACGTACCGCACGGACGAGATGTTCACTCGATTGCGGAACGCCGACGCGCTTGCCGGCAAATGCGGACGCTGCGAGTACCGCGAGCTCTGCGGAGGGTCCCGATCTCGCGCGTTTGCCGCCACGGGCACGGTGATGGCCGAGGATCCGCTGTGCGTGTACGAGCCGAGGGCGTGATGGATCCCCTGTCTGGCTCGACGTGGAGCTCGCCGGCCGTCGTCGCCGGTTTCGTCAAATCGCCACCGAACGCCGCTCTGCTCGCCTTTGCTGAACACGAGATCGCGCGCGCGCAGGGCCGGCACGCGCTCGATATCGGCTGCGGAGCCGGCCGCAATGCAGTGCCATTGGCACAGCTCGGGTGGCGTGTGCTCGGCACGGACCTGTCCCAGCCGATGCTCGCGGCCGCGCGCGCTCGCATTGAGGACGAGCCGTCTGCCCGGTTCCAACCGGTGCTCGCCCCGATGGACCGCCTGCCCGCCGCGAATCGCAGCGTCGATTTCGTCGTCGCGCACGGGATCTGGAATCTCGCCAGATCCGGACCCGAGTTCCGATCGGCGCTCGAAGAAGCGGCCCGAGTCGCACGTGACGGCGCCGCATTGTTCGTGTTCACCTTTTCACGCCGCACGCTGCCGGCGGACGCCAGGCCCATCGCCGGCGAGACGTTCGTGTTCACCGATTTCTCCGGCGAGCCGCAATGCTTTCTCGACGAGCCACAACTTGTCGGGGAGCTCGCGCGAGTGGGGTTCGCACCGGATCGTGCTATCGCGCTCAGGGAACTGAACGTGCCTCGACCTGGACAACTGCCGACCGGGCGCGTCCCCATCATCTTCGAAGGAGTGTTCCGTCGCTCGAAACCTGTCGGCCAATAGAAGTCAGCCAAAGACGCTCTTCTTCTGACGGCACAACGCTTGCCAAACGGAAGTGCAAAATGAAAATCAGATGGTTTGCTTTCGGATCCGTCATTCTTGTGTCGTTCGCCATTCTTCTCGGCATCGGCGTGCGCATCTACCAGCAGGCACCGCCGATTCCTGCAGCGGTCGTCACCACTGACGGACGAGTTGTCATCACCGGTGAGGACATCTCCGAGGGACAGAACGTGTGGCAGTCGATGGGCGGGATGGAGCTTGGCTCCATCTGGGGCCACGGAAGCTACGTGGCGCCCGACTGGACCGCGGACTCGCTGCACCGCGAGTTGGTGAACGTCCTCGACCAATGGGCACGCACCGACGGCGCGTCGAGCTACGATGCGCTGCCCCGCGAACGGCAGGCCGCGTTGCGAGAGCGGCTGACGACGCTCGTTCGAACGAACACGTACGACGCATCGACCGGCCGCGTGACGATCGCGCCCGAGCGCGCGCGTGCGTTCGAGGCCAACGTCCTCTATTACGCAAACGTGTTCGGCCGCGGGCGCACCGAATACGCCATTCCCGCGGGCACGCTGACGGATACGGCGCGGCAGCGACAGCTCGTCGCCTTCTTCTTCTGGTCTGCATGGGCCGCCAGCACGAATCGACCCGGCGACAGCATCACGTACACAAGCAACTGGCCCCATGAACCGCTGATTGCGAATCGCCCGACCGGCGAAGCGGTCGTCTGGACCGGCGTGAGCATCATCCTGCTGCTCGCCGGCATTGGTGCCATGGCGTGGTGGCATGCGTCGCGATCCCACAACCAACCACTCGGCGACGTGCCGGCGAACGATCCCCTGCTTCGGTCGACGCCGACGCCATCGCAGCGCGCCGTCGTCAAGTACTTCTGGACGGTGAGCGGCCTCATCCTGGCGCAAATCGCGATGGGCGTCATCACCGCCCACTACGGCGTCGAAGGCGCCGGCTTCTTCGGGATTCCACTGGCGTCGATCCTGCCATACAGCGTCTCGCGGACATGGCACCTGCAGCTCGGGCTCTTCTGGATCGCGACGGCGTGGCTAGCTGCGGGCCTGTACATTGCGCCGGCCGTCAGCGGTCACGAACCAAAACTCCAGCGGCTCGGCGTCAACGTGCTGTACGGCGCGCTGCTGCTGGTGGTCGTCGGCTCGATGACCGGTCAGTGGCTGAGCGTCAAGCAGCGGCTCACCGGTTCGTGGTGGTTCTACTTCGGCCACAGCGGTTATGAGTACATCGACCTCGGGCGTGCGTGGCAGATCGCGCTGCTCGTCGGCTTGTTCCTGTGGCTGTTCCTCGTGGCGCGCGGGATCCTGCCAGCGTTGAAACGTCGCGACGAACAACGGCCGATCCTCACCCTGTTTCTGATTGCGAGCGTGGCTATCGCCGGCTTTTACGGTGCGGCGCTCGGCGCCGGCCGCCACACGAATCTCGCGATGGCCGAGTACTGGCGCTGGTGGGTCGTCCATCTCTGGGTGGAAGGTTTCTTCGAAGTGTTCGCCACCGTCGTCATCGCATTCCTGTTCTCGCGATTGAAGCTGGTCAGCCTGCGAACCGCAGGCGAGGCCACCGTCCTGTCGTCGACCGTGTTCCTGGCCGGCGGCATCATCGGCACGCTGCATCACCTGTACTTCTCCGGCACGCCCACCGTGGTGCTGGCATTCGGATCCGTATTCAGTGCGCTGGAAGTCGTACCGCTCCTGTTCGTCGGCTACGAAGCATGGGAGAACCTGAAGCTGTCGCAGGCTTCCGTGTGGGTCCATCAGTATCGATGGCCGATCTACTTCTTCGTCGCCGTCGCATTCTGGAATCTCGTCGGCGCCGGGCTGTTCGGTTTCATGATCAACCCGCCGGTCGCGCTCTACTACATGCAGGGGTTGAACACGACGCCGGTCCATGGCCATGCGGCACTCTTCGGCGTCTACGGCATGCTCGGCATGGGCTTGATGCTGTTCACGCTGCGCGCGATGAACCCAGGCCGAGTGTGGCGTGATGGCATGATTGGGTTCGCGTTCTGGTCGATCAATATCGGCCTGCTCGCAATGGTGACGATCAGCCTGCTGCCGGTCGGCCTGCTCCAGACGTGGGCGTCCGTCGAACACGGATATTGGTACGCGCGCAGCGCGGAATTCTTACAGACGGATCTGATGACGCGGCTTCGGTGGATGCGTGCGTTCGGCGATGTCATCTTCGCGACGGGATCGGTGACGTTCGTGCTGTTCCTGCTCGGGCTCTCGAGCGGTCACTCGTACGTCGACCGCCTACAACCGGTGAACGACGCCGCCCGTGGCGTCCAACCGCACGCGGTCGCCCGTACGTAACACGTTCGTCGCGTTCTTGACGTTGGCGAGGGCCGGCAAGCCGTATTCGCGCGCGATCGTCGAGGCGTGGGACAACATCCCGCCGACTTCGACGATCACGCCGGACGCCAGCGTAAAGAGCGGCGTCCACGACGGATCGGTCGCGCGCGTGACGAGAATCGCGCCGCGCCGCATGTACGCAAACTCGCCGGGGTCGAGCAAGACGACGACCTCGGCCTCGACGGACCCGGCACTTACGCACAATCCGGTCAACACTGCATCGCCGGCTGCGACGGTCGCGCCACCGCGCATCAGCGCCGGCAGTTCCGACTCGCGCATGAACAGCGGCATGTCGAGATCGCGTTCGGCCGCGAGTTGAGCCGCCCGTGCCGCCGCGATCGGACGCGGATCGATGCGGTGTTCCATCGCATCGTGGACTTCGGACAGCCGCAGCAGGAAGTAGTCGTCGCGGCGATCGAGCCAGCCGCGTTCGACGAACCGGTCGGCGAGGACCAGATGCCATTCGCGGACGCGCGCGGCAATCCGCGTCAGGTCGGACCGCACGCGCTCGCGCCACAGATACTGCTGCTTCAGCTGACGCAGCGTCGCACGAACGCGCGGACGTAGCGTCAGCCGCTGCCAGACGGTCAGGCGCGCGTCGAAGTCGCGCCACGCCGACGCCGCGTCCGCGTCCTGTTTCGCGATCAGCGCGGCCGGATCGATCGGCGGTCCCTGCACCTGCTGGGCGATCGCGAATCGAACCGACGCCGGATCTTCACGCATCCGCGGCAGCGCCCAGTCCGACTCGTAACGCCCGCGATGACCGTACTTGTCGAGAAACGCCTGGAACGCCTTCTGGAACGAGGGACCGTCGCCGTCGACCCGTGCAACGTTGGCGAGCGCAACCAGATCGATAGCCTGCTGCGTGCTGACCGATCGCTGCCCCGCAGCCAGTTGCGGGTACACGAAGGTCTCGTATTTGACGCCGACCTTTTCGCATGTCTTCCGCAGGAACTCTTCGCGGAACTGGACGCTGCTCATCACGAAGACGGTTTTCAGCGACTCCGGAAAGAGACCGAGCCACCATTCGAACGTCGCCCAGATCTCGGCGTCCGGCAGTCCGAGTGGATCGACGGCGTTCAGACGCGCGAGCGCCTCTTCGGTCCTGCGCTCGTGTCGCTCGAAAATGCGCGTCGACGTCACGTCGTACCACGTGAGCCGTGCGAATTCAGGCACCGCGCGCACGAAATCGCGCAGGGGTGGCCTCGTTGCGATTTCGTCCTCGGGGTGAATCGCATCCGAGTGGCCGAGCGAACGCAACGTCGACGCGAACGGCGTCCCCGCGAGCGCGACGACGTGGCGGAGCTGCGCGAGGTTGAAATACAACCGGCCGTGGAACGCCTTGATGATCGGGCCAAGCTCGGACTCCGGAGCCAGCAACGTGCCAAAGAACTGCCGTTCGCAGTCGTTCAACAGCCGCTCGTAGACGTCGAGCGCCTGCGGCGACACCTGGTCGGGCAGCACCTCGGCGAGGTTCGCGCGGGTCCACTCGATATCGTGAGTCGTGCGTCGTGAGCCGTGAGTCGTTGTAATGGGACGCGACTGGAGGATCCAGTACTGCGAGCCGTCGAAGCACCACTCGATGTCCTGAGGCGCGCCGTAATGGCGTTCGATCGCGACGAGCAGCCGCGCGAGCGGTGTGGGATCGGTTTTCGGCGACACCGAGTGCTCCGGCGTCACCTGTCCACCGACGAGCGCCTCGCCGAGGCCGTCGACCGCATCGATCACGAGCTCGTCGACCCCGGTGACCGGGTTGATCGTGAACGCGACGCCCGACGTCCGCGGAGCGATCATCCGCTGCACCAGCACGCCGATCGCGTGATTGGTGTCAGACGGTAGCCTGGCACCAACGTACGCGGCCGCCTGGACCGACGTCGCGGACCGGCGGCATTCGACGACGGCGTCGGAGATGCGGTCGCGCGTGACGTTCAGGAATGTCTCGTGCATTCCCGCGAAGGAATGCTCGGCGCTGTCCTCGGCGATGCCGGATGAGCGGACCGCATACACCGTCTCCGGCGGTGCAGTGTCGAACCACGGATCGCGCGCGATGCCGGCGACCTCGTCCGGCGTCGCGTCGATTGGGACGACAAGACCGTCCGGGACCGGCATCCCCGCACGCCGCAGCACCGCGCAGTTGTACGCCTTGCCGCCGATCTTCGGCCGATCGGCGTCGGTCACGGCATCGAGTATCGTGAAAGGAATGGTCCGGAGAGTATCACCGAAAATCATCCGCGGCCGCTCGTCCATTCAGGGGATGGGCGTGTTCGCCGGCGAGAACATCTCGAAGAACACGCGCATCATCGATTACGACGGCGAGCTGATTCGCAACGACGAGGCGTGCGAAGCGCGCGAGGAACAGTATCTGGCGGAAGGGTGCATCTGGGTCTTTCGCGTGAACCGCGCCTGGAGCCGCGACGCGAACGTCGGCGGCAACATCGCGCGCTTCATCAACCACTCGTGCACGCCGAACTGCTACTTCGAAGTCGTCGACAAGACGATCTGGATCAAGGCGGCGCGCAACATCCGGCGCGGCGAAGAGCTGACGTACGACTACAAGCCGATCGGCGAGCGGACGATTCCCTGCCGCTGCCGTCCAGGGTGTCCCAACAAGATTTGAAACAAAAAAGGCGGGTCCAAAAGGACCCGCCCTACGACTGTCACCGAACGTGGGCCGGGTCCTTTCGGACCCGGCTTCCCCGTCGACGCCGCTCTTACAGCGCCGCCGCGGTGTTGCTCTTCTTCAACCCGTCGAGCGTGCGCGCGATGCTCGAGAGTGCCGCTTCGAGCGTCTTGC
This sequence comes from Vicinamibacterales bacterium, assembly GCA_035652075.1. Taxonomy (GTDB): domain Bacteria; phylum Acidobacteriota; class Vicinamibacteria; order Vicinamibacterales; family CAVVIG01; genus Gp6-AA45. The sequence goes on from DASREL010000088.1 coordinate 38,021, forward strand.
GCGACGTGGCGATGTTCATGCGCGCGTGGTTCGCGCCGCCGAGACCGTACGTGTTGCCGCCGTTGAGCGCGACCTTCGCGTTCTTCGCCAGCCACTTGACGGTGACTTCTTCCGGCGTGACCATCTTGCCGCCCTTCGACTGCTGGTTCGCCATGCCCTTCGCGTCGATGCGGTTGGCGACTTCCGTCAGGTCGATCCACATCAAGTAGGTGCCCTGCGCCTTCTTGTAGGTCTTGATCATCGGGATGTTCGCCGCGATGTACTTCGTCGCGAAGTCGTGGTTGCCGTCGATGTAGTCGACGCACTGGTTCAGCCACTCTTCGCCGCCGGCGTAGGCCGACTTGCTCGCGATCATGCCGAGCGTCGACAGGTCGGCGCGGTTCATCTCGCGCGCGCGGCGCACGTGTTCCGGGTTCGTCGAGAAGAACCAGGCGCACTTCATCGCGGCGAGACCGAACGACTTGCTGGCGGCCTTGTAGGTGACGCTGTTGTCGACGACCGCCTTGTTCGGCAGCGTCGCAAACGGCGTGTACTTCTGTCCCTTGTTGACGAAGTCGCAGTGGATTTCGTCGGCGATGACGAGCACGCGATGCTTCAGGCAGATTTCGCCGATGCGCATCAGGTCTTCCTGCGACCACGTGTTGCCGGTCGGGTTCTGCGGATTGCACAGGATGAACGCGTTCGTATCCATGCTGATCCGCTTTTCGAAATCGTCGAAGTCGATCTGGAACCGGCCGTCGACGACCTTCATCTTGCTCTCTTCCGGCTTGGTGCCGGTGTAGCGCAGGTCGCCGTAGAAGCCGTTATACGTGGGCGTCGTCAACAGCACTTTGCTGCCGACCGGGCAGTAGGCGCGCAGCGTGGCGATGATGCCGGGGTGCACGCCGGTCGTGATGACGACCGATTCGGGATCGATGTTCAGGTTGTAGCGTTTCTTGTTCCACGCGACGATGCCCTCGACGAACGACTTCGGCGTGTCCAGGTATCCCCAGTTCTCGTGCTGGATTCGCTCCTGCAGCGCCTTGGTGATCGCGGGGGCGCAGCGGAAGTCCATGTCCGCGATGCCCATGCCGGCGATGATCGTGCCCATCTCGTTCTGGCGAAGCGCCTGATCCCACTTCACCGAGTCGGTGCCGAGACGGTTGTACGGGGTGTCGAAATCGAACTTGCCGTTCGCGTCGGCTTCTCCTGTGAGAGACGCCGCTGCTGCGGTCGCACTCCCCAGCGAACTGCCCGAACCTACCGCGCCAACCAGTGCCGTCAGTCCTGCGTTGCGTAAGAATGATCTGCGATTGAGGCCGTCGGTCTGTGCCATGGGTGTGCTCCTCAGGCGCAGAGTTTACACCCGCAAAGACGTTTTGGTGACATGTTTATCAAGCGCGGCGGTAGCCGCGTGCGGCAGGCGGACGCGGAAGGTCGCGCCGCGTCCCGGACCGTCGCTTTCGGCGACGATCGTCCCGCCGTGCAGCTCGACGAGGTGCTGCGCAATCGACAAACCGAGCCCCAGCCCGCTGTACCGGCGCGACGTGCCGGCGTCCGCCTGGCGGAAACGATCGAAGACAAACGGCAGAAACGCCGGCTCGATTCCGACGCCGGAATCGTGGACGCTGATCTCGCAGTCCGCGTCACGCCAGTCGAGCCGCACCTCGATGCGTCCGTGCTCGGGCGTGAACTTCACCGCGTTCGCGAGCAGGTTCCAGAAGACCTGCTGCAGACGCGCCGCGTCGGCGGTGATGAGCGCGCTCGACGGATCGAGCGAGACGTCGACCGTGATGCTTTTCGCGCGCGCCGCGGGATGCAGCGAGTCGACAGCCGCACACAGCAGCTCGCCGATGTCGACCGGATTGATGTCGAGGCGCAGGCCGCCGGTCACGATACGGGACATGTCGAGCAGGTCTTCGACGAGATGACTCTGCGTCTGCGCGGCGCGGACGATCGAGTCGATCGCGGCAGCGCGCTGATCGCCCTGCAGCGCGTCACGCACGAGGAGCTCCGCCCATCCCGAAATCGCCGTCAGCGGCGTGCGCAGCTCGTGCGAAACCGTCATCAGGAATTGATCTTTCAGCTCGCTCGCCGCCTTCAGGCTGTCGTGCGCGTGCCGCAGCTCCTCTGCCTCGCGCGCTTCGACGTGGCGCAGCTCGGCCTCGACGCGCGCCTTCGCATCCATCTGGCGGAACACCAACAAGAGCACGAGGCACGCGGCCGGCGTGACCAGCGAGATGAAGATAATCGAACCGAGCGTTTCGCGCCGCCAGAGCGCCAGGACCTCGTCTTGATCCACCGACACGGCGACCGTGACCGGCACGCTCCCCGCCGCGTGCTGACGCGTGATCATCCGCCCGGTGACCGCGCGATCCGGCTCGCGCACCAGCACGATGCCGCTCGGATGGATGACCGCCACTTGCCCGCGCGAACCGACATCCGCAGCCTGGAACATCGCCCGGAGCGCCGCCGGCATGTACGTCGTGACCACCGTGCCGACGAAGCGGCCGCTGCCGTCCGTCAGACGACGGCCGATCGGAATCAGGTACATCCGCGGTTCGGAGACGCTCAGGAACGGCCGGTCGACGACCAGGCGATCATCGGTCGACTTCGCGAGCTGCTGAAACAGGTAAAGGTCGAGGCGCGATTGCCCGACGATCCGCGGCTGGGTCGAGTGGCGGATGACGCCCGTCTCGTCGGTCACCGATATCGAGCCGACGCCGGCCAGACCGGACCGGGCGGACGCCAGAATCGGCCCCCACTCGGCGTCCGAGGCCGTCGCTCCGCCGACGCGGCGGCTGTTGATCTGGAGTTGCTGGAGCGCCACGTCGCCCGCGGCGAACGACTCGCGCACGTATTCCGAAAGGAGAAAGGCGAGGTTGTTGACGCGGGCTTCTTCGGCGGCGATCGTTTGCCGGCGCTGCTGCCAGAGATTCGCAGCGCGCAACGTGCCGACAACGAGAATCGCCCCGATGGTGACGCTGGCGAGCGCCACCTTGGGACGGTGAGGAACCACTCAGGAGGGAGTTTACCCTACCTTTTTCTTATCCATTTCGAGCTGGCCGCGCAGGATCGAGCACCACTCTTTATGTTCCGCAATCGGCATTCCGCACTCGACACAGACGCGGACGCGCGGCTTCGGCGGGTCGGTCTTTCCGAACAGGCGTTTCAATAAGGTCATCAGGTCCTCCAGCGGCCGGCTAACAGTCGTTGAGACGTTAGACGACGGCCGGAGGTTCAAGGTTGGCAGTTACGATTTTCGACCCGGGAGGTATTGCTCCGCGATCCAGGCGTCCAGGTCGCTCTTCCGATACCGCCACTCGGTGCCGCACCGAACCGCCGGCAGGACGCAGGTCATCGCGACGCGACGAAGGGTCGCATCGCTCAGCAGGCGATCCATGACCTGATCGCTCGTGAGCAGCGGAAGGTCGTCCGCGGCGCTGAAAGCCATAACCACGATCGATTGTAGGCACGCGCCACGCGGCTGTGAATACGTGAAAGGTTCATTCCGTTATACCCTGTGGCATATCGCATGAGCATCCGCATCGTTCTCGTTGACGACCACCCCATCGTGCTGCAGGGACTGCGACATCTGTTCGAGCGGCACGACGACTTCACCGTGGTCGCCACCTGTGCGGACGCGGACAGTGCTGTGGCAACCGTGCGCGCGGAGAAACCGGAGGTCCTCGTCCTCGACCTGCGGATGCCGGGCCGTGATGGTCTCGATGTGCTTCGGACGATGAACGGCGAAGGACTGCGCTGCCGGACCGTGTTGCTGACGGCCGCCATCACGGACGATCAGGTGCTCGAAGCGGTCAAACTGGGCGCGTCGGGCCTCGTCCTCAAAGAATCGGCGCCGGAGTCGCTGCTCACGTGCGTTCGCCGCGTCAACGACGGCGAGCAATGGATTGATCGCGATACCGTCACCCGGGCGTTCCGCACCGTCCTCGATCGCGAAGCGGCGCAGAAAGAAGCGGCGCAGACGCTGACGCCGCGCGAGATCGAGATCGTCAAGATGGTGGCGCGAGGCCTCCGCAATCGCGCCATCGCCGAGCGCCTCTCGATCTCCGAAGGCACCGTCAAGGTGCACCTGCACAACATCTACGAAAAGTTCTCGGTCGACGGACGGCTCGAGCTGGTCCTCGTGGCTCAACAGAAGGGACTGATCTAAAACAACCACGGAACGCACAGAACTCACAGAACGATGTTTTCCGTGGGTTCTGTGAATTCTGTGGTTGCTTCACGTCTGGTGGGCGGCGACGGGCAGCACGAACTCGATCCGCGATCCTGTCGCATTCGATTCAACCGACATCGTGCCGTCGAGCGCGGCGACGCGTTCGCGGAGGCTCGCGGGGCCGGTGTGCGACTCGATCAGCGCCTTGTGATCGAGACGTCCTTTGAACGGGAACCCGTGCCCATCGTCGGCGACGACCACCTTGAGCTCGCTTTCAACGCTTTCGAGCGTGACGGCCACGCGTGACGGCTGCGCGTGTTTCAACGCGTTGACGATCGCCTCGTGCACCATCAGCCGGACCGCCTGCTGAATCGTCTGCGGCAGGGCCAGCTCCGGCGGCGCGACGCGAAGCGTGATCGGCATCTTCCACTCGGCGCTGAGGCGTGCGCAGATGTCCTCGAGCTGTTGCGCGATCGGACCGGAGCGCACCGGCGCGGTGCCCGACGGCTTGAGCTCCTCGATGAACATGCGCAGTTCGCGCTGCTCGATCGCGAGCGCCCGTTCGATCGCCAACAACCGATCGTGTGTGTCGTCGGCGATGGCGCGGTCCTCCGCCATCGCCTGCAGCTCGAGACGGATGCCGGTCAGCGACTGCAGCACGCCGTCGTGCAGATCGCGCGACAACCGCAATCGATCTTCGCGGACCGCGAGCTGCCGCAGCCGCTCGGCGACATACAACTGATCGAGCGAGTTGCCGACCTCGCGCGCCACCAGCTCCACCGCGGCGGCGGGTTCGCTCGTCTTGGCGTGCACGTCGGAGAAAAAGACGCGACCGGCCAGATGCTCCGTCCGAAACGCCGACGACACGAACTCGGTGCCGGGATGCCGCTCGGCCACGAGCGTCTCGAGATCGACCGGCGCGTGCTTCGTGACCGCTTCTCGATCGCGGGACCGATCCGCGACATACAACCACGGCTCGTCCTCGGATTCCCATCCGACCACAACGCTGCCGGCGCCGATGACGTTGCACGCGTGTTTCAGGAGCCGTTCGATGCTCGCGCTCGTGTCGGACCCGATCAGCACCGGCCATCCGCTCACCTTGCGAAGCGTCGTCACCGCATCCTGCAGGTCGTCCACCGTCTGCCGGCGCATCGCTTCGGTGCGCCGCAACCCGGAGCTCAGCCACGATGTCGCGAGCGCGATGACTGCGAAAACCGCAAGGCGGACGGCGTCGTCGATGCCGATGTCGAACGAATAGCGCGGCGGGATCAGGAAGTAGGCCAGCGAAAGCGTCGACAAGATGGTCGCCACGATCGACGGTCCGTATCCGCCGTACAGCGCCGGCAGGAAGACAGCTGGAAAGAACAGAAGCGAGACGCTCGGTTGAACCCAGGGATAGATGACAACGGTCAGCGCTGTCGCGGCGACGACAGCGCCGATCGCAATCGCATACGCCGCCGGACGCGAACCGTCCGGGCTGAGGAGACCGGTGGGCACTCTACGATGTTTTCTTCAACTGTGCGATCAGCGCCGTCAGAATCTGCGAGTACTTGCCGTCTGCGTTCGAGAACGCCTTTTGATAATCCTGCTCGCTGATCTTTTGTTTCTTCCAATCTCCATCGAACGCCATCGTCTTACCGCCGTCATCGACGGTGTCGACGCCCTGGTTGTCGCCGCCTTTCGGCTTCAATCCGTCAGCGCCGACGTCCATGATGAACACCTTCGTGCTCGGGATCGATGCGCTGTTGAGATCGATGTACGTGTCGCGGAATTCTTTTTTCGCGAGACGCGCGTCGAGGATCTGCGGCGCCGAGTACTTCGCCGACACGACCAGCAACTGGGCGTTCGGAAAATAGAGCGCGGCGTAAAAGACGTCCGGCGACTCTGGATCTTTCGCCGCAACGGCGTCCAGCTTGCCGGCATCGAGCGCTGCGGTCAGTTGCTTGGCGAGTGCAGCTGATTTCGGTTCTTGTGCGAACGCAGGTGTTGAGAGGAGAAGAGCGGCGGACAGCGAACGAACCAGCACTCGCGTCATACGGCCTCCCGGCGGGAAATGGAGGCCCCGTTGTACACCCAAGCAGGGGCTGGACGCCAGAGGTTAGCGGCTAGATAAAGAGTGCGTCTTCGTCGTCGGACCGCGACTGGCGGCCGCGACCGTTCTGGCGCAGCTCGCGAATGGCTTGGAAGGCCGCCTTGAACGCGCTGAGGAGCGCCCGGCCTTCGCGCGCCGGACGGTTGAGCGACGCCTGCATGTTGTTCAGCGCATCGTCGACGCGCAGGGCGACGTCGCTGAAGAGCTTGTCGGCCCGTTCGACCTGCGCCGTCGCCAACGCCGCGGCCCGCGCCGCGTCACGCGCGATCGCGTTCACCGACCCGAACACCGGCTTCAACTGGTCCTCGACCGTGTCGAGCAATCGCGTGACACGCCGGACCGCAAGCGCCGCGGCCACACACAGCGCGACCTGGACGATGGCGAGGATCGCGGTCGCGACCGCGATGACGCCGAGGAACACCTCTGTCGTCGTGTTCACGCGTTCTGGCTTCCGCGCGCCTGCTGATACGCCTCGCGTCCGCGCTCGATCGCGGTCGTGATCGTGTCGCGACCCTGATTGATTATCTCGCGGCCTTTCGCCGCGGCGTCCGCAGCACGGTCGCGCCCTTCGCGTGCCTTCTCGCCGAGAAACTCGCGCGTCTCGCGCCCGCTCTGTGGCGCGTACAACAGCGCCACCGCGGCGCCGGCTACCGCGCCGAGCAGGAACGAAAGAAGAATGCTGCCAGCCCCTGCGCCATCATCGCGTGACATCTCCAGCCTCCAGCCTCTAGCCTCTAGAAAACACTCACCTTGACGTTCAAGTAGTGCTTAGGGTCCTTCTTGATCGCTTCCAGCAGTTGCTGAAATTCCGCAACCGCCTTGTTCATGTTCTCATACAACTGCTTGTCTTTCAGCAACTGTCCGGCCGTTCCTTCGCCGTTGTTCAATTTCGAAATCACGTCGTCGAGACGCCCCGTGAGCTGATTCATGCGGTCGTAGAGCGCGGTGTCGGTCATCAGCTTGCCGGCCGTGCCCTGACCGCTATTCAGGCGATCCGTCAGCGTTCGGAGGTTGTCGGTTGCACCCGTGAGCGATTTTGCGAAGGCCTGGTCCTTCAACAGGAGCCCGAGGCTCCCCTCTCCGGCGTTGATGCGCGCCGTCATGTCCTGCAGGTTCTTGAGCGACCCGTTCAACGCGTTGACCGTCTGGCGATCGTTGACGAGTTGCCCGAGGGTTCCCTTGCCGCTCTTGATCGCGGCGGTGACGTCGTTCGCCGTCGCGGTGAACTGACGGAGCTCCGTGTACAACTGATCGTCGGTCATCAGCTTGCCGACCGTGCCTTTGCCGGCACGGACGTCTTTGAGCAGCGCCGAGACCTGATCGATCCCTTCCTGCGCCGATCCGGAAATGTCGGCGATGGACCCTTTCGTGCGGCCTGACTTCACGAAGCCGCCGTCCTCGATCGGCGTCCCGTGGACCTCCGGCGTGATGTCGACCGCGGACTGGCCGAGCAGCGAGACGGACCCCAGCGTCGCGATCGATTGATCCGTGATGCGCTGCCGCACGTTCTTGTTGACCTCGAAGCCGACGAGCACCTGATCGCCATCGAGGTTGATCGACTTCACCGATCCCACTTCGACGCCGGCGACACGGACCGGGGAGCCGGCGGTCAGGCCCGCCACGTCGGCGAACCGCGTGTTCAGCCGGTAGCGCTGCCACGAGAAGCCCTTGGTGCCCGTCAGGCTGAAGATCAATACCGCGGCGATCACGAGCGAGACGATTGTCAGCACCCCGATTCGCAGTTCGGACCACGCAAGCGATCGCGTTCTAGGCATAGCTCCTCAGCTCAAAAACTCCAGGATGTAGGGATCCTTCGCCGCGCGCAGCGCGTCGGCGTCCCCCTCGAAGACGATGAGACCTTCGCGAAGCATGATGAACTCCGCCTCGCGCTCTTTCTCCGGCGTCGCCGGCACGATCTGCACGTGGCCGGCGGCATCGCGGATCGCCATGTGCGTCGCGACGTAAAAGGCATCGCGCAGTTGATGCGTGACGATGATCGAGCTCACGCCTTCGAGATCCCGCAGCTTGATCACTTCGTCGTTCACCGTATTGGCCGTGATCGGATCGAGGCCGGTCGTCGCTTCGTCATACAGCATGATGCGCGGCTTGAACGCCATCGCGCGCGCGATGGCGACGCGGCGCCGCTGGCCGCCGGAGAGCTCCGACGGCATCTTGTCGATGTGCTCGCCGAGGCCGATGAATCCGAGCACTTCCGACACGCGGCGATCGATCTCCTCGATCGGCAGGTCCGACTCTTCGTACAGTTTGTAGCCGACGTTCTCGCGCACGGTCAGCGAATCGAACAGCGCGCCTTCCTGAAAGATCATCCCGAGGTCATCGCGGACGCTCATCAACTGCCGCTCGTTTAGCTGATCGACCCGTTGCCCGTTCACCCACACGACGCCATCGTCCGACCGCAGCAGTCCGACGATGATCTTCAGCGCCGTCGACTTTCCCGAACCGCTGGCGCCGAGGATGATCTTCGTGTGGCCCTTGATGACGGTGAAGCTGACGTCGCGCAGGATCACCTTCTCGTCGAAGGCGAGCTTGACGTGATCGAAGATGATCACCGGCGCGCCCGGCTCGTCGAGGATCTCCCGAACTTTTTCCCGCGTCTCTGTCGCCATCTCGTGTGGCCGGCTGCTAATACAACAACTGGATCAACAACTGCGTAACGAAGAAATCCACCGCGATCACCGCAACCGATCCCGCGACGACCGCGAGCGTCGTCGACTTGCCGACGCCTTGCGTCCCGCCCGACGTGCGCAATCCGACATGACACGCAATCGTCACGATCACGAAGCCGAGGATGAGCGGCTTGATCACGCCCATCCACGTGTCCTGCATGTACAGCGCGCGCGTCACCGCGGACCAATACAGGCCCGATGCCACCTGCAGCTGATACCGCGACACGATCCAGCCCCCGACGATGCCCACGAAGTCGGACATGATCGTCAGGATCGGCGCCATCAACGTGCCGGCGAGCATCCGCGGGACGACCAGCTTGCGGATCGGATCGGTCCCGAGCGCACGCAGCGCGTTGATCTGATCGGTGACGACCATCGATCCGAGCTCCGCGGCAATCCCCGACCCGACGCGCCCGACCAGCATCAGGCCGGCGAGCACGGGACCGAGCTCGCGGATCATCGACGCGCTGACCAGCTGACCGACGACGGGCCGTCCGCCGAACTTGTCGAGCGTCAGGCCGCCCTGCGATGCCAGCGCGGCGCCGGTGAAGAATCCGGTCAGCAGGACGACGGTCAGCGAGCCGACGCCGATCACGTCGAACTGCTCGACGACGTCGTGGTAATAGAACGGACGGGAGAACGCGCCGGCGATCGCCGCGACGACCAGCGCCACGTACTGCTGCACCTGCAGCGCGGCGTTCTTCGTCCATCGTTCGAGGAGTGCGATCACGCGGCGCTCAGTTCCGGATTGCGCAGCCGCTTGATCGTGTCGCGAATCGCCGCCGCCTTTTCGAAGTCCAGGTTCGTCGCCGCCGACTTCATCTCGAGCTGCAACTGCGCGATGTGTTCGTCGAGCTCCGCCTGCGTCTTGAACCGGCGCGCGCCGTCGCGCGGATCGTTCGGCGTCATGTAATCACGCTCGTACACGCTCGACATCACCTCGTCGATCTGCTTGACGATGCTCTGCGGAGTGATGCCGTGGTCTTCGTTGTACTTCTGCTGAATCGCACGCCGCCGCTCGGTCTCGCTGATGCACGCGCGCATCGAGTCGGTCATCGTGTCGGCGTACATGATCACGCGTCCATTTACGTTGCGCGCCGCGCGTCCGGATGTCTGGATCAGCGAACCGCCCGATCGCAGGAAGCCTTCCTTGTCGGCGTCGAGGATTGCGACCAGCGATACCTCGGGCAGGTCCAACCCCTCGCGCAGCAGGTTGATCCCGACGAGCACGTCGAATTCCCCTCGACGCAGGTCCCGCAGGATTTGGACGCGTTCGAGCGTTTCGATGTCGGAATGGAGATACCGGACCCGAACGCCGAGCTCCTGGTAATACTGCGTGAGGTCCTCAGCCATCCGCTTGGTGAGCGTCGTCACGAGCACGCGCTCCTTGCGTTCGACGCGCGTCCGGATCTCCTGCAGCAGGTCGTCGACCTGACCTTTGACCGGACGGACGTCGATCGGCGGATCGATGAGGCCGGTCGGCCGGATGATCTGCTCCACGACCACACCTTGCGATTTTTCGAGCTCGTACGGTCCAGGGGTCGCGGAGACGAAGATCACCTGCTTGACGCGCTCTTCCCATTCCTGGAAGTTCAGCGGCCGGTTGTCGAGCGCCGACGGCAGTCTGAATCCGTAGGCGACCAGCACTTCCTTGCGCGATCGGTCGCCGTGATACATCCCGCGGACCTGAGGCACCGACTGGTGGCTCTCGTCGACGATGATCAAGGCGTCCTGCGGCAGGTAGTCGAGCAGCGTCGGCGGCGGTTCGCCGGGCGCGCGCTGGGTGAGGTGCCGCGCGTAGTTCTCGATGCCGTGGCAGTAGCCGATCTCGCGAATCATCTCGAGGTCAAACATCGTCCGCTGGTGCAAGCGCTGCGCCTCGAGCAGCCGCCCCTCGGCCTCGAGCTGTCCGCGGCGCACGACCAGCTCTTCCTTGATCGTTTCCACTGCACGCTTCGTCCGTTCCCGAGGCGCGACGAAGTGTGATTTCGGGTAGACGGCGATCTTGTCGTGCTTGCGGATCGTCTTGCCCGTCAGCGGGTCAAACGAGGTCAGCTCGTCCACCTCGTCGCCGAACAGCTCAATGCGGAGCCCCTGCTCTTCATAGGACGGGATCACCTCGATGACGTCGCCGCGCACGCGGAACGTGCCGCGCGCGAAATCGTGATCGTTGCGCTCGTATTGAATTTCGACCAGCTTCCGCAGCACCTGTTCGCGACCGATCCGCTGACCGCGTTCGAGCGGCAGCAGCATCCCGTAGTACGCCTCGGGCGATCCGAGGCCGTAGATACATGAGACGCTGGCGACGATGATGACGTCCCGGCGCTCGAAGAGGGACCGCGTCGCCGAGAGCCGCATCCGATCGATCTCGTCGTTGATCGTCGCTTCCTTCTCGATGTACGAGTCGGTCGCGGGAACGTAGGCTTCGGGCTGGTAGTAATCGTAGTAGCTGACGAAATACTCGACGGCGTTTTCCGGAAAGAACCGCCGGAACTCCTGGAATAACTGCGCGGCGAGGGTCTTGTTGTGGACCATCACGAGCGTCGGACGGTTCACGCGCGCGATCGTCTGCGCCATCGTGAAGGTCTTGCCCGAACCGGTGACGCCAAGCAGCGTCTGGTAGCGATCGCCGCGATTCAAGCCTTCCACCAGCTCGGCGATCGCCTGCGGCTGGTCGCCAGCGAGCTCGAAATCGGACACGAGGTTAAAGCGGTCGTAAACCGATGGCATGTAACCCTTAATAGTACTTTATAATCGCAGGTTGGTACTAGCGTGCGGTGCCTCGCAGTTTGCCAAGACGAACTGGTCATCAGGATGCTCGACGAAATCCTGCTGCCAGGCTTCGAAGTCGAGTTCATCATCGAACAACGACCGCTGGCTCGTCGTCTGCACGACGCTGAGGTCGCGGTCACGGTCGGCGATCCCAAACGGACGGAAACGTGGGTGAAAGCGGACCTCGGTCCGAGCACCTGCGTGATCATCGAAGACAACGGCCGACGCAATCCTCGCAAGATTCTCGAAGCGGTGCGCGATGCGGGCGGGACGCTGATTTACGTCCTCGGCATCGGCGCGGCGGCGACCAGCAAGCGCGCCGACGAATTCCGCGATGAGTTCCCAGACGTTGCCTACCTGTCGATGTCGGAGCTCTTCGGCGGTCCGCTCCTGACCGAATTCAGCCGCTCGCTCACGCGCGCACGGGTCCAGCAGTACCAGCGCTACCTCGCCGACGCGGATCGCGTGCTGATCATGTTGCACAACGATCCCGATCCCGATGCGATGGCGAGCGGCCTCGCGCTGCGCAACGTGCTGCGGCGGACGAAGACGACGGCCATCATCGGCGCAATCCAGGGCGTCACGCGGCCCGAGAACCTGCGGATGCTCAACCTGCTCGACATCCACGTCGAAGCGATCACGCCGGAGAGCCTGAAGGAGTACGACCGCATCGCGATGGTCGACGTCCAGCCGCACTACTTCGGCGGCCTGATCGATCGCGTCGATCTGGTGATCGATCACCATCCGGTCCAGACCGGCTACACCTCGGTGTTCACGGACATCCGCCCGGACTACGGCTCGACGTGCACGATCCTGACCGAGCACCTCCGCGCGGTCGACGTGAACATCTCCGAACGCACCGCGACGGCGATGCTCTACGCCATCAAGTCCGACACGCTGTTCTTCAATCGATCCACGAACCGCGTCGACCTCGAGGCGTTTTCGTATCTGTATCCGCTCGCCGATGCCGCGCTGATTCGCAAGATGGAAGGCGCCGAAATCACGCTCGAGCGCCTGGAGTACGTGATGGCCGCGTATCGCGGCGGCTCCCTCACCGATCAAGTCTTCTGCGCTTTTCTCGGCCAGACGCCGCGCGAAGACTTCATCCCCTACGTCGCCGACTTCTTCCTGCAGGTCGAGGACGTCAAGTGGACGATCATCGCAGGCATCGTCAATGACTCGCTCGTCGTGTCGGTCCGCAACCTCGGCTACACGAAGAACGCCGGCGAGTTCGTGCGGCGCTACTTCGCCGACATCGGCAGCGCCGGCGGTCACCGCGCGATGGCGAAGGCGGTGGTGTCGATGTCAGCGTTCCGGTCCAAGTTCGGGGACCTCAGCGGTGACGCGATCGGCGAACAGTTGAAAACGATCGCTCACGAGTTCCTGCAGCACGATCAGCCGATCCTCGCCAAGACCCGATAGCCCACAACCACGACGATCGCGAGAACACGAAGATCGCGAAGGAGATCTATTGATTGGATTCGTGAACTTCGTGAACTTCGCGGTCTTCGTGGTGTGTGGTTTGCTTCGTCTGTGAACATGCTGCCTCTGCTGCTGCTCCTGTCCCTCCCGCCTCAACCACCCGAAACCATCCACGCGACCGACGACGACTTCATCCGTTTCGCCGTCGCCGGCAACATGGCTGAAGTCGAACTCGCGAAGGTGGCGGTGGATCACGCCACCGACGGGTCCGTGAAGCAGTTCGCGCAGCAGATGGTGGCGGACCACGACAAGGCGGGACGCGAGATCAAGCACATCGCCGATCTCAAGAAGATTCCGATCCCGACGGCGCTCGACGGCGAGCACGCAGCCCTCAAGCAGAAACTGCTGTCGCTCAAAGGCGTCGACTTCGATCGCACGTTCATGGACGCGATGCTCGACGATCACAAGAAGACCGTTGCGGCTTTCCGCGACGAAGCGCAGCACGGCACGGATGCGGCGGCGAAGGACTACGCGAAGAAGACGCTGCCGATCATCGAGATGCACCGGGCCCGCGCCGAGAAGATCGACAACGACCTCGGATCGCGCTAGCCGTCCGCGAGCGCGCGCTGCGCCGCCCAGTATCCGCACATGCCGTGGACGCCGACGCCGGGCGGCGTCGAGGCCGAGCACAGATACAGTCCCTTGACGGGCGTTGAGTGCCAACGCCACGTCGGCCGTGCAAACAACTGACGCAAATCCGAAACGCCTGCGCCGATATCGCCGCCGACGAGGTTCGCGTTGTGCCGTTCGATCTCCGCCGGGGACATCGTCGAGCGCGCGAGGACCCGATCGCGAAAGCCCGGCGCCACCGCTTCGATTTGCGCCTCGATGCGGTCGGTCATGTCGACGGTCGATCCGTGCGGCACGTGACAGTAAGCCCACGCCGTGTGCTTCCCTGCCGGCGCGCGTGACGCGTCGAACAGCGACGGCTGCACGAGGATCACGAACGGCCTATCGCACACGCGCCCGTCCCATGCGTCACGCTCGGATGCGATCAGCGCCTCGTACGTGCCGCCGAGGTGGACGGTCGCGGCACGTGCGCACGACTCGGCCCGCCACGGAATCGGCGCGTCGAGCGCCCAGTCCACTTTGAATGCGCCCATGCCGTATCGGTACTTTCCGATCAGCGCGCGATACGCGTCGGGCAATCGGTGACCCGCGATTCGCAGCAGCGGTCGCGGTGACAGATCGCAAATGATCGTCTTCGCCGACACCTCGTCGATGTTCGTGACCGGCGTGTCGACGATCACGTCGCCGCCAAGCGATCGCAGATAGCCGACGAGCGCATCGGTCAGCTTTTGCGCGCCGCCGCGAGGGATCGCCCACCCGACGATGTGCGCGAGCGCGCCGAGCACGAGCGCAACGCCGGCGGACGGCCGGACGTCGAGCGGCAACATCCCGTGCGCCGCGATCCCCGCAAACAGCGCGCGCGCATCGCGTCCAGCGAACGTGCGGCGCACGACCGCGTCGCACGATCGCAGCGCGTTGAATCCGAATCGCGCCGCCGACAGCGGATGGCGCGGAATCAGCGTCAACGGGCTGAACACGACCTCCTCGAGCCGTCGCCAGTCATCGACCACCGATCCGACGAGCGCACGATACGCGGCCGCGTCAGGCCCAAGGCCGGCTGCGGTATCGGACACCGACCGCTCCACCATCGCCGCCGTCCCATCGTCGAACGGATGCGCGAGCTCGGCCGGTGGCGCAATCCACTCGAGCCCGAATTGCGCGAGCGGCATCGAACGAAAGATCGGCGACGCCACCGCAAACGGATGCACGGCCGAACAGACGTCATGAGTGAACCCGGGAAGCGTCAGCGGAGCGGAGCGGACAGCTCCGCCAACCGTTTTCTGCGCCTCGTAGACGACGACCTTCCGTCCGGCGCGCGCGAGCACGATCGCCGCGGTCAGCCCATTGGGACCGGAGCCGATCACGATGGCGTCAGGTCGTGACACGGGCTTTAGCGTATGACAGGGGCCGATGAATTAGCCGGTGGGCCAGTAATTTGCCCGCTCAGCAGGGCGACTTGATGCGACAGGCAAGGCAAATCAGGGAAAAGACGCCACGGCACCACGCTTGCTCGTCCATACTGTCAGAAGCATGTCGGAGCTCGACCGTAGAGGGCAAACCGATCGCCGACGCGTCCCGCGCGGTGGTCGCCGTCCGTACGATCGCGCCGGCTGCCACCCGCCGGTCCTCGTCGCTGACGGCTACGAAGGTGCGCGCACGCCCGCCGCGCGCTACTTGTCACGCTTTCGCTTTGACGTGGCCGAAGCGGCCAACGGCGAAGAGGCGCTTCAGCGAATCGTCGCCGTCCAGCCGCACGTCATCCTCGCCGATTGGTCGCTGCCGGCGATGCCGGCGAAGCGTCTGTGTCAGTGGCTCGAACAGAACTGGCGGATGCGCAACGTGCCGGTGATCGTGATGGTCAGCGATTACGAGCCCGGCGACACGCTTCCGCCCGTCGCCGGCATCCTGGTCAAACCGTTTCCGCTCGCGACGATGCTGGAAGAAATCCGACGCGTGATCCGCGCGTCCTCGTCATAGAGCAACCACGGAACCCACAGAATCCACAGAACAACTTTCCGTGGGTTCTGTGCATGCTGTAGTTGCTATTCCTCTCGTAACGCGACCATCGGATCCACGCGCGACGCGCGCCGGGCCGGAAGCGCGCACGCCATCAGCGCGACGGCGATCAGCGTGAGCGTGACCGACACGAACGTTTTCGGATCGCGGACGTCGACGCCGAACACGATCGACGACAACACGCGGCTGAGCGCCAGCGCGAGCACGACGCCGATCGCCACGCCGACCGATCCGACCGTCATCCCTTCGCGGACGACGAGGCCGACGACCTCGCTGCGCTGCGCGCCGAGCGCCATGCGCAGCCCAAGCTCGCGCGTGCGCTGCGACACCGAGTACGCGATGACGCCGTAGATCCCGAGCGCCGACAGCAGCAGTGCCACGCCGGCGAACAGCGCAATCAGCAGCGCGTTCAACCGCGGTTGCGCCGCACTCGCGGCCACCCACTCCTCCATCGGCCGGACGTTCGCGAGCGGCAGTTCCGGATCGATGTCGTGGATCTTCTGACGAATCGCGGTGAGGACCGCGTCCGCCGCGCCATCCACGCGGACGGCGACGTCCATCGACGGCCACAAACGTCCGGCGCTCGGGTAATACATCGCCGGAAACTCCTGATTCAGGTTCGTGTGGCGCACGTCGCTGACGACCCCGACGATCGTGTACTGCGTCGTCCTCGCCACGGGTCGAATCGTGCGGCCGATGACGTCGTCGCTTCCCCAGAAACGCATCGCCGTCTCGTGGCTGACGATCATCACCTGCTGCGCCGTCGGACCGTCGTTGTCGGTGAACAGGCGGCCGCGGATCAGCGTCATCCCCATCGTCTTGAAGTAGTCGGGGCTGACGATGCGCCAGTCGATCGGAATCGCGGTGCCGGGCGGAACCGCTGTCGGGTTGTCGGTGGTTGTCGGCGTTCGTGTGTACGCGCCGGCACCGAACGGAATCGCGCTCGAAATACCCGCGGACTTGACGCCAGGCACTTCTCGGATCGTGTCGAGCACGCGCCGATAGAGCGCGACCGCCTTCGGTGTGTCGTAACGCGACTGCGGCGGCGACAGCTGGAACGTCACGACGTTGTGCGGGTCGAATCCGAGGTGAACGCGTTCGAGCTGCAGCAGCGTCTGCACGAGCAAGCCGGCGCCGATCAACAGCAGCGTGGCGAGCGCAAGTTCGGCGGCGGCGAGCGTGTTGCGGACGACGGGACGCGAGCCGGAGACCGCTCGCCCGACCGACTTCAACGTTTCGTTCAAGTCGGCGTTTGCGAGACGATATGCGGGAATGACTCCGAAGAGCACGCCGGTGCCGATCGTGGCGAGGCCGGCGAATGCCAGCACGGTTCCATCGATCGTCACCTGCGGAATCGGCAGCACGTTCGGCGGCAGCCCGACATTGATCGCGCGAACTGCAGCGAACGCGAGCGCGGTACCGATACCGCCGCCGATAACGGCGAACGTCATGCTTTCGGCGAGCATCTGCCGCAGCAGCCGCGATCGGCTTGCGCCCATCGCCGTCCGGACCGCGATTTCGCGCTGACGCGCGACGGCGCGCGCGAGCAGCAGGTTCGCGATGTTCGCGCACGCAATCAGCAGCACGAATCCGACCGACGCGAGCAACACGAGCAGCGCGGTCTGCAGTTGCGGCGTGACGAACGTGTCGTAGAACGTCACGAGGCTGATGCCCCAGTCTTTCACTTCGGGATACTGCTGGCCGACGCCGCGCGAGATCGCGTCCATCTCGGCCTGCGCCTGCTGGCGCGTGACGCCCGGCTTCAGCCGCCCGATGACGAGGATCACGTGATTCAGTCGGAACTCGCGACCGGGATCGATCGTCAGCGGCACGAACACATCGGAGTTCGTCATCACCTTCAACGCGGCCGGCGCGACGCCGATGATTTCCGTCGGCACGCCGTTGACGTTCCGCGTCTGGCCGATGATCGAGGCGTCGCCGCCGAACCGGCTTCGCCATACGCCTTCGTCGAGCATCACGACGTGCGCGGCGTTGGGCTTGTCCTCGCCGTCCTGAAACTCGCGTCCGACGATCGGCTTCAACCCCAGAATGCGCATCACCGACGGAGAAATCGGGCTGCCGTTGAATTGCTCCGGCTCGCCGCGTCCGCTGAAGACTTCGCTGGCGTTGCCGATCGCGCCCAGTTCCTCGAACGACCGCTGCTGCTCTTTCCACGACAAGTAGTTCAGCACCGACGCGGTGAAATTCGGCAGGTGCAGCTTGTCGTTCTTCTCCGCCACCTGGATCAGCCGATCGGGATCCTTGAACGGCAGCGGACGCAGTATCACGGCGTTCACGACGGTGAAGATGGCGGTCGTCGCGCCGATGCCGAGCGCCACGGTCAGGATGACGGACGAGGCGAACAGCGGCGCCTTGCGCATCATCCGGAAGGCGTAACGAATGTCGTTGAGCAGCACGGCGAATTGCTCCTTCGGTGCGGTGCGGATCAGATCGAGCGCGAGGTCGGCCCACAGATGCGGCGCCGGTTCGTCGGTCGCGCGATCGCGATAGGTCTGCAGCATCTCGGCTTCGTATTCCTCGCGGAACTCCGCGGGGTACGCGCGCAGCAGCCGCCGATACAGCCGCTCGAACATATCTAGGCTTTTGCCAATCCAGTCGCTCGCGCCTGCCGTAGTAGCTTGGCGAGCCGCGCCGACTCGGCCATGGCCGCTTTTCGGCCCTGCGGCGTGATGCGGTAATAGCGCCGACGCACATCGTCATTTTCCGGGTCGGGGCGCTCGTCCAGCTCTTCAATCAGGCCGTCGTGGAGCATGCGCTTGATCGTTCCGTACAATGTGCCCGGTCCGAGACGCAGGCTGCCGTCGGTCCGGCTCGCGACGTCTTGCATGATCGCGTAGCCGTGACGCTCTCGATCCGCCACGGCGACCAGGATGTGAAACATCGTCAGCGTCATCGGTCCGAACTATATCATTTGTCGATATATCACTACACCTAGGAGACGACCAGTGTCTGACAATCCCCAGCAACTCGTGATGCAAATCGGCATCGGCTACGCGCTCTCGAGCGTGCTGCATGTCGCAACCAAGTTGGATATCGCGGACAAGCTCGCGAACGGTCCGAAATCGACGGCGGACCTGGCGAAGTCGTCAGGTGTGCTGGAAGCGCCGCTCTACCGCGCGCTGCGCGCGCTGGCCAGCGTCGGCATCTTCAAAGAAGTGGGCGACCGCACGTTCGAAAACACGCCGGCGTCGGACGTCCTGCGGACGAATCATCCGCAGTCGCTGCGGAAGATGGCCGAGTTCATTTGCGAGCCGTTCCACTTCCGCACGTATGCGGAGACGTTGTACTCGCTTCAGAGCGGCAAACCCGCAGGCGAAAAGGTCGCCGGCATGCCGCTCTTCGAATACTTCCCGAAAAACCCGGAGCTCGGCGAACTGTTCAACGACGCGATGACGAACTTCAGCGCGTCGCTCGTGCCCGCGATCCTCGAGGCGTACGACTTCTCCGGGATCAACACGATCGTCGACGTCGCCGGCGGTCACGGGATGGTCGTGCGATCGATCGTGCAAAAGTACCCGTCGATGCGCGGCATCCTCTTCGACATGCCGCACGTCATCGAACGTGCGCAACGAGCAGATCGTCTCGAGCTGATCGCTGGCGACTTCTTCAAATCAGTGCCGTCCGGCGGCGACGCGTACGTCATGAAGCACATCATCCACGACTGGGACGACGAGCACGCGACGATGATTTTGAAGAACATCAAGACGGCGATGGGCGGCAACGCGAACGCGCGCGTGCTGCTGTTCGAATCGGTGATCAAACCCGGCAACGACCCCGACTTCGCGAAGATCCTCGACATCGAGATGATGCTCTTCCCCGGCGGCAAGGAACGCACGGACGCCGAATACGCTCAGCTGTTCGCAGCCGCCGGCTTCAAACTGTCGCGCATCGTCCCGACCAAGTCGCCGCTCAGCGTTATCGAGGCCACGCCGGCTTAGCCAGGGTCCAACACGTGGAGGCCGCGTCCTTGGGACCCGGCCCGCTCCACGGCGTCGTTTTTGCTGACGCAACAGCGCGGAGGGTCGGATGCGCTACATCGTTGCGTGGATGCTCGGTGTTCCGTTCAGCGTGATCGTCCTGTGGTACGTCGTCGGTCACGCGGCCTGCGGACATTGATTAGGTGCGCCGATTGACTCGCTCGATCGCCGCGAGTTGATCGGCGCTCAGGCCCGCCGCGCGCAGGATCTCCAGCACGAGATCCGTCTTCCCGAACACATAGCTCTCGATGTCGTTGGGAAACTGCGCCGCCAGCGTCTTCTTCAACGCCCCATACCGCGCCGCGACATCCGGATGCGCGCGCAAGTAATCACGAACCGCGAGTTGATTGACGACCCCGATCGTGCCGACGGGACACACATATACGTTGTGCCTCGGCAATCCGGCCGGATTGGAAAACGCTTCCCGATCCTCGATATCGAGATTACCCAGATGTGTGTAGCCCAGCGTCGCGAGCCGCTCGATTGCGAGCGGAACTTCCTTGCGCGACGGCACGACCACCGTCATGTCGACGATTGGCTTCGCCGCCAGGCCGCGCACAGACGTGCTGCCCACGTGCTCGATCCGCAGCGCCACGTCCGCCACGACCGGCCAAATCCGATCGCGCAGCGCCGCGAACGTCCGCGGCCATTCCGAGTCGTAATCGGTCACGACAACCCTAGCGTCAGCCATCTCGTCTAAGGGGAGCGGAGGAATTATATGCGGGCTGTTGTGACGGCTGTGCTGCTGGCGGGTGCCACGTCCCTCGCGTTTGCGCAAACCGACTTCACGTGGAGCGGTCAACTCGGATCGGGACAGACGCTCGAGATCAAAGGGATCAACGGCGACATCCACGCGACCGCATCGGGATCCGGCGCCGCGGAGGTCCACGCCACCAAGACGTCCCGCGAGAGCGACCCGAACGGCGTCCGGATCGTCACCGTCCCGAGCGCGAGCGGCGTGACGATCTGCGCGGTCTATCCCGACGTCCCCGGCAAAGAACCGAACACGTGCGAAGTGGGACCGAACAGCCATTCGAACACGAAGAACAACGACGTCGTCGTGCGCTTCGACGTGCATGTCCCCGCGGGCGTCAAGTTCGTCGGACGCACGGTCAACGGCGAAGTGACGGCCGAAGGCCTGAGCGGTGACGCCGAAGGCCACACGGTCAACGGATCGGTGAAGGTCTCGACGACGGGCCTCGCGCGCGCGAACACGGTCAACGGCTCGATCGACGTGACGACGGGCCGCGCCGACTGGCCGGACGGCGCGAAATTCTCGACCGTCAACGGCGGCATCACGCTCCACGTCCCATCGTTCCTGAGCGCCAACCTCAAAGCGTCGGTCCTCAACGGCGAGATCGAAACCGACTTCCCGATCACCGTCACCGGCGCCGTGTCGCGGCGCAAGGTGGAAGGGACGATCGGCAGCGGCGGCCAGAACCTGACGCTCTCCACGGTCAACGGCAGCATCCGGCTGAAGACGAACTAAGTCGGGCCGCCGGTTTGCATCGGCCTGAAGTATGCGAGAGCTCTTCCGTCGAGCGCGTCAGGCCTTCTGGGCCATTGACGCGCTTTTGTTCGTCTTGGCGTACACTGCGCTCCTGCTGCTGATTCCGACGCCGTCGCCGCAGTGGCGCAAACGCGAATGACACGAACGCTCGCCCTCGCTCTCGTCTTACTGCATCCTCTCGTCGCCCACGCGCAGGACTCCGACAAACGCATCTTCGGCATCATCCCGAACTACCGCACCGTGCCGACGATGAAGGACTATCAGCCGATTAGCGCGAGCGAGAAGTTCAGACTGGCGAAGGACGATGCGCTGGACCGCGGGACGTTCGTCCTCGCGGCGCTCTTCGGTGCGGAAGGCCAGTTGACAGATGCGACGCCGGAGTTTGGATCCGGACTTCGCGCGTACGCGAAGTATTCGGGCGCGTCGCTCGCCGACTGGATGATCGGCGACTACATGACGGAAGCGATCTACCCGTCACTGCTCCACCAGGATCCGCGGTACTTCCGCCGCGCCGAGGGCAGCGGCTGGTCACGCTTCGAGTACTCCGTCGGCCAAATCGTCCTGACGCACGGCGACGGTGGCAAGACGCAGTTCAATGTTTCAGAACTCCTCGGCAACGCCACCGCCGTCGGCGTCGCCAACGCCTACTATCCCGGCAGCCACAAGCTGTCGGCGAATCTCTCGAAGCTCGCAATCCAGCTCGCCGTGGACGCCGCCGCGAACGTCCTCAAGGAATTCGCACCCGATTTGACGAAGTAGTTCTCAGTTCTCAGTTCTCAGTTCTGAGTTCTCAGTTCTTCGCCACCATCAGCATCCACGACACGCCGAACTTGTCGCGCAACATCGCGAAGCGCGTCGCGAAGAACGTTTCTTCCATCTTCATGAAGATCTGTCCGCCGTCCGACAGCGCTGCGTAGATCCGCTCGGCGTCGGACGCGCTCGTCAGCGTCAAGGACAGATACGCACTGCGCATCGGCTCCGCCGTCGGCACGTCCGCGCCGAACAGCTCGGTGCCACCGATGTCGATGCGGCCGTGCATCACTTTGCCGTCCCAGTCGGGCACGCGCTGCACGCCAGCCGGTTGCTGGCCGTGGCGCGTCAGCATCGTGATCTTGCCGCCCAGGTGTTGCTCGTAAAACTTGAACGCCTCCTCACAAGTCCCGCGAAAGTTGACGTACGTATTCAGCTGCATGCCACAAACGTATCACCGTTGCGTTGACGCCTTCTCAGGCAGTATGAAAGAAGGAGATCACCGTGAACCGCATCTTTGGACTTTTTTTATTTCTAATCTTCACCTCGGCGTGCACCGGCACCTCATCATCTGTGATCGCGCCGACGCTGATTGCGTCAACGGCGACCATCGCGATCTCGAACGTGTCCGCGACCGTGGAACCGGCTGCGACCGGATTCGTGTATCACGTCGCCATGCGGATCGCAGAAACGGGCGGCGCCAGCGCGGCGTCATTCAGCGTCGTCACGATCGTGTTTCCTGACGGCCGCGCGTCGGTCGCCACGCTCACGACGGTGCCGACGACAATCGCGGCCGGAACCGCGCAAGACATGGGGACGATCGACTTCGTGGATGCGACCGGCACCGCGGTCGAGCCGACGGTTGCCGTGTCCGTCACCTATGCCGATTCGGCGCACCGCGTCGCGACCGCCACGAGCAGCGCCGCAAAAGTAGTACCCTTAGCGGCGCAATGACGCTGAGCCGCTCGTCGCATTCCCGGCTGCAAGGCTGGGCCATCCGCGCCGTCGCGGCCTTCCTCGTCGTCTACATGATTGGCACGTTCGGGATCCCGACGCTGATTCCGTACGTCACTGCCCTTATCGCGGTGCTCGCGGACGGTTTGCGCACGTGGTTTTCGAGGGAAAAATCTGAAGGCCGGCCGAGTAGTGAGTACTTCCACTAACATTATCCCTCAGTAATCAAGCCCCTACAAGACTGGTTCTTTCGCACGCGCGCCGGTAGTATCGGCGCCCTGTGTCGAAACCCACTCTGCTCGCCCGGATCCTCGACACCCCGCAGCTGGAACGGATCGTTCCACAACTTTCGCCCGAACTGCTCCACCGCGTCATCGATCGCTTCGGACTCGAGCGCTGCAGCGAGTTTGTCGCGCTCGCGACGCCGGAGCAGTTGCGTCACGTCCTCGACGTCGATCTGTGGAGGCCACCGCGGCCTGGCGTCGACGAGGAATTCGACGCGGACCGCTTCGTCACGTGGCTCGAAGTGTTGCTCGACTCCGGCGAGACCGTCACCGCGCAGCAGCTCGCGAAGTTCGACCTCGCGGTTGTCGTCGCCGGCTTCACCCATCACGTGCGCGTGTTCGATATTGCGTCCGGACTGACGGCCGACGGACGCCCGAGTCACGACATCGGCGGATACCTCGTCGTGTCGACGCGAGCCGACACGTGGACGGCGATCCTCGATACGCTGATCGCGCTGCACGCCGAAGACGGCGATCTCTTTCATCGCGTCATGCGCGGGTGCCGCCGCTTATCGAACTCGCGTCCGGAAGCCGATGGATTCCACGATCTGCTGGACGCCGGCGATCAGGCCATGTTCGATCTTGGCGTCGGCCGCGAACAGCGTCGCGAGCAGCACGGGTTCATCTCGGCGGCGCAGGCGCGCGCGTTTCTGAAGATGTCGCGCGAGCTCCAGATCGCGGATCCGATCGTCCGCGCATACTTCCGCGAGATTCAGCCGGAGGCACACACGGACGTGAACGTCGAAGCGTTCGTGGCGCTGCTGCGCGACGCCGGGATCGAGAAGACGCCGTCACGACCGCTGCTGCCGGGCGCGGCCGACGGTCCACCGCGCTTTGCGCGGATGCGGGCGATGCTCGAGCATGCGTCGCGTCACAATGAATCCGCGTTCATGACGCGCACGCAGGAACTCGGATTTCTCGCGAACGTGCTCCTGAGCGGCACGTCGATCCAGGGCCGCGCGTTGACGAGCGACGAGGCGTCCGAAGCCGTCGCCGCCGTCTGCAGTCTCGCCATCGAGAATTGGCAACCGGCGCCCCAAAACGACTTCCTCGTCAATCGCGATCTCATCGCCGTCTTCCAGGTGGGCTGGCAACGCTTGTATCGACACGTCTGCTTGCAGGCGGCGACTCGCCTGCTCGAGTCGTTGACGATGTTTCGCTGTGCCGACGCCGAGATCCAGCGGGGACTCACTCAGCTGTCGGCCGCGCTTTCGCGTCACCTCGCGACCGGCGAGCCGTGGCACGCCCGCGACGCGCTCGACGTCCTGACGTCCCTCGACATGACCGCCTGGGCCGGCCTGCTCGCGCTGCTGGACGAATTCCCGGTCCTCCACGGCGCGGTCACGGCGTTGACCGGTTCT
>DASREL010000089.1:0-54163 GCA_035652075.1 Vicinamibacterales bacterium
GTTTGCGCTCGCTGCGATCGCTGTCTTGGGGCTACCGCTCGGGCCTCCGTACCATCCGTTCGCGGTGAATGTGGCGGACGAGCCGTTTCGCGTTGTCCAACCGCTGACGTTGCTCGCGTTGGGCGGCTTGGCGACAGCAGCCGCGTGGCGGTTCGCCACTCGCACACGCCCGGTTGGCCCAAACCTGGACACCGATGACGCTCGCTCTGATCGCCGGTTGTTTCTCGTCCTCTCGGCCCTGATCCACCTGGCGTATTGGCCGGCCACACTCCCGGCTTCGGGCATCGTCGGTTATGTGATCCGCATCGGCGCGGCGGCCCTGGTCGGCGCACCGTTCCTCGCGGGACGCGACAGCTATCGCGACGGCGCGCTCGCGCGGATTTGGTGGGCGACCGTGTTGGTGAATGTGGCTGTCGGAATCATGGCCGGCACGCGGTCGCGGGCGTTCATTCCAGTCGTCCTGTTCGCGGCCGGACTCATCTCCGCGATGCCGCGGCGAAAGCGCATCATCGCGGTCGTGGCTGCGACGATTGCGGCGGTGCCGCTCATTCAGATCGCGGGCGCACTTGGGGTCGTCCGCGATCAACTCGGGCGCGACGCCTTGGGCGAGATGCGCCGCGACGAGGCGACCGAAGTGTTTCGTCGCCTGCGGCTGGTGCTGACGTCTTCGAACGGTCGCGACTCGGAAGAAACACAAGTCCAGGGCGTCAGTCGACTGCTCGCGTGGACGAACGTCGTCGTGCCGCTCTTGACGCCGGAGCAAGTGCCGTATCGGCAAATCGACGGCATCCTCGACGAAGCCACGAGCACGTTCAAAATCGCCAGTCTTTCAGGATTGACGGCCGACGACTTTTACGATGCGCAGCTGTTCAACGCGCCTGCTCGCAATTACGGATTCCATGTGAGTTCGGATACGTCGGTCGAATTCACGGTGGCTGCCGATGGCTGGTCGCGGGGAGGGGCGCCCGTCGTGCTGGGGTTCTCGCTCGTGTTGACACTGGCGCTCGTGGCGATGGAACGCGTCGTCGGCAGCACGAACTTGTTCCGCAGAGGCGTCTGCGCGGTGCTGATTCTCCCTGTCGTCAAGATCGCGTTTCTGGATGCGAACGGGTTCCCTCTGATCGTGACGTTGCGCAGCCTGTTCCTGCAGACGGCGACGGTGTGGGCCATCGTCCTGATCGCGACGCTGGTGAAACACCCGCTCGGTTCGACGGTCCAGAAAATGCGGTGGGCGGCGTAACCGCGGTCTCGATCGTGTTCCAGGACACAGCCGTGTCAGGCCCAACGACGGCACACAAGACGTTACGGATCGTCGGTCATCAGAATTGGATTCCGTTCGGACGCGAGCGGCTGCTGCGCCTGTTCTGCGACCCCGGTCGCGCCGTCGATGTTCCGTTCGACGTCGACTTCTTCGGCGCGCGCTATACGGGCACGCTCGCCAATTTCATCGATTGGAGCGTCTATTTCTACGGCGCGTACTCCTCTCACGAATTGATGCTGCTCCGTGATGTCGCCCGAGGCCTGAGAGCCTCCGGACAGTCCATTCACTTTTGCGATGTGGGCGCGAACGTCGGCCAGCACTCATTGTTCATGTCCATGCATGCCGACCGCGTGTCGTCCTTCGAACCGTTTCCGCGAGTGTGCAAGAAACTGCGGGCGCTGCTCGAACACAACTGCATCGACAATGTGCGCGTATTTCCTGTGGCGCTCGGCGACGCCGACGGCGAATTGGACTATTTCGAACCCGACGAATCAAATCTCGGCACGGGTTCATTTGCCGCGGCTCCGGGCAATTTCGCGGGGCGCGTGCTTCGCCTGCCGGTTCGGTGCGGCGATCGCTTTGTCGCGGACAACGACCTCGCACCGGTCGCAATCCTCAAGATCGATGTCGAAGGGTTCGAGGCCTCCGTGCTTCGGGGATTGAAAACTCTGTTGAAACGCGACCGACCGATCATCCTGATGGAATTGTCGGACCAATCGCGTCGGGCGTTCGGCGACTGCACACGGTTTCTGGATCATCTGTTCGACCATCCACGGATCTTCGACGTCGGCGCCAAGCGCTGTTCGCCGTCGTATCGGCTCTCGTCGTTCCACTTCGATGACACGGACGAGCTCCTCGTCATTCCGAGCGAACTCACCGATGCCCTGGCGCCGCGGCTCGGTTTGAGCTAAGGCAGTCGCCGTGCAGTCCAGCCACTCCCGCACCATGGACGTTGCGTATTTTCAGCGGCGGCCCGTTGCCGCCAATTTCAGTATCGAACGCGTCTTCGCTGACGTACGTGCGGGCCTGCCGTCCCATGTCCGCACCAGGGTTCACGTCTGTCCCTA
This sequence comes from Vicinamibacterales bacterium, assembly GCA_035652075.1. Classification (GTDB taxonomy): domain Bacteria; phylum Acidobacteriota; class Vicinamibacteria; order Vicinamibacterales; family CAVVIG01; genus Gp6-AA45. The sequence goes on from DASREL010000089.1 coordinate 2,329, forward strand.
CGTCCGAGGCGTCGTCCGGCGTGCGGTCAACATCCTGTGCGCGGCCTGGCATCAGGCCGACGTCAATCACATCACGGGCGATGTCCACTATCTGGCCTTTGGGTTGCGCAAAGACCGCACGGTTCTGACGATTCACGATTGCGTGGCCCTGAACGAGCCGCGCTGGTTCCGACGGACGGTTCGCAAGTATCTCTGGTATGTGTTTCCCGCGAACCGTGTCGCCGCCATCACCGCCGTGTCGGACACCACCAAGGGCGAACTGATCGAGAAGCTTGGAATGCGGCCGGACGCCATTGCCGTCATTCCAAATCCGATCTCGCCGGCGTTTCGACCGTCGCCCAAAGCCTTTCCCACGTGGTTTCGCATCCTCCACGTGGGAACACGCCCGAACAAGAACCTGGCGCGGCTCGTCGAGGCAGTTCGAGGACTTTCGTGCGAGCTGAGGATTGTCGGCGCTCTCACTGACGAACAGCGGCGCCAGATCGAAGCCGCCGGCGTTCGATACTCAACGGCGGCGGACCTCACGGACCAGCAGGTTGTCGACGAGTACCGCGAGTGCGACCTCGTGGCGTTCGTCTCGACCTACGAAGGGTTCGGAATGCCCATTCTCGAGGCGCAGGCGACCGGCCGGCCCGTCGTCACCAGCAATCTGATGTCGATGCCGGCGGTCGCAGGCGGCGCGGCCTGCCTCGTCGACCCGTTCGACGCCGGCGCCATTCGCGCCGGCATCGAGCGCGTCGCATCCGACGCCGCATATCGCGAGCGACTGATCGCGGACGGATTCGCGAACGTGAAGCGCTACTCGCGCGAGGCGATCGCCGCGCATTACGCGCGGCTGTACGAACGCGTGTTGGAGGCCGCTCGGCACACGCCTGCCGGCGCGCGGCGAGTCGCCGGCATCGATCATGTCATCGGCTGAACCTGCTCGCGCGAAGCGGACGATCCTCGTGTTCGTCGCGTTCTACCTGCCGGGCCACCGCGGCGGCGGACCCGTTCGCAGCATCGCGAACCTGGTCGAGGCTCTCGGCGGCGAATTCGACTTCCGCATTGTCACCTTCGACCGAGACGTCGGCGACACGCGCGCATATCCCCACGTCACGCCGTTGACGTGGATGCCGGTGGGCAAGGCGCAGGTCTGCTACCTGCCTCGCGGCCCCCGCGGCGCGTGGAAGATCGCGCGGCTGCTGTACCGAACGCGCGCCGACGTCATCTACCTGAACAGCTTCTTTTCCTTCATGTTCTCGATCCTGCCGGTGCTGCTGATGGCGCTCGCCCCGTTTTGCGTGTGGCCGACCGTCCTCGCGCCGCGCGGCGAATTCTCGCCCGGCGCGCTGCAGTTCAAGGCGCTGAAGAAAGCGATCTTTCTTGCGCTCGTCCGCTGGCTCGGGCTGTTCCATCGATCGCATTTCATCTTCCAAGCCTCGAGCGCCCTCGAAGCTGACGACATCATCCGGGAGATGTCCGCGCGCGCGCACACGGTGCTCGCGGCGCCATTCGCCATTCCGTACGGCAGTACGGAGACCATGCTCTACCCGCGAGTGGTCACCGCAGTCGACCTCGCGGCCGGACGGGGCGCCAGAATGCCGCAGCCGGTGCCGAAGACCAAGCTGGCCGGCTCGCTGCGTGTGACGTGGATTTCGCGGATCGTGCGGAAGAAGAACCTCTCCGGCGCCCTCGACTACCTCACACAGGTCCGCGGCAACGTCCTGTTCACCATCTACGGCCCGTTGGAGGATCGACGCTACTGGGAGGAGTGCCAGCTTTTGATCGACGCGCTGCCGTCGAACATCCGCGTGACGTACGCGGGCGAGTTGCCGCACGCCGACGTGGTCACGGTGCTCGAGGACCATCACGTCTTCCTCTTCCCGACTCACGGCGAGAACTATGGACACGTCATCTCCGAGGCGCTGACCGCCGGCTGCGCCGTCATCATCAGCGATCGCACGCCGTGGCACGACGTGGTCGCGGAGCGCGCCGGGTGGGCACTGTCGCTCGAGGATCGCAGCGGGTTCATCTCGGCGCTCCAGCAGTGTGTGGACATGGACGCGCGAACGTTCGCCGCGCTGTCGGCGCGCGCGCGCGCGTTCGGCGAACGTCACCGGAACAGCAGCGTCCCAATCGAACAGCATCGGCAGTTGTTCGCCGCGGCCGTGTCGTGGTCGATGGGGTTGTCGTCGTGAACGTCGATCGATTCGAGCGCATGTTGGATCCGCGGCTCGTCGCCGCCGTTCGCGACGCCGACGCGCGGTATCCGGCAGACGCGCCGTTCCACCCCGACACGACCATCGTCGAAGCGCCGTTCGGCGAGCGTGCATCCACGCCGAACCACGCGTATCGCGCGGTCCGTGAGGCCTTCAGGATCGCCGGTCTCGATGCGCCCCGCTACGGAACCGCCGCCTGGAATCCGCTGCAGGGCCTCGTCCGCCCCGGCGAGACGGTGATGCTCAAGCCGAACCTGGTCAAGGACGCGCACCCGCGCGATCCTCGCGGCTGGGAATACATCCTGACGCACGGTTCGATCATCCGCGCCGTCACCGACTACGTCTGGAAGGCGCTCGAGGGACGTGGCCGAATCTGGCTCGCCGATGCGCCGCAAACCGACACGTCGTTCGCGGCGGTCGTCCGCGTGCTCGGCCTCGACGCGCTGTGCGAGTACTACGCGGCCCGCGGCGTCGCGTTCGAGCTGCTGGATCTGCGACAAGAGGAGTGGATCAGCCGCGACGCGGTCGTCACCGAGCGACGGCGCCTCGCCGGTGATCCCCGCGGATACGTCGCGTTCGACCTCGGCGTCAAAAGCGAGTTCCAGGATCATCGCGGGCGCTACTACGGTGCGGACTACGACACCGACGAAGTCAACTATCACCACAGCGGCGGGCGGCACGAGTACAAGGTCGCGCGGAGCGCGATCGCGTGCGACGTGCTCTTCAATCTGCCGAAGCTGAAGACACACAAGAAGGCGGGCATCACCGTCGGGCTGAAGAACCTCGTGGGCATCAACGGCGACAAGAACTGGCTCCCGCACCACACCGAGGGCGATCCGTCGACGGGCGGTGACGAGCACCCGGGCGGCCAGCCGATGCACTACGCGGAGCGTCGCATCGTTCCCTACTTTCGCGCGCTTTCGGATCGCGTGCCGTTGGTCGGCGCCGTCGTTCATCGCGCCGCTCGGCGCGTCGGCCGCCGTCTCTTCGGCGACAGCGAAGAGGTGATCCGCAGCGGCAACTGGTGGGGCAACGACACGACGTGGCGGATGTGTCTGGACCTCAACAAGATTGCGTTGTACGGCAACACCGACGGCACACTGCGCGCTGCCGTCCCTCAGGAGCGGAAACGCCATTTCGTGCTCGTCGACGGCATCGTCGCAGGCGAGGGCCGCGGACCGATGAATCCGGATCCGCACTACGCGGGCCTCGTCGCGTTCGGCACGCATCCAGCGTCGGTCGACGCGGCGTGTGCGGTGCTGATGGGATTCGACCCTGAGCGGATCCCGGTCGTGCGCGAGGCGTTCAGGTGTCTGGCCGCGCCGATCGCCAACTGGGGCTGGCGGGATGTCGCCATCCGCAGCAACGTCCCCGCGTGGGCACAGCCGCTGGGCGACATCGATTCGCGCGAGACGCTGCCGTTCCGCCCGCACTTCGCGTGGGCCGGTCACATCGAGCGCGACACGCGTGTCCACGAACATGTCGGCGCTTGATCTCGAGGGCGTCTACCTTCGGCTGCCGGCATGGCTGCAGCAGGCAGCCGTGTCGCTCGAGGGATGGCGCGTCGAACGGCGCCGGTACGGACGTCCGTTCGACGCCGCGCTCGCCGCCTGCGAGGACCGCGCTCGCTGGGATGCGGGTCGCCTCGCCGAGTGGCGGGATGCACGTCTCCGCGCGTTCGTCGGCGCAGCGGCGTCCTTTCCCTTCTATCGCCGCTGGTTCGCCAACTCCGGCGCGGTCCCGGCCGACATCCGGACGCTCGATGATCTCCGACGGTTGCCGGTGCTGACCAAGGACGTCGTTCGCGAGGCGCTGCGCGACGGCACGCTTTCCGCGCCCGGCGCTGCGACGTTCGTCGCACACACGAGCGGAACGACCGGCGCGGGCCTGCGGTTCCCGGTCTCGGCCGAGTCGATGCGCGAGCAATGGGCGATCTGGTGGCGGTACCGCCGCGCGCACGGCATCCAGCGCGGGACATGGTGCGGCTATTTCGGCGGCCGCTCGCTCGTCCCGCCGCAGCAGATGCGACCACCCTTCTGGCGCGTGAACCCGCCGGCGCGCCAGGTGATGTTCAGCGCATATCACCTGACGCCGGATACCGCCGATGCGTACGTCGCCGAACTGCGCCGCCGCTCGCTGCCGTGGCTGCACGGCTATCCGAGCATCCTCGCGCTGATCGCAAGCTACCTGCGCGAGCGCGGCGAGACGCTCGGCTATCCGGTGCGATGGGTCACGCTCGGCGCGGAGAACGTGCTGCCCGGTCAGGCCGCCGCAATCGAGGCGGCGTTCGGCGTGCCGCCGCGCCAGCACTACGGGATGGCCGAAGCGGTCGCGAACATCTCCGAGTGTCCCGCCGGAGGCCTCCACGTCGACGAGGACTTCGCAGCGGTCGAATTCGTGGGGCGGCCCGATGGCACGTCGGCGATCGTCGGTACGAACTTCACGAACGCAGCCACGCCCCTGATTCGGTACGAGGTTGGTGACACCGCCACGCCGAGCGATCGCTCGTGCCCCTGCGGCCGCCCCGGCCGGCTCGTCGCGGCGCTCGACGGCCGCCGGGAGGACTACGTCGTCCTGCCCAATGGCGCTCGGATCGGTCGGCTCGATCACATCTTCAAGGACATGGAAAGCGTCCGCGAGGCGCAGATCGTCCAGCGCCGCCGCGATGCGCTCGAGGTGCGTTTCGTCAAGGGGCGCGGTTTCGACGCATCGGCCGAACGAACGCTGCGCGAGGAATTCGCCCGGCGGCTCGGAACGGCGATCGCGATCACCTTCACCAGCGTGGACGCGGTTCCACGCACTCCCGCCGGCAAGCTCCGGTTCGTCGTCTCCGAGCTCGTCGACGGTGCGATCGATCGACCCGGCCTCGCAGACGACACCGCGGCTCGCGCGTCTTAGATTTCAACGCGTACGCAGATGAAGCAGATCGTTCAATACGTCTCCGGCGGGGTGACGGCGGTCGAAGAGGTGCCGGCGCCGCTCGTGACCGACACGCAAGTGCTCGTCGCCGGGCGCGCCTCGCTCATCTCCGCAGGCACCGAACGCTACGTCGTCGATCTCGCGCGCAAGAGCCTCATGCAGAAGGCGCTCGCGCGGCCCGACCACGTCAAGCGCGTTCTGCAGAAGATCCGCCAGGAAGGCATTGCGCAGACCGCCCGTCAGGTGCGCGCGAAGCTGGACGATGCGATGCCGCTCGGGTACTCGGCCAGCGGCGTCGTCCTGGCCGCGGGACGGCAGGTGCAGGCGTTCAAGCCCGGCGATCGCGTCGCCGTCGCGGCGCCGCATGCGTCCGTCGTCGTCGCGGGCGTGAACCTGTGCGCAGCCATCCCCGACGGCGTCAGCTTCGAGGCCGCCGCCTACACGTCGGTCGCCGCGATCGCGCTTCAGGGTGTGCGCCTCGCCAGACTGACGCTCGGCGAATCAGTGTTCGTCATCGGTCTCGGCCTCGTAGGCCAGATCGCCGTTGCCCTGCTCTCGGCGCAGGGGTGCCGCGTCTACGGCATGGATCCTGACGCGTCGCGGGTGGCGCTGGCGCGCACGATGGGTCTGGACGAGGGCGCGACGGCGCCATCTCGCGAATCACTGCGGCAGTTCGCGCCCGCGGGCGTCGACGCCGTCCTCATCACCGCGTCGACCGACAGCAACGAGCCGATCGAGTTGGCCGCCGACGTATGCCGTCCGAAAGGGCGTATCGTCCTGGTCGGCGTCGCCGGCCTCAACCTCCCTCGGCCGCCGTTCTACGCGAAAGAGCTCGAGTTCACGGTCTCGTCGTCGCTCGGTCCGGGCCGCGGCGATCCGCAGTACGAAGAAAAAGGGATCGACTATCCGATCGGCCATGCGCGATGGACCGCAAAGCGCAACATGGAGGCGGCGCTCGGCCTCATGCGGTCCGGCAAGCTGCCGGTCGAGCAGCTCACCACCCATCGCTTCGGCATCGACGATGCGGCCGCGGCGTACGAACTGATCGCGCGGCGGACGGAACCGCACCTCGGCATTCTCATCCACTATCCCGAATCGGACGTCGCAAGCCCGCTCAATCGGCGCGTGGAGCTGCGCGCGACGCCGGCAAAGACGGGTGCGCTGGGCGTCAGCCTCGTAGGCGCCGGCAACTTCGCACGGCTCGTTCTGATGCCGGCGCTGTCGCGTCGCAGCGGCGTGCGGATGCGTGGCGTGTGCACGGCGAAAGGCCTTAGCGCCGTGCACACCGGGCAAACCCATGAGTTCGCCTTCGCCACGACCGATATCGCGGAAATCCTGCGCGACGACGAAACGACCGCCGTCGTCATCGCGACGCGTCACGATCTGCACGCGACGCTCGTGATCGACGCGCTCGAGGCCGGCAAGCACGTGTTCGTCGAGAAGCCGCTCTGCATTACGCCCGACGAGCTTGCGCGCATCGCCGCGTGCGTGCACGAGCTCGGACCGGACGCGCCGCTGCTCTTCGTCGGCTTCAACCGGCGCTTCTCGTCGACGGTTCGAACGCTGCGCAACCGTTTTGCGGGCGTGACGCCGCTCACCGTCAGCTATCGCTTCTCGGTCGGCGAGCTGCCGCCGGCGTCGTGGCCCCACGACATGGACGTTGGCGGCGGACGGCTGGTCGGCGAGGCGTGTCACGCCATCGATACCTGCGCGGCGATCGTCGACAGCCCGGTGGTCCGGGTATTCGCCGATTCCGCCGCGAACGCCGGCGGACAGCCGACCGACGACCGCGTCTTCATCACGCTGCGCCACGCCAACGGCTCCATCTCTCAAGTGTCGTATCAGGCCGGCGGCGACCGCTCGGGTCCGACCGAGCGGATCGAGGTGTTCGGGGGCGGCATCACGGCGGTAGCCGAGGGATGGGACGCCATCGACATCTGGTCCGACAGTCGTCACACACGCGCGAGCGGCGGCAAGGACAAGGGGCACGCCGCCGAATTGGACGCGTTCGTGGACGCGTGCCTCGGCGGCGGCGCATCGCCGATGACCTGGGAGCACATCTACAGCAGCACCTGGGCGGCGCTCGCGGCCGTTCACAGCCTGCGCACCGGACTGCCGATCGCGCTCGACGATCCGATCTCATGAAGCCATCCGCTCGCATCCGATGAGCATCCGAGACCTCGCGCAGGAACTCGTCGAGCTCGGCCCGCGCGGCACGCTGTTCCGCGTCGCCTGGGAACTCCGCACCGGCCTGCAGCGCCGCGCGCGTTCGGTCCCATCGCGCGCGCGAGAGGCCGTCGACGTCATGGCGAAGCGAGTCCGCTTCGAGGATCCCGCTGCCGTTCGGGAGGCCATGCACGATCGGATCGACGCAGGCGCGGTATCGAGCCTCGTCCGGACGGCCGACGAAGCGCGGCGGGGCCGGATCGTGTGCTTCGGCAAGTGGACGGCGGAGTTCGGCGATCCGATTGACTGGCATCGTCATCCGGTGACCGGCGCACGCTACGACGCGGCGGCGCCGTGGGCGCGCGCGCTGGCCAGCCGCGGAAAAGGCGACATCAAAATCCCATGGGAGGTCGCGCGCTTCCCGCACGCGTATCACTTCGCTCGCGCGGCGGCGTTCGCGCCGGACCGGGCCGACTCGTACGCCGCCGCGCTCCTCGAGCACATCGCCGGCTTTGCCGATGCGAATCCGCCCGGTCTCGGCATCCACTGGGCGTCAGGACAGGAGATCGCAGTCCGTCTCCTCGCGTGGGTGTTCGCGGCCAACACGCTGCTGCGCCACACCCCGAGCGGCGCCGCGGCGGAGCCGCTGCTCGCGGCGTCGCTTGTCGCCGGCGCTCGCCATATCGAGAGCCACCTCGATTACTCGCGCATAGCCGTCTACAACAACCACCTCCTCTCCGAGGCGCTGGCGCTCTACGCGACGGGCGTGCTCTTGCCGTCTGCCGCTGACGCGCCGCGCTGGCGCGCGACCGGACAACGGCTGCTCGATGAACAGGCCGACCGACAGTTCTACGCGGACGGCGGCTACATCCAGCAGTCGCACACCTATCACCGCGTCGCGATGCAGTACTACCTGTGGGCGTGCGCGCTGACGAGATCGAACGGCGCGCGCCCGTCAGCCTCGTGGCTTCGCGCACTGGATCGCTCGATCGACTTCCTGACCGCGCATCAGAACCCCGACGATGGCCGGCTGCCGAACTACGGGGCGAACGACGGCGCGCTGCCCAGTCCGCTGAGCACGTGCGACTTCGCTGACATGCGTCCGCTGCTCCAAGCCGCGACCGTCGTCGTCCGCGGCGAACGACTATACGAGCCCGGTCCATGGGACGAGGAGACGGCATGGCTCGCCGGCGTCGGCGCACTCGACGCGCCGATGCGGCCGCCGGTGCGCCGTTCGGTGTCGTTTGCGGCGACCGGCGCGCACGTCCTGCGCGGCGAACGAAGCTTCGCGGCGTTCCGCTGCGGCACGCTGCGCGATCGCTTTTCGCAGATCGACATGCTGCACGTCGACGTGTGGTGGCGCGGCCTCAACGTGCTCGTCGACGGCGGCAGCTTCCGCTACAACGACGGCGCCGAGTGGCACAACCACTTCATGCGCACGAGCAGCCACAACACCGTCGCGATCGACGGCCACGACCAGATGCTGCACTACCGGCAGTTCAAGGTGCTGTACTGGACGCACGCAACGCTGCTCAACTTCGCCGATCGTGGTGACCACGCGGTTTGCGTCGGCGAACACTACGGTTACCGGCGCCGGCGCGGGAGGTGTGTCCACCAGCGCGCAGTGCTCTTCGTCAAGGACGATCTCTGGGTCGTGGCCGATCGCCTGACGGGCAGCGGCGAGCACACCGCGCGACTGCACTGGCTCGGCGGTCCGTTTCCATGGTCGGACGACGCCGGACGCGGCCGCCTCGTCCTCCACACTCCCGCTGGGCCGTTCGTGGTCCAGGCGCTCGACGACCGCGGATGCGCGCTGACCGCGAGCGCCGCGGCCGGACAGGCGCAGCCGCCGCGCGGATGGCTCTCCCGGTACTACGGCGACAAAACGGCGGCGCCGTCGTTCGCCGTCGAGACGCGCGGCACGTTTCCGCTGACGTTGGTCACCGTGTTCGCCGGCGGTGAACCCCGCGTCGCCGTGACGGAAGACCACCGCTGGACGATCGCGGTCGGCGGTCGCCGCGCCGCGTTCACGCTCGCCGACGGCCGCTTCGGCGACCTCGCGATCGATACATGCACGTCTTGATCATCCACCAGGCGTTCGCCTCGACGAACGAGGCGGGCGGCACTCGACACCACGAGTTCGCTCGTCATCTGGTGAGCCGCGGCCATCGCGTGACGGTCGTTGCCGGCCGCGTCAACTACCTGACCGGCGGCGTCGACGCGGGCACGGCGCCAGTCGAGCCGGGAATCACGATCGTGCGGCCGTACACGTATCGCGCGCTGCATCGCAGCTTCGTGCACCGCGTGATCAGCTACGTCACCTTCATGATCTCTTCCGCCGTGGCGGCGCTGCGCGTCGCCGACGTCGACGTGGTCGTCGGGACGTCGCCGCCCATTCTGCAGGGCGCCACGGCCTGGCTGGCGGCGCGGACGAAACGCGTACCGCTCGTGTTCGAGGTCCGCGACCTCTGGCCCGACTTCGCGATCGAACTCAACATCCTGCGCAACCGGTTCATCATCGCCGGCGCGCGCGCGCTGGAGCGATTCCTCTATCGCCGCGCAGACCGGCTGCTGGTGAATTCGCCGGGCTTCGTCGCACACGTACAAAGTGTGTCGGGACGAACGCCGTCGCTCATCCCAAACGGCGCCGATGCCGTCATGTTCTCGCCCGCCGCGCGCGGCGAACGGTTTCGCGCCGAGTGGAATGCGGCAGACCGTTTCGTCGTGCTCTATGCAGGCGCGCATGGCACGGCGAACAGCCTCGAAACCGTTCTCGACGCGGCGCAGCTCCTGCGCGAACGTGCGCCGTCGGCGCTCTTCGTGCTCGTCGGCGATGGCAAAGAGAAGGCGGCGTTGCAGGCACGCGCATCCGCCGCCGGCCTGAACAACGTCCGTTTCGAGCCGGCGCAGCCGAAATCGGCGATGCCGGCCGTCGTCGCCGCCGCCGATGTCTGCGTCGCCACGCTCCGCGACATTCCGTTGTTCCGCACGACGTACCCGAACAAGGTATTCGACTACATGGCCGCCGCGAAGCCGACGATCGTCGCGATCGACGGCGTCATTCGGCAGGTCGTCGAGGAATCGGGCGGCGGCCTCGTCGTGGCGCCTGGCGACGCGGTCGCGCTCGCCGACGCCGTGGTGCAGCTCGAGGCGGATCGCGCCGCCCGCGCGCGCATGGGCGCGAACGCGCGCGCCTTCGTGCTGCAGCGATTCAATCGACAGGAGCAGGCGGAGTCGTTCTGCGCGCTGCTGCTGGAGTGCACGGCATGAAGCGGCTGCTCGATCTCTCGATCGCGTCCGCTGTGCTCGTGCTGCTGGCGCTGCCGCTCGCGATCGTCGCGGTGGCCGTCCGGGTAACACTGGGTCGTCCAGTCCTGTTCCGCCAGCGGCGGCCGGGCCTCCGCGGTGAGCCATTCGAGCTCCTGAAATTTCGGACGATGGTGGACCTGACGGACGCGCGCGGCCACGCGTTGTCGGACGCGGAGCGGCTGACGGCGTTCGGACGTTTTCTGCGCGCGACCAGCCTCGACGAGCTGCCGGAGCTGCTCAACGTGATCCGCGGCGACATGAGCCTGGTCGGCCCGCGGCCGCTGCTGATGCAGTACCTGGACCGCTATACCGCCGAACAGGCGCGTCGCCACGAGGTGCGCCCCGGCGTCACCGGGTGGGCGCAAGTGAACGGCCGCAATGCGATTTCGTGGGAAGAGCGGTTCGCGCTCGACGTCTGGTACGTCGATCACCGGTCGCTCTGGCTCGATCTGAAGATTCTCGCGCTCACGGCGGCGACCGTGCTTCGTCGCGACGGCGTGAACCAGCCCGGTCACGCCACCATGCCCGAGTACATGGGGCCGCGTCCATAGGATGCGCATCGTCCTCGTCGGCGCCGGTGGTCACGCGCAGGTCGTCGCCGATGCAGTGCGCGTCGCGGCGCAGCATGGATCCGGGTGGGAGCTCGCCGGCTACGTCGATGACGATCCGTCGCTCGCGGGACTCAGGCTGATCGGCGCGCCCGTGTTTGGCCCGATCGCCGCGCTGCCGAGCATCCCGCACGACGGGGTCGTGATCGCGATTGGGGACAACACGTCGCGACGCGAGGTGTTCGGTAGGCTGCGGGCACGTGGCGAACATCTGGTCACCGTCCGCCACCCGAGTTCCGTGCTCGCCGCCGATACACAAGTCGGTCCCGGCACGCTCATCGCGGCCGGAGTCGTTGTGAACATTGGAACAGCCATTGGAGCAAACGTGATTCTGAACACGGCGTGCTCGATAGACCACCATTCCCGGATCGGCGACCACGCGCACGTCGGCCCCGGCGTCCACGCCGGTGGCGGCGTCACGATCGGCGCCGCCGCGCTGGTTGGCATCGGCGCCGTCGTCATGCCAGGCCGCTCCATCGGCGACGACGCCGTCGTCGGCGCCGGCGCCTGCGTCACCAAGTCCGTTCCTGCGGGCGTGATTGTCGTCGGCGTGCCCGCTCGCCCGTTCGCCTCCACAGGTGCTCACGCATGACGCACATCCCGATGTCTTCGCCCGATCTGACCGACGCCGAACGCGAGGCGGTGCTCGACGTGTTGCACGGCACGGTGCTCAGTCTCGGCACGCGCACGACCGAGCTCGAGCGCCGCCTCGCCGACTACGTCGGAGTCCGGCACGCCGTCGCCGTCTCGAGCGGCACGGCGGCGCTTCATTTATCGATGATCGCGAACGGGATCGGCGACGGCGACCTCGTCATCACGTCGCCGTTCTCGTTCATCGCGTCGGCGAACTGCATTCTGTACGAGCGCGGCATCCCGATCTTCGTCGACGTCGATGCGGCGACTGGCAACCTGGATCCGACCGCGGTCGCCGCGGCCGTCGAGGACCTCGCGTCCGGTCGCGATGACGCGCGCCGGTGGCTGCCGCCGCACCTGCGCGACGCCGACCGCCTCGACCCCGGCGCGCTGAAAGCAATTCTCCCGGTACACGCGTTCGGCCAGCCCGCCGACATGCAGCCGATCGTCGACACCGCGCGCCGGTTCGGGTTGCGCATCGTCGAGGACGCGTGCGAGGCCCTGGGCGCGGAATATCGCGGCGGTCGGACCGGCACGTTCGGCGACACGGCGTGCTTTGCGTTCTACCCGAACAAGCAGATGACGACCGGCGAAGGCGGGGTGCTCGTGACGAACGACGACCGCATCGCCTCGCTGTGCGCGTCGCTCCGCAACCAGGGACGCGACGTATTCGACGCGTGGTTGCGCCACACGCGTCTCGGATACAACTACCGTCTCGACGAGCTGTCGGCGGCGCTCGGCGTCGTCCAACTGTCGCGTCTGGACGATATGCTCGCGAGGCGCGCACGCGTCGCCGCGTGGTACGACGAGCGCCTGCGCGACCTCGACGGCCTCGACACGCCGCACGTCGCGGAAACGACGACGCGGATGTCGTGGTTCGTGTACGTCGTCCGGTTCGATTCGGCCAAGCGTCGCACGGCGGCGATGCACGCGCTCGCCGAGCGCGAGATCCCCGCGCGTCCGTATTTCACGCCGATCCACCTTCAGCCGTTCTACGTCGACCGGTTCGGTTTTCGCCGGGGCGATTTCCCCGTCACTGAACGGCTCGGCGAGACCTCGCTTGCGCTGCCGTTTTCCAGCGTGATGACGGAAGACCAGGTCGATCAGGTCTGCTGTCAACTCGCCTCGGTGGTGCGCGAACACGTCGTCCGGTAACTCGTCGTCCAACAAGAGAGTCGAACACCCGTGATGAGCCCGCTACTGAAATACCGTCGCGTCCTCGTGGTCGCTCTTCATCTCGTCATCATCGTGGTCGCCAGCTATACGGCCTTCCTGCTGCGATTCGATGGGACGATTCCGCCCAACTACCTCCAGGTGTTCTGGCAGGCGTTGCCGTGGCTCGTCGCGATTCGCCTGATCACGTTTGCGCCGTTCAAGCTGTTCGAGGGCCTCTGGCGATACGCCGGCATCTGGGACCTGCGCAACATCATCGTCGGCGTGGCCGCCAGTTCGGGCCTGTTCTACCAGTTTGCCCTGTGGCGGCTGCCGGAGCCCGCGTATCCGCGATCGATTCTCGTCATCGACTCGGTTCTGCTGATCGTGGGCATGGGCGGTGCGCGGCTCGGCCGGCGATTGTTCCATGAGCTCTCGCGCGCCGAGCGCCGCCGCCGGGTACTCGTATTCGGCGCCGGAGACGCCGGCGAGAAGATCGTCCGCGACCTGCGGGGCACCGCCGCAGAAGAATTGGAGCCGATCGGGTTCATCGACGACGACGCGGCAAAGAGCGGCATGGTGATTCACGGCGTGCCGGTGCTGGGAACGCGTCGGTCGCTCGCGGCGATCATCGACAAGTATCAGCCGTCCGAGTTCGTCGTCGCCATTCCGAGCGCGGGTCCCGGCCTCGTCGCCGAGGTCGTGCGCGCACTGGAGCCGTACCGCATTGCCATCAAGACGCTTCCCACGGTCGGCGATCTCCGGCAGGGACGTCGGCTCGTCAGCCAGATTCGGCCGCTGAAGATCGAGGACTTGCTCGAGCGTCCGCCGATCGGCCTGGACGCGCGTCCGATTGAATGCCTCGTGCGGGGGAAGCGCGTACTCGTGACCGGCGCCGGCGGTTCGATCGGCTCGGAGCTGTGCTACCAAATCGCCGCGTTGCGCCCAGCGTCGCTGACGCTGTTTGAACGCTACGAGAACGGACTCTTCGCCGTCACCAACGGCCTGGCGGCGCGCGCCGACTGCGTGGTCAATCCGGTCGTCGGCGACGTCACCGATCGCAGGCGCGTCGACGAGCTGATGAGCCTCTACGCGCCCGAGATCGTCTTTCACGCCGCCGCGCACAAGCACGTGCCGCTAATGGAAGGGAATCCGTGCGAGGCGGTGAAGAACAACGTGTTCGGGACGCACACTGTCATGGACGCGGCGGCGCGATACGGCGTCGACCGCTTCGTGCTGATTTCGACCGACAAGGCCGTGAATCCGACGAGCGTGATGGGCGCGACCAAACGCGTCGCCGAGCTCCTCGTGCAGTCGAAGCCGCAACGGGGCCGCACATCGTATGTGGCCGTCCGATTCGGGAACGTCCTGGCCAGCAACGGCAGCGTCCTGCCGACCTTCATGGAGCAGATCAAGGCCGGCGGTCCCGTCACGGTGACGCACCCCGAGATGCGCCGGTACTTCATGCTGATTCCCGAAGCGGTGCATCTGGTGCTGCACGCCGCGGCGCTCGCCGAGGCGGGCGCGGTCTACCTGCTCGAAATGGGTGCGCAGGTGAAACTGCTCGACATGGCGAGGAACCTGATTCGCCTGTCCGGGTTCGTGCCGGAAGAGGAGATCCCCATCGTGTTCACCGGCGTCCGGCCAGGCGAGAAGTTGTACGAGGAGCTGGTCGGCGCGGACGAACAAATCGAACCGTCCGCGGTCGACAAGATCCGGCGCGTACGGCCCACCACGGACGCCGACGTCAGTCACATCTCCGGGCAGATTGCCATTCTCGAGCGACTCGCGTTCGATGGGGGCACCACCGAAACACTGCGTCAGCTCCAGCGGCTGGTGCCGACCTTCACGCCCGATCTCGACGCCGAACGCGTCGCGCTCGTAAGTTAGCGCGGCGCGCGCAGTGATGTCGTGGCGTGCTCTCGCGGCACTCGCGCTCGTCTGTTGGGGCGCCGTCGCCTTCGGCGCCGTGTACCCGTGGGCGTATCTCCCGCTCTTTGCAGCGTCCGGACTCGTCGGCGCTGCCGGCATTGCCGGCGCGCGGCACTCCGCCCCGACGCCGTTCGTCCTCACCGCGGCGCTGGTCCTCACCGCCGCAGCGATTGCCGTCCAGTTGATCCCCTTGCCGGTCGCGGCGCTTCGGACGATTAGTCCCGGCACCGACAGCTTCCTCCGCCAGTACACCGTCGGGTACGTCATCGCCGGCCGGCACGCGCTCTCGATCGTTCCGGCGGCGACCGTGAAGGCGCTCACGGCCGTCTGCGCGCTGGCGCTTCTGCTCGTCGGCCTGTCGCGCGCGCTGACCCACGCGGACGCCGAGCACCTCGCGCGCGGCATTGGCGCGCTCGGCGCGTGCGTCGCCATTGCGGCAATCGTGCAAAAAGCCGTCTGGAACGGCAAGATCTACGGCGTCTGGACGCCGCTCGAAGGCGGCAATCCGTTCGGTCCGTTCGTCAACCGGAATCACTATGCCGGTTGGATGCTGATGGCGCTGCCGCTCGCGCTCGGGTACTTCTGGGGCAGGGTGACCCGCGAGCTCCGCGACGCGCGACACGGCTCCGGCGCGCGCATGCGGTGGCTCGCGTCGGCCAGCGCGAGCGAGACGGTGCTGCTCGGATTCGGCGTCGCGGTGATGGCGGTTTCGTTGATGCTCTCGATGTCGCGTTCCGGGATCGTCGGCCTGTTCCTGGCACTCATCATCGCCGGCTGGTGGATTGCGCGGCGGCAGGCGAGCGGCTCGATGCGCGCCTTCCTGGGCGCCTATCTCGGCTTCGTCGCGCTTGCCGCCGTCGTCTGGGTCGGCGTCGACACGCTCGCGGTCCGCTTCACGGCGAATCCTGATCCGACCCTCGGCGGCCGCGTCGAAATCTGGCGCGACACATGGCACATCGTGCGCGAATTTCCGGTGACCGGCACAGGGCTCGATACGTACGGCACTGCGATGCTTGCCTACCAGACCGCCGCCCTGGACAAGCACTTCGCCGAAGCGCACAACGACTACCTGCAGCTGCTCGCCGAAGGCGGACTCCTCGTCTGCGTCCCCGCGACCATAGCGCTCGTGGCGTTCGGTGGCCTCGTCTGGCGGCGCGTGCGGGACGCTTCCGCGGCGCGCACGGGATACTGGATTCGCGCGGGCGCGGTCACCGGGATGCTCGCGATCGCGTTTCAGGAGCTGGGCGACTTCAGCCTCCAGATGCCCGGCAATGCGGTCCTGTTCGTCGTGCTCGCCGCGCTCGCGATCAGACCGTCGACCGACGACCGCCGCCCGCGTGTTCGCGCCGACCATGGATAAGTCGCTGCTCGTCCGGCTGTTCGGATTCGGCGCGACGCTCATTCACGGCGATACGCTCGTTCTGGATCGGTGGTGCTTTCTCGAGCGCCATCTCCCGATCGCGGGCCACGGCGAGACGCTGCTCGACGTCGGGTGCGGCACCGGCGCATTCACCATCGGCGCTGCACGGCGGGGATACCGCGCGCTCGGATTGAGCTGGGACGAACGGAATCAAACGACTGCGGCCGAACGCGCGCGCGCATGCGGCGTCGCGAACGCGACGTTCGATGTGCATGACGTGCGGCACCTGGATCGCCGACGCGATCTGCGCGGCGCGTTCGACATCGTCGTGTGTTTCGAGAACGCCGAGCACATCCTCGATGATGCCAAGCTCTTTCGCGACATCGCCGCGTGCCTCAAACCCGGTGGACGCCTGCTGGTCACCTCGCCGTTTCTCCATCACCGCGCCATTACGCCGGCCGACGACACAGCGCTGTCGACATACGAGGACGGAGGCCACGTAAGGCGCGGGTACACGCCAGCGATGCTCGCGGATTTGTGCGCCGGCGCCGGCCTCGTGGTCGAGGAGGTCGCGTTCTGCAGCGGCGTCCTCAGCCAGAAGATCACCTGGTTGCTGCGGACCCTCGCCCGCGTGCATCCGCTGCTCGGGTGGGCCGTCGTGCTCCCGCTTCGGATCGTCCCGCCACTCATTGACCCCGCCCTGACGCGTCTGTTGCGCTGGCCGTACTACAGCATCTGCGTCGAAGCGGCCAAACCCAACCTGCACGTGGCCGAGCGCGCGCAGCGCTGACACGTCGCTGCGTCCTCGCTCCCAGCCGATTCCGATTTTTCTGTAGAGCAGCCTTTCCGGCCTTTGCCCATCCGCCAAGGCGGTTCGGAACGAGGAGGCCGGAGGTGCGCACATATCGCACACCCCCGGCGTGGCGCAGCGCTATGGGTGCTTCGGCAAAGGCACGTCCGTCGCAGCACCCCAGGTGAGCGTCATCCCTGTGGTGTAGTTAGTGCCCGAGAGCAGCACCTTCCACGTCGAGCCGCCCTGGACCGCCACTGGATCCGCTTTCCCATCACCGTCGTAGTCGGCAACGACCAGGTTGTCTGTGCTGCCGCCCCACGTGAGCCAGAGCTGCGACATCCACCCGGACTGCGACTGCAGCACATACCACACGCCGTCCGAGGGCCGATAGACCGCGATGTCCATCAGGCCGTCGCCGTCATAGTCCATCGGCACCGCGACGTCGGTACCGATGCCCCAGGTCACTGTCATGGTCGTCGTGTAGTTCGCGCTCGAGAACAGCACCTGCCACTGACCGGTCGACGGCCGGAAGATCGCCAGGTCGGTCTTGCCGTCGCCGTCGTAGTCGCCCGGCACCGGCCGGTCGCCGCTCTGGCCCCAGCTGCCCGACATCGACTCGGCGTAGTTGCTGCTCGACGTGAGAATCCACCACTGGCCGGTGGACGGACGGAAGAACGCCAGGTCGGTCTTGCCGTCGCCGTCGTAGTCGCCCGGCACCGGAATATCCGTGCTGACGCCCCAGACGATCGTCCGACTCGTCGTGTAGTTCCCACCCGAAAACAGGATCTGCCATTCGCCGGTCGATGGCCGGTAGAACGCTGGATCCGTTCTGCCGTCGCCGTCGTAGTCTCCCGCCACCGGGACGTCCGTCGACGTGCCCCACGTGAAGGTCGTGGGCGTGACGAAGCCCGATGCCGATCCCAGCACGTTCCACGTCCCGTTCGACGGCCGATAGAACGTTACGTCAGCAACACCGTCGCCGTCGAAGTCGCTCGATCGGATGGCGTCGGTCGGACGCGGCCGCGACCGCACCGTCGCAATGTTCGTAGCGAGGACGTTCGGCACGGTGCGATCGGTGCCGGCGCCCCACGCCTCGCTCCACTGCGTCGTCCAGTTCGAGCTCGAGTTCAGCATGTACCACGTGCCGTTCGACGGCCGGAACACGGCGACGTCCATCTTGCCGTCGCCGTCGTAGTCGCCCGGCATCGGCACGTCCGTGCTCGCGCCCCAGGCGATCGTGGTGATCGTGCCGGTGCTCGAATTCATGATCCGCCACTGCCCGTTGTGATACACCGCGATATCGGTGCGACCGTCGCCGTCGTAATCACCGGGCACCGGCACGTCGAGGCCCATCCCCCACGTCACAGTAGTGGTCGCTCCCGTCGACGAGTACGTGATCAGCCACTGTCCGGTGGACGAGCGGTACACCGCGAGATCGGTCTTGCCGTCGCCGTCGTAATCGCCCGGCACGGGAATGTCCGTGCGGATGCCCCATGACGTCGTCGTCGTGGCGCCGGTGCTCGACAGGATGATGCGCCACTGCCCGGTCGCCGGGTGATAGACGGCGACGTCAGTCTTGCCGTCGCCATCGTAGTCGCCAGGTACCGGCAGGTCGCCGGTCGTCCCGAGCGTCACCGTCCGGCTGGTGGCGAAGCCGCTCGTCGAGAGCAGGATCTGCCACTGTCCCGTGCTCGGACGGAAGTAGGCGGGATCGGTCAGGCCGTCGCCGTCGTAGTCGCCCGCGACCGGCACGTCCGTTCTGGTCCCCCACACCGTCGCAGACTGGACGAAGTAGCCGCCCGTCGACTTGAGCGTGTACCAGGTGCCATCGGCCGGTCGGTAGACGGTGATATCGCTCTTGCCGTCGCCGTCGAAGTCGCTCGACCGCGTCGTATCGTTCACCGGTGGGCGCTGCGTCGTTGCGGGCGGCGCCGCCGTCAGAATCGCAGCGGGGAGCGGCTGATCCGTGCTCGCACCCCAGGTCAGCGTCAACGGCGTCCCGGCGCTCGACGACAGGATTTGCCATTGGCCGGTGGCGGCGTGGAACACCGCGATGTCGGTCTTGCCATCGCCATCGTAATCGAGCGGCACCGGCGTATCGGTGCTGGCGCCCCACGTCGTCGTCATCGTCGTGCCGGTGCCGGAGAGAACGATCTGCCACTGGCCGCTGGCCGGATGGAACACGCCGACATCGGTCTTGCCGTCGCCGTCGTAGTCGGCCGGCACGAGGAGATCGCCGGCAACGCCGAGCGTACGCGACCACTGAGTGCTGAAGCCGGCGTGCGACTCGAGGATGTACCACGTGTGGTCGGACGGTCGGAACACGGCGAGGTCTGTTTGCCCGTCGCCGTCGTAGTCGCCGGGGACGACGATATCGGTGCTCACACCCCAAGACATAGTCGTCGTCGTGCCCGTCGCGGAGTTGAGAATCTTCCATTGGCCGGTGGCCGGATGGAACACGGCAAGATCGGCCTTGCCGTCGCCGTCGTAGTCGCCCGGCACCGGGATATCGCCCGCGACGCCCCACGTGGCCGTCGAGTTCGTCGAGTAGTTCGTCCCGGAATAGAGGATTTCCCACTGGCCGGTCGACGGGCGGAAGAACGCCGGATCGATTTTGCCGTCGCCGTCGTAGTCGCCCGGAACGGGAATGTCAGTGCTCGTGCCCCACGCGTAGGCGGCCTGCGTGAGGTAATTGCCACTCGACTGAAGCACGTACCACGTGCCGTTCGACGGACGATACACCGTCGCGTCCGCCTTCTGATCGCCGTCAAAGTCCCCGCGCGGCGAGGCGTTGGTGACGGTCCATGCGAAGGTCCGGTTCGTCGTCTGCGAGCCGTTCGAAACCGTCGCGGTCACGCTGTAGACGCCGGCGCTCGTCGGCGACAGCGTGCCCGAGATGACGCCGGTCGTCGCGTTGATGGAGAGGGTCGCCGGCAGTCCGGTCGCCGAGTACGTCAGCGGCAGGCCGCCCTCGTCGCTGCCGACAAGCTGCAGCGAGACAGATCCGTTCTTCCGGCTGAATTGATCCGACGGCTGGGTCAGTGATGGCGGTCCCGCCGAATCCACGACGGTCCACGTGAATGTCTTGCTGTTGGTCAGCGCTCCGTCGGACACCGTGGCCGTCACGGTGTAGGTTCCGACGCTGCTCGACGAAAGCGTGCCGGAAATGATGCCGGTGCTGGCATTGACGGCGAGCGTCGGCGGCAGCCCTGTTGCGCCGTACGACAACGTGTCGTTGTCGGGATCGGTGGCGACGAGCCTGATCGACACCGGCGCGCCCTTCGAGTTCTTCTGGTTCGCCGGCTGCGCCAGCGTCGGAGCCTGGTTGGTGTTCGAGACCGTCCACGTGAAGCTCTTGCTCGCAGTGAGGTACCCGTCGGAGACCGTGGCGGTGACCGTGTAGACACCGGCACTCGTCAACGTTGGCGTGCCCGAGATCAACCCTGTGTTGCTGTTGATGGCCATGCCGGCCGGCAGGTTCGTTGCGGAATAGGTAATCGGGGTGCCGTCGGGATCGCTGCCGACGAGCTGCAACGACGCAGCGCTGTTCTCTGCGCTCGTCTGGTTCGCCGGCTGCGCGAGCGTCGGCGGCCGGTTCACGTTCGAGACCATCCACACGAAGGTCTGGCTCGTCGTGTTCAGCGAGCCGTCGGACACGGTGGCGGTCACGACGTAACTGCCAGCGCTCGTGTACGACAGCGTCCCTGAAATCAGGCCGGTGTTGGGATTGATCGTCAGTCCGCCCGGTAGGTTCGTCGCGCTGTACATCAGCGGATTGCCATCCGGATCGCTGCCGGCGAGCTGCAGCGAGACGGCTGTGTTTTCCGCGCTCGTCTGGTTGGCGATCGCGGCAAGCACCGGCGGCCGGTTGACGTCGGCGACGACCCAGGTGAACGACTGGCTTGCGCTCAGCGTTCCATCCGACACCGACACCGTCACCGAATAGGTTCCGGCACTGGTGTACGTCAGCGTGCCAGAGATTAGACCGGTCGACGAATTCACGGTGACACCGGCCGGCAGGTTCGTCGCGCTGTAGACCAGCGCGCCGCCGTCCGGGTCGCTCGCCGACAGCTGCACCGACACCGCGGTGTTCTCGGCGCTCGACTGGTTGCTCACCGGCGCGAGCGTCGGCGCGCGATCGACATTCGTCACGGTCCACGAGAACGACCGCGACGCGCTCAGGGTCCCATCCGACACGCTCGCCGTGACGCTGTAGGTGCCGGCGCTCGCGAACGTGAGGGTGCCCGAGATCAGGCCGGTCGTGGAGTTCAGGCTGAGGCCGGGCGGGAGATTCGTCGCGCTGTAGCTGATCGTGTTGCCATCAGGATCGCTGCCGACGAGTTGCAGCGAGACGACGGTATTCTCGGCATTCGTTTGATTCGCCACCGCGTTCAACGTCGGCGGCCGATTGACCGTGAACGGCGCGCCGTTGCTCGCGACGCCGCCCACCGTCACCGTGACGTTCCCCGTCGTAGCGCCGCTCGGCACCGTCGTCGCGATGCTCGTCGCGGACCAGGAGGTCGCCGTCGCCGTCGTGCCGTTGAATTTGATGACGCTGGTTCCCTGCGTCGCGCCGAAGTTCGTCCCGGTGATGGTGACCGCCTTGCCGACGGCGCCGGTCGTCGGCGACAGCGACGTGATCGTCGCCGTCGCGACGACGGTGAACGCAACGCCGTTGCTGGCGAGTCCGCCGACCGTCACCGCCACGTTGCCCGTCGTCGCGCCGCTCGGGACCGTCGTCGTGATGCTCGTCGCCGACCACGCTGTCGGCGTCGCCGTCGTGCCGTTGAACCGCACGACGCTCGTGCCCTGCGTCGCGCCGAAATTCGTTCCGGTGATCGTCACCGCCGCGCCCACCGCGCCGCTCGTCGTCGACAGCGACGTGATCGTCGGCGGCACGGTGACGGTGAACGCCATCGCGTTGCTCGCCGTTCCACCGACCGTCACGACGACGTTGCCGGACGTCGCGCCGGACGGAACGGGAACGGTGATCTGCGTGTCGCTCCACGCCGTCGGCGTCGCGGTCGTGCCGTTGAACGTGATCGTGCTCGTGCCTTGCGTCGCTCCGAAGCCGGTTCCGGCGACGGCGATCGACGTGCCGACCGGTCCGGTCGAGGGCGTCAAACTCGTAATCGTTGGTGACGAGACCGCGGCGACCGTGAACGGCACTTCCGTGGAATAGGTGCTGACCAGGCCGCTGCTGTCGTACGCCTGGACGACGAAGTAGTACGTTCCCGGCCCGAGCGTCAACTGCGTTGTGGTGACGTTGCCGACATCGATCGTCGTCGTGTACACGCCGGACTGCGTTCCGTACGACAGCTTGTACCCTGCGAGATCGGACTCGGTGTTCGCATTCCACGACGCGGTGACGGTCCCTGCATACGCGGGGATTCCGACACCCACCAGGAGCAATGCCGCGAGCGCGCACTTCGCCGCGAGCGCGCGGAGCACCGGAGGAATCACCGCAAGGTCGGAGTATCTCGTTTGAAGTCGCAAGGTCGCCGCCTAACCGCGCCTTGAAAAGAGCGCGCCAAAGTCTGCTTTGTTGTTCGCCAAGCAGAGCAACTTGCGCGCCCGCGTTGCGTCCGGTTGTAACGTGTTGTGCGAGTAAGCGGTTGCGACCGGCGGCAGGCAGCGATGTACGATCTGCCCTTACGATGTTGCGCGCGGCGCTTACAGAAACGCCATCCAGCGCGCGTCTGAAGACAATTCACGTACCTTCACTATTACTCGTATGTGTGCGCGCAGCGGCCGGAGGTAAACTGCGCGTATGAAGGCGCGACGTGCGGCCGCTCTGGTGCTGATGATCGCCGTCACGGTGGCGTGCAAGCCGAAGAACACCGTGAAGCTCGCATGGGACGCGCCGAACCCGCCACCAAAAGGGTATCGAATCCTGCTCGACGATCAGGTGGTGATGGACATTCCGCCGCCGCCGCTCGATCGATCCTGTTCGTGTCCGACGGTTTCGGTACCCGTCCCGCCAGGACCACACAAGATCACGGTCGTCGCGTACAACGAGTTCGGTGAGGGCGCGCCGAGCGCCATCACGTTCGTGAAGTAGTCATCTACGGCCGCGGCGGCAGCGCGATGTCGGTAAGGGTTCCGAGTACGGACGACAGGTTCGTCGAATAGCCGGCATTCGACAGCAGAATCATCCAGCCGGTCGCCGTGAACCGCGTCGGATCGGCCTTGCCGTCGCCGTCGAAATCGGCGACCTGTGGTTTGTCGCCCGTGGCGCCCCACGCGATACTCTGCTGACTCGTCCAATTGGATCGCGAGAGCAGCAGATACCAAGTGCCGTTCGACGGCCGGTAGACGGCGAGATCGATCTTGCCGTCGCCGTCGAAATCGGCCGGCACCGGCACGTCGATGCTCGCACCCCAGTTGGCGGTCATGCTGGTCGTATAACCGGTCGACGAAAACAGCACCTGCCATTGGCCAGTCGACGGCCGGAAGAACGCGAGATCGGTCTTGCCGTCGCCGTCGTAGTCGCCCGGCACCGGGCGATCAGTGCTGACGCCCCACACCCCGACCATCGACGCGGTGTAACCGCTGCTCGACGTCAGGATTCGCCACTCGCCCGTGCTTGGACGGAACACGGCGAGGTCCGTCTTGCCGTCGCCGTCGTAATCGCCAGGAACCGGGATGTCTCCACTCTGGCCCCAGACGAACGTCGCCGGTGTCGTGTACGCCGGCGCGTACACGATCTGCCACTCGCCAGTGCTCGGGCGGAAGAATGCCGGATCGGTGCGGCCATCTCCGTCGTAATCACCGGGAACTGGGACGTCGGCACTCGTTCCCCACTGGACCGTGAGCTGCGAGGTGAAGCCCGTCGTGGATTGCAGGACGTTCCACGATCCGTCGGATGGACGGAACACGGCAACATCAGCTTTCCCGTCGCCGTCGAAGTCGCTCGCGCGCGTCAGGTCCGACACGCGCGGCCCTGCCTGCACCGTCAGCGTGTTCGCGATGATCGTGCTGGCCCCTGGACGGTCGGTCGCGGCTCCCCAGCTCACACTGAATTGCGTGAGGTAGTTCGATTGCGATTGCAGCACGAACCACGTGCCGTTGCCGGGACGGAACACGACGAGATCGGTTTTGCCGTCCCCGTCGTAGTCGCCCGGAACGGGCACGTCCGTGCTCGCGCCCCACGTGATCATCGTCGTCGAGCCGGAGCCCGAGTTGATGATCTGCCATTGGCCGCGGTGGTAGACGGCGATGTCGGTCTTGCCGTCTCCGTCGTAATCGCCGGGCACGGGAACGTCTGCACTCGCGCCCCATGCGACCGTCACCGTTTCGCCGGTGCTCGATTTGCGAATCGTCCACTGGCCAGTGGCGGGGTGGAACACGGCGATGTCGGTGATCAGGTCGCCGTCGTAGTCGCCGGGCACCGGAATGTCGGTCCACCGGCCCCACGCGACGATCGAGGTCGTTCCCGTCGATGACAGCTTGATCTTCCATTCGCCGGTGGCCGGGTGGAAGACGGCCAGATCGGTGATGCCGTCGCCATCGTAATCTCCGGGCACCGGCAGATCGCCGGCCACGCCCCAGACGAAGGTCGCGTGCGTCGTGTAGTTCCCGCTCGAGTAGAGGATCTGCCACTCGCCTGTCGACGGACGATAGAACGCCGGGTCGGTCTTGCCATCGCCGTCGTAATCGCCGGCGACCGCGATATCCGTGCTGAGGCCCCACGGGATGACGCTCTGTGTTGCGTAGCCGCTCGTCGACGTCAGCGTGTACCACGTTCCCGTCGAGGGTCGATACACGGTCACGTCCGTCTTGCCGTCGCCGTCGAAGTCGGCCGAGCGCAGCGCATCGGAGGGCCGCGGACGCGCCTGCATCGTCAGGGTGTTCGCGAGGACGACGTTCGGACCCGCGGTGTCGCTGGTCGTACCCCACGAGATCACAAGGGATGTGCCCGACGAAGACTTCAGGATCTGCCACTGGCCGTTGGTGAACACCGCCAGATCCGTCTTCCCGTCACCGTCGTAGTCGGCAGGCTCCGGC
The DNA here is from genome assembly GCA_035652075.1 of Vicinamibacterales bacterium. Taxonomy (GTDB): domain Bacteria; phylum Acidobacteriota; class Vicinamibacteria; order Vicinamibacterales; family CAVVIG01; genus Gp6-AA45. Next base: position 27,409 of record DASREL010000089.1, read on the forward strand.
AGCTCCGCGCCGGTGCCCCATGTGGCCGTCGTCGTCGCTCCGGTCGAGGAGTTGATGATCTGCCACTGGCCGTTGGCCCGATGGTAGACCGCGACGTCAGTCTTCCCGTCGCCGTCGTAATCACCCGGCACCGGCAGGTCGGTGCCACCGCCGAGTGTGACGGTGGTCGTCGACGCGTACCCCGTGCTCGACGAAAGGATCTGCCACTGTCCGGCGAAGCGATGGTAGACCGCGAGGTCGGTGATGCCGTCACCGTCGTAATCGCCGGGGACCGGAATGTCGGTTCGAGCGCCGAACGTGTAGGCTGCGCCCGTCGCGTACCCGGTGCTCGAATAGAGAATCTGCCACTGCCGCGTGGCGGGATGGAAGATCGCGACGTCGGTCTTGCCGTCGCCGTCGTAGTCTCCGGGCACTGGCAGGTCGCCGCTACCGCCCAGCGTCACCGTCATGCTGGTCGAGTAACTCGAGCTCGAAGTCAGGATCTTCCACTCGCCCGTTGACGGCCGGAAGAACGCCGCGTCGGCCTTCCCGTCGCCGTCGTAATCGCCGGGGACCGGAATGTCGGTGCGCGTGCCCCACGCAATCGCGGTCTGGGACGTGTAGTTCGACTGCGATTTCAGGACGTACCACGTTCCACTCGACGGCCGGTACACGACGACATCGGTCTTGCCGTCGCCGTCGACATCGGCGATGCGCGACACGTTCGCGACAATCGGCAGCGCGAGGACGGTCAGCGCGTTCGCCAAGCCGACGTCCGGACCTGGTCGATCGGTGGCGGTTCCCCACGCCACGTTCCACTGCGTCGTGTAGTTCGAATGCGATTCGAGCACGTACCAGTGGCCATCGCCTGGGCGAAACACCGTCAGGTCCGCTTTGCCGTCGCCGTCGTAGTCCCCGGGAACGGGGAGATCGCTGCCACCGCCCCACGACACGGTCGTCGTCGCGCCGGTCGTCGACTTGACGATCTTCCACTGTCCCGCCGCGCGGCTGAATACGGCGACATCGGTCTTGCCGTCGCCGTCGTAGTCGGCCGGCACCGGAATGTCCGTCGATCCGCCAAGCATCACGGTCACCGGGGCCGAGGTCGATGAACTCAGAATTTGCCATTCACCGGTGGCGCGGTGGTACACGGCGATGTCCGTCTTGCCGTCGCCGTCGTAGTCGCCCGGCACCGGGATATCCGTGCTGCCGCCCCATGTCACGGTCGTGCCGGCGGTGTAGTTCGCCGATGAATACAGCACCTTCCACTGGCGTGTCGCCGGGTGGAAGACCGCGACGTCGGTTCTGCCATCGCCGTCGTAGTCGCCGGGCACCGGCAGATCGCCAGCCGCTCCCCACGTCACGGTCGTCGTCGACGTGTAATTCGTGCTCGAGAGCAGGATCTTCCATTCGCCGGTCGACGGGCGGAAGAACGCGGGATCCGGTTTCCCATCGCCGTCGTAGTCTCCAAGCACAGGAACGTCAGTGCTCGTTCCCCACGCGAACGACATCTGCGTCGTGAAGTTCGCCTGCGACTTCAATACGAACCACGAACCCGCCGACGGACGATACACGACGATGTCGCTCTTGCCGTCGCCGTCGAAGTCGTCGTGGCGCAGGACTGGAATGTTGCCGGCAGCGTTCCTGACGGTCCACACAAACGTCTGCGTGGCCGACGCGTTGCCATCCGTCGCACTGACCGTGACCGTGTGGATGCCGGCGCCGGTCGACGCGATCGTGCCGGAGACGACCCCGGTCGCGCCGGCGATCGTCAGACCACGCGGCAGTCCGGTCGCCGAATACGTCAGCGCATCGCTGTCGGGATCAGACGCGAGCACGGTCAGCGACACGGTGGCGCCGACGGCGCTCGACTGGTTGCCAGGGTTCGTGACGACCGGCGGTTGATTGGTGTCACGGAACGCGACGATCTGAATGATCCACTCAGCCGGGACCGATAACGACACCGTCGCATTGTGCGGTCCGGCGACCGCGACCGTGGTGTCCTCGACCAGGCTCCCCACCGCCGTGGTCACCCGCGGCGTGAAGCCGGCGCCGGCGGACGCGCTCGTCCCCGGTACGAACGATGCGGCCAGCAGCAGGTCTTTCGCATAACTCGTGACGACGGTTCCCGTATCTGCGAGAGTGCCCGTCCCCGACGCGCCGCCGACGGCGTCGATCACGTCGAGCGGCTCGATGCCGTTGTACTCGGCAGTCCGGACGTCCACCAGCGACACGGGAGCCGTGAACGTGACCGTGACGATATTCGAACCCGCCGGGGCCGCAACGATGTTGCTCGCGTAGTAAATCGCCTGGCTGCCCACGCCTGCTGCCGCGATCGGTGCCGCGGCCGCTGTGTACGCGTTGCCCTGTGAATCGGTGACCGACGCAATCTGAGCGGCAACGCCGTCCTGCCAGGCGATGGCGACGACGCTGAGATCGCCAGCGTTTTGCGGCGAGACGAACGGCACCGCCGCCGTTGGTCGGCCCGAGGCGGTTTGCGAGTTCGCCTGAACGAACTTCACGCGACCTGCCGACGCCGGCACGATCGTCCACGAAAAGTCGGCCTCGGTCGACGCGTTCACGACCACGTCGACGGCATGGAGCGTCACGGCGAACGTGCCCAGGGCGGAAGGCGTGCCCGTGATCGCGCCGCTGTCTGGGTCAATCGCAACGCCGGGCGGCAGACCTGTTGCGTCGAAGCGCATCGCATTCGCGTTCGGATCCGTCGCCTTCACCACGAACGATGTCGCCGTTCCGATGACCGTGGTCACATTGCCAATCGGCTCGATCGTTGGCGCAGCGCTTCGGACGTTGAGGGTGACGGTCTGAGTGACCGACGCGAAATCGATCGTGTCGCTTGGCGTGAACGTCGCCGACAGCGTCTGCGCTCCCGCGCTGAGAACGGTGCCGGCAGAGGGGGAATAAACGAACGCGCCTTCTGTGCTCGCCGTCGCATCCAGTTGTGACGCGTCGAGAGGCGTTCCCTGAACGATGTCCGCCGGCGTCGCCCAGGTAATCACCGGCGTCGCCTTGGTGATCGTCGCGGTCGTCGTGGCGGAGTCTGCCGCGAGCGCGTAGTTGCCGGCGGCCGCGCCGCCAAGGGTCAGACCCGTCACCGTGACGACCTTGCCGACGCCAGCCGTGGCGCTGTCGAACGCAGCCGTGCCGCTGCACGTCACGGAATCGCCGCCGAACACGCCGTTGACGATGCAGCTCGTCACTGACGCCGCGGCAGTACCGTCGAACACTTTGTCGGCAGCCGTCACGGTCGCTGTCACAGGTGCCGTAACGATGTCCGCTGTCGTGAGTGCCGTGGGCGACACGAGGGTGTAGTTGCCCGCTGCCGCACCACTCAGGGTCAGCGCGCTCGCCGTAACCGGCTTACCGCTGCCGACCGACGGTGTGTCGAACAGCGCCTGGCCTGCCGCGCAGCTCACGGCGTCCGCACCGAACACCCCTGACAGCGAGCACGAGGTAATCGCAGCCGCGGTGGTCCGATCGTAGGTCTTGTTCGCGGCGGTCACGGCGGCCGTGATCCCGGCAGCCGCGACATTCGCCGTCGTCGTGGCGGTCGTCGCCGCCAGCGTGTAGTTCCCGGCGGCGGCGCCGGTCAGCGCCAGCCCGGTCACCGTGACGCTCTTCGCGACGCCGGCGCTCGCCGTGTCGAACGTTGCGGTGCCGGCGCACGCCACCTGGTCGCTGCCGAACACGCCGGCGAGCGCGCAGTTCGTCAGCGACGCCGCGGTCGTCCCGTCGTACGGTTTGTTCGCAACGGTCACCGTCGGCACCAGCGTCGCCGCGGTGATCGCCGCCGTCGCCGTTGCGGTCGTCGAGGCAAGCGTGAAGTTCGCCGCGTCCGCGCCGGACAGCGCGAGATTCGTCAACGTGACCGTCTTGCCGGTGCCGACCTCAGCCGTATCGAACGTCGCCGTGGCGGTGCACGCGAGCGTACGACCTCCGACGGTGCCGCTCACCATGTTGGCGTACACCTGCGTCGGCGTCAGTGCGACGTTGTAGATCCGGACCTCGTCGATGATTCCCTCGAAGAACTCGCCATAGAGACTGGCGGCGCCGATCTCGACAGGATCGGTGGATGTCGTCAGGTCGATCGTTCGCGCCACGCTCGACACGTTGACGCCGTTGACGTAAAGGCGGACGGTGGTTCCGTCGTAGGTTCCGACCAGATGCGTCCACGCGTTCTCCGACAGTGGCTGGCCGTACGCTTCGATCGCGCTCGGTGATGCGGTCGCTCCGACGAGCGGCCGCTCCGCATTGGGTGACGAGGCGGCGAGATAGTAGTCGTCCGCCCCTTTGTGGATGACATCGCGCCGCGCCTGATCGACGGTCGTCGGCATCACCCACGCTTCGATCGTCATCGCCGTCGTCAGGTGCAGCGACGCCGCGTCCGGGACGACGACACGCGAATCGAAGCCGTTGAACGACAGCGCACCGCCATGGATACCGTCTGGCGTCCACGTCGCGTCGATCACAGTGCCGGCGTTGCCGTGCCCGGACGAATCGGTCACCGTCGTCCCGGTGCCTTCGTCGAACGAGTACGCCGCGACGAGGCCGTCGGTGACCGCACCACCCACGGTGCACGATGCGAGCGTCGCGAACGTGTTGCCGTCGTACGGCTTGTCGGCCACGATCAGCGCGGGCATCACCGTCGTCCCCACGATTGAGGCCGTCGCCGTCGCGACGGTCGATGCCAGCGTGTAGTTGTTCGCTGCCGCGCCGGTCAGCGTGAGGTCGCTTACCGTGACGACTTTTCCCACGCCCGCGTCTGGTGTGGCGAATGCCGCCGCGCCGTCGCAGCCGACCGCGTCGCCGTTAACAAGCCCCGTCAGCGAACACCCGCTGAGCGCGGCCGTCGTCGATCCGTCATAGAGCTTGTCGGCAACCGTCACGGTCGGCGTGACGGTGACGGCGTTGATCGTCGCGGCCGCGATCGTCGACGAGAAAGCCAGGGTGTAGTTTCCCGCATCCGTACCGGTCAATACGAGACCGGTGACGTTCGCAACTCGACTGCCCGCCCCCGACGACTCGAATGTCCCGACGCCCCCGCTGCACACCGCCACGTCGCTGCCGATCACGCCGGAAGGCGTGCAGTTCGCGACCGTCGCACTCGTCGTGCCATCGTACGTCTTGTCGGCAACGACGACGACCGGGGTGACGACGGCCGGTGCAATGCTGGCCGTCGCAGTCACCGTCGTACTCGACAACGCGTAGTTCCCGGCTGCGGCACCCGACAAGGTGAGTCCGGTCACGGTGACGGTTTTGTTCGTCCCCGCCGTCGCGGTATCGAACGAAGCGGCCTCGCCCGTGCAGGAAACCACGTCGCCGTCTACGACGCCGCTGGCCTGCGCAACACCGGACACTTCCGACTGCGACCCCGTGCCGTTTGCGTTGTAGCTCGCAACGGCGAAGAAGTACTGCTGACCCGGCAATGCGTTCGGGTAAACGAACGACGTCTGATTGCCGACGTCGAACGTCTGCTCGTACACTCCTGATGCGGTGCCGACGCTGACGATGTAGCCGAGGACGTCCTCTTGCGACGGGTTCGGATCCCAGGCGATGAAGACCGAATTCGCGACCGTACAGCTGGTCAGAGAGGCGGTCGTGGTACCGTCGTACGATTTGTCGGCGATCGTGACTGCGGGGACGACGCTCACCGGCGTGATTGCCGCCGTCGTCGTAGCCGTCGTGTTCGACAGGGTGTAGTTGCCTGCCGCGGCACCGCTGAGCGTCAGGTTGCTCACCGTCACGGTCTTTCCGGTGCCGACGGACGCCGTGTCGAACGACGCGACGCCACTGCAGGACACGTCGTCATTGCCGAGCACGCCGCTGAGCGCGCACGTGGCCACCGCCGTCGTCGTGCCGTCGTACAGCTTGTCCGCGGCGGTCACGGTGGCCGTCACGAACGGATCCTCGACGTCGGCCGTCGTCATCGCGGTCGTCGTCGAGAGCGTGTAATTCGGTGCGGCCGCTCCGATCAGCGACAGCGACGACACGATCACTGGCTTTCCGAATCCGGCGGAGGCATCGGCGAACGCGGCGACACCGCTGCAGTTCACCACGTCGCCGGCGAGCAGTCCGCTGACGGTGCAACTGGTCAGGGTGGCACTCGTGGTTGAGTCGTACGGCTTGTCCGCCACGCGCACCGTGGGCGTCACCGAGATCGCGCTGATTGAAGCGGTCGTGGTCGCGGTCGTCGACGTCAGCGCGTAGTTCGCCGCCGACGCGCCGCCGAGCGTCAGGCTCGTCGCCGTCACCGGCTTGCCTGTCCCGACGGTCGGCGTGTCGAACGTTGCGGCACCAGCCGCGCACGTCACCGTGTCGCCGCCCACCACGCCCGCCAGCGTGCAGTTGCTGATCGTCGCCGCCGTCGTCTTGTCGTACGGTTTGCTCGCCGCCGTCACCGTCGCGGTCACCGCGCCAGCCGTGATGGCGGCCGTCGTGGTCGCGGTCGTCGACGTCAGCGCGTAGTTCGCCGCTGACGCGCCGCCGAGCGTCAGGCTCGTCGCCGTCACGGTCTTGCTCGTGCCGACGTTCGGCGTGTCGAACGTTGCCGCGCCAGCAGCGCAGGTCACGGTGTCGCCGCTCAACACGCCCGTCAGCGTGCAGTTGCTGATTGTCGCCGCCGTCGTCTTGTCGTACGGTTTGCTCGCCGCCGTCACCGTCGCCGTCACCGTGCCAGCTGTGATGTTGGCCGTCGTGGTCGCGGTCGTCGACGTCAGCGCGTAGTTCGCCGCCGACGCGCCGCCGAGCGTCAGCCCTGTCGCCGTCACCGTCTTGCTCGTGCCGACGCTCGCTGACGCAAAGGACGCTGGACTCGCACACGTCACCACATCTGCGCCGACGACGCCTGTCAGCGAGCAATTCGTCAGCGTCGCGTTCGCGGTTCGGTCGTACGTCTTGTTCGCTGCCGTCACCGACGCCGTGACCGACTTCTGAGCGACCGTCAACGTGTTCGACCCCGACGACGCGTTGAAGCTCGAGTCGCCGGCAAACGAGGCGGCGGCGCCGGCAACATAGCTTCCGGCGGCAATGCCCGTCAGCGTCGCATTCGATCGTGTGGCGACGCCGCTGGCGTTCGTCGTCGCGGTGCCGATCGACGTGCCATTGACGGTGAACGTGATCGTTTTGCCGCTCACGGGCGTGCCGCCGGCGGTCAACGTGGCCGACAGCGTCGCCGTGCCGGCATAGGTTCCGCTCGCAGCGGCGACCGCCAGGCTTGTATCGGAGACCGTGCTCTGCGTGATCGTGACCGTCTTCCCGGCTACCGTCATCGTTCCGCTGCGCGAGCCGCTCGTCTTCGACGCCACCGAGTACTGGACCGAGCCATTGCCGCTGCCGCTCGCTCCACTCGTAACGGTGACGAAGCTGCTGTTGCTATGCGCTGTCCACGCGCAGCCCGCCGGCGTCGTCACGGCGACCGTTCCCGTTCCGCCACTCAGATTGAACGCCTGGCTTGTCGGCGCCACCGTGAAGCTGCACCCCACGCCCGCCTGCGTGACCGTGTACGTCTGTCCTGTGATCGTCAGCGTGCCGACGCGCTGCGTGGACAACGTGTTGGCGTCGACTGTGAACTGGATGGTCGCCGAACCGACGCCGCTCGTGCTGCCGGCACCGATTGTGATCCAACTCGCATTGCTCGACGCCACCCAGTCGCAGTCCGATGCCGTCGTCAGGGCGACGCTGCCCCCGCCGCCGCCCGACCCCATCGACTGGCCGGACGATCCCAACGAATAGGTGCACGGCGCGGTCGAATTCGTGACCGCGACGACGGCGCCCGTGTTGTCGGCGGACAGTGTGGTCACGGTGATCGGCGGCACCGCAGTGAAGGTCATGCTCTGACCCGGATCGAGGATGAAGTCCGTGCTGGTCGACGTCGGCAACACATCCTGCAGCAGGCTTTGATTGCCGTCCGTGTCCACACCGGTGTGGATCAGCACCCCTGGCGTCAGCGACGCGTCGACGCCGTTCTGAGTGCGCGCCTCCACGTAGATGGTGGTGTTGCTGCCGCCGCTGCTTGACTGCAGGATCTCCAGCGCTTTGGGCAGGCCACTCCACGTCGTCTCGTACGGCTCCAGCGCGTACGATCCGGCAGCTGTGACCGTCTGAATCGACGGCGAACTGCCGTAGTTCAGCCAGCCGAGCCGCTCTTTCTGATACGCGTTGAAGTGGCCCACGGCGTAGTTCCCCATCACGTCGTGGTCGTCGCCGTACTCGGCCACCACGCATCCGGTCGAGTCGCACGTGTTCGAGTGCGAGTGGTAGAGGCCGAAGTTGTGACCCATTTCGTGGGCCACGGCTTGAGGCGTGAACGACCCGTTGATCCACGCGCGCGAGGGATTGGACGCCGTGCCGCCGCCGCCGACGGTGCCGAGGCCGATCCAGCCGCATGCGCTCGTCTGCGGAAATGCGTAGACGCGGCGCGGATAGTCGCCGAGGTTGAAGCCGGCGTTGGTCGCCGCCTGGTCGGCCTGCATCGCCCACGTGTTGTACGAACACGTCGTGCTCGCCGCGGCGATCGTGAACCAGCCGGCGACTGTTCCTTCGAGCCACGTCTGACCGAAGGAATTTTCGAGATCGAAATTGTTCGCGTCAGTGAACGTCGTCGACTGCGCGGTGGCCGTGGTGAACGGCTGCGTTGCGAGGTCGCTGAAGTTGAACAGGATCACCAGCGTCGACTGTGCGCCGAACGTGTACGGCGTCGCCAGCGACATCGTCGTCACGCTGCCGCTGTCGCTGCCCGACGTGAGCATCAGGGTGCCATCGCTCTGCGCCGTCCCGCGCGCACGGATACGGGAGCCGGTGAGCAGATGGCGCGGCGGGTTTTGTCTGAACCGGAGCGGGATCCGCTCCGTGCCGGTGTTCAGGAAGTGCCTGATTCGCGCACCGTCGGCGGCATCCTCGTAGAGCACTTCGAGCGTGCCTTCCGCAACGCGTTCCGGCGGCTGCCCCTGCGAATGGACGGAAATTTCGCCTCTTGCGAACAACACGAAGCCCGCGATCGCGCAGAGGATGAACGACCGCGCAGCGCGGCGGATGGCCGCACGATGTCGCGTCGGTCGTTCGGTTGCGTTCAAGGCTGTCGTCTCTGGCGTAAATTAATGAAAAATTATGGCGTTAGAGGTTTTTGTCAGAGCAAACCGCTCGCCACGGAATACGCGAATTTCGGGGGAAAACAGGCGATCTTCAGCGCGCCCCGGCGGGCGTCCCCTCGGAAGTCCACGGATGGGCTGACTATTGTTCCGGCTGGCCGCGACACGCGGAGGGGAGACGCCTGCGACTGCGGGGCGCGGCTGGCGCTCCGCGACGCAGAACGCCGCGACATTGGGAGGATTTCAGCGGTGCCGGCTCGCGCCTTCGCCGCGAGCCGGGTCAATCGTGAGGCGGACGAAAGTCAGCTACGCGCTGCGTCGAGCGTCTTGCGGTTCGCGATCGACGCCGGTGCGCATCATCCGGAATTCCTGAAATGGCACGTGACACTGGTGCTTGCGCAGGAAGTGCAGGAAGCGCTTGTAGTCGCGCTCCGGCATGTTGAACAGCGTCACCAGCATCCGGTAGTTTCCGCGCGTTTGCCACAACCCGAGCGAGACGATCTCGCGGAGCGTGCGTCGCGTGAGGTCGCGCGCGATGAACGGTTCGTAGACAACCGACCAGAACGATTCGGATCCGCTTGTCAGCCGCGCGAACAGTTCTTCGTGGATCGGCGACGTCGCCGGCGTCGGCATCATCGCGACCGGCACCTCGCGACGATCGCGCAGGATTTCCGACGGCAGCGCTTCGAGGCCGATCGATCCGTCCCGCGCCTTCAGCACGAGGCGCTCGGCGACGTTCTTCAGCTCCCGGACGTTTCCCGGCCAGCGGTACTCCAGCAGCGCATCCCACGCGTCGGCCGCGACCTCCGGCATGGGCCGGCGGTGCGCCTGGGAAAACCGCTGCAGGAAATGCCGCATCAGCGGCAGGATGTCGTCACAGCGCTCGCGCAACGGAGGAATCTCGATGTGCACGACGTTGAGCCGGTAGTAAAGATCTTCGCGGAACGTCTTGTCGGCGATCGCATCGTACAGCCGCCGGTTCGTCGCCGTGATGACGCGCACATCCACCGGCGGCAAGCGACGATCCGACCCGACACGCTGGATCTCGCCCGTCTCGAGAAACCGCAGCAGCATCGCCTGCATGCGCATGGTCATCTCGCCGACTTCGTCCATGAAGACGGTCCCGCCGTTGGCGCTCTCGAGCCAGCCGCGTTTGTCGCGATACGCGTCGGTGAAGCTCCCTTTCACGTGGCCGAACAGCTCCGACTCGAGCAGCGAATCGGGGACGCCTGCGCAATTGATCGTCACGAGCGGGCTCGACGAGCGCGCGCTGCGCTGGTGCACGAGTCGCGCGACAACCTCTTTGCCGACGCCGCTCTCGCCAGTGATCAACACCTTCGCATCTGATCGCGCCGCGCAATCGGCGTCTTCGATAATGGTCCGCGTCGCTTCGCTTGCCCCAATCACTGCCGTTCCCCTTGTCTGCGCGTTGTGCCGTTCCGCTTGCTGCAACCGACTCGACCGCGCGGCGTTGCGCAAGAGCTGCGTCTTTTCGGTCTGCCGGAGCGAGTGATCATTGACGGACCCGCGATTAAAGTCAATGAGTACGTTTTTGTGACAGGAAAGACATCGTTACGGCGCTTACGACAATTCTGCAACAGGTCGAAATTCCGGAGCACTTCCGGCGATTTTGCTTGTAAGCCACTGAAATAGAAGAGCTAACAGGTCCTGTTCTCACGCGGATTATTCGTGGAGAAAAGTTCATAAAAAAACAGAAAAGGCCGGGTCCCCGTGATAAGGACCCGGCCTCCGACGCGATCGATCGTTCCGCAAACGTCCTGTGGCGACGATTACGGCAGCTTGCAGGCCGTCGTCGAGATGGGCGTCGTCCGCACGAGACCCAGGCCTCGTCCACCTTCGAAATTCAAGTTGATCAACAGCATCGTGTCCTCCACGTTGTCATACGTGATCGACGACACGAGCGCGCCACCGCCGAGGATGCTGTTGCCGTACGCCAGCACCTTGTTCACGGTGCAATTCACCAGAGGACCGAGCGCGACGTAGAGCGCACCAAGCCCTTGCTTCGTCAAACCGGCGTTTGAGAAATCGACGTTCAGTTTCAGCGCGAGCGTCTCGCCCGCGAGGCTCCCCAGTCGATTGTGCGGTCTGCGTTGCCAGAGTTGCGCGACGGGATCGACGTACGGACCGTCCAGCGGCACGGGCCGACCGCCCTGCGGAAGGAAGTTCTGCACCGCGAGCGGACCGCTCATCGAAACGAACTTGTTGTTCGCCGGGTTGCCGATGACGACCGGATCCGACCCATACGCGACGACGTAGTAGTTCCGCAGCATGGCACCCGCGTTGTTGCCGTGCGGCACGGCTCCCCAGGCGCCCTGTCCGAACGTCTTGTAGTCAGTCGAGATGATCGGATAGAACGCGAAGCCGACGACGTTGGATCCGGCGGGGCTCGCCTGATCGTTGCCTGCGCCATCAACCGCGAAGGTGACCGATCGCGTCGTCGGATAGAGATCGCCCGGCGCGAATCCGTCGGGCAGATCGGCGCGAACCGTGTAGGTGCCCGAGCACAGACCGCTCGCGTGCGCGGCGCTGTTGACGAACGAATACTGCCCGTAGAAGTCGGTCGTTCTCACCTCGGGCTTGACCAGGTCACCACCGGTGAGCGAAATCTGTTCGCCCGCGATCGGCGCCGTCGTCAGCCCGTTGATCACGGTCCCGCTGATCGATCCGTTGCAGGTTTCCACGAGCATGCCGTACTGCATCGACATGCCGAACACGCCCTCGATGCCGCCGCCAAACGAGCAGTCCGCGTGACCGATGCTGCCATCGGGATTGACGACCTCGCAGCCCGACGCGACGACCGCGCCATTGAATGCGCCCTGGAACGCTGGACCGGTCCACGCGAACGTGAAGCTGTGCACCGAGACGGCGAGATAGCTGCCGTAGCCGGCCGATCCGGCAGCCGACCCGCCGGTGATCTTGATGTAGAACGCGAAGTCGTCGTACGACTGCGCGCGTTCGGGGTCGATCTTCGTGCCGGCGTTGTATCGGTACGCGAACCCTTTGACCTGGCCGCTCAGGAGCACCGAACCGTCGCTCGCCTGCACGCAGAAGCTGGCGGGAGCGCCGCCGCCGCACGAGTACATCGCGACGTCATTGACGAGCACGCCGTTGTTGTCCACGAACGCCGTGATGTTGGTCCGCCCGATGAGACCTGACGCCGCGGAGTCCACCGCAAAGCCGGCGAACGATTGCACCGACAGCAACTGCGTGTTCGGGTTGTAACTGATCGGGCCATCGTGGTCGAACAGGTACCGCGGCGCGTTGGGCTGAAAACCCATCTGAAGGACGTCGCCGACCGCACTGAATGGAATGTCGGTGAATCCGTCGGTAAATCCGTGCGCCGTGAGTGCGTTGTCGGCGGACGCTCTCGGTGACAACGCGAACGTCATCACGACCGCGAGCGCGATCGCCGCGATCTCCACCCGCCTGGGGAATCTCCGTGTTCTCATATGCCTCATCCTCAAGTAGACAGAGATCGCTTATGGCGATTCTCCCGTCGGCAACCGACGGCCTCTTGAACTCTTCGCAAGATTGCGGAGCGCAATGGTGAGGTAGCAATTCCCAGACCCACGAAGTTCCACACGAAAATCAAGCGATTCAACGGTAGACGATGCGCCTTACTGTGCGCCCGTTCCCATGTCCTGATCGCGAAGTCCGGTCGCCGGTGAACTTTTGTGGGCGGCGGCGACGCTTAACGGTCGAGAGACCGACCATGGCCGCGAAGCCGGCGAACATGTCGCTGCCCGTCGAGGGCGGCGCCGGCGTAGTCGGCGAAGTCGTTGACTAAATGTGCCACGATAGGAAGACTTTCTGGAAGTCCGCGCGCGATCTTCGCCCGGCATCAGTCGCCTAACCTGTTCTCGATTCAAGAGTTATCAGGCTCGGCTCGTCGATGCGCCGGGTCGGAGGCTGGCTTGCCACCACACAGCCTGGTGGCAACAGGCGTAGACCGAGGAGCTCGCGTTCTCATGCCGACAGCGCGAGCCTTCACGAGGCGCGCGTTTCAGTGCGGGTTGTACGAAGCGCAGGACGTACTCTGCGAGAGCGACGACGTCGATCTCGTGCCGCTGCACCCGCAGCCGGGCGTCGCGTTTTCAACACGCGAACGGTGGCAGCGGCGTCTGCTGTACCGCGACGTCTCGCGAAAGCTCGTGTTCGCCAACCCAGGACTCACGCGCGTGCGGCTCACGCGCGACTACGAGCTGTTCGTCGCCGTGTGTGCGAACTACTGGGATCTTCTGTACCTGAACGCGATCGACGGCTGGAAAGATCGCTGCCGCACCAGCGTGTGCTGGCTCGACGAAATGTGGTTGTCGGAGATCCCGCGGTACAAGTACTGGCTGCACGTGCTCCAGCGCTTCGATCACGTGTTCCTTGGATACGAGGGCAGCGTCGACGCGGTCTCGAACGCGATCGGACGGCAGTGCCACTGGGTCGGGGGCGGTATCGACACTATACGCTTCAGTCCGTATCCGCGCCCGCCCGCGCGCGCGATCGACGTCTACAGCATCGGACGCGGATGGGAAGGCATTCATGCCGCGCTGCTGCGCGAAGCATCGAATCACGGTTTGTTCTACGTGCACGACACGTTTCCGGCTTCGGACATGCAGCCCTACGATCACCGGGCGCATCGAACGATGTTCGCCAATGTCGCGAAACGCAGCCGCTATTTCGTCGTTGCGCCCGGCAAGGTGAACGTGCCCGAGGAGACCGTCGGGCAGGTCGAGATCGGGTTCCGTTATTACGAAGGATCGGCGGCCGGCGCTGTGATGATCGGACAGGCACCAAATTGCCGATCGTTCCGCGAGCGATTCGACTGGCCCGACGCCGTCATCAATGTGAAGCCAGACGGATCGGACGTCGTCGAACGCCTGGCGGAACTCGGCGCAGAGCCGGATCGGCTTCGCGCCATCAGCCGTCGAAACGCCGCGCAGGCGCTTCGCCGCCACGACTGGCTGTATCGCTGGAAGCAGATCTACGAAGTCGCCGGCGTTGCGCCGTCACCGGGCATGATCGCGCGCGAGCGCCGGTTGAACGAGTTGGCTCGGGTCGCCGATGACTCGAACGCGGTGTCGCGTTCGACGCCGGGATTTCAATCTGCCACCGCATAAGGCACACAGGACATGGGGAGCAGTTCACAATTCAAAGCCGGCGAATGGGTCGAAGTCAAGACGAAGGAGGAGATCCTCGCGACGCTCGGACCGGACGCCGCATTGGAAGGTCTCCCCTTCATGCCCGAGATGCTGCGATTCTGCGGCAAGCGTTTCCGCGTCTTCAAACGCGCACACAAGACGTGCGATCCGCCGAACGGATTGCACGGACGCCGCATGCCGCGCGCCGTACACCTCGAGGATGTCCGCTGCGACGGAGCGGCACATGCCGGGTGTCAGGCTGCGTGTCTGCTGTTCTGGAAGGACTCGTGGCTGAAGCGCGTCGATGGCCCTCGCGTGGACGGCCCTGCCGCTGCACGCGACGCCACCCGTGCCCTCGCGTGCACCGAAGCGGACGTGTGGACCGCCACGCAACGTCCGCCACGGCCGGAGGACACCGAGCCGATCTACGTGTGTCAGTCGACGCAGGTGCCAGCCGCCACGGAGCCGCTTCGATGGTGGGACCTGCGGCAATATTCTGAAGACTACGCATCAGGAAACATCCGCGGACGCGATCTCGTGGATGCGGTGGCGGGGTTCGTCTCCGAGAAGATCGCGACCGCGGGTATTGGATTCGGTAGCGGCGTCCGCTGGGTGTACAACACGTTCCAGCGGCTTCGCCGCGGCACGCCGTATCCATGGGGCAACGGGACGGTTCCGGCCGGTGTGCGCACGCCGTCGGTGAAACTCGATCTTCAGCCTGGCGAGCTGGTCAGAGTACGGAGCCATCAGGAAATTCTCGGAACGCTCGACCAGCAGGGCAACAATCGCGGCATGTGCTTCGACGCCGAGATGGTCCCCTACTGCGGCGGGACCTACACGGTGCTGCGGCGCGTGAACACGATCATCGACGAGAAGACCGGCCGCGTCCAGCGCCTGAAGAACGAATGCATTCAGCTCGAGGACGTCGTCTGCCGCGCGTGCTACGCCAAGTATCGGCGATTCTGTCCGCGCAGCATTTTTCCGTACTGGCGAGAAATCTGGCTCGAACGGGTCGGCTCGGGCGGGCCGGCCCGCTCGTCATAGGTGGAGGAGCGCACAGCTATGAGCCTGTGGGCCGGATTGGGCGGCATCAAGCGTAACGCGTGCGTGGCATTGTGCACGCGCAACGAGGTGCTCAGCGTCTGCGAGCAGGAACGCATCACGCGAGTGCCCGCCGCCGGGATCAACGCCACCGGGCTGCCCGACGAAGCTCTCGACGAACTTCTGGCGGAAATCGGACACGGCCGCAGCGATCTGACCGGCGTCGCGTCGGCAGAGGACGGTTTCGCAGCGGCGGCGGCGCCCGATGCCCTCCGCATGGATCATCATTTCGCGCACGCGTGCGCGGCATTTCTCTCGTCGCCCTTCGAACACGCGCGGATCCTCATCTGCGATCGCGACGCGCCGCACGTCACCGTCTGGGACGGTCGCGGCCGTCACGTCAGCCGCGTGGATTGGCCGTGGAACGGACTCGGATTCGCCGACTTGTACTCCGAGTGCGCCACCGTGCTGGGATTCGGTGGCGCCGGAGCCGAACAGCGGATGGAGGCGCTCGCGCGCCTCATTCCGTCCGCTCGCGATCCGCGGGTCACCGAGCTGTTCGATCTCGCGGACGATCGCCTGGTCCTCGCGCCGGAGTGGCGCGCGCGCATCGAACAATCGATCGAATCGGCGCCGCCCGGCGAGCGCGTCGCGGCGCTCGCCGCCGCGCTGCAATCGCGAATCGGCGACCTGCTCGTCGCGTTCGTTCGACGAATCGCCGCCGGAAGCGCGACCAATCGACTGTGCGTCGGCGGCAGCCTGTTCTACAACAGCAACTTCAACAGCCGCGTCAAGCTCGCCGGTGCGTTCGACGAAGTGTTCGTGCCGATCAATCCGGGCAATGCGGGCCTGGCGCTCGGCACCGCGATGCACGCGAGCGAACGGGTCCGTCGCGGCGACGCGGTCGGACCGTTCCTCGGCGCCTCGTACACGGCCGAAGAGATCAAGGCCACGCTCGACAACTGCAAGCTGACGTACGAATGGGCGTCGGAATCGCAGACGGTCGATATCGCCGTCGACGCGCTGAAAAAGGGACAGCTGGTCGCGTGGTTCGACGGCCGCATGGAGTGGGGGCCGCGCGCCCTGGGCGCGCGCTCGATCCTCGCCAACCCCTTTTCGCCGTACGTGCTCGAGAACCTGAATCGGTTCCTCAAGCACCGCGACACCTGGCGGGGATACGCGGTCAGCGTGCCTGAAGAAGGGGTCGGCGAGCACTTCGTCGGGCCGCGGAGCTCGCCGTTCATGGAATGCGACTACGCGCCGCGCGATCGCCGACGCTTCGAGCACATCCTGCCAGGGCCGGAGGCGGCCGTCCGGGTGCAGACCGTCGGAAACGACGGAGTGCCTCGCTTTCGCGCCCTGTTGCACGCGTTTGGCGAGGCACTGGGCGTTCCGGTTCTCGTGAACACGTCGTTCAACGGCTTCCGCGAGCCGATCGTGTGCACGCCGCGGGATGCCGTTCGCGTGTTCTACGGAACGGGCATCGACATGCTCGTGTTCCCGCAGTTCGTCATCCGCAAATAGCGCGCGAGGCCGCTCACAAAATCGGCGTCGAGCTTGTCGTCGTGACGACGTTCAGATAGGTGTTCGTCGTGACCACGTCGCCCGCCGCCGACGCGGAGGCGTCGAAGAAGAGCCCGATCGGCGCGCCGTTGATCGTGTTGCCCGAGAGTTGATTCCCGCCGCGGGAATTCGTGTCGGCGATGCCGTACGTCTCGGTGCGGACGATCGTATTGCTGGTGACGCGATCGCCCTGCGATCCGTCGAGGTAGACCCCCGCCCACGTCGCGCTGATCCGGTTGCCGTTGACCCAAGTACCTGACGAGGCGGTCGAGTAGACGCCTTCGCCGACCCACGGCCCCATCGTGTTGCTCCAGACGTTGGTCGCCGTCGAGCTGTCGATGCGCACGCCGAACGCGTCGCTCGACATGGTGTTCGACTGAACGGTCGCGCCGGTCACGTTCGACACGAAGACGCCGCCGGTCGTGCAGTTTTCGATGGTGTTGTTCGTGATCTTGCCCATGCCGCGCACGAGGCTGACCGCGTTGAGCTCCACGTTGTAGATGCTGTTGCTATCGACCGAAATCAGCGAGTCCTCGGACAGGACGCCCGCCGACAGCTGGCAGCCGCCCCGCTGATTCTGAATCGAGAGCTGCGACAACGAGACGGACAGGAACGACGGATCGCTGCTCACGAGGTTGCTCAGCGCAATCGCGGCCGTGTAATTCGCGCCGACCGACGTGGCACAGCCCTCGTTCGTCCCATCGATCGTGAGGTCGATCAACTTGACGCCGAACGTGTTCTGCGCCGCGATTTGCGCCGCAACTAAGCCGGCGGTCGTCATGGTGATGTTCGGGACCAGTCCGGTTGGAGGCACGGTGATGACGGCGGCGCCCGAAACGCCGTTCACGAATCCTCTGACCGTCAGCGGAATCGGAATCACCACCTGTTCCGCGTACGTGCCGGGACACACCATCACGGTGTCGGCCGGCGCCGCGGCGTTCACGGCCGCCTGAATGGTGGCATAGTGCGTGACCTTCGGTCCGCACGACGCCGGACCCACGTAGAGAGTGTTCGCGAAGACGCTCGCGCTGTGGAGGAGCGTCGCAGCGACAGCCATCAACGCGACGCGCATCGCTTTACCATACATGTGCAGGGCTCCCTCCTGATTGCGCGCTCCAGGGCGCGGCTATGCGCTTGCCGTCGCGGCGACAGGGCGCAGGCGCTGCGCCAGAAAGCAATCCGTTTGCCCGACAGCACCATCGGACAACTCGGCTATTTCCGGCGGTTTCTTTCGAAGTCGCGGAGCCTGCTGACGGAGGAAGTCAGTCCGGCAGACTACTTTTGTTGACGCAGGCAGACTTCGACGTCAAGAGATGGGATGCCGCACGATGTCGAGCGCGAGTTTCTCGAGCTCCACGATCGCGGTCCGCGTGCCGTCGCGCCGCTCCCACCATCGATCGGGATCGAACCGCGAGTAGCGCGAGTAGTGGACGGCCACCCGTATCGGATGGTCCTTCATGGCGCGATGGAGCACGCGCCGCACCCGCCGCGAATGATCCGCCGTGCACACCACGACGACGGACCGAAACTTCCGCTCGTCGAACCAGGGCGGCAGCACGCGCCCTTCGTCGTCGGTGCCCGCGACAGGCCTCGGGATGCGCTCGATCGTGTGCACGCCCAGCAGTTGAAGGTCCTGAGTGAACCGCGCCGCCGCGTCGTGGTACGGCAGACCGCGACGGAGAAATTCCTGGTCGATCGAGTCCGGAGGATCGTCGAAGACGGCGACGCGAGACGCGATGCCGGCATGGACCAGGTCTGCGGCTTCGAGCGCCCCCGCGCCGTCAGAATCGGCCGTGATGACGATGATGTCGGCCGGTCCGAGCGGGTCGTTCCGGACGAGCGCCCATCCGGCCGTGCGCAGGAGCGGCGTGTGAAGAGCGGGAACCGCGCTGACCACCGCGCCGGCCGCCAGAACCGCACCGATACCCAGGGTCCATCGCCGTCGCCCGACCACGTTCGTATGATGCTACAGCCCGAAGACGAACAGCGCTCGCGACGTCGACACCGCAATCACTTGTCGCCCGTCGATGCTGAACGAGATCGGCGCGGCGCGGGTATCGGTGCCGAGCTTGGCGCTCCACACCTGCTGTCCGTTCGCGGAGTTCACGGCGAACACGGTGCCCCCGGACGCACCGAACACCAGCCCTCCGCCGGTCGCCAGCAGCCCGCTGAAGCCGTGAGTGTACTCGAGGGGGGGCGAGTCCCGCTCCCACTTCTTCACGCCGGTCGCCGCGTCGAGTGCGCGGACCACGGGCGTGGGTGGCGCGGTCTGCGAGCCCGCGCTGCCGGCGTAGATTCCCATGTGCCCGCGCTGCGGCACGTCGCTCTTCGTAAACACTGATGCGCTCTCGGTCGCGTGGACGAACACGAGATGTCTCTTCGGATCGTACGCAGGATTCTGCCAGTTCGTGCCGCCGCCGACCCCAGGCTTCGTCAGCCGTCCGGTGTTCGAGACTTCGTCGCCTTCCTGGGAGAGCATGGGACGGCCGTGCGCGTCGAGACCTGTGGCCCAGTTCAGATCGACGAACGACGTCCCGGTCAGGTATTCGCCCGTCACTCGGTCGAGCACGTAGTAGAACCCATTCCGGTTCGCCCAGCAGATCACTTTACGCGTCGTATGACCGACCGGGACGTCCGCGAGAATCGGCGTCTGGTTCGAATCCCAATCGTGTTCGTCGTGCGGTGTGAACTGGAAGTACCACGCCAGCTTTCCGGTGCTCGCGTGCAGCGCGACCACGCTGTTCGTGTAGAGATTGTCGCCCGGACGCACCTCGCCGATGAAATCAGGTCCCGGGTTGCCGACGCCCCAGTACAACAAATCGAGCGCCGGATCGTAGCTTCCCGTGACCCACGTGCCGCCACCACCGGAACGCCACGCGTCGTTTTTCCACGTCTCGTGCCCCGGCTCGCCCGGACCAGGAATCGTGTCGAATTTCCAGAGCTGATGTCCGGACTCGACGTCGTAGGCGGCCAAATATCCGCGGGTGCCGAACTCTCCGCCCGCGACGCCCACCACGACGGATCGGCCGACGATGAGTGGAGCAGCGGTCAACGAATAACCGTTCGACAGACGCGCGACCTGCGTTTCCCACAACTTCTCGCCGGTGTTCGCATTCAGCGCCACCAGGTATCCGTCCAGGCTTCCGAGGAACAGCGTACGCCCCAGCACCGCCAAGCCGCGATTGACACGGCCGCAGCAGAACGGGCCGTCCTCGGCGATCTTTCGATCGTATCGCCACAGTGTCCGGCCGGTTCGCGCATCGACCGCCACAACGTCCGACGGCGGCTCCGTGAAGAACAGGACGCCGTCGACGACCAACGGCGTTGACTCCATCGGACCGTTGCTTTCGAGCTCGTGCACCCAGCGGATACGCAGCTGCGAGACGTTCGCCGGCGTCATCTCGCTGAGCGGCGTGTATCGGTGGCCGTCGAGCGAACCTGAGTACGTCAGCCACTCATCCTCGCGAGTGCCGGCCGCGAGTACCTGCTCGCTGCTGACGGCGACGCCCCGCCGCGAGAGGTTTTCGTCCGTCTTCGCCGCACCGTTTCGAAGCTGCAGCGTCCGGATGTAACCGACGAGTTGCCACCGCTCCACGATCGAGACCGATGGCGGCGCCATCGCCGTGCCGGGGACGCCGTCGCGCAACACTTGATAGATCGACAGGTCGGTATCGCCATGCTTCAAGCCGGGACGATTGAGAGGCGCGGCGTGCCACCCGCTTCCGTCGCCGCCATGACACGCGGCACACTGGCGCCGGAAGAGTTTCGCGCCCGCCTCATAGTCGGCTTTGGTCACGTACGGGTTGTGAACGCTCCCATCCAGGCTGATGCCTTCGCGCGGGAGGCGCTCCATTCCAAAGCCGCCGCGGTGGTTCGTCATGTGCCACAGCTCGCCCCACGACAGGCCTGGAATGTCGCCCTTCGCCTTTAACGCGAAGAGCTCCCCCCGCCACGTGGTCTTGCGCCACGCGGCCTGCAGCGTCCAACCGTTGTTTCGCAGGGTCGATCGTGCGTACGACGTCATTCCCACCGACACGATGGCAACTGCGGCGAGTACGGCGACCGCACCCGTTCCCTGGGCAATGCGTCTGCGCGCGTTGGGACTCATCGACACCGAGACCGGGGGCTTGCTGAGCAAAGATCCATCCGAGTCGGCGTTCGCCCGCCCGCCGCGCGGCGACTTCCAGGCCGGCAGCGATTTTCTCGCGGTTTTTCGCGGCGATCCGGCGCGTCCGCGGCGGTTTGCGCGTGGCCGAGCACGCTGTGAAACGGCAACCGAATCGACGGCTTCTTTATAAGCGACCCTGAATAGTCGCGTAGACGGCCGACAAAAAGACCCCGAGATCGTGACTTGTCGCCGCGTTTTCCGCGGGCCGTTTTTTCACAATTCGTCTCCTGTCGCGACGTTAGATAGCGGCGCGCGGAACTAATCGGCCGCGACCGCGGAAATGTCGAAATTGTCGTGGAAATTCGACCGTGCTCGTGGAACGAATCTTGTGACTTCCCGCGCGCGCCGAGACCCGCACCCCGCGGGCGCGCGGTCGACGCCACCCACTGAGTCGTTCGGCGACAGGAGAATGTGATGCGGCAGTCTCGACACGTTGGCTTGGACTGGGTTGGATACGTTGGAGCCTGCCTGATTGCGATCGCCGGAACCGCACTCGTTCCGGCGACAGCCGCCGCTCAGGGCAATCCTGTCGTCGTCGAGAACCAGCAGCCCGGGTCGAACGCGTGGGACATCTTGAACGGCAATGGCCCAATCGCGACTGACTCCGGAGGGCAGATCAAAGGTTACGCATCTGCCACGAGCGTCAACAAGGGCGAGAACATCACGTTCAGGGTGAGCGTCAAGCCGGCGCAGACCTTCACGATCGATGTGTACCGTGTCGGCTGGTACTCCGGTCTTGGCGGCCGGTTGATGCAGCACATCGGACCGCTCAATGGCACGTCCCAGACCACGTGTCCGATCAATGCACAGACGGGCCTCATCGAGTGCAACTGGGCCGACAGCTATACGCTGGCCACACAGACGACGTGGACCAGCGGCATCTATCTCGCGGTCCTGACGAACGCGCAGGGCTATCAGAATTTCATCATCTTCGTCGTGCGCGACGACAACCGGGTCGCGCCGCTGGTCTACCAGCAGCCGGTCACGACCTACCAGGCCTACAACGACTATCCGAACGACAACGCGACCGGGAAGAGTCTGTACGACTTCAACAGCTACGGCGGGACGACGGTCGGCGGCACCAAAGGCGCGGTCAAAGTGTCGTTCGATCGTCCCTACATGGACAACGGCAGCGGCGGCGATTTCTTTCAGTGGGAGATCAACTTCATCCGGTGGATGGAGCGATCCGGATACGACGTCACATACACGACCAGCGTCGACACGCATACGAACAGCGGCCGTCTGCTGAACTATCGCGGCTTCATTTCGTCCGGACACGACGAGTACTGGTCGAAGACGATGTACGACGGCGTGATCGCCGCGCGCGATGCCGGCGTCAACCTCGCGTATTTTGGCGCCAACTCGGTATACACGCAGATCCGTTTCGAGTCGTCGAGCAGCGGCGTGGCGAACCGCGTGATCGTCTGCTATCGCGATCCAAGCATCGATCCAAATCCGGATCCGACGTTGAAGACCGTCAACTGGCGCGACGACCCGCTCGATCGCCCGGAGCAAACGCTCGTCGGCGTGCAGTACATCAGCCAGGTGCCCTGGAACGCTCAAACCGGATTTGCCACCTACATCGTGAACAACAGCAGCCACTGGGTCTACGCCGGCACCGGATTCACCGACGGCGCCAAGGTGCCCGGCATTGTCGGCTACGAGGCGGACCAGTACTTCACGAGTTACCCGCCACCCAACGCCGTCCCTGGCACGTGGGTGCTGCTCTCGCACTCGACGTTCACCGGCGGCTACGCCAACTCGTCGGTGTACCAGGCACAGAGTGGCGCGTGGGTGTTCGGCGCCGGCACGATTCAGTGGAGCTGGGCGCTCGACAGCTACGGCAACGGCTACGATCTCGTCAATTCGGGCATCCAGCTCACGACCGCGAACGTCTTCAACCGGTTCATCAACGCGCAGCCGCCGCCGACGGTGGCGAGCGTGACGCCGGCGAGCGGACCGACGACAGGCGGCACGTCAATCACGATTTCGGGGACGAACTTCCTCGCAGGCGCGACCGTCAGCGTCGGCGCCGCCGCGGCAACCGCCGTCACGGTGGTCAACGCCACGACGATCACGGCGACAACGCCGGCAAATCCCGTCGGCGCGGTGAGCGTGACCGTGGTGAATCCCGACGGGCACTCCGGAACGCTGGCGAACTCATTTACATACGTGTCGACGGCGCCGACGATCAACACCGTTTCGCCGAGCGCCGGACCAACGGCCGGCGGCACGACCGTCACGCTGACGGGCACCAACTACGCGACCGGCGCGAGCGTGACGCTTGGAGGCGCCGCCGCGACCGGCGTGACCGTCGGGAGCAGCACCACGATCAC
This sequence comes from Vicinamibacterales bacterium, assembly GCA_035652075.1. Classification (GTDB taxonomy): domain Bacteria; phylum Acidobacteriota; class Vicinamibacteria; order Vicinamibacterales; family CAVVIG01; genus Gp6-AA45. Next base: position 50,756 of record DASREL010000089.1, read on the forward strand.
CGCGGTCACGCCGTCCCATGCAGCCGGCAGCGTCAACGTCGTCGTCACCAACACGGACGGCCAGAGCGGCTCGATCGGATCGGGCTTCACATATCTAGGGCCGCCGCCGAGCCTCGGCGGCGTGTCGCCGTCGACCGGTCCGACCACGGGCGGAACGATGTTGACATTGACGGGCACCAACTTCATCGCGGGCGCGACGGTGACCGTCGGCGGAACCGCGGCGACCGGCGTGACCGTCGTCAACAGCACGACCATCAATGCGACAACGCCGGCTCACACGAGCGGTACGGTCGGCGTGACCGTCACGAACATCGATGGCCAGTCAGCGACGCTGGCCAGCAGCTTCACGTATACCTCGTCGTTTCCGCCGCCGACCGTCACCGGCGTCGCGCCGACGTCCGGATCAACCGGCGGTGGCACGAGCCTGACGATCAGCGGAACGGGGTTCCTGGCCGGTGCCACAGTGGCCGTCGGCGGCAGCGCCGCCACAGCGGTCACGGTCGTGAATAGCACGACGATCACGGCGACCGCGCCGGCGCACACGGCCGGCGTCGTCGGCGTGACCGTGACGAACACCGACGGTCAGAACGGTACGCTCGCAAACGCGTTCACCTATGTCGCGCCGGTAGGCGTGGCGGTTGATGCCGTTGGGCCGTCGGCGGCGGGCATTTCCGTTTCGAGCGGATCGAGCCTGACGTGGAATCACACGGTGACGACCACGGGATCGAACCTGCTGCTCACCGTCGGTGTCGCCGTCGGCAAGAGCCCGGACACCGGAACGTCGCTCGCGGTGACGTACAACGGCGTCGCGATGACGTCGGCCGGCCTCGTGCACACCAATAACAAAACGACCGGATACGTGCAGTTGTTCTACCTGACTGCGCCGCCGACCGGCACGCACGCCGTGCAGGTGACGCTCACGGGCGGCACGGCTTCTCTCGAAGCCGGATCGGTCAGCTTCACTGGTGTCGACCAGACAACGCCAGTTCGAAACATCACAACGGCGGCGGGCTCGGGCACCGCGCCCGCAGTGACGGTCTCGAGCGCGGCAGGCGACATGGTGGTCGATGCGATGGCGACCGGCTGCTCGGGTACGATCACGTCGGGCAAGACGCTTCGGTGGCTGAATCAGGTGAACTGCTCGACCGGCGGCGGCAACGGCGCACAGTCCACCGCCGCGGGCGCGGCGTCAGTCACCATGGGCTACACCGTCCCGTCGGACTGGTGGGGCATTATCGGCGTCGATCTCGTCGCCGCGGCCTCGCTGCCGCCGTCGTTTGATTTCACTCTGAGCAACAGCGGCAACTCGAGCGTTGTGCGTGGGTCGAGCACGCCGAACACGATCACCGCCACGTTGTCATCCGGCACGACGCAAGCCGTCACCTTCAGCGCCACGGGTGCGCCGGCGGGAGTGACGACCTCGTTCGGCACGACGAGCTGCTCGCCGACCTGCAGCACAACCCTGACGCTGACGGCTGACTCCTCTGCGACGCTGGGCACGTCGACAATCACGGTCACTGCGGTGGCCGGGACGGCATCGCACACGACGTCGTTCAACCTGACCGTGAACGCGCCCGCGCCAACGATCACCAACGTGTCGCCGGCGGCGGGCTCGACGAACGGCGGCGCCACGCTGACGATTACAGGCACCGGCTTCGCGGCCGGCGCGACCGTCAGCCTCGGCGGCACGGCGGCGACGAGCGTCAGTGTCGTCAACGCCACGACGATCACGGCGACCACGCCCGCGCACGCGGCCGGCGCCGTGAACGTGACCGTGACCAACCTCGATGGCCAGAGCGCCACGGCGACCAACGCGTTCAACTACGTTGCGCCGGCGCCGACCATCACCAACGTGTCGCCGGCGACGGGCTCGACGACCGGCGGCACGGCGCTGACGATCACCGGGACCGGCTTCGCGACCGGCGCAACGGTCAGCGTCGACGGCACGCCAGCCACGAGCATCACGGTGGTCAACGCTACGACGATCACGGCGACCACGCCCCCGCATGCAGCCGGCGCCGTGAGGGTGACCGTCATCAATCTCGATGATCAGAGCGCCACGGCGACCAACGCGTTCACCTACGTCGCACCCGCGCCGACGATCACCAACGTCTCGCCGGCGTCTGGCTCGACGGCCGGCGGCACGGTCATCACGATCTCGGGCACCAACTTCCTCGCGGGCGCAACGGTCAGCCTCGACGGCACGCCAGCCACGAGCATCACGGTGGTCAACGCCACGACGATCACGGCGACCACGCCCGCGCATGCGGCCGGCGCCGTGAACGTGACCGTGACGAACCTCGATGGCCAGAGCGCCACGGCGACCGGCGCGTTCACTTACGTCGGCCCCGCACCGACGATCACCAACGTCTCGCCGGCGACGGGCTCGACGACGGGCGGCACGGCCATCACGATCTCGGGCAGCAACTTCGTCGCGGGCGCAACGGTCAGCGTCGACGGCACGCCAGCGACGAGCGTCACGGTGGTCAACGCCACGACGATCACGGCGACCACGCCCGCGCACGCGGCCGGCGCCGTGAACGTGACCGTGACCAACCTCGATGGCCAGAGTGCGACGGCGACCAACGCGTTCACCTACGTGGCGCCCGCACCGACGATCACCAACGTGTCGCCGGCGACGGGCTCGACGACGGGCGGCACGGCGCTGACGATCACCGGGACCGGCTTCGCGACCGGCGCGACCGTCAGCGTCGGCGGCACGGCCGCGACGAGCGTCACCGTCGTCAACGCCACGACGATCACGGCGACCACGCCCGCCCATGCGGCCGGCGCCGTGAACGTGACCGTGACCAACCTCGATGGCCAGAGCGCCACGGCGACCACCGCGTTTACCTACGTCGCACCCGCGCCGACGATCAGCAACGTCTCGCCGGCGTCTGGCCCGACGACGGGCGGCACGGTGCTGACGATCACCGGCACGGGCTTCGCGACCGGTGCGACCGTCAGCGTCGGCGGCACGGCCGCGACGAGCGTCACCGTCCTCAACGCCACGACGATCACGGCGACCACGCCCGCGCATGCGGCCGGCGCCGCGAACGTGACCGTGACGAACCTCGATGGCCAGAGCGCCACGGCGACCACCGCGTTTACCTACCTCGCACCCGCGCCGACGATCACCGACGTGTCGCCGGCGACGGGCTCGACGACGGGCGGCACGGCGCTGATGATCACCGGGACCGGCTTCGCGACCGGCGCGACCGTCAGCGTCGGCGGCACCGCGGCGACGAGCGTCACGGTGGTCAACGCCACGACGATCACGGCGACCACGCCCGCCCATGCGGCCGGCGCCGTGAACGTGACCGTGACCAACCTCGATGGCCAGAGCGCCACGGCGACCACCGCGTTTACCTACGTGGCGCCCGCGCCGACGATCACCAACGTGTCGCC
>DASREL010000090.1:0-120802 GCA_035652075.1 Vicinamibacterales bacterium
TCGTCGGCGTTGAAACCCTGATAGAGAAAATGCCGCAGGTAACGGCCGCTCTGCGACACGCCCCAGCCGATCGCGTAGCGAATTCCGGGCAGTGGATTGTCGGACGTCGTGTCGTACTTCAGGAAGCTGATGAGATCGCGAGCGCCAGACAGACCGAATCCAACGACTTTCGGATTCTGGCTGCGATACACGACGTCGTAGATGCGGCCCGGTTCGAAACCGCCGTCGAGCGCGACGTTCGCATCGTCGACGAACCGCCACTTCGATCGCGGGATCATCTCTCCGCGCGCGGTGATCTCGTCGCGAACGGTCATCACGTAGTCAGGCGCGTTGCGATCCAGCGGCGCGTAGGCGAGATGATTGCGGTCCGCGACCGGCGCGGTGTTCGAGCGCTCGTTGAGGATGAAGTTGCCGCGGACCAGGCCGGTAATCGGCTTGCCGTTTTCGGTCGCGATCGGCATGTCCATGCGCATCACGCCGGCTCGCTGCGGCACATCCCACTGCCATCCCATCCAGAGCAGTGAGAAGCCCTGCTTCATCAATGCCCCGTCGCCGAACTCCGCTTCCGTCGTCGGATCCGGCGAGCCCGTCGCCTTCTGGAACGTCTGCAAGAGCGATTTGCCGCCGCGATTCCCGACCTCGTAGAACAGCCGTCCATTGCCGCGGCGCGGATCGACCGGCTTGATCAGGTAGAAATCGGCGCTCGCCTCGACTTCGCCGCGCGCATTCTTCGGCGCGAGTTTCAGGTCGACGATGATGTCGTTGGCGTGGTTGTTGGGATCGACACCGAAATCGACTTTACCGACCAGCTTTTCGTACGGTCCCGCCGCGCCGAACGACCGGCCATTCAGGATTGGTTCGCGCCGTTCGACGCGCAAACGAACAACCCTCCCTTCGGCGGCGGATGCGGTCAAAACCAAAAACATCACGCAGAGCCCGCGAAGCCCGCAGAAAGATCTGAAGTCTGCGCGCTCCGCGTGCTCCGCGTGAGGTTGTCTCTTAACTCTTCGGACGTGTGTCGGCATTGGCGATGTCCCAGCTCGCTTGATGGATCAAGCGCGCCACTTTTTCGAGCTTCACGTAGTTGATCTTCTCGGGACGGTCGTAGCGCGTGTGATAGTCCGGATGCAGTCCGGTCATGAACCCGAGCGCAGCCACGCCGCTCTGCAGGAACGGCCATTGATCGCTGCGTCGGACGAGTTGCGAACTGTTGTTGTCGTATCGCTTCTTCAACTCGAGGCCGACGGTCGCATTCGATCGTTCCATGCGCTCTGCGAGTTCCGGCACACGCAGGTACCCCATCACGTTGACGGCGTTCGCATTCGATTCGGCGGTCTGCACCTCGAGGCCGTTGAAGCGAGGCCCGCCGCCGACTGGGACTTCTTCGTTCCGGCCAACCATGTCCATGTTCAACACGGCTGCAACGGTGTTCAGCGGCGCAAGCGGCTGCTCGGTGTACGCCCACGCGCCGAGCAGTCCGCGCTCTTCCGAATTCCACGCCGCGAACAGAATGCTCCGTTTCGGACGACGGCCCTCTTTCGCGGCTGCTGCGTAGGCTTCGGCAATTTCGAGCAGCGCTACCGTTCCCGATCCGTTGTCGTCGGCGCCGTTCAGGATCTGCGTCGCGTCTGCCCCGTCATGATCGAAATGCGCGCTGACGATCACCCATTCGTCCTTGAGACGCGGGTCGCTGCCTTCGAGCAGCGCGACGACGTTACGGTCGGGGACGATGTGACGGTCGACGGCGACGTGGAGGTCGACACGTGACGTGCCGAGCGGAACGGCGGCAATGCCGCCCTTCGCCGATTCCGCGGCCTTCGCGAGCTCCTCGAGAGATTTGCCCGACATCCGCGCGATCTCGTCGCCGACGGCCGGCGAGATTTGGGCAACCGGAATGTGCACGCGATCGGCCCACGTCGCCAGCGTGTACGGTTTGATGCGCGGCGGTTGCGCGGGCCAGAAGTTCCGCGCCGTCTGCTCGAACGTGCTCGGGCCGGGATGATTCTGAATGTCGGTGACGAAGAGCACGGCGCGCGCGCCGGCCTCCTGCGCGGCAACGACTTTTCGCCATGGCGTCGCGAACTCCGACGTCACGACGCCGTCGAACGGACTGTTCGGATCGCGCTCGCCCGGTTCGTGATCGAGGATCATGGCGATCCTCCCTCCGATGATGGCCGCGCCCGATCGGTAGTCGTCCCACTGCAGCTTGGGTGCCTTCATCCCGAACCCGACGAACACGACCTCGCCCGTCGCGCGACCGCTCGCGCTGAATCGCTGCGGATAGAACTCCTGGCCGGTGCTCGGGTGACGGCTGCTGCGCTCGTCGACGCTGACGATGTCGAGCGCGTTGTCGGCGCCGAGCGTCGGCGTCATCAGGTTGTAGTTCTGAAAGTACGAGTTGCCTGGAGCAGCCGGTTTCAGACCGAGCCGTTCGAAGCGCGATCGGATGTAGTCCGCTGCCGCGCGATTCTCGTCGGTGTCGGTGAGCCGGCCATGCATCGCATCGCCGGCGAGAAAGAACAAGTCGGCGCGCAGATTGTTTTGGGTGATCGACTCGTTCTGCGGCGCCTTCTGTTGCGCCACGACGATCGTCGCCATCGTAACTGCAACTGCACCTGCAACTGCACCGGCCCTGCGTTTCATGCTTCGTCCCCCGAAAAGGTGTTGCGAACGCGTTGAGACCGGAAAAGATACATCAACCAGACGCCGTGGTACGCGAGTGTTGCACCGATGTAGATCGGCGTGTCGCCGGGCATACGATTGCTCGGAAAGTATGGCGTCGCATAGACGAAGACGTCCGTCGCGGCGGACGCGATGAGTGCCGTTTTCGTCAACGACACGGCGAACGGACGCCGTGCGAGGAGCGACAGTCCCGCGGCGATCCCGACCGCGACGACAGCCAGCCGCAGCAGCAGCACCGCGATCGACGGCAGCCCGCGCATCGTCACCGCATCGAGCGCGTTGGATGCCGTGAGGCCTGCGCTGATCGGCTGCCATACGAGCAGCAGCACGCACAGCAGCAACAACCAACCTCCAATCCCGGCTGGCGTCTTCATACGTCGTACTTCATACTTCAAGTTTGCAGCTTTTTCTCGTTCATCACGGCGATGCGGTAGGTCCGGACGTCGATCCGCGCCGGCCGCTCTCGGCCGTTGGCCGGGCGAGCGTCGATCGGCTCGCGAACCTCGCGGCGCAGCGCGGTGTCCGGCCCGCCGCCGTCTGGCACAGCGGCAAACTGCGCGCGAAACAGACGGCGGAAGCGTTCTGGCGCGCGTGCAACGCGCTGGCGGAATTCTCCGCCGCACGGCATCTGCAGCCGGACGACCCGCCCGAATGGATGCGCGATCAGCTGATCGGTGAGACGCGCGACGTCCTGATCGCCGGCCACTTCCCGCATCTGCCTCGGCTTCTTGCGCTGCTCGCAGGCGGGGCGGAGAACGACTTCCCGATCCACGGGGTCGTGGCACTCTTGCGCGAGAATGACGGAGAGAGCTGGAAGGAACTCTGGAGGATTGTGTAATGCGGATTGGGGATTGCGGATTGCGGATTTATTGATGAATAAATCCGCAATCCCGAATCCGCGATCCGCAATACAAGATTAACGGATCACGATGCCGATGTCGGCGCGCCAGAAGTGGAGCTGGTTGTTGCCGGTGAGATCGATCACCTGATTGCCCGTCGAGAGATTTTCGAAGCCGCGCAGGTACTTGATGTCGCCGCGCAGGCCGAAGTGATCGTTGAAGTAGCCCATCGCGCCGGCGCCGAGGTCCCAACCCATTTGGTTGTTCGAGGACGAGACCCGCGCCACCGTTCCGCCGTCAAGCTGCGTGCGCAGCAGGCCGACGCCGCCGGTCACGAACGGACGGATGCCGGCGCCGTGCGTGCCGCCGACCGGCACGCCGACGATCACGTTACCCATCAGGTTGATGACGCTGTTGTTGCCGAAGTCGTTGTTGGTGCCGAAGAAGCTCGGGCTGTACCCGAAGTCGAGTTCGCCGCCGATGACCCCGGCGCCCATGCCGCCCGCGTCGACGCCGAAGCCGGCGCGGCCGTTGTTGAAGCTGCTCCCCGCGTTCGCGGAAGCCCACGGGCTGACGTACCCTTCGGCGTGCGCTGCGACCGGCGCGAGCGCGAACGCGACCGCCGCCGTCACGATCATTGTCTTGAGAACACCTCGCATCTAGCCCTCCTTGTCGCTGGTGGGCGGTGCAAGCATAATGCCTTCAATGAGTTAGGTTGAGCTCTCGCGTGCTCTGCTGCAGCAGATCCCAGACGCGCTGCACGTGTACGGCCGTGGTGCGCATGTGGCCGATCGCCACGCGAATCGTCAGCCGGCCGCGCAGCCGCGTGTGCGAGATGAAAATGTTGCCGGTCGTATTGACGAGATCGATGAGCTGTTCGTTGGCCCGATCGAGCTCGGCCTCGGAAAGGGCGACACCGCGGGGATTCCAACGGAAGCAGACCACGCTCAGCGGCGCCGGCGCGAGGCGTTCGAAATCAGGATGAGCATCGACCCACGAGGCGAGTTCGCCGGCGAGCCGGATGTGTTCGGCGATTGTCTGGCGTAACGCGCGGGCACCGTACGATCGCAGGATGAACCACAGCTTCAGCGATCGGAAGCGGCGTCCGAGCTGGACGCCGGTATCCATCAGGTTCTTTACGCTGTCGGCTTCACTCGTCCGCAGATATTCGGGCGTGAGCGAAAACGCTGCGCGCATGACGTCCATGCGCCGCGAGTAGAACGCCGTCAAGTCGAATGGCGTGAACAGCCATTTGTGCGGATTGACGACCACCGAGTCCGCACGTTCGGCGCCATTGAGGATGTGTCGATGCGACGGCAGCATCGCGGCGACGCCGCCGTACGCCGCGTCGACGTGCATCCAGATCCGCTCGCGCGCGCAGACGTCCGCGATCGCGTCGACCGGATCGACGCTCGTCGTCGACGTCGTCCCCACCGTCGGCACGACGCAGATGGGGAGAATACCGTCAGCGCGATCGCGGACGATCTGATCCTGCAGCGCATCGACGCGCATTTCGAACCGATCGTTGGTCGCGATCTTTCGCAACGACTCGTGACCGAGACCGATCGCGATGACCGCCTTGTCGATCGACGAATGGGTCTGGTCGGAGCAGTAGACGGCGACGCGAGGAACCTCCGATCGACCGGCGAGTCCCTTCGCACGCACGTCCGCGATTGCGACCTGTCGCGCCGCCACGATCGCGTGCATGGTCGCGATCGAGGCCGTGTCGTAGATCACGCCTTCGAACGAATCGGGCAGGCCGATCAGACGACGGAGCCAGCCGAGCGTCACCTCCTCGAGCTCGGTCGCGGCGGGGGATGTCCGCCACAACATCGCCTGCTGGTTCAGCGCCGCCGACAGAAAGTCGGCGAGCACGCCCGGCGCGCTCCCCGTGATCGCGAAGTAGGCCATGAACCCCGGATGATTCCAGTGGGTGAGGCCGGGGACGATCACACGCTCGAAGTCGCGCATGATGTCGCCGAACGGTTCCGGATCCTCCGGCGCTTCGCGCGGCAGCGCGTTGACGATGTCGCGCGGCTTCACGCGCGAGAGCACCGGGTATCTATCGGAGTGTTCGAGGTAGTCGGCGATCCAGTCGACGAGCTCGTGACCGCTCTTGCGAAATTCGTCTGCGTTCATGCTTGGAAACGTCCGAACAGCGGTTCGCCACCGCGCGAGGCGTAGAAGCCGTACCCGGCCAGAGCGGCCAGCCCGAGAAGCAACCACGTCGACGTCGCAGCGTACGGCGCCGAGACGTCGACAGTGGTCGGAAACGTGTTGAGTGATTCAAAGACAAAAAACGTGACGCACAGCGCGATGAGGCCGAACCGCAGCAGCACTCCGACGACGATCAGAATCCCCACGATCGTGTACGTCACGTCGAGCGCCAGCCGTTCGCCCGAAAACATCCCGGTGATCGCGATGGGCAACACGATCACCGACGTCAGTGCCACGACGATCCACGTGCGGCGGACGATGGCCTTCAAAAAGACGACGATGAAGAGCACCTGAAATGGACTGATGATCGCGCGAGGGATGCCAAAGAGTAGCTGACCGACCACGCTCCGCACGCTCTCGAGCGGCGTCGTCGTCGTCACCGTCGGGATCGGCGGCGGACCGATCAGGCCTTCGAGGATGGCATGCGTCGATAAATAGATCGCGATCAGCGCGCCGACGGCCACGCCGACGAGCACTTCACGTCCGACGGCGGGATCCAGCCACTGCCCCGTCATCAGCCGCGACCAGCCGATCAGCAGTTGCGGCCAGAATCGCCGCACGTACGGTTCGAGCGCGATGTAAATCACCCACAGGCCGGCAGCGCCATACAGTGCGATTGCGATCGCGGCGGTGACGCGGAGGTACTCGAAGTTGACGTTGCCGGAGTGCCGCCCGCTGATCAGCAGATAGGCGGCCCATGATATGAAGATCGCGGCCGACATGCGGAATGCGCCGCGGCGGTCGCTCTTGCCGCCGCGGTAATTGATCCGCGCGAGAATGCACGCACCGGCGAGGATCAATCCGATCACGATCGTGGAGCCTGCGGAGAAGACCCCGGCCGCCGACGTGCCGCGAGGCGAGGTGCCGTTCGAGGGCTCGTTCCACGGCCCGACGATCGAGAACCAGACCGGATGTCCACCGAGCGCCGCGGCTTCGACGTGGATCGGCAGGTTCACGTCAGGCATGATGCCGTCGAACGCCGCCGTCACGTCGGCGTACGCGCGCGGCACGAGGCGGACCGGTGCGGCATGGAACGATCCGTACGGCAGACCCGCCGCGTCAAAGAGCACCGACCAATCCACGGGCGCTGATGCCGGTTCGCGAACGGCATACGGCACGACCAGCAGCGACAGCAGCCGACCGGCGGGATCGAGAATGATCGTCCGCATGCCCGGCACGGTTGACGGCGGATCGTCGAGCGTGACGGCCGACTCGCGAGCGGTCGTCGGCATCAGCTCGCGATCGCTCGTGCGATACCAGAACAGCACTGTCGGCGCTCGGCCGGCGGCAAGCACCCTCCACCGCTCGGCGCCGTGATCGGTCCGTGCGATATAGCGCAGGAAGGATGGCGTCACCGTCCAGCCGTCGGCGGAATCGTACGGCTTGGCTGGATATCCCAGGCGCTCGAGTACGTCGATCGCGCGATCGCGCAAACCGTCGGTCGACTTCGTGATCGGGACGCGGTGCAACAGCACCACGCGATCGGATAACGCGGCGGCGGCGACGAGCGCAACGAGCGCAACCGCCAGAACCGCAAGGCCGATTTCGGCGCGTAGCGCGCTGCGATCGCCCGCGGCCGCGACCATTTCGGGCGACGGCGTCTCTCCCGCGGCCATCGCCGCCGCCAGTTGATCCCCGCCAGGCAGCGCGGCCGCCACCGCGAGTGCGGACGCGGGACGATCGTGCGGGTTGCGCTCGAGGCATCGCATGATCGCGCGCTCGACCGTCGGATCGAGGTCGGGCACGACCGAGGAGGGCGTCCGCCAATCCGACGTTTCGTGCGCGCGCAGCAGCTCGTTGATCGTCTTCGCGTCGAACACGCGACGGCCGGTGAAGAGTTCGAACAGGATCAGCCCGAGCGAGTAGATGTCGCTTCGCCGCGTCACCTCTTTGCCTGCGAGCTGCTCCGGCGCCATGTATGCGGGCGTGCCGGCCCGGATGTTCTCGACCGCCTCGCCCGCCGACGCCAGACCGAAATCGGTGATGCGGACCTGGCCGTCGCCGTCGATCATGACGTTGGCCGGCTTGAGATCGCGATGCAGCACGCCGCGTTCGTGCGCGGCGGCGACGCCGGCGCAGAGCTGCCGCGCGACTTCGATCGCCTTGTCCTGCGGAAACCGGCCGATCCGGCGCAGGAGCGACGACAAATCCTCGCCGTCCACAGACTCCATCGTCAGAAACGGGCGGCCGTCCGCGTCGCCGATGTCGTACATGCGGCACACGTTGCGATGCGCAATCGTGCGCGCGACCCTGACTTCGTTGTGGAACTGCGCGAGGCGCACCGGATCGTGCGCGACGTCGTCGGGCAGAAACTTCAGCGCGACGGTTTGTCCGAGCTTGAGGTCCTCGGCGCGGTAGACCTCGCCCATGCCGCCTTTGCCGAGCGGCGCGACAATGCGAAAGCGGCCGGCGAAGAGCGTACCGGCCGCGAACCGTCGAGAATCGCCGCTGTTGGTCGAGCTCGTCGTCGGCGTCGTGACGTCGGCGAGCCGTGTGACGTCGTCCATCGCTCGGCTGATGCCTTCGCGAGACGCTAGCGCTTGTGGGCGGCGGAGTAGTCGATTGCGAACTGTTTCAGGCCCTGGTTCGTGAGCCCGAGGGCCGACGCTTCGGTCGACGCGCGATCGACGTCCCAGTGGTCGACGGCGAGGCGCTTGATCATCCACATCGCGGCGGCGCGGTTGCCGCTCGCGCAGTGAACGAACGCCGGCTGATTCTGTTTCGCGGTAATCGCGTCGAGGAACTTGTCGGCGGTCGCGGCGTCGGGCGATTGGCCATTCATCGGGATATGTATGAATGTGATCCCGGATTCCTTCGCGGCCGCCGCTTCCTCGTCGATATTGGCGCCGTTTTCGGTCGGCAGCCGCAGGTTGATGATCGAGGCGTAGCCCATCTTCTTCAGTTCGGGCACACCCTGCGCCGTCGTCGCGCCGGCGCACGCGATTGTCGTGTCGAGCTTCTTGAAATTCGTGACGCCGGGGACCGTTTCGCTCGTGACCTGCTGTGCGAGTGCCGACGTCGCCACGGCCACGACGAACGCGGAAGAGAACAATGCGCGCATGAGGAACTCCTTCGCAGCGAATTCTGCTACGAAAGGCGCCGGTTCCGCCACCACGCCAGATATTTGCGCGCGCCGCGATGCGAGCCGACGAAGATCCCCAGCCCACACGCCAGCGCGAAGGGGATGATCCAGTAGCCGCCGCGCAAATCGGCGTCTCCGACCGGGAAATGCGCGCCGAGGCCGACGGGGAATCCGTGCACGAACTGGATGCCGACGTTGTCGGGAAAGATCGGCTTCAGCAGGGCGATGCCGAAGAAGCCGATCGCCGTCGCGTAACCCGTGAAGATCGCGGACGCGACGCCAAATCCCATCAGCGTCGTTCCCGCGACGTGCCAGATCGCACGCAGCATCGGCACGAAGCGTCCCGTCGTTACCGCTTCGTCGATGGTGCGTTCGGCCGAGTATGCCTGCGCGACGCGGAGCGGCGGCCCGAGCTCGGCGAGAATCCGCTCGACCGCGTCGCGTTCGTTCGGCGCACCATCCGCGACGGCAATCCGGTCGCGCAGGTGTGATTCGATCTCGCGCACCGCATCGCGCACGGTGTCGGGCGGTAGAAATGTCTTCAGCGATCGTTGCAGCACGAACAGGTATCCGTTGACGCGTGATTCGCCGGTCTCGGTTAGATTCATCAGCGTGCTCTCCCGGACGCGGCCATGAGCCGGTCGATCTTCTTCACGTAATCGCGCCACGCGGACGTCATCTCGCCGAGCCGTTTCACGCCGTCGCGCGTCAGCGTGTAGTACTTCCGGGGATGCGGTGCTTCGCCTTCCACCCATGTGGATTCGAGGAGCCCTTCGCGCGTCAGGCGTCCGAGGATCGGATAGATGGTCCCTTCCGCGACCACGAGGTCGGTGAATGCCTCGAGATGTTGAATGATCGCGAGACCGTAGCGCGGTCCGGACGAGACCGACAACAGGATTGCCAGATCCAACGTCCCCCGCCGAAGCTGTTCCTGCCACGTCTCGTGCGACATACCTTGTGTCACAAGGTATGACGACAAAAAGAAAGGGCAGGTTCCTTCGAACCCGCCCCAGTTGCCTTACCTGCCCCCGACCCGCCCTACCTGCCTTACCTGCCCTACCCGCCTTACCTGCCCTACCCGCCCACGATCAGTTCTTATCCACCGTAATCGTGATGGGCTGTTGCACGCGCACCGTGAGCGGAGTGCCGGGTTGGAGGACGACAGCATTGCGGTCGCCCGCGGCCACGGCCGCCGTGCCTGCACCGCCGCCGGTCGCCGCGCCGATCGCCGCGCCCTTCGCGCCGCCGAGAATGGCGCCGATGATCGCGCCGCCGACCGCGCCGCCGCCGATCTTCGCCGCGCTGCCGTTGGTCGGCGCTTCGCCTTCGCGGAAGATCGTTTCGGTGTTGATCGGGAGCCGCGTGCCGTCGGCGAGAACGAGCGTGTGGAAGCGGATCCCGAGACGAGCGCGTTCCTTGAACTTGCCGCCCTTCTCGACGAGCGTCACGGCGCCGACGGCGCGCGAACCGGCCGGAATCGCCGTGCGGCCGGCGACGTTGACGTCCCGCGTGACGCGCGCGTCGACGCGATCTTCGATGCGAGCCGTCTCGCTCGAAATCCGATTGTCCAGCTGCAACCCGATCACGGAGTCGCGCGAGACGACGAGTTCTTCGAACTGCTTTTGCGGCGGTTCCGGTGCGGGCGCCGGCGCGGGCACCGCGGCGTGCTCCTCGGGTTTGGGGGCCGGTTCCAGCGTTGGCAGCGGCGCGGGCGCCGGCTGCGGCGGCTGCTGCGCGACCGGCGGCTGCGCGGGCGCATTGGCTCGCGCGACCTTTGCGGTTTCGCGCTTTTCGGCGCGCTTCGCCGGCTCGGACTTCGGCGTCGACTTCGTGTCGCTCACCACCGCTTCGGTCTCTTGAACAGGTTTATCTGCGACAGCCGTAGGCGCGCTCGCGGCAACCGGCCTGCCCGCCGTAGCCTCGGCGGAGGCGGGCGTCTGCGCAGACGCGGGCGTGGGCACGGCGTTTTGTCGCGACGCGAGGTATCCGCCCCCGGCCGCCGCCGCGATGCACGCTACGGCGAGAGCGGCAAACGCGAGTCGATTGGACTGCATGATGAAGGCTCCTTCCGTGGTTCAAGAGGCAAGCCGCGTACCCGACCAGGCTCTGAGAAGACCTACGTAAATCGATGCAAATGCGAAGTTTAGCAGATCAGATCCGGAGCTCGACTGTCCCTTCGAACGGACCACTGTCCTGAGCCGAGTGCAGCCGAGGGACTAGAATGCCTGCTTCGAGGAGATCCTTATGAAATACCGGCTTTCATTGCTGGTCAGCGCAGTCCTCGCCCTCGCGGCCGCTCCCGCTCCGCAGAAGCAAGACGAGGAATACACAAAACTCATCAAACAGTACTTGCAGGACCCGCGAATCACCACCGAACTGGTCGATCACATGCCCGCGTCGGACACGGTGCCGTCGCCGCTGAAGTTCTTTGGGCGGATTCCCGGGACACCTGGCGAGCTGACGTACGCGAAGGACATCGAGCGTTATTACGAGGCGCTCGCCAAAGCGTCGCCGCGTGCGCGCTTCTGGAAGATCGGGACGACGGAGGAAGGGCGCGACATCGTCCTGCTGGCGATCGCCGACGAGGCGACGATCAAATCGATCGACAAGTATCGCGACATGCTCGGCGAGCTCACCGATCCGCGCAAGACGACGGAAGCCCGCGCGCAGCAACTGCTGCACACCGCGAAGCCGATCTATTACGCGATCAGCGGCATGCACTCGCCGGAAACGGGCGGCGCCGAGATGCTCAACGAGCTCGCGTATCGGTTGATCGTCGAAGAGACGCCCTTCATCCAGAACATTCGCAACAACGTCATCACGTTGATCACGCCGGTGATCGAAGTCGACGGCCGCGAAGCGGAAGTCGACACGTACTACTTCAACAAGAAGCGCGCGCAGGGTGATGCGCGGCTGCCGTTGATGTACTGGGGCAAGTACGTGCAGCACGACAACAATCGCGATGGCATGGGGCAGTTCCTGAAGCTCACGCAGACCGTGACGAAAGAACAGCTCGAATGGCATCCCACCGTGATGCACGACCTGCACGAAGCGCAGACGTATCTCTACGCCTCGACGGGCACCGGCCCCTACAACGACGCGCTCGACCCGATCGTCGTCGACGAATGGTGGATGCTCGCCGAGAACGACGTGATGGAGATGACGAAGCGCGGCGTCCCTGGCGTCTGGACCTACGGGTTCTATGACGGGTGGGTGCCGAACTACATGTTCTTCATCGCGCACTCGCACAACGCGATTGGCCGCTTTTACGAAGTCCAGAGCTACGGTCCCGATCCGTACGAAGTGCGACCGGCCGCGACCGTCACGAGCAAGGAATGGTTCCGTCCGAATCCGCCGCTCGCGTCGATTAAGTGGGGACCGCGCAACAACACGAACATCCAGGAATCGGCGCTGCTGTTCGCGCTGAACCACGTCGCGAAGAACAAGGATCTCTATCTCGAAAACTACTGGCTCAAGAACAAACGCGCGGTCGACAAAGGGAAGAACGGTCCGACTTACGCGTGGGTGATTCCGGCGACGCAGCGTCGCAAGGCCGATGCGGCGGATGCCGTCAACGAGCTCAAGAAACAAGGCCTCGAGATTTCGGTCGCGACGACGGCGTTCAAGGCCGGCAATGTTGACGTCAAGCCAGGCGACTACGTGGTTCGCGGCGATCAGCCGTTCCGCACGCTCGCCGACATGTACTTCTCGGTGCAGAATTACGCGCCCCAGAATCCGTCGCCGTACGACGACACCGGCTGGACGTTCCAGTACATGCGCGACGTCAAGATCGCGCCGGTGACCGACAAGTCGATCCTCGATCAGAAGTTCACGATGCTGACCGCTGACGCGAAAGCGCCAGGCGGCATCGAGGGAGCCGGTTCGGTGCTGGTCGTCGATCACACCGCCGACAACAACCTCGTCACGTTCCGGTTCAAGCACAAGGACGTGAAGATGGCGGCGGCCGAAGATGACTTCGAGCTTTCCGGTCACAAGTTCCGCGCCGGCGCGATCATCATTCCGAATGCGGACCGAGCCGCGCTCGAGCCGTCGCTGAAGGATCTCGGATTGTCGGCGTGGGCGGTGGCGTCTGCGCCGAGCGTGCGCACGCACGACCTCGACATCCCGCGCATCGGTTACGTCCACAGCTGGACGCGCACGCAGGACGAAGGATGGGTGCGCGCGGCGCTCGACACGTTTGGCGTCCCGTACACGTACTTTGCCGATCAGAAGTTGAAGGAAGGCAATCTCCGGTCGAAGTACGACGTGATCATCTTCCCGCACGTCGGCGGCTCGGCGCAGTCGCAGGTCAACGGCATGCCAGTGACCGGCCGTTCGCCGCTGCCGTACAAAAAGACCGCCGAGTTCCCGAATCTCGGCTACGTCGATTCGAGCGACGACATCCGTGGCGGCATGGGCCTCGAGGGCCTGGCCGAACTGGCGAAGTTCGTCGAACAGGGTGGCACGCTGATCACCGAAGGATCGACGACAACGATCTTTCCGGAGTACGGGATCACCAGCGGCGTGACGGTCGAGAATCCGGCGCGGCTCTTCGTGCGCGGATCCATCCTGCGCGGCAAGATCACCGACAAGAAGAGCCCGATCGTGTACGGCTACGACCAGACCGATCTGGCGGTGTACTTCAATCAGTCGCCGGTGCTCAACGCGGCCGGCGGCGGCCTCGGAGGATTCGGCGGTGGTCGCGGCGGCGCGCCCGGCGAAAATCCAAACGCCGGCATCGGGCAGAACGTGACGCCGAATGCGGTGCCGTTGCGGATCCAGCCCTTCGAGCCGGAGGTGGTGTCCGAAGGTAGCCAGGCACCGGCCGGTCGCGGCGATCGTCCGCAGGCCGACGAGAACGCGCAGTTCCGTCAGCTCGCGCAGCAGTTCGGGATCGCGATTCCGGAGAGCCGCGCCCGCGTCGTGATGCAGTTCCCGTCGAACCCGAACGAGATGCTGCTGTCGGGGACGCTCGCCGGCGGCGACACGATCGCGAATCGTGCGCTGGCGATCGATCAACCGCTCGGCAAAGGTCACGTCGTGATGTTCGCGCTGCGGCCGTTCTGGCGGTGGCAGACGCAGGGGACGTACATGCTCGGCTTCAACGCGATCATGAACTGGAACGATCTCGACGCGGGCAAAGCGCAGCCGCCCGCGCGCAGCCCGAGCCAGCAGCGGTGACGATCTTCGAGGGTCCGGCCGGCGAACCGTTCGTCACGCGGGCGAAAGACGCCAGCCGGATCGCCGAAGCGTGCTGGTCGATGCAATCGCGGCTGGCGTTGCTCCATCCCGAGAACCTGCCATCGAAGTTCTTCGATCTCAGCTCCGGCGAAGCTGGTGAGATCCACGACAAGCTTCGCCGGTTCCGGATCACGCTCGCGATCGTGTGTCCGACCGGCAGCGTCACGTTCAGCAGCCGTTTTCGCGAAATCCTGTGTGACGACCTTCAGGTCTTCGACACGGTCGATGCCGCGCGCGCGTGGCTGACGCGCTAAGCTGAAGAGCGCATGCAGCGCCCGTCAGACGTCATCGTGGTCGGTGCCGGCATCGTCGGCTGCGCCGTTGCCTACGAGCTCGCGCGGCGCGGCGCGTCGGTCGAAATCGTCGACGACCGTCCGGTCGGGATGGGCGCGACGCAGGCGTCTGCCGGTGTGCTCGCGCCGTACATCGAGGCGCGCGAGGGTTCGCCGCTCCTCGACCTGACCGTTCGCAGCCTCGGCCTGTACGACGAATTCGTCGCGCGCGTCAGCGAGGAGAGCGGCGTCGCCATTCCGTACCGCCGCACGGGCACGATCGATTTCGCCGTCAACGAGAACGAGGTCGAAACGCTGCAGACGACCGCGGCCGTGCTCGCCAAACGTCAGGTGCCCGCGCTGTTGCTCGACGCGAAGAACGCGCGGGCGGAGGAGCCGCTCGCGTCGGAAGCCGTCGTCGGCGGACTGCTGATCGAAGAACACGGTTACGTCGGCGCCAACGAGTTGACGCGCGCGCTTGTTGCGGCCGCCCGCAAGTACGGTGCTCAGCTCGTCGAGCAGAGTCGTGTTCGCCGCATCCATCAGCGCGACGGCGAGGTCATCGTGGACACGGATCGCGGCACGCTGTCGGGCGACGCCGTCGTCCTCGCCGCCGGCAGTTGGTCGGGGATGGTGGAGGTCGATGGCGCGCGCCTGAAAGCGCCGGTGAAACCGATCCGCGGTCAGCTGTTGTATCTCGGCTGGAACGGTCCTGCGCTCCGTCGCGTGACGTGGAGCGGCCGTTGCTACATGGTCCCGTGGGACGATGGGACGGTGTTGGTCGGGGCGACGAGCGAAGACGTCGGGTTCGACGAGCGGGTGACGGTGTCGGGCATCCACGATCTTCTGGTCGCGGTGTGCGATCTGATTCCGCATGCATGGACCGCCACGTTTCGAGCGGCGCGCGTCGGCCTTCGGCCCGCGTCGCCGGATCACCTGCCGATCATCGGCGCGTCCGAGGCGATTCCCCACTTGATGTACGCGACCGGTCACTATCGCAACGGGATTCTTCTCGCGCCGCTGACGGCGCAGCTCGTCGCCGACACGATGATGGAGAACCGTCTCGACCCGATGCTCGACGTCGTTCGTCCGTCGCGATTGGGTGCGCTGTGAACGTCCGCGTCAGTTGCGTCGCGCGCGATGGCGTGTGGGTCGCACGGGCGGAGCACGTCGACACCGGCGATCCGTTTGGGATCGAATGCACGGGAACGACGGAACAAGAAGCGCGCGAGCGGCTGACCGCCTGGCTCGACTGGCAGCGCGAGCACAGCGAGGCGCTCGAAGCGTTGCAGCGGGCCGAACGTGCGTATCATCGGACGATCGCCGGCAGCGCGTTTGCGAGCCCGGTCGAAGGAGTGTCGGCGATCGACATGCAGAAAGAGTCGCTGCAAGCGGTGGAGGCGGCGCGGGTGAGGCTCGACGAGATACGAGCCCGCCGGCCGGAAATGACATGAAACTCTCACGCACGGATGCCGAGCAGAAACTCAGATCGCTCAGCGGATGGACGCTCGAGGGCGACACCATCACGAAGCAGTTCACCTTCAAGGATTTCCTCGAGGCGATCGCATTCGTGAATCGGCTTGCGCCCGAAGCGGAGAAGGCGGACCATCATCCCGACATCTTGATCAACTACAAGCGCGTCACGCTGACGTACTCGACGCACGATCAAGGCGGTTTGACCGAGAAGGACTTCGCCGGCGCGGCGATGGCCGATCGCCTCGCTTGATGCGGCTGAAGAAAACCTACTCGTCGCGTGAGGTCGCGTCGCTGACCGGGCTGACCGCGCGGCAGCTGCAGGTGTGGGACGCCGGCGGGCTGCTGTCGCCGACGGTCCGTCCGCATCGCACCGAAGCCGGCGGCTACACGGAGCGACGCTACACGCCGATCGAGTTGTTCGAGCTGCTCGTGCTCGCCGACCTGCGGCGTCGTGGATTCACCATCCCGGAACTGCACCGCATCCTGAAAATCCTGAAAGATCAATTCGGCGAGCGGCTGTTCGACGCGACCGGCGGCGGTGGATCGGTGCAGTTGCTGACGGACGGCGAGGAGATCTACGCGCGCACGGCGACCGGCGCATTCTTCAATCTGCTGAAGACGCCGGCGCAGCCGCTGCTCGTGATCGGCAACGAGGGCGCGTTGAAATCGTTGAGCGGACGACTGCGCGCTAAAAGCGCAAAGAAGAAGAAACCATGAACCGACGCGAGTTCCTCGCGGCGACGGCGTCGGCGCCGTTGCTGACGCAAACGAAGCCAGCCCCGGCGCTGTCGCCCTGCGTGCATCAGATTTCGTCGAACGGATTCGACTACAAGACGGCACTCGACGGGTATTCGAAAGCCGGCATCCGCGCGGTCGAGGTCGTTCTCGCCAAGGCGAAGGAATTTGCGGACAGGGAATCGCCGGCGGCCGCGCGCCGCGTGCTCGATGACCTCGGACTCAAGGCGGCTTCGACGAGCAACCACATCGGAGCGGTCGAACCGAATCCCAATCGCGCCAAGAATCTGGACGACTTGAAAGCGAAATGCGAGCTGGTGCGCATGCTCGGCGCCGACCGCCTCGTGCTCGTCCCCGCGATGACGGCAAAACCCACCGACGACGACTACAAACGGGGCATCGACAACCTTCGCGAAGCGGGCGACATCGCGAAACCGTTCAACGTGTCGCTGATGTTCGAGTTCTCGAAGTTCTTCACGCTCGCGACGTCGCTCTCGACGGCGCTCTGGTTCGTGCGGACCGCGAATCATCCGAACGTGCGGCTGATGATCGACACGTATCACTTCTGGATCGGCCCGAGCAAGGTCGAGGATCTCGATCAGCTACGCGACGGCGAATTGATGCACATGCACTTCGAAGACACGCCGCGCGAACCGGTTCGCGAACTGCTCGAACAGCGCCACCGCGCGCTGCCGGGCGAGGGCATCGCGCCCCTCAAGAAGATTGTCGAGGCGGTGCGGCGAAAGGGGTACGCCGGTGCGCTATCGGTGGAGCTGTTCGATCCCGCGTTCCAGCAGATGGATCCGTATCAACTCGGGATGAAGATCAAAGCGGCTGTCGAGAGCCAACTGTAGTGTCCGGCGTCAGCCGGACCGTCAGCGAATCGGGAAGATTTTTTCGAGGTCGTCCGCAGGGCGGGGAATGACGTGGACGCCGACGAGTTCGCCGACGCGCCGCGCCGCGGCAGCGCCCGCATCGGTCGCCGCCTTCACGGACCCGACGTCGCCGCGCACGATCGCGGTGACGAGACCGGCGTCGACCTTCCGCCAGCCGACGAACACGACGTTGGCCGTCTTCACCATCGCGTCGGCCGCTTCGATCATTCCGATGAGGCCGCGCGTCTCGACCATCCCGAGCGCGTCGCCGATGTCTCGCTTGTCCTTGTCAGCCATGGGTTACTGAATTCTACCCCGAGCCGCGACCGGCAGCGTGTCGACGACGAGGTCACCGTCGACGAGGCGGACGACATCCATCAGGTTCGAGACGGTGCACGAGTGATTCGGCAGGATGCGCACGCGGTCGCCCGGTTTGAGCTTCGTCGTGCCCATGACACGCACTGTCGCGTGTTCCTCCGAGAGCCGCTCGATCAGCAGCGTGTCATCGACCGTGCCGTCCTGGCGCAGCACGGCGCCGTAGCCGGGTGATGTCGCGATGCCGCGCGCCTGGTCGTTCGTCAGCGTCTTGCTGCCGGAGTCGAGGATGATCCGGCCCGGATGCGCCGACACCACCGTCGCGAGCACGGTCAAGGCGCAGTCGTCGACGGTTGCGGAACCGAGCGCGACCTGCGTCCGATCGAAGTAGACGTAGTTGCCGGGCCGCAGCTCGGTGATACCGCGCTGGCGGACGCTGAATCGCAGCGTCGGTGTCGCGCCGACCGAGATTTCATCAATCGCGATTCCAGATGCAGCCGCCTGCTGCTGCAGCGTCGTCAGGATCTCCGCCTCGCGCTGCGCGACAAGGCACGCCTCGTCTTCGGACGCCACGTTATATCCGTGACCGGCATGACTGAGGAGACCGCGCAGGCGTAGCCCTTTCATCGACGCGATCGCCTGCACGAAGCCGAGCGGGTTCGCGTCGGGATCGATCCCGCACCGATGGAATCCGACGTCAACCTTGATCAACACATCCAGCGTGCGGTTCGCTCGCTGCATCGCCTCGGACCAGCCGCGCGCGACGTCGTGGTGGTCGACGATGATCGAGATTGACGCGCGGTCCTGAAGCGCGATCACGCGATCGGCGTTCGATGGATTGACCGGGTACGGCAGGCGAATGTCCGCGATGCCGTGGTCCACGAACACTTCGGCTTCGCCGAGCTTCGCACAACACACGCCGACGGCACCGCGCTCGATCTGCCACTTCGCGATCGCCGGCGACTTGTGCGTCTTCGCATGAGGACGCAGCCGAATGCCCGCAGACGCGGCGAGTTGCTGCGCGCGGTCGATGTTGCGGAAGAGCCGCGTGCGTTCGATCAGAACTTGTGGGGTTGGGAGATCCGACAGGAACACGATCCGTGACTGTACCACGCACCACGAAGATCACGAAGGCCACGAAGCTCACAAAAGATCGTTCTTCGCGATCGTCGTGGTCTTCGCGATCTTCGTGGTTACGTGAACAATCCGGGGAATCTCGAGGGCGACACGTTGTAACCAGGAAAGATCGGCGCCGCATCGCGCACACCCAGATGGCGCACGACGATCTCGCCGAACACGTCGCGGAAGTCGGTGGTGACGGCGAGATCGCGGCCGTCGTAGCGCCGGTCGACCGACAGACCTGGCCATCGGCCGTACACGTGGCCGCCGCGGACGCCGCCGCCGAGGATCATCATCGCGTTGCCGTGACCGTGATCGGTACCGCGGTTGCCGTTTTCGTTCACCGCCCGCCCGAACTCCGACATCGTCAATACGACCGTGTCGGCCATGCGTTCGCCGAGATCGGTCACGAGTGCCGCGATCGCGGCGCCGAAGTCCTCGAGCCGTGTCGCGAGTTGTCCCTGGGCGGAGCCCTGGTTGACGTGCGTATCCCACCCGCCGATGTCGGCATAGGCGACCTCGAGACCCACTCGCGCCTTTGTGAGCTGCGCGATCTGCTTCAACGCCTGGCCGAACGGGCTGCGCGGATAGTCGGCGCCGTTCTCGGGTTGGTACTTCGCCGGATCGGCGGCCTTCAACATTCGGATCGCGTCGAACGTCTCGTGTCCGGTGCCGTTCAGCACCGAGTCGGGCGAGATGCCGTAGGCGCGCTCGAACAGCGAGCGTGTCTTGTCGGTGGCTTGTCCCGCGCGGATGTCGAACTGATCAAGCTGGTGCAGCGCGATTGACGGCGCGGGCCCTTGCAGCATGCGCGGCAGTTGCGACGCGACCGCGACGGCCCGAAACGGTGTCGCCTCGTCGTTGCGGCGCGCCTGCAGGTACCGATTCAGCCAGCCGTCGCCAGTGCTCTTCACGCCAGGCGTCGCGGTCTCCATGTAGTCCTGTGCATCGAAGTGGGATCGCGTGCTGTCGGGCGATCCGCACGCGTGGACGATCGCCAGCTCGCGCGCGTCCCAGAACGGCTTCAGCGCTTTCAATCGCGGGTTGAATCCGAAAAAGCCGTCGAGATCGATCGCAGCATCCTCGACAGACCCGGGCCGCGCGATCGCGATGCTCGGGCGCGCACGGTAATACTCCGCCTCGCCGTGCGGGACGATGACGCTGAGGCCATCGACGGCGCCGCGCTGGAAGATGGCGATGAGCTGTTTCGTCCGCATCGTCGTGCCCGCCGCGAAGGCGGTGCGCGACAGAAATGACGGCGCGAACCCGAGGCTGACCATCGCGAACGCACCGTTCTTCAGGAAGACTCTTCGGGAAATCATTTGCGTTGGAACTCCGGTCCACCGAGGCGAAGCGCGAGGTCTTCGACCGGTTCAGATGTCGTGACGTCGATGCCGGGCAGTTTGTGCGATGCGAGCCGCAGCGCGAAGTTCATGCGATCGACGAGCGCGCCGGTGTTGATCCACGCGTCGGCGGTGTCCTTGTAGCCGGTCGGCGGCTGGCACTGATAGAGCGGCATGCCGAGCTGCTGCAGCGTGCGGACCAGCGGCAGCGCGTCGTGCACGTCCGCGTTCGTCGCGCGCAGCGCGGACACGACGAATTCGAACGGCGTCTTCATTTTGTCGTCGCCACCCGCGGACAGAAATTCCGGCGACAACAGAATCGTCCGCATCACCTCGCGTAGATCGCCGTCGGTGTCGCGGAACCGTTTCGCCGCGCGCTCGACGAGCGACGGCGGCGGCGTGTCGCTGACGAAGCGGCGGACCAGTTTCGTCGCGATGAACCGCGCGGTCGACGGATGTCGGGCGAGGATGTCGAGGACGCGCTCGCCGTCCGACTGATCGCCGCCGGCGCGGATCACGTGGCCGAGCACGACCTTTTGTCCCATGTCGTGCAGTGCGGGCCGAAACACGAACGCGCCGCCGGCGCGCGGCTTGTCGATCGTCCAGCCGGTGAAGCAGCGCGCCACTTCGGTGACGTCATGTTGCGTGTAACCGCCGTCGACGCCGAGCGTGTGCAGCTCCATCAGCTCGCGGCCGTAGTTCTCGTTCAGCCCTTTCGGCGCGTTCTTGTTCTGCGGCGGCGGCCGCAAGATACCGCGGCGCGTGACCATCATGTGCGGTCCGTGCGGATCCGCGCTCATCCAGTTGTCGAGATAGAAGAGCATCGCCGGGCTTTTCGCGTCGGCTTCGAGGAGATCGCGGAACTTTCCGAGCACGTGCGGACGAATCGTCTCGCGCTCGTACTCGGTCAGCATGAACCGCGCGGGACCTTTGCGCGCGTCGACGTTGAAGTGGTTGAACCAGAAGTCGACGAGGACTTCCTGCAGCTGTCGCTCGCTGTACACGGCGCGCAGGATCTTCTGCTCGCCGAGCTCCTGGACGACCGCGTTCGCGCGCATGTCCTGCGGCGTGGCCGGCTCGCCGTCCCGCTTCGCCTTTCGCGCTTCGATCTGCGGCTGCTCGATTTTTTCGGCGATCTCGCGCGAGCTCATGCGCAACGTCTCGAGACCCGCAAGCCGCGGTGCGATCGCGGAATCAGGGATCCGCTCCGGATGCAGCTGCTGCTCGATGTACTTCTCGAGGCCCATCGACCGAACGCGCTCAACGTCGCCGGGCCTTGCCCCGAACCCGATACGGTTGAGCGCGTGGGTGATCGAGGTGTCAGAGGTGTCAGAGGTGTCTGACACCTCGGAGTGCACTGCCGCGCTGTTCGTGGCGACAAAAAGTGTCAGCGCGAAGGCAACAAACGGCTTCATTCGTGAGAATTAGACTGCGAATCGGTAGGATGGTTTAATCCACATGGAAATAGTTGCCGCCGAGGGGCCGATCCTCGATCAAATCCTGTCCGCCACGTACGACCTTTGGCACGAAGGGCTGAGCCGCAAGGCGTATGCAACCTATTACACAGGGCAGCGAAAAACCCCGTGGGGCGCGCGGCATCTTCACCGATGGGCCCTGATCGATGGCGGCGCCGTGCTCGCGAGCGCGAAGGTGTACGACCTGGAGGCGACTCTCGATGAGCGGCCGGTTCGGGTCTTCGGCATCGGCGCGGTGTTTACGCAGCCGACGCACCGCGGTCGCGGCTACGCGCGCCTTCTGCTGGAGCGGTTGATTGAGCGCGGCGCGAGCGACGGATTCGATCTGGCGCTCCTGTTCTCCGAAATCGGCGCTGAATATTACGCGAGTCTCGGCTTCACAACGATTCCGACGTCCACTCTGTCGCTGCGCGTGCGCGAAGACGCCCGACGCGGCGCGCCGGCGACGCTCGTCCGCGCCGGCGACGACCGCGATCTCGCCGATATCGCTGCGATGGACGCCGTCCGCGCGCAGCCGTTTCGGTTTCACGTCAACCGCACCAGAGATTTCGTGCAGTACTCCATCGCGAAGCGTCGGTTGCTCGCGGGCCTCGGTCCCGCCGGACTCAGGCACGGCCAGTTCTTTATCGCTGAAGAGGGTGCGTCGGCGGTCGCGTACGTCTCGATCATGCAGCGCGGCGACGAGTGGACGATCGACGCTGCCGGCGACCGCGATCCGGCCGGCGCGCGCCTTGGCGCGATCATGCAAGCGCTGATCGCACGCGAGCCGAGCGAGCGGCGGCCGACGATCCGCGGATCGCTGCCGACGACGTTGAGACCGCCACAGATCGAGGTGATCGACGAGCGTCCGACGAACGACGTCATGATGATTCGCCCGCTGACGGAGCACGGGACGCCGCCGACGCCGCTGACGCGTGACGCCGTGCTGTATTGGCACGGCGATCATTTCTAGGGGACATTCAGCTTCAGATCGAGCGTCTTCGTCTCACCGTCCATCAGCGTGAACCGCGAGGCGCGGCTGCTGATGCGTTCGAGATACTCAGGATCGGTGTTCTGTCCGGGCTCGAGGCGATCGACCGCGATCACGTTGTAGTCACCGGGCGGCAATCCGGAGATTTTGAATCGTCCATCCTGATCCGGACGAGCAGAACGCAGATACCGCGAGCCCGGCGTCCAGCGTTTCGTGTCCTGCGGAAAAAAGACGACGGTGTAGTTTTTCGCCGCGTCGCCGCCGGACGTGCTGACCGTGCCACTCACCGATGTCAACTTGTTCGTCAATTCGACTTCGACACCGGTGATGTTGTCATTCGGCTTCACGTCGATGCCATCGTCGATGACGTCGATGCTGTTGACGCGAACATGGCCGATCGTCCACGACGGCGGCAAGTTGGTCATGACGAGGCGCACCCGACCGGTGATCGGAACGCTGAGCTCGAACGAGAAATCGTCGGCGAGCCGCGCTGGTGAGTTCCCCGGCATCGGCGTTGGCGTCATCGGGACGGCCGTGAGCATCAGCGAGCCGGGCAGCGACGGTGCCTGCGCCGGATCCACGACGACGCGACCCGTGATGGTCGGCGGCGGCGCCACCACAATCCGGATATCTTTGATGTCCTCGCTGCCAACCGTCACGGTCGTCGCGCCTATATCGCGGCGGTTCGTTCCATTCGTCATCGTTCGCAGCATGTAATTGCCAGGGGAGAGTACGAACGAGAACGAGCCGTCGCCGCGGATCGACGTGCCGAACGAGGTGGACGAGTTTCCGTCCGTGTGGATCACGTTCAGCATCATCGCGCCGATGGGTCGTCCATCGGCATCGACGACCGTTCCGCTCACCACCGCCGTCTTCTGCGGCGACATCGCCATCGCGAGGTCTGTGACCGACTGGCCGACGGCAATGGAGAATCGTTGGGCGTTCGCGATGTCTGCCGTGCCCGGGAAGTACGTCACCGGATAACCGGTGCGATCCGGGTTATTCGGATCGGTCACGGGTCCGAATCGGCGCCAGGTCGCTCGGACGTAGTACTGGCCCGGCGCGACACCGTAGATGCGAAATTCGCCGAGGTCGTCGGTTGCCGCCGTCCGACCGACGGGCACCATGCGTCGCTCTCCGTTGACCACCTCGCTCCGCACCGCCGCCACCGACACGTTCGACAGCGGTTCCCCAAATTCGTCGACGATGCGGCCGGTGATGACGCTGCCGCGAGGCAACGTGAGGTCGACGCGCTCGATCGTCTGGCCATCGAGCACGTCGAGCGGCTTGCCTGGTTCGTTCGGCTGCTGCTGCCCCCACGACACCGACACGTAGCCGCCCTTCGAGGCATTCAGGTTGTAGCGTCCAGCGGGCAGATCTTTGAATTCGTACTTGCCGTCGACGTCGGTCGTGACCAGACGGTTTTCGCGTGGTCGCGAGGCATTCGGTCCCGACGGTGCGTCGATCTGCGTCAGCCGCACCTGTGCCTTGCGGAGCGGCTGGCTCGTGTCGGCGGCGAACACATGGCCGCGGATCGTTGCGCTCGCCGTGACTTGGAGCGCGAAAACCAGTGCAAGCATCTCAGTACACCGGCGGCAGACTCAGCGTCAGCTGAATCGCTTTCTTCTGTCCGAGGGCGGCTGACACGGGCGTTGCGCGATCGCGCAACTGCGACAGCACCTCCGGATCCATGAACACGCCGAAGTTCGGTTCGGGATCGTCGAACGCGACGATCAGGTAATCACCGGCCGGCACGCGACCATGGAACACACCCTCGGTGTCCGGACGCCCGACCGCGTAAAACCGCGATTGCGCAACCCAGCGCTGCGAATCAGGCGAGAACATCAGCACCACGCAATCTCGAACGCTGCTGCCGGCCCCGTCGACCACCGTGGCATCGACTTCGGCCACTTCGGTGGTCATCTCGACAACGACGTTCTCGGTCGTCCCGCTGACGGGCCATTCGAACCCGCTGTCGGTGACATCGGTGTCGCCGACGAGCACGCGCTTGAGGCGCCAGGCGATCGGGTTCGGACGCGGATTGGGCGCCGGCCCCGCGATCACGAACGGCGCTACGCGGACGAGTCCGCCGCCGCCTTTGATCTCGAACGTCCAATCGTTGTTCGCCGACGTCGAGCCGCCGACACCGCCGGGGATCGCCATGTTGCTGATCGCCATCGCGCTGATACGCACGGCTGTCGGGGCCGGAAGCGAAATCGGCGCGCGATCGAACACGATCCGTCCACGCATGATCGACGGTGGATGGACCACGAGTTGCACGTCGGTCACGTCGCTGCCGTCGACGGTGACGTCCGCGACGGCCGTCTCCGGCGCCCCATTGCCGGCGCGCAGCGTGTATTCGCCGGGCGGCAAGGCGGCGATGGTGAACGTGCCATCTGCGTTCACCCGCGCGCCTGTGTTGACGCCCATGAAATTTCCGCGCTGCGTCGCGCTGACGAACGCGCCCGTCATCGGTCGTCCGTTGCTGTCGAGTGCCACGCCGCTGACGCGATTGGCGGTCACCGGCAGCAACATCATGTTGATTCCGCTCACGGTTTGCCCGCTCTGAATCGTGATGCGCTGCGCCTCGGCGACATTACCGGTGCCGGGATAGTAGGTCGGCTGGTACGCCGTGCGATCGGTCGTGTCGCTGCCGAAGTTGTTGTTGCGCAGCGTCGCGCTGACGAAGAACTGGCCCGGCTGCAGCCCGAAGAGGCGGAACTCGCCGAGATCGTTCGTGTTTGCGAAGCCTCCTGTCGGTTGCATGCGGCGTTCGCCGTTCACGTATCCGTACCGCATCGTGACGACCTGCACGTCGGCGACCGGATCGCCGAATTCATCGACGATCTTTCCGGTGATCGCGCCGCCGCGTTGCAGCGCGAAATCAACGCGATCGATCGTCTTGCCGTCGGCGACGTCGATCGGCTGACCGGCGCCCATCGGACGCCGCTCGCCGAAATTCGCAAACACGTAGTTCGGTTTGGCCGCGGACACGACGTACTTGCCCGCCGGCAACTCGGCAATCGCGTAGCGGCCGCTGCCGTCGGTCATCGCCGCCTTGTTGACGCCGAGCGCCGAGGAGACCGCACGCACCTGGACTTTCGAGAGCGGATGATCGCTGCCGGCGACGATGACGCGTCCGCGGATGACGGCCGTTCCTGTCGGCGTCGCATTCGGATTATCGCGCGCCGGCGCTTGTGCGAAACACACCGACGACCAGCAGCACAACGCGAGGACGCCGCTCGTGATCCGCGCCATGGTTCACATCCCGGTTGTCAGCTTCAAATCGACCGTCTTCGTCTCGCCATCCATCAGCGAAAACGATTTCGCGCTGGCCCTGACGCTCTCGAGAAAATCAGGATCGCCCTGCTGGCCCGGTTCGAATCGATCGACGGCGACGATGTAGTAGTCGCCGGCGGGGAGCCCGGACACTTTGAACCGTCCTTCCTGATCGGCACGGCAGACCGCCTGATAGCGCGGCGACGAGGTCCACTTGTCCTTGTCCTGCGAGAAGACAATCGCGGTGTACTGCGTCGACGGCTGGTCGCGCGAGTCGGTGACGAGCCCGGACACGCTGGCCACTTTGTTCGTGATCTCAATCTCCAGTCCGGTGATTTCGCTGCCCGGTTTGAAATCAATTCCGGTGTCGGTGACGTCGATGCCGTTGAGGCGAACCGCGCGGATCGACCAACCAGCGGGCGAGGGACCAAAGCCGCCGAGCATGACGCGCCATTGTCCCGGCGTCGACTTCAGCTCGAACGTCAGATCGTCGGCGACGCGCGTCGGTGGTGGAGGCGGCCCTGCCAGCAAGTTCATCGACACCGGAAAGAGCCCGAGCATGATCGTCGGCGGCAGCTGCTGGGCCGCCGCTGGATCGACGACGATGCGTCCCGTGGCGATCGTCGGTTCGGCAGCCATGAGTCGCACATCCGACACATCGTCGCCATTCAGCGTCAGCGACGCGGTTGCCGTTTCCGGTCCGTTCGGCGACGGTCCCATGCGCTGCGCGCGCAGCGTGTACGTGCCGGGTGCGAGCCCTGCGACAGAAAACGTGCCGTCGGGTTTGACCTGCCCGCCGCTCGTCATCGTGACGTTGAAGCCGTCGCCCTGCATGACCATCAGCATCGCCGGCGCCATCGGTTTTCCGTCGGCGCCGGTGACAGTGCCGCTCACGCGAGCCGCCTTCACCGACTTCATCATCAGCGCGACGCCGTCCAGTTGCTGACCGACGCGCAATGTCACGCGCTGCGCCTGCGCAATGTCCGTCGTCCCAGGGAAGTACGTCGGTGGAAACGCGATGCGTTCCATCGGTCCCCCGTTGTTCGGGTTCATGGTGCCGGGGTTTCGCCACGTGGCGGTCAGCAAGTACTGGCCCGGCGGGATGCTGAACATGCGGAATTCGCCGAGGTCGTTCGTGAACGCCGGCCGGCCGGCGGGGACCAACTGACGACGGCTCTGGATGAATTGATAACGCTGCGCCGCGACCTGCACGTCGGGCATCGGCTCGCCGAATTCGTCCACGATCCGGCCGGTGACAACAGATCCGCGCGGCAACGAGAGATCGAGCCGCTCGACGGTCTGCCGATCGAGGATCTCCACGGGCTTTGGCACATCGGTCGGCCGCTGCTGGCCGTACGACGTGTTCACGTAGCTGCCTTTGCTTGCCGAGACGGTGTAGCGACCTGGCCGGACCTCGGTGAATTCGTACTTCCCGTCCGTGTCGGTCGTCGCGACGCGGTTCTCGCGAATCTCGTTCGCGGTGATGCGCACCTGTGCTTTGCGCAACGGTTGCCCGGTGTCGGCGGCAAACACGTGACCGCGAATCGTGGCGGTGCCCGCCGCCGCCGGCTGTGACGGTTGCGGCTGTTGCTGCGGCGGCTGGAGCGACTGCGCGAGCGCGGCAAACAGAACGAGAACGTGCAGCATGGTGCCTCGCGGATGCTCGCTAGAAAACGGGAGCGGTTGTGGCCGTGAGATTCAGCGTCTTCGTTTCGCCGTCGGCGATCGAGAATTTCGTCGCGCGCTCGCGCGCCGCGGACAGGAAGTCGGTGTCCGTCCACGCATTCTGCTCGACATCGGTCATCGCGACGACGTAGTAGTCACCGGGCATCAGGCGCACGCGGTAGAGATCGTCTGGACCGGGACGGCCGACAATCACATAGCGGGTCTGGACGGTCCACCTCGCCGGGTCCTGCGCAAAGACGACGACGAAGCAATCGCGTACCGTGGCGCCGCTGTCGTCGGTCACACGGCCCGACAATTCGAATAGCCGGTTCGTGATCTCGACGACGACGTTTTCGATCGTTGCGCCGGGCGAGACGTCGATGCCGCTGTCGCCCGCATCGGCGTCGTTGAACAGGACGCGACCGAGCCGCCAGGGTGGCGTCGTGCGGCTACCGCCGGTCGGTGCGGCGCGCAGTTGCACATGGCCGGGTGCGAGCGCAATCTCGAACGTGCCGTCCTCCTTGATGCGCGCCGGACTGCGGATCTGCTGCGCCATCGCCCACTCCCGCACGGCACCGAGATCGATGGTCGTCACCTTCGGCGGCTCGGTGCCGGTCAGGCTTTGCGTAAACACGACGCGTCCGCGGATCGTCGCCTGCTTCGCGGCCGCGAGCACCACGCCGCTGACATCGCTGCCGGTGACGGTCACGTCGGCGACCGCCATCTCACCTGCGGCCATCGGATTGCCGGCGCGCAATGTGTATTCGCCTGGTGCGAGCCCCGTCACCGTGAACTTGCCGTCAGGGCGCACCGGCGTCGGCACGATGTTGACGACCTGCGCCGAGTTCTTCGGCACGGTCATCACGATGCCGCCGGCGACCGGCTTGCCGTCGGTGTCAACGACCGAGCCGCTGATGTTCGCCGTTTGGATCGGCAGGAGCGTCAAGTTGATCGACGTGATCGTTTGGCCCGCTGCGACCGTCAATCGTTGCGCTTCGCCGACGTTACCGGTGCCGGGATAAAACGTCGGCGCGTAGCCCGAACGATCGCTCGAATCCTGTCCCCGCGGATCGAATGACGTGACCGACGTCCCCTGCGGCCGCAAGACAGCCGATACGTAGTACTGACCGGGCGTCAGCCCGTAGAGCCGAAACTCCCCGATATCGTTCGTCGGCCCGCCGCGGCCGGTCGGCATCAGCCGCCGCGTGCCTTGCACGTATTGATAGCGCATCGGCATGACGACGACGTCGGTGATCGGATCGCCGAATTCGTCGACGATCTTGCCGGTGATGGCGCCGCCACGCGCCATCTTGATATCGATGTTGTTGATTCTCTGACCGGCGGCGATCGTGATCCGCTTGCCGGGGCCTTCGACGCGCTGCTCACCCCACGACGTACGCACGTAGTTCGGTTTCGTGGCCTGGACGGCAAAGACGCCGGCCGGCAGATCGTTGAGATCGTACCGGCCCTCGCCGTCGGTGAGCGCGGTCGTTTGCTGACCGTTCCCGTTGCCCGCGCGAATTTCGACGCGGGCAAGCGGATGACCGTTTACATCGGTGACCCGTCCGTGGATGCTGGCCGTCCCGGACGGGAGTGCTGGCACATCGCGCGCGGGTGCCTGCGCGAAGGAGATTGACGAACACGTCAGGGCAACGAGAACGAACCAGGCTCGCGCCATACAGAAAGCTTAGACGCCGTTATTTTGCATCCAGCTTTCGTCCGGCGTTCAACTGATCGAAGTTCATCAGTGCGTTAAAAACCAGGAAGTAACTGCCCTCGGTCTCGCCGCGCCAGATGGGGTTGTTCGAGAAGAGGACGACGTGCCCTTTCTCGAGCGGCACGTCCACAACTGCCGCGTGTTGTGCGATTTCCGTCCCGTTCTCGACGAGACCCGAGACGAGCAGCTCGCGGTTGTCGGCATACCGCAGGATGACGCGGGGGCGCATGGCCGGGGGAATCACATTGATGCCGTTGCGCAGTTGTTCGGTCGTCACCGGCGCCGCCTGCCACACGTCGACGCGCGGCTCCTGGGGGATCTCGACGCCGACTCGTCCTTGCGGCACGTCGATGTCGTCCTGCTGGCCGCGGCCCGTCGGACGGTTGCCGCCATCGTCTGGGCCGAGACGCCGGCCGCCGCGCGCGCCGAAGATATTCGACACGTTGAAAATCGGTCCGTTGTCGCACCAGATCGCGAGGTTGTCGGTGTAGCCGTACGCGAGCGGGCTCGCGTTGTCGACCATCTTCGAGCGCACCACGCTGCCGACGATCCGCATCCGCTGACGTGCGGCGACGGAGAGCCCTGGCGTGAAGCCGGTCGACGCCGCGAGATCAGCGGTGTCCATCGCCGTGATCAGCAGGCCGCCGCTGCGCACGAATTTCTGCAGATGTTCGATGCCGCTGAAGCCGAGACCGGGACGCATATCGTCGGTCTGATCTTCGGAGCCGAGATTCGGCGTCTCCGGCGTTTTCTTCCACGGGAGCGGATTGCCCCACATGGGCATGCCGTTGATGATCGCGTCGGTGCCGCGGCCGACCGGCGCGAAGATGATCACATCGAACTTCGCGTTGAGGTTGTCATCCCTCGCGACCTGCTGCGTGTTGATATAGGTGAACGGTACCTTCGCGTCGTCGAACGCGTGGCGCCACCACCCTTCGGTCTGCGTCGACAACCAGGTGTGCATGATGGCGACGCGCGGCGCGCGCAACGGGTGCGTCTTGACGGACGGCGCCGATGCGACCGCGGTGACCTGCAGTCCGAGATCGTTCGCCGCCTTCTGCATGTCGCCGCTCGATACGTTCTTGATCACGAACGATCCGCGATTGAACTTCTTACCCGCCGCATCGAACGGTTCTTCGGCGGCTTCGAACGACGCGTCCTTGAACATGTAGCGCAACGTGACGAGCTGCGGGTCGGCGTTGTGGTTGATCAGGAACACCGAACCGGTGCTCGTGACGGTGCCTTTCACCGCGACGTCCGTCACTTTCTCCATCGCCGCGTCGAGGACCTTCGCGTCCGCGATGCGAACGGCCTGCGTGTTGAACAACTCCGGGAACGTCCATCCCGTGTCGTCGTACGGCGTCCGCTGCGGATCGTTCGGGCTCCAGTACTGATAGTCGAGCAGCGAGTCCGCGATGCGGCTGTACGGCTGATCCATGCGGATGATGTACGAGCCGGCTGGGAACGTCCTGGTTGTCGGTGCCGGCGAGGCTGAAGCCCCGCCGCTACGAACGGATGGTTCCTGCCCGTCTGCGTTCGGCCCACCCGTCCTACCTGGCCCACCGGCCCCACCCGCCTCGGTGGTCGTCGGCGTCGGTGTCGGGCGCGTGCGCTTCGCGGGCAACGTCACGGTGAACGGCGCGGTCGCGCGCGTGATCTCGACGCCCTGCTTCTGCAGAATCTTCAACAGATCGGCTTGCGTGCCGGGACGTGGATCGTCGCCGGGCAGCACGTACGCCGCCGGCCCCTCGGTGCGCGCCTTCAGGATCGATCGCTTGCTCTTCGTGTAGAAGTTGCGGAGGAACAGCTGTTTGTTCGCCGCGAAGTAATGCAGCGCGGTCAGGAGTCCCGTCTGCTCGTAGTTGTTGTTGTTCCGCTGCGACCACATCGTCTTCGGCAGCGGCGGATTTTGTTTGTACCAGGTGCGTGCGTATTCGTCGGGGCGCAGTTCGCGCTCGACGGTGTCCGCGCCGCCGTTGCCGAACGTTTCGTACAGGCGGCTGATGCCGTTGTGCAGCGCGGCGATGAACATCAAGTAGCCGGGCGACCAGGTGTCGAAGTTGCCGTGCGTGAAGACGCCGGGCATGCCGAACTTCGTCATCTCCGACACGTTGTTCCAGCCGATCATTTCCCACTCGTCGGCCAGGATCGGATCGATCCACGCGTTGTACGGACCGTCACCCACCGTGTTGTCGTAGAGATACGGCACCGATTCGTGCAGGTCGTGCAGCACCTGCGGATGCCAGTGGTTGTGCACGTTCAGCACGTTTTCAGTCAGCTTGAGCGTGACGCCCATCGCGTCGCGGTTGTTGTCGTGCGCGACGTACTTGCCCCAATAAACGAGACCCGGATAGTTCTGACCCGGGTGCGCGAGATGCCACTTGTAGACGTCGACCATCTTGTCGCGCCCGTCGACCTCGATCACCGGCGTGATCAGCGTGATCAAGTTATTGCGGATCGATTTGACGTAGTCGTTGTCGTCGACGACGAGCCGATACGCCAATTCCATTTCTGCCGTCGGCGCGCCCGTTTCGGTCGAGTGGATGGTGCCGGTGATGTAGTAGATCGGCGTCGACTGCTGCACGAGCGCTTCAGCCGTCGAGTCGTTCATGTTGATCAGCCGCGGGTCGGCGAGCTTCTCGAGGCGCTGACGGTTCTCCTCGAGCTTTGCCATGATCGGCTCGGACGCGATCGCGACCGCGATCATCTCGCGCCCCTCTTCCGTCTTCCCGATAGAAAAGACTTTGACCCGTTGCGGCGCCGCCTTCTCGAGCATCCGCATGTAGTCGTAGACCTGCTCCGCGTACGGCAGGATGCCCGGCGCGCCGGCGATGTCGCCGAGCACCGCTTTCGGCGTCGGCACTGTCTTCGACGCCGGCAGGTAATCGGTCAGCGGCGAGTTGAAGAACGGCTGCGTCGTGTATTCCTTGATCTTGGCCGTATAGTCTTGGTCAATCGCGACTTTCGGGTCTCGCGTAAAGGACTGCTGGGCGGTCAACGTGGCAGCGAAGCACACGAAAAACGCCGAAATTTTCAATTTCATAGTCCCTGGATCTTACAGTACGCGTCTCCAGTGACCGTACGCGCCGTGGCACTCCGTGCTGCGTCGTTGCAGGCGAATCGCGAGAGCGTGTGAATCAGCGTTGTGGCGACGTCGACGTGCGTTTCGGCGACGACGATGGACAGTACCGCGATGTGAACGGACGCTGCCGCCATGTCGACGGACATTTCATCGCGGACGACGGCCGCTTTTCCGACATCGATGGACACTGACGCGCCGATCGACGCACGATTTGTCTCGATCGACGTGACATGTCACCGTGTCGACCGACGTCTTGCACGCGTGGATTCTCTTTTCTTTCGTGTGAATGGAAGGACAACTGCCGTAATCGTTCACCATTCCCGTGCCCGTGATTCACAGGGCGGAGTGGTTGGGGCATGTGGACTATAGTCCGTGGACCTGGACGCACCAGCCAGCTAAAAAACTAGCACCGAGGACAACCCTGACACTACTACCGGTACTTGCGCTGGCCGCGGCGACGCTTGTCCAAGCCGCTCCGCCGTCGAAGCGCGACACGGCACTGCAAACTCCTTCGACTGACGTCGTTCACGTCATCGTCACGACCCGTCCAGGCCAGTCGACACCCGTTGCGGATCGACTGAAAGCTCGCGGCCGCACGGTGGTCAAGAAGTTCACGATCATCAACGCGCTCGCGGTCGATGCCTCCGCCGACGACCTGGACGCGCTGGACGCGGATCCCGATGTCCTGGATATTTCACTCGACGCGCTTCTCGTCGGCAGCTCGACATACACGTCGAAGTCAGATGTCCAGACCGCGGCTCCGCTGCAAGCGACGCTGGGCCTGCCGGCGCAGAAGCTGACGGGAAAGAACGTCGGCGTTGTCGTGATCGATTCGGGCTTGGCCGCAAACGGCGATTTCGACGGCACGAAGTTCTACGACTTCACCAGCGCGGCGACCAACAATGCCTACGACGACTATGGTCACGGCACGCACGTCGCGGGGCTCATCGCCAGCAAAGGATCCCTGTCGCAAAACGCGTACGCCGGCATTGCGAGCGGCGCGCGGTTGATTGCGCTGAAAGTCCTCGACGCGCAAGGATGCGGATCGACGAGCACCGTCATCTCGGCCATCGAATTCGCGACGGCCAACAAGGCGGCGCTCGGCGTCGACATCATCAACCTGTCGCTCGGGCATCCGATTCTGGAACCGGCCGCGACCGATCCGCTGGTGCAGTCGGTTGAAGCCGCGATTCGTGCCGGCATCGTCGTCGTCGTGTCGGCCGGCAACGTCGGCAAGAACATCGTCACCGGGATGCCAGGTTATGCCGGCATCCTGAGCCCAGGCAACGCCCCGTCAGCAATCACCGTCGGCGCGCTCGATACAGCGAACACGACCGCGCGTGCCGACGATGTCGTGCCGACGTACAGCTCGCGCGGGCCGACGTGGTACGACGCGTTTGCGAAACCCGACCTCGTGGCACCGGGCCAGAACCTCGTGTCGGATGCGGCAATCGGCAGCACGTTGTTCAACAACTATCCCGATCGCCAGGTGACGGTGGCCGGCGGACAAACACGTTTTCTTCGCCTGAGCGGCACGAGCATGTCCGCGGCCGTGACATCCGGCGTCGCCGCGCTGCTGATCGAGGCCAGCCGCACCGCAACCGGCGCGACGCCGTCGCCGGACACGATCAAACAGGTGCTCGAGTACACCGCCCTGCCGCTCGATGGCGTCGACGGGTTGACGCAAGGCCACGGCGCGTTGAATGGCGCGGGCGCCATCGCGTTGATGTCCGCGATCGCGGGTTCGACCGGCGCGGCGGTCCCCGATGTCGTGGCGACCGTGTCGCCGCAATCGACGACAATTGCGGGCCAAACACTGCCGTGGGCGCAGACGGTCGTCTGGGGCAACACGGTGGTGTGGGGCAACACGGTCGTCTGGGGCAACACCGTCGTCTGGGGCAATACGGTTGTGTGGGGCAACACGGTCGTGTGGGGCAACACCGTTGTCTGGGGCAACACGGTGGTCTGGGGTAACACCGTCGTCTGGGGCAACACAGTCGTGTGGGGGAACGTCAACGACTCCAGATGATTGGCGTCACGGACTGCCCGCGCTCGCCGGCGAGCTCCTGACGCTGCGCGAACTACGACAGTCCGACGCCGAATCACTCTTCATCGAACTGACATCACCGGAGGTCCGCCGTTTCACCTGGGCGCCGCCGACGAATGCGGGGGCGTTTGCGAAGTTCATCGAGTGGACGCACGCGGAACGGCAAACCGGCAAATACATCTGCTACGGGATCGTTCCGAAAGGCGAAGAGCACGCGGTCGGCGTCTACGAGCTCCGGCAACTCCAGCCGGGCTTTCTGCGCGGCGAGCTCGGGTTTGTGATGGCTGCGCGCCTGTGGGGCAAGGGGTTCTTCATCGACGGCGCCAGGCTCGTGCTCGACTTCGCATTTCGCACGGTCAAAGTGCATCGCATCGAAGCGCGCGCGGCGGTCGACAATGCGCGCGGGAATGCCGCATTACAGAAGATGGGGGCGCGGCGCGAAGGACGATTGCGCGACGCGTTCTGGCGCGAGGACCGCTACGTCGATCAGTACTTGTGGGCGATCCTCGACAGCGACTGGCGCGAGCAGGCCGCTCAGCTGAGAGACAAGTAACGACCCGGTTCCCACTCCGAAGCGATCGGCTCCGATATCGGGTCGACGACCGGTGTGTTGACGGCGCTCCGCGTCATCTCGCGCGGCGCGATCAGGTCGCGCAACGGCACGTTGAGCGCCACCGCAATTCGCGCGATATTCAGCACAGAGATATTCCGCAGCCCGCGTTCGACGCTCGACATGTACGAGCGATCGATGTTCGCGAGATCCGCCAGCGCTTCCTGCGACAGCCCGCGCTCTCGTCGTAGCGACCGAATCATCGAGCCGACGGCCCGAAGCAGCGGATGTGGATATCCCATGCAGTGATTCTATGAGTCGTCGCTTATAGATCAACGGACGATTGTCATCATTTTCATGTTTTCGATAGTCCGTGGACGAGATCTCCAATTTCCCTGAGACTCGGTGGTCATGGCTGTCCACTGGGGAGCGGAATCGGTTGAGGATCGCATTATTCGTTCCGAATTGGCGCTGATGTCAGCCGTTCGGACCCGCGATGTCGACATGTGCCAGGGGATGCTGGCGGACAGCTTCTTTGCCGTGGTGGCGCGCCGCGGCAGCCCGCTCGAGACCGTCACCAAGTCGGCGTGGCTGAAACACGTCCGGAGCGGCGGCTTCGATGAGTTCGCCGCCAACGACATCCACGTGCGGGCCCATCGGCGCGTCGCCGTCGCGACAATCATGTGTGCCGATGAGCTCGTCACCGACATCTGGATCGAGCGCGGGGGACACTGGGCGATGGGCGAGCGCCATATCGCCCAGCTGACGCGTTAACGCCCCGGCCGCAATTCCTGCGAAAACCCGACCGCGTTCAAGTCCCGGAACATCGGTGTGTTCGGTGGGAGCAGCGCCGGGTTCGTAAAGTCCGCGTCGAAATTGAAATTTCGAACCGGCACGCTGTAGACGATCCCGTCCTGCGCCGTGCCGCTACAGCACTTGAACGTCCCTACCGCCTGACGGTTGTAATACAACGTCGCCATCGACCCGCGGAAGTTCACCGTCGTCTGCACACCGTTGTCGCCTTCGAGCATACGCAGGAAGTTGTGCGCGCCGCCATCGGTGCCGAACACCGACGCGCCGGCGACATCTGACGGCTTCGAGAAGCTCGGACCTTTCCCCGCGAGGATCGCGACGCGGTAGTAACTTTGCGTCGCCCGCAGCCGTCCCGAGCCGACGTACGGCGACGTGAACGAGTTGTTGTCGTTCCAGTTGTTCGACAGGATCGTGACCGCGTCGGCGATGACCGACGTAGCCGCGTGCAGATCGGCCGGGAGAAACGTCGCCGTCGCATTCCAGTCGCCTTCGATGTAGACCGGATTCTCCGAGGCGACCGTCAACCCGCCGATGCGATTCGCGACCACCGCATCGCTGCCGAGGGTGCCGCCGTGGACGAGCTTCAGCGCCCGACGGAAGAAGATCGGTCGATTCACCTGCGCGACGCCGCGCTTGATCAACGTCACTGGCGTCGCGGCCGTCGTGAGCGGCGCCGTGGACGGCCCGACGCTGTTGTAAGCGCCGTTCCAGCTCGGCACCCCGCCGTAGGTCTCGCACGCGCCGCTGCCGTTGACGTCTTCTCCCGCGTCACACGCGTTATTCGGCGCGCCGTTCGCCACGCCGGGGTTGACGAAGTCTTCCCATCCCCATTCGCCCGTCTCGACGTTCGTCGCGTTGCGGTTGCTGCGGCGATCGGAGAAGTACACCGTGTAGCCGGTGTTGTCGATGCGCGCGGCGGTCCCTGTCCCCGCCGCGTATGGCGCGCCGGCGCCCTTGAACCACTTCGCGAGATTCTTCGCATCGAGCGAGACGTAGTACATCACGCCGGCGATCCGCAGGCCCGAGTTGACCCCGTTGTTGAACGTCCCTGGGTCCGCGTCGCGCTGAACCGCCTCGCGCGTGTCGTAGAGCGCGTTCGGCCACCACTCGTACGAGTTCGTGACGTCGCCGATCGTGCAGGCGGCGGATCCGTTTGCATCATCACGCAGACGTTGCAGGCGAATGATTGCGTTCGGGGTTGGATCACCGCACGCGGCGGCGCCGGTCGCGAGATTGGGGCCGCCGATGCCGTAGTTGAGGACCTCCATCGTCACATCGGTCCACGTCCCGGCGGCGTCGGCTTTTTCGATCTTGATGTAGCCGCCGATCGTCCCCGTGTTCTGCGGCGTCACGTAGCCGGTCGTGATCGTCGCGCCGGTTCGCGTTGCCGGCACGCCGCTGCAGTTCGTGAACTGTGTGGCCGTCGCTCCTTCGCACGTGACGAGCGTCGACACGCCGTTGCCGCCCGCACCGACGTCGTTGATGAAGAACGTATTGGCAGCAAACCCGAATGTGGTCTGTCCAGCGGTGAGAGGGATTGTGATGCTCGCTCCCTTCGTGACGTTTGCGCCAATCGTCGCGATCGGATTCACGTTTCCCGGCATGTTGCCCGGCGCCGTCGTCGTCGACACGCCGCCGGTCGAGATGTAGATCGTCCAACCCGCGGTGAGGTTGATCGTGTTCTCGTTGCATCCCGTCAGCTGGTTGTAGTTCCACGTCGTGCAGGTGAACGGGCCGACTTTGTACGTATTCGTGCCCGCGTCTTTGACCCAGATCTGCGGTTTCAGAAACATCGCAGGCACCGCGTTGACGGAGATCGTCGTCGCACCGGCCGCAGTGTTCGCGGACGTCGTCGCCAGCGTGCCGGTGGACCCGAGTGCTCGCGCGATCGGTGGATGCGTCGCGTCGACCGGGCCGTACGGCGTGCCGTTGTTCGGCGGCGCGCCAAGCCAATCGCCGTCGAGGTTGACCGGCGCGGTGTTCGTGACACCAGGGATGTTCGTGATATCGGCGGCGGTATCCGAGAGCAGGATGCGGAGGCTCGCTTTAGCGAACAGCCGCTCGCCGTACAACACCGATAGCGGATCTTCGCCGGCCGCCGGCCGCCGGACGAGATCGGCGTTGGTGCCGCCGACCGATGGCGCCACGAGCGGCAGCGTCAACTTCTTCGCGCCGGTCGCGCTGTTCTTCAGGTAGCTGTTGTAGTACGTCAGCGAAATTGTCTGCCAGTTCGCCGTCGGCGCGCTGCCCGGCCCGGCCTGCACGCTGCCTTCGGTGCGCGCCAGCGTCCGGAACGACGTCGACGAGGAGGCCATCGACACGGTGCCGATCATCCCCACGTCGTCGATTGACACGCCGTTCGAGAGCTGTTGACGCACGACGTCTTTGACTGCGGTCACCTTGCCGCTCGTCTGCAGCGTTTGTCCGAAGCCTTCGGCAAGAAACAGGTTGCCGTTCGTGTGGATGCGCCCGCCGAACGTGAAGTTCTCGGCGGCGAAGAAGCTGAGATCCTGATCCGAGAACATGCCGAACTGAAAGACCGGGATGGCGACCGCCTCGAGCGTCCTGGAGAGGTGGACTTCGCCGCCAGTCGCCGTTTTTGCGGTGACGTCGAGCTGATACGGCGTCTGCAGCGCGACGAGCCCTTCATACGGTCCTGTCTTGATCGTGGTCGGATCGTCGGTCGTCGTCGGTGTGCCGCTCGCGTTCGCGCAGAACATGATCGTGTAGCCGGAGCTGCCGACCGTCGGGATCGTCTTGCCGCCGGCGGAGCAGTGATACGGCGTCAGGAGGCTCGCGGGCAACGCGGTCGGCGCATTTGGGTTCGTGAAGGTGACGCCGGTGATCGTCGGTTTGTGCGCCGTGTCGGTCAGCGCGGTCACTTGCGCGTTGGTTGGAGCGACGTTGTCGAGGAACAGGTTGCCGAGATCGACGGTCAGTTTCTCGACGCCGCCGCTGGCTCCATAAAACGCCTGATTGCGATCGTGATCGATGAAGCGATAGCGCTGGTCGCTCATCACAATCGTCGTGAAGCCGACGAGCAGTGCCGACATCAACATCAGCACGAGCAGCGTCGTGATCAGCGCGATGCCGCGGTCCGTTCTCACTGCACTTCTCCCGCGCTCTTGTAGCGGTCGACGCTGGCGAGGCTGCGCACGTCGACCGACGTCGTGATGTGGTTGCGCACGTAGTCGCGCGTTGGATTCGAGATCATTTCGGATCGCACGCCGACATGCAGGTTGACCTTTCGAATCTGGCCCGAGTTGTACGTCACGCCGCCGGAGGTGTACGGCAACGACTGCACCTCGGTCGGGTTGACGACGCCGTCGACGAGGTCGTACGTCAGGTCGAGATCTTCGACGACGCCGGCGAGCGCTTGGGGCGTGAACGCATCGACCTGCCGTGTGAGTCGCGGTGTGCCGGGCGTCGTCGTGTTGTCGACGTAATAGGTGATCATTAGCGCGCGGAAGAGGGACACCTTCGTCGCAAACGCCGCCGTCCCGATGGGCCCGGCGGCGCCATTCTTGATGATCGCGATCGGCCAGTTCGGCGCAGCCGGCTGGTTGAAGTGAAACGGGTCGTACGTATTGTTCGCGGCGAAGTAGATGTGTGTCGCGTCGGTCGACGTCACCGTCTGGATCGCGTTACCGTTCGGGCTCTTGTAAAAGACGAGATCGCCGCGCTGAATCGGCGGCGTGTCGTTGACGGTGTCGCCGAGAATCCACAACGAGGTCGCCGGCAGCGTCACCGAGAGTCCGTCGGCGGCGATCGTGCCTTCGGTCGCCGTCGGCGCTGCGACCGGCGGCGTGGTGATCACCGGCATGAATTCGTCGACCGTCAGGATCGTGACGATGTCGGTGTGCGAACCGTTGATCGTCGGCCCGAGCTGATAGCCGGTCGTGATGCTGGGCAGGTTGAGCGTCAGCGTCGTGTCTTCGTCGGTCACGAGCACGAATGTGAGGCCCGGCGACGGGCCGGGACGGCCGAACGACTGGACGCCGGCGCCGGTGGGCATCGCGATCCCTTCGGCGCCGATGACGCGGCCGGCCATCATCAGATCGCGAATCATCTGTCCGGTGCCGGCGCGCAGGTTCTGGTTCGAGTCGCCGAGCTGTGCGGCGGAGTCGTTGATGTCCAGCGCGTTCTTGAACGTCGTCAGCGCCGCGCCGGCGACGAGCAGCGTGATCGTCACCGACACGAGCAGTTCGGTGATCGTGAAGCCGTGTTGTGGTCGCATGGTTCAGGAGTACGACGAGATCAGCGACGACAACGTGTAGGTCCTCGTCGTCGGCCCGTCTTTGAAGGTGACCGTCACCGTGATCGTCCGCAGCTGGCCGCTCTCGTTCGCCACGTCCTGAATGCGAATCTCACGCGTGTAGTTGCTGAGCACGACCGTGGTGTCGTCGGCGGTGCCGAGCACCTGGTCTTTGCCGGGCATTGTGATCGTTTCGGTCGTCGTGTCGTCCGCCGTGTTGACGAGGCCGTCGGGGCCCGGCAGCTTCAACGGTTGCGGACCGCCGAGGAAAATGCCGCCGTCGGCCACGTTGCGGATTTGATCCCACGTCAGTTTGTGCGAGTCGCGCGCGCTGAATACCGCCTCGATCGCCTGCGCCGCTTTTTGCGTCACGATCACGTCTTGCGGCGAGCTGCTGAGTTTCTGCATGCCGCTGGCGAGCACGGCGGCGGCGCTCAGGACGCCAGTGGTCAGGATGCCCATGGCGATGACCGTTTCCGCCAGCGAGAAGCCGTTCGACGATCGCACCATCGCTACACCTTCACCCACACCGTGCCGTTCCACCGGAATCCGCGGACGCGGCCGGTGGATCCGAGCACGGTTACGGCGCGCGCCGACCGCTTGTCCTGCGACAGCGCCACGAAGACCGTCCCGTTCAACATCTGGCCGTTCTGGTCGACGAGCTGTCCCTGCGGGTTGAACTTCACTTCGGTTGCCG
Source organism: Vicinamibacterales bacterium (assembly GCA_035652075.1). Classification (GTDB taxonomy): domain Bacteria; phylum Acidobacteriota; class Vicinamibacteria; order Vicinamibacterales; family CAVVIG01; genus Gp6-AA45. The sequence goes on from DASREL010000090.1 coordinate 40,747, forward strand.
ATCCAAAAGCGACCGCCGACGAGTTGCCGAACGCATCAGGCGTGTCCGGGACTCCCGACACGATCAGGAACTGGACGCCGCCTTCGATGACCGTTGTTTGCAGCGTCGTCAACGCCGGACCCGGAATCTCTTCGCGCTGAATGTCGACCTGGTTGCTGTTCGTGAAGGTGACGCGCATGTTGCGTCGCTGGGTGATCGCCATTTCGCGCGCCTGCACGAGCTGCGCAAGCACGACGCGCATACCGCTGTCGCCTTTCGTGCCCGGGCGACTCATCGCAATCTGTGCCACCGCCATCGAGCTGAGAATGCCAAGCAGTCCGACGACGACCATCAGTTCGGTGAGGCTGTATCCGCGGTCGGTGCGCACGTGGATGCGTTGCGCAAGATGAACGCCGAATGACGAGTCGCGAGATCTGCTCAGCAGACGCTCGAGTTGCCGACGATCGTCAACAGCGACGGTTGTGCCGGATCAGTACGCGCGATCACAGATCTGAGATCGGTGCACGACCAACGCGATCGATCCGATAGATCGCGCGATGGCAGATCCGATCGAGTGTCCGTGGTGCGGCGCGCGGATGAAAGACACTTACACGCGTTGCCTTCGCTGCCGCGAGCTCTTGAGGCCGCCGCAATCTCGATGGGAAACCTATCGTGTGTCGCCGCGACACATGATCCTCGCGTGTGGACTCGCGGCCGCAGCGCTGTTGACTCTAATCATCATCATCGAGCGATCGCCCGATGCGCCGGCCAGCGAGATCGCGCAGCCTGTGGTGAGCATCGGTGGCGGCGCCACGGACGCGGCGACGAAGCGTCGACGCGACGCGTTCGCCGCATACGAGCGCGGCGCGGCGCTGCACAAGCGTGGCGACGATGCGGCGGCTGTGGGCGAGTTCGAAGACGCGATCCATCAACTGGGGAACGAAGCCGTCTTTCATCTCGCGCTCGCGCGGAGCCTCGACACGCTCGGACGCGGCGACGAGGCGCGTTCGGAATACGAGCGCTATCTCACCCTCGCGCCTGATGCGCCCGATGCGGCCGCCGTTCGAGCGCATCTCGGCCGCTGATCTATAGTCACGTCGCTATGACGACGAAGCCATTGGCGGGACAGGTCGCCGTGGTGGCAGGGGCCACGCGGGGCGCCGGGCGCGGCATCGCGCGCGCCCTCGGCGAAGCCGGCGCGACGGTGTATTGCACCGGCCGCAGCGTTCGCGGTCGGCCGTCACCGTATAAGCGGCCGGAGACGATCGAAGAAACGGCGGAGATGATTGTGGCGGCGGGAGGTACAGCGTTCGCCGTCGGCGTCGATCACACGGTCGAGGCCGAGGTCGAAGCGTTGTGTGCGCGTGTCGATCGCGAGCGCGGACGGCTCGACGTCCTCGTCAATTCGATCGCCGGCGAAGATCCGCTGATGCATCAGTGGGGCAACTTCTGGCAGACGACGCTCACTCACGCGGACGCGGTCTTCCGCAACTGCATCACGTCGCACATCATCACGGCGAAGCACGCGGCTCCGCTGATGATTCGGGCGAAGCGCGGCCTGATCGTCGAAGTCACCGAGAGCGACGTGCTGTCGGCTGGCGGCAATCCGTTGACGCAGACGGTGAAGCTGGCGCTGAAGGGGCTCGCCCTGAACATGGCGCCCGAGCTGATCGCGCATCATGTCGCCGCCGTCGCGATCACGCCCGGCTTTTTGCGATCCGAATCGATGCTCGAACGTCAGAACGTGACCGAAGCGAACTGGCGCGATGCCGGGAAGGCCGATCCGAACTTCCTCGAGTCGGAGTCGCCGCTCTATGTCGGTCGCGCGGTCGCCGCACTGGCGGCCGATCCGAACGTGATCGCGAAGACCGGTCAGTTATTGAGTTCGTGGGAACTCGCGCGCGAGTACCGCTTTACCGACTACGATGGCCGCCGCCCTGACTGGGGCGCGCTGCAGATCGATTGGTCGGGGTTGCCGAACTGGCTGGTGGAGATCTTCAGGACGGGGACGCGCGTGCAGGTGGAGTGGCTCGAGACCCTCGCACGCCGCACGCGCGAATTCGCGGCGAAGCTACCGAATGCGCACGCGTGATTGCTCGCGCATGAACTGCTGGACGTAATACGGTCCGCCGGTCCCACGACCGGTGGACCCGCTCGCCTTCCATCCGCCGAACGAATTGATACCGGGCCATGCGCCTGTCGTGGCACCGGCGCGTCGGTTCGCGTACGTGACGCCCGCGTGGATGCGATCGAAGAACTGCTGAATCTCGCGATCGTCTTCGGAGAAGATGCCGGCCGTCAGCCCGTATTCGGTCCCGTTGGCGAGATCGATCGCCTCGTCGAGCGACACCACGTCGCCGATCACAGTGATGGGCACGAACAGTTCTTCGGCGAAGAGCGGATGGCTCGTCGGCAAACCGTCGATGATCGTCGGCTCGACGAAATAGCCGTGCGCGAAGTCGCCGTCGGTCAGCCGTCGGCCGCCGGTCAGGATTTTTCCGCCGTCCGCTTTCGCCTGCGCGACCGCGCGTTCGTAGGTCTTGACGGCGTCTTCGTTAATGACCGGTCCGAGATAGACGTCGCGGTTCAACGGGTTGCCGATCTTGATCTTCTTCGTCTTCTCGACGAGCAGACGCACGAACTCGTCGCGGATCGGCTTCGCCACGTACACGCGTGAGTTGGCCGAGCACTTCTGACCCTGCGCGCCGAACGCTGAACGCCACACGCCGTCGCTCGCCTTGTCGAGATCGGCCGAGCGCATGATCAAAGACGGATTCTTGCCGCCCATTTCGATGACGAGCGGCCGCGGGAACGGACGTGTCGCGTTGTCGCGGATCAAGTGCATCCCGACGTCTTTCGAGCCGGTGAAGACGATCCCGTCGATGTCGGCGTTGTCGATCAGTTCCTGTCCCGCGGTGCTGCCGCCGCCGGTGACGAAGTTGAACACGCCGTCCGGAATGCCGGCTTCGCGCATCATCTCCATCAGCTTGTAGCCGATGAACGGCGTCACCGAGGCCGGCTTGAAGACGACGGTGTTGCCGGAGACGAGCGCGCCGCCCGACGGTCCCGCGGCGAGCGCCAGCGGGAAGTTGAACGGCGAGATGACCGCCCACACGCCGTACGGGCGCAGGACGCTGAAGTTTTCTTCGCCGGGTCCGAGCGTACCGAGCTTCTTCGTGAAGCCCTGGTGTTCCGTCATCTGATCGCAGTAGTACTCGATCAAATCGGCAGACTCTTCGACGTCGCCGACGCACTCGAGGCGGTTCTTGCCGGCCTCAAAACCCATCAGCGCCGACAACTCCCACCGGTGATCGCGAATCCGGTTCGCGACGCTCTTGAGCATCGCGACGCGGTCCTGCCACGGACGCGCGCTCCACGCCGGATACGCCGCCTTCGCCGCCGCGATGGCGTCCTTCACCTCCTGGCGGCCGCCGCTCTGAAACGTGCCGAGGAGAATCCGCGTATCGATCGGACTGCGATCGTCGAACTCGGCGGAGGCTTTGACGTCCTTGCCGCCGATGACCATCGGATAGCTTTTGCCGAACGACGCCTTGACCTTGTCGATCGCCGCGTCGAGCTCGCGATGGATGTCCTCCATGCGGTCGGCGGTCATCGTGGCGTACGTGATCTTCTGCTGTGTGCGTTTGACGTCGGTTTCCATAGCTCTCCAGATTAACTCGATTTTGCGATCTCTTTCGCAGCCAGCGCACCAGCGCGGCCGTTGAGGCCGGTGCCTGGATGGGTCCCGGATCCGCACAGAAAAAGACTCGCAATGGGCGTCTGGTACCGTGCCCAACCCAGAAGCGGGCGGGTGACGAAGAACTGATCGAGCGCGAGCTCGCCGTGGAAGATGTGTCCGCCGGTCAAGCCGTACGTGCGCTCGAGGTCGAGCGGCGTGATGACCTCTTGCGCCACGATGGACGCGGCGAACCCGGGCGCGTGCGCGTCGATTGTGTTCACCACCGCGCGTGACAACCGCTCGCGTTCGGCGTCCCACGTCGTGCCCCGCAGCTTGTACGGTGCGTACTGCACGTATGCGGAGACGACGTGCGCGTCGGCCGGTGCCAGCGCCGGATCGAGCAGCGATGGGATGGTCAGCTCGATCGCCGGTGATTCCGAGAACCCGCCGTACTTCGCCGCGTCGAAGGCGCGCTCGATGGCGTCGATGCTGCGCGTGAGACGGACGCGGCCGGTCAACGCTTCGGCATCAACGGGGAACTTCGGCAACGCGGACACGGCGAAATTCATTTTCGCCAGCGTGCCATGCGTGCGAATGTTCAGCAGCCGGCCGACGAACTCGGGCGCCAGGTGAATGGGATCGACGAGCGAGAACGTGCGTTTCGGATCCGCGCTCGACGCGATCGCGCCCGCCGTGAGCCGGTCGCCGTTGGCCAGCCGCACGCCGCTCGCCTTCCCATCGTCAATCATGATCTCGACGACGTCCGTGCCCGTGCGAATGTCGACGCCGGCGGCGCGCGCGGCGGCCGCGACCGCATCCGCCACCGAGCCGATGCCGCCTTTCGCGAACCATCCGTTCGCGATCGGATGTCCTTCTGTCGCACCGAGCAGCAACAACACGGCGGCGCTGCCGGCGGACCACGGTCCGAGAAACGATCCAAGGACGCCGCCGAACGCGATCGTGGCGCGCAGCGGTTCGGAGTCGAACCACTCACCGGCGAGGTCGGCGACCGCCATCGGCATCCACCGCAGCAGCCGATACGCGTCGGCTTTACCGAGCGCTCGAAACCTCCGTCCCATTTTGAGCAGCTCGAACAGATCGGCGGCGCCGGGGTCGTCGAGCGACGGCGGCGGCGTCGAGCATACGGCGCGCAGCACGCCCGATATCCGCGAGAAGCTGTCGAGGAATGTCGGATAGCGGTCGGCGTCCTTCGCCGAGAAGCCGCGAATATCTTCGGCGGCGCGGGTCGCATCGTGCGCGAGGACGAGCGGGCGTCCGTCGCCGAGTGTGCACGCGTCGACTGTCGAGCGAACGATCTCGAGACCGTGCCGGTCGAGCGCCAGCGCGCGGGCGATCGCCGGATCGATTGCCGCGACATGCGACAGCGTCGAGCATCGGAATCCCGGCGCCAGCTCAGACGTCCGCGCGCCGCCGCCCGGACGATCGCTGCGCTCGAGCACGACGACCTTGCGGCCCGCTCTTGCGAGCAACGCCGCCGCCACAAGCCCGTTGATGCCGCCGCCGATGACGATGATGTCAGCCATGCGTTATCTCGGCGTCCAACACTGCAGCGGAAACGCCGGCGCAGCCGTCGAAAACGTCGGACAGCTTGTCTGGATGATCACGTCGACCGTGCGATGGAACGCATCCTTTTCGGCCGGCGAAAGGTACGGGTCGATCTCCTTGGACACGATGCGGCTGTACATCGGCGACGCGCAGCCCAGGGCGAGGACATATCGGGCGTTGATGCACGACACCGCTTTTTCCGCGTGCCAGCGGTGTTCGCGTTCGGGATCGTTGCTCATCGCGGCCCACACTGCGTCGTTGTCGATCAGCAGATCGCGGCTCAGCACCGCCAGCAGAAACTGATTGTAGGGATCGTCACCGTGCGTCATCGTCTTGTTGCCGATTCCGGTGAAGAGCACGCTGCTGTGCGTGCTGCCGTTCAGCGTGTGCGTGACCTGCGACGCCGGGATGTTGATGCTTCTCAACAGCGTCACGATCAACCCTGACGTGCCCCAGCACCCCGTGGTGATGTTGCCGTCGATGATCTGCCGCGCCGGCGGCTTCGGCGCGTTCATCTCGTCGTCGGCCGCGTGATGGACGAGCGTTCTCAGTCGGTCGATGAGCCCCACGACCGTATCCTCTGGCGTCGACCCTGCGATCGTGCGCTCGGCGGCAAGATAGGGAATGCGTTGCGGCCTCGTCATGAACTCGAACGCCCAATACGGGTCGAGGTCCTTGACGCGCTCCGCCCAGACGTAGCGGCCGTTCTGGATATGAAAGAGATGCCGGAATCCGATCATGTCTTCGCGCGCGCGAGCGCTGGCATCGAACAGACTCCATCCCACTGCATGGTTCGCCTCGACCCAGAGTGAGATCGCCACGCGCTGTACGTACACCGTTCGCGCTTCGTCCGTTGTCGGTGCATCCGCATCGCGAAATGTCGGCGGCGACAAACGGCCTCCACCGTCGAGCGTCGTCAGCGCCCTGGCAAGCATGTCTTTGAGCGGCTGATCCCAGTTCGCGTACGGATGCGCGTGAGTGTCGTTCGCGTCCTGCCAGGCGATGACGCGCGCCAGGCGCGCATCCGTGACAAGCCGCTCGTATTTCGCGGGCATCGCGACGGCAACTGCGATTGCGAAGATGATCATCGCGATTGTCCCAACATGCGGCGCACGCAATTTCGTGCGGGCGCACCCATGATGCCACCGCCTGGATGCGTCGCCGAGCCGCACATCCACAGGTTGCGCACCGGTGTTTCGTACTGCGCCCACCCTGGAACGGGCCGCGCGAAGAACAACTGCTCGAGCGTCAGCTCACCCTGGAAGATATTGCCTTCGGTCAGGCCGAATTCGCGTTCGAGGTCGAGCGGCGTCAGCACCTGGCGGTGCAGGATGATGTCGCGAATGTTTGGTGCGTACTCCGCGAGCGTGTCGATCACGGTGTCGCCGAATGCGTCGCGCTGTTCGTCCCACGTTCCCGACGCGAGCTTATAGGGCGCGTACTGCACGAAGCAGGACAGGATGTGTTTACCCGGCGGCGCGACCGACGGATCGGTCAGCGTCGGGATCACCATGTCGATGTACGGCCGCCGTGAGAACTCGCCGTACTTCGCCTGGTCGTATGCGCGCTCCATGTAATCGACGCTCGGCGAGATCGAGATCGCGCCGCGCAGGTGCGGTCCTTCGCCCGGCATGCAGGTGAAGTTCGGCAGCGCGTCGAGCGCCAGGTTCACCTTTCCTGAGGATCCGCGGTACTTGTATCGCTTCACTTCATCGACGAAATCCGCCGGCAGTTCTTTCGCGTCGATGAACCTGAGGAACGTCAGGTTCGGATCGACGCTCGAGAGCACGACATCAGCTGTCAGTTCGTCGCCGTTCTGCAGCACGACGCCCGTCGCCTGGCCGTTCCGAACCGTGATGTGCGACACCGGTGCCTGCGTGCGGATCTCGACGCCGGCTTCGTGCGCGGCGGATGCAATCGCGTTCGAGATGGCGCCGGTACCGCCGCGTGCAAAACCCCAGGATCGGAACGCGCCATCGATCTCGCCCATGTAGTGGTGCAGCAACACGTACGCGGTGCCCGGCGATCGCACGCCCAGGAATGTTCCGATGATCCCCGACGCCGACATCGTCGCCTTCAACACGTCGGTCTCGAACCATTGATCCAGGAAATCCACCGCGCTCATCGTCATCAGCTGGACCTGGTTATATCGGTCCACGTCGGCGAGGTCGCGGAAACGCCGGCCGAGGAAGAGGAGCTTGAGCAGCCCGCGCGGGTCGAGCGACAGCGGATCCGGCGGCGTCATGTCGAGGATCGGTTTGACGAACCGCGCCATCTCGACCATCGCCTTGCCGTACTCGTCGTACGCTTCGGCATCGAGCTTCGAGTGGCGTGCGATCTCGCGGCGCGTTTTCGCGTGATCGTTCACGCGCCACAAATGATCGCCGTTCGGCATCGGCGTGAAGGTGCCGTCGAGCGGAAGTATTTCGAGCCCGTGACGCGGCAGATCGAGCTCGCGGATGATCTCGGGTCTCAGTAAGGAAACGACGTACGAGCAGACCGAGAACTTGAAGCCCGGGAACACTTCTTCCGTCACGGCGGCGCCGCCGAGCACGTGACGCCGCTCCAGCACGAGCGTCTTCTTGCCGGCCTTTGCGAGATATGCGGCAGCGGTCAGGCCATTGTGACCGCCACCAATGACGATGGCGTCGTATCTCATTGCGGATCTCGGATTGCGGATTGCGGATTGTGCCGAATGCGGATTTGCGGGACGCGGCGATTACAAACCGCAGCTGCGGGTCGCGTTGCCGAGCAGCAGCGCGTGCAGGATCAGAGAGGCCGCAACGGCAGGTGTTCGCACGCGGCGATTATAATCCGCGAATGCCTATCGGTACGGCCGTTCACGATCGCACCTTTGCCCTGGCCGAGAGTCTCAATTACCGAGAGTGGTCCGGCTATTACGCCGTCAGCGCGTACGAAGCGCATCACGAGCACGAGTACAACGCGATCAGGAACGCGTCTGCGCTGATTGACGTCTCACCGCTGTTCAAATACGTGCTGCGGGGACGTGATGCGGTGAAGTTGGTCGACCGCGTCATCACGCGCGATGCGCAGAAGCTGGGCGTCGGACAGGTCTATTACACCCCGTGGTGCGACGAGCACGGCAAGGTGATCGACGACGGCACCGTGACACGGATCGACGAGCACGCGTTTCGGTGGACGGCGGCGGACCCGAGTCTGCGGTGGTTTACGCAAAACGCGATCGGTCTCGACGTCACCATTGACGACATCTCGGAACAGGTCGCCGCGTTGGCGCTGCAGGGACCGACATCGGGCCGGCTGCTCGATGCGGTTGCCGACGCTGACATCCGCTCGCTGAAATACTTTCGGATGACGCGAGGGTCGATCGCCGGCGTGCCGGTCGAGATCTCGCGCACGGGATACACCGGTGATCTCGGCTACGAGATCTGGATGCCGTGGGACCGTGCCGTCGACGTGTGGGACGCGCTGATGCGCGGCGGGCGCGCGTTCGACATCCATCCCGCCGGCATGCTGGCGCTCGACGTCGCGCGCGTCGAAGCAGGCCTGCTGCTGATCGAGGTGGACTTCAACAGCAGCAAGAAGGCGCTGATCGAATCGCAGAAGTACACGCCGTTCGAGATGGGCCTCGATCGCTTGGTGTCGCTCGACAAACGCCCCTTCGTCGGACGCGGACCGCTGGTCGAAGAACAGAAGCGCGGATCCGGCAGGAAGATCGTCGGCCTCGACATCAGCTGGCCGGCGGTCGAGAAACTCTACGACGACGTCGGCCTCGCGCCGCAGGTCGCCGCGGCGGCATCACGCGTACCCGTCCCCGTGTTCCGCGGCGGCCGCCAGGTCGGCAAGGCGACGACGACGACGTGGTCGCCGGTGCTGAAGAAATTGATCGCGCTGGCGACGATCGCCGCGCCGCACTTCGCGGAAGGTACCGAGGTCGAATTCGAAGTGACGGTCGAAGCGGTTCGCCATCGCGTGCCGGCGAAAGTCGTCAAGACACCATTCTTCAACCCCGCGCGCAAGACGGCACCGATATGAAAATTGCTCTGGTCCAACAACACGCGTCGCACGACAAGCAGGAAAACGTAGCGCGCGGACTGAACGCGTTCGAGGCGGCTGCCCGCAACGGCGCTCAACTCGTGGCCTATGCCGAACTCGCGTTCGAGCCGTTCTATCCGCAGAACCCGGCGGGGCCGGGATCGCTCGACACCGCGGAATCGATCCCCGGGCCGCTGACCGATGCATTCGCGAAGAAGGCGAAGGAATTCGGCGTCGTCTGCGTGTTGAACCTGTTCGAGCGCGATGGCACGCGGACGTTCGATTGCTCGCCCGTCATCGACGCGGACGGCACGCTGCTCGGCCGCACGCGGATGATCCACATCACCGAGTACGCGTGCTTCCACGAGCAGGGTTACTACACACCGGGCGACACCGGCGCGCCGATCTATCGCACGAAGATTGGCACGATCGGCGTCGCCATCTGTTACGACCGTCACTATCCGGAATACATGCGCGCGCTCGCGCTCGCCGGCGCCGAGCTCGTCGTCGTCCCGCAAGCGGGCGCTGTCGGCGAATGGCCGGAAGGTTTGTACGAAGGCGAGATGCGCGTCGCGGCCTTTCACAACGGGTACTACGTCGCGCTGTGCAATCGCGTCGGCAAAGAAGAGAAGCTGACGTTTGGCGGTGAGTCGTTCGTCTGCGGTCCCGACGGAACGGTCCTGGCGCGTGCGGCGCAGGGGGCCGACGAAATCCTGTACGCGGATGTCGACTTCGCGCAGAACGCCGCGTCGCATGCGCGACAGTTGTTCCTCCGCGATCGACGGCCCGAGCTGTATTCAGCGTGGTTGGCGAAGCAGGCCTGAAGGCCTGCGCTACACCTGACCTGCGCTGCGCCTGACGATCTCGTCGAACCCCCAGAGCAGTTCTTCGCGTGTCGAGTACGGACCGGGTTCGTACGCGCGCGAGCTGATACCTTTCTGCGACTGCTCCGAAATCCACCAATCTTCGCGGTTCGTCTCATCCCAGAACGCGATCGCATCGTCCGTCACGAAACCTGGGGTGTTGATCGCGTCGCGATGGAAGTGCCATTCGCAGACGATCTCGGTACGGTCGTGTGCGCGAGGCCACAGTGTGTGCGTCATCATGTAATCGGGATGCAGGCTGAGCAGGAGGTTCGGATAGATCGAGTAGTACGCCACCTGCTGCTGTTGTGACCGATTCAATCCCGGCAAGCACGGACGCCGGCGCTTGCCGTCGACGCTCATCGTCTCGACACCGTCCTTGAACCCCATCGCGCCGCCGCAATAACACTCGGTCGGTTGGACGTTGTCGGCGCCGAGATAGTGGTGCAGCCGGTTGAGCGCCGGATGCAGCGTGGGGCAATGCAAACATTCGTTGAAGTTCAGGACGATCAGCTTCCAGTTGGCGCGCACGTCGTACACGATCCGGTGGCCCAACCGCAGATCGTTCATCGACCAGGCGCCGAAATCCGGCAGCGCGGGGAAGTCGGCGCTGCCGAAACAGATGAAAATGTGTCCCTCCCACACGCGACAGCCGGCGTGCTTCAGCGGGTAGTCGTCCTTGCAGAAGTCTGGCGCCATGTGAGGCGCGGCGAGGAGTCGTCCGCCCAAGTCGTACGTCCACGCGTGATACGGACATTGAATCCGTTCGACGAAATGGCCCGCGGCCTGGTCGCACAACCGCGTGCCGCGATGTCGGCAGACGTTGAACAACGCGCGCACGTCGCCTGAGGTATCGCGTGTCACGATCACGTTGTCGTCGCCGACCTCCCGTGTGAAGTAGTCACCGGGATTCGGCATCTGATCGGCGCGGCCGGCGCAGATCCAGCGATTGACGTAAAACCGCTCGAGCTCGGCGCGATAGAAATCAGGATCCGCGTAGAATCGCCGCGGCAGCGTGGTGTGCATGTAGAAACGGATCATAGACCGAGCCTCCGCCGGACGCTCGGCCGCTGGGATCTGACCGCGATCGGTATCAATCAGGTGATCGGTGGATCGATCTTCCTGCTGCCGGCGCAAGTCGCTGGCGTGATCGGCGCGTGGAGTCCGATCGGCGTGGCGGTGATGGGCCTCGCGTCACTCACCGTTGCGCTCTGCTTCGGTCGGCTGGCTACGCAGATCGACGGCACGGGCGGTCCGTATCTGTACGCGCGACAGGCATTCGGCGACTTCTTCGGATTCGAAGTCGGATGGATGCAGTGGTTCACGCGCGCCGCCAGCCAGTCGGCAATCATGGCTGGCACACCCGTCGCTCTCGGCTATTACTTTCCCGCGCTGACTGCCGGTTGGCCGCGCGCCGCGACGATCATCGTGCTCGCGTCGGCGTTGGCGTGGGTCAACGTGCGCGGCGTGCGCCAAAGCGCCTGGGTCGTCGACGTGCTGACGGTCGCGAAGCTCGTTCCGCTCGCGTTGTTCATCGTGTTGGGATTCTCATCCGTTCACGCGTCACGGTTGACGACGCTGCCGCCGCTGACGATCCGTCAGGCGCTTGCCGGAGCGCTCATGCTGATCTTCATGTACGGCGGATACGAAGTGGTACCGGTCCCCGGCGGCGAGTCGCTGAATCCGAGACGCGATGTGCCGTTCGCGCTCGTTGCGACCATCCTGTGCGTCACGGTCGTGATGACGTTGACGCAGGCGGTCGCGCAAGGCGTGCTGCCGAACCTCGCGACGCACTCGACTCCGATCGCGGATGCCGCCGCCGTCGCGCTTGGCGCATCGGGCGCGCTGCTCGTTGGGATCGGATCGGTGTTGTCGATGACCGGGAACAATGCCGGTCAGGTGCTGACCGGCGCCCGCATGATCTTCGCGCTCGCCGAGCACAATCAACTGCCGCGGTGGTTTGGCCGCGTGCATCCGATCTACCGCACGCCGTCGAACGCCGTCCTCTTCACCTCGATCGTGGCGACGTCCCTCGCGCTCACCGGCTCGTTCGCCCGGCTTGCCGTCGTCGCCGCCTTCGCGCGCTTGATCATGTACGGCGGCTGCGCCGCGGCGACGTTGAAGTTCCGGCTTGGCGTGATCGTGCCGGTTCTTGCGCTCATCGTGACGACTTTGCTCGCGTTCGGCGCGAATCAGGAACAACTGATGGGAGGAACGATCGCGCTCGGAGTGGGAGCGGCGTTCTACGTCGTCACCCGAGCAGGCGATGCTGCGCGGCGCGGAGGGCCGCCGCGACCTCATGTGCGTTGTGCAGGTCCTTGAGGTTCAGCCGCTCGTGCCTGCCGGCGTGCGTATGGATCAGGGCCTCGTGCTCGTGGACTTCGATGGCCTTGACCTCCTGCCACGGCACCGAAAACTTCGGCCGCAGCGGGCCGCGCGCGATCGCGATCTCGTCTTCGGAAATGTGCAGCATCCGCCGGCGCTGGCGGCGCGCGGACAGGCGTTCGTTCAGCAGCGCGGTGACGAGCGTCGCCACGGCCGTCAGCGTCTGCGGTGAGAACCACTTGCCGCTGTGATTCCACTTCTCTCCAGCTTCCGTAAACAGCATCGCCGCTGCGAAGACCGTAATCCAGTCGATGCCGTTGCGGTGATGATGCGACGGTTGTGAATGGCGAAGATGACGCGCGAGCGCGACGACGAGAACGCTGCTCGTCAGGACTTCCGCAATCGCGAGTCCGAATTCGAAGCCGTGCGCTCCTGCCTGGAGCGCCTGGATGCCGCCGATCGCAAGGCCGAACGCGGGAATCGCATGCTGCAGATGCTGGAGCGTCATCGCGCGCTGCCGTCGCTTCGAGTGCAGCGGCACGCTGATGGTCTCGCTCACAGCAGCGGCTCGTTGAGGAAACGCGTCAACGGCAGCACTTCTCGAAACACCGCGATCAGCGTCGCGTAGAACTTCGGGCTCGTCGTAAACGATGCCGGCAGTTCCCGTCCGGCGATGAACTGCCGGTACTTCAGGTAATCGCCGGCGGGATGATCGGCGGGATAACCGCGCACGCGTTTCAGGCGTTCGCCTTCGAGCGTCATCGTGCGCCGGAACGAGGGCGCGTTGACGATCGACTGCAGCCGCGTGTAGTTCGCGGCGATGTGTTCTCGGATCGCGACGAGCTGCGCGGTCTGCGGCGCATACATCCCGCCGCCGATCCAGACCTCGTCTGGCGAAATGTGAAAGTAGACGCCGGCGCCTTCGTGTTTCGGCAGCCGCTTGTGCGGAAACACCGCGGCCGCGTGCGTCTTGTAGGGCGCTTTGTTCGCCGAAAATCGCGTGTCGCGATAGATGCGATACAGCGAAGCCTTGGGGCTCGCGATCAACTCCGGAGCGAGCTCGCGAAAATCATCGGCGAGCCGTTCGACCATCGCGATCATCGGCTGGCGGACGTGCGCTTCGTAGTCGTCTCTGTGTGCGTTGAACCAGTCGCGCCGGTTGTTGCGCTTGAGTGCGCGGAGGAACTTCAGCGTGCGATCGCTGAACCGCGGCGGCGTCACCGTGCCAGGAACTCGCGGATCAGCCGATTGACTTCGGCCGGCTTCTCGCGAACCACCCAATGCGTCGCATCCGGGATCCGCCGAACGGTCAGCGCGGGCACGTATTGCTCGAGTCCGTTCAAGTTGCCGGTCAGCAGGGCCGTGTCCTTCTCGCCCCAGATGACGAGCGTCGGCACGCGCACCATCACCGGCTGCGATGTCAGCTCGCTCGGTTTGGCGCCCGGCGTCGGCGGACCGATCTCGGACGCGCGGTAATAATTCAATCCGCCCGTCAACGCGCCCGGCTGCGACCACGCGCCAACGTAAGTCGCCTTCTCCTCGTCGCTCGCGCCGGCGAGCACCGCGGTGACGAGCGCGGCGTAGTTGTTCGCCGATAAGGTGGACTCCGCTTGCGACGAGCGGAACAGCAGCATGTATTGGCTCGCCTTCTGCTGATCGGGGTTCTCGCGCAGCTCGCGGCCGAACACCGTCGGGTGCGGCGCGTTGATGATCACGAGCTTGTCGAGCATGTCGGGATGCATCGCGGCGAAGACCCACGCGATCGCGCCGCCCCAGTCGTGTGCGACGAGCGTGAACTTGTCCTTCGTGAGGCTCGCGGCGAGCGCGCGAATGTCTTCGACCAGCGTCGGCACCGCATACGCCGACAGCTCCGACGGTTTCGACGACAGGTTGTAGCCGCGCATGTCCGGTGCGACGGCAAGATGATCCGTCCCGAATTCAGGCAGCTGATTTTTCCACTCGTACCAGAACTCGGGGAAGCCGTGGAGGAACAGGATGAGTCGTCCGCTCCCCGACTTGGCGTAGTGCAGGCGTACGCCGTTGACGTCGACGTACTCGTGCGAGATGGCTGGTGCGTTCGACTGCCCGAACGCACCAGCCACGGCGAACGCCACCGCGGAGACCGCAAAGAGCGCGGTGCGGCCTATCACCGCTGCGCCTGCGCTCCGGCCTGCATCTGCGCCATCCGCTCCTGCATCTGGCGCGTCAGGTGTGGCACCTGTCCGATCATCCGCTGCATCGTCATCAGCTGACCGCGATGGTGCATTTCGTGCTCCTTCGGCGAGAGCAGCATCTCGAAACGCGTGCGGCTCGGCTCCCCGGCTTGCGGCGGCAACTTGACGCTTTCGGCGAGAAACGATTCCGGGAGGCTTTCGAGGAACGCCGCAAACTTGTCGCCTTCGCTCTTCAGCAGCGCGATGATCTCGGCCTTCGATCGCGGTTTGGCTTCCTCGGCCGAAATCTTCTGAAACAGCTCGGGGAAGTTGACCGTCGTCATGTCGCTGATCTTGTTGCTGTGCACGTGGTACTGAAAACCGGTGCCGACGGCGATGTGCGTCAGCGTTTGGCCGACACTGCGGGTATCGGGCGCGGGACGGAAGTCGAATTTGTTGTCCGGAATTTCCTCAGCCAGTTTGATCGTGTTGGCGCGCACCGTGCGAAATTGACGAGCGAGATCTTTACCACCGTAATACGTCATTGTTCCCTCCGCGTTAATACCATCCGATTGGTTGTTCGGACAGATTGATATAAACCTGTTTCACGTTCAAGTACTCCTCGACGCCCCATTTTCCCAGCTCGCGGCCGATGCCGCTCTGCTTGTATCCGCCCCATGGCGCCTCGACATAGGTCGGTTGCATGTGGTTGACCCAGACGATGCCGGCGCGAAGATTCTTTACGGCTCTCATCGCGCGAAAGATGTCACGGGTCCAGACGGCGGCGGCGAGACCGTAGTAGGTGTCGTTGGCAATGCGCAGGGCATCTTCCTCGGTATCGAACGGAATCACGCATGCAACCGGTCCGAAGATCTCTTCGCGCGCGATGCGTGCGCTGTTGTCGACGTCGTAGAAGATTGTCGGCTCGACGAAATAGCCCTGCTCGTGCCCCTCGATCTTCGCCACGCCGCCGCCGATCGCCGTCTTCGCTTCCTGTTTGCCGATGGCTTGATACGACCGGACGCGGTCGTATTGCTCGCGGCTGACCAGCGCGCCCATTTTCGTCTCGCGGTCCATCGGCGCGCCGACTTTGATCGATCGCGCCTTTTCGACGATCGCCTCCACGAAGGATTTATAGATCGATCGCTGCACCAGGATGCGGCTGCCGGCGGAGCACACTTCGCCTTGATTGAAGAACACGCCGAACAACGCACCTTCGACGGCGACGTTGAAGTCGGCGTCGGCGAAAAAGATATTCGGCGACTTCCCGCCGAGCTCGAGCGAGATCTTCTTCAGCGTGTCGGCCGCGCCGCGCATGATCGTCTTGCCGACCTCGACGCTGCCGGTGAACGCAATCTTGTCGACATCCGGATGACCGACGATGGCCGCGCCCGTCTCTCCGGCGCCGGAAACGATGTTGACGACGCCCGGCGGCAGATCGGCGTCGGCGAAACTCTCGGCCAACGCGAGCACGCTCATCGGCGTTTGTTCCGCTGGTTTCAACACCGTCGTGCAGCCGGCGCAGATGGCGGGCGCCAATTTCCAGGCGGCCATGAGCAATGGGTAGTTCCACGGGATGATCTGGCCGGCCACGCCGATCGGCTCGCGCAGCGCGAGGCTCATCGCATTGTCCGGGACGGGTATGACGTCGCCGTGAATTTTCGTCGCGAGGCCGCCGTAATACTCGAAGCAGGTCGCGACGTCGCCGACGTCGAACTCCGCCTCGACAATCGGTTTCCCCGTATTGCGCGTTTCCAGTTCGGCGAGCTCCTCCAGCCGATCGCGCACGATCTGCGCGAGCTTGAACAGGACGCGGCCGCGATCCTGTGCCGTCGTCTCCTTCCAGGGGCCCACGTCGAAGGCGGCGCGCGCCGCTCGCACGGCGCGGTCCACATCGGCAGCGGTGCCGTTCGGCGCGTGGGCGATGACGCTGCCCATCGATGGATCAATCGCCTCCAGCACGGCGGATCCGTTCGACGCGACGAACTCTCCGTTGATGTAATGCGAGTAGGTTTTCATGCGTAGAGTGCCTAAGGTCCGTAGGGTGCCTAGGGTGCCTAGGGTGCCTACTGTGCCTAGAGTGCCTGAGGTGCCCGCGAGTGCCTCAGGCCTCAAGAACTTTACCGCACCCTAGGCACTTCAGGCACTGCAGGCACCCTACGCACCCTAGGCACCCTACGCACTCTGGACATACACTCCCGCCATGAAAAGCATCATGTGCGGCGTCGCATTGCTTGGCGTGTTCGTCCAGCAACCACGAGCGTTGACCGTCGGAACAGCGGCGGCGAAGCCCGGCCAAAAAGTCTACGGCGCGATCAAAGTACCAGCCGGTTCAGACGCCGGGTACGACATTCCGGTTGCGGTAATTCAGGGGATGCAACCTGGACCGGTGCTCGCCGTCGTGGCCGGATCGCACGGCAGCGAATACGCGTCGATCGTCGCGGTCGAAGAGCTGATTGCGAAAGTGACCCCGGGCGACATCGCCGGCACGCTCATCCTCGTGCCCATCGTGAACATCCCGTCGTTCGACAAGATCACGCCGCACGTCAACCCGACGGACAACAAGAGCATGAATCGTTATTACCCAGGCAGCGTGTCCGGGACGCAGACGGATCGCGCGTCGTACGCCATCACGAAAGAAGTGGTCGAGAAGTGCGATCACTTGATCGATCTGCACGGCGGCGACCTCGACGAGAACTTGCGCCCGTACAGCTACTGGACCGTCACCGGCAACAAACAGCAGGACGAGTTCTCGAAGCAGATGGTGCTCGCGTTCGGATTGGACCACATCATCATCTCGCGCGATCGGCCGAAGGATCCGAACGCGTCACGCTTCCTCGAGAACACGGCGTCGACGCGCGGCAAGCCGTCGTTCACGGCCGAAGCGGGCCGCTCCGGACCCGTCGCGTCCAGCGATGTCACCGCGCTCGTCAACGGCGTCGAAGGCGTCATGGCGGAGTTGAAGATGACGAAGCGGGCTCCGGCGCTCGTCAAGAATCCCACGTGGGTCGAGGTGACGAGCGTCAGCGCCGACGGCGACGGCGTGTTCTGGCCGGCCGTCGATCGCGACGCGCACGTCAAGAAAGGCGACAAGCTCGGATCGATCAGCGATTACCTGCATCGGCCGCTGCAGGACATCACGTCGCCCGACGCCGGCATCGTGATGTTCGTGCGGGCGTTGCCGTCGGTGAAAAAAGGCGACACGATCGCCAGCATTGGCGTCGCCGCAAAGCCTGAGTAGCTGCGGCATCGCGCGAGCAGTGGCGCAGGCCTTCGGGCCTGCCCTATGATCAGCGTTTGCCGACGGTTACCCCGGGTCTCGCACTCATCATCTTCGTCGCCGGTGCCGCGGCCGGCGGCCTGGGCGCATTGCTCGGGCTCGGCGGCGGCATCTTCCTCGTCCCGCTCCTCAACATCGCACTCGGGTTTCCGATCGGCGTCGCCGCCGCGATCAGCCTCGCGACGGTGATCGCGACGTCCTGCTCGGTGACCGCGGGTAAGGCCGGTCAGAACCTGATGAACTTCCGGTTCGGCATGCTGCTCGAAGTGGCGACCGCAGCGGGCAGCGTCCTCGGCGGCATCACCGCGCAGTACATCGCCCAAGCGATGCTGCAGCGCCTCTTTGCGGGTGTCACGGCGGCCGTTGCGGTCGTCACGATCGCGCGCGCGAACAAGCGCAATGTGATTACCGATCCGGCCGTCGAACCGGGCGTCCTCGGCGGACGCTTTTTCGACGAAGAGACGGGGCGCACGGTCGTCTATCGCATCAAGCGTCTGCCGCTCGCGATCGGCGCGTCGTTTGTCGCCGGCAATGTGTCGTCGCTGCTCGGGATTGGCGGCGGCGTGATCAAAGTGCCGGTGCTGAACGCGTGGTGCGGCATGCCGCTGCGGGCGGCCGCGGCGACGAGCGCATTCATGATCGGCGTCACCGCAACGGGCGGCGCGATCATCTACTACGGCACAGGCCAGCTGCTGCCCGTGGCGGCCGCAGCGGCGATCCTGGGCGTGCAGTTGGGGTCGTGGGCCGGTCTGCGCTTCGCGCCGAAGCTGCCGGTGCGCAATTTGAAGTTACTGCTCGCCGCCGTACTCGGCGTGGTCTCGACGCTGATGCTCGTGAAGGGGATGCGATGAAGGCCGGCGATACGCAACTCGAGATTGTCATCGGCAAGCTGCTGCGTGTGGGAGTGATCCTCAGCACGGTGTGTCTCGCGCTCGGCCTGGCGATTTCGCTCGCGCGCCCGGGCGCGTCGACGATCCTGCTGCAGGCGGGCATCCTGCTGCTGATCGCGACGCCAGCCGCGCGTGTCGTCCTGTCGACGATCGAGTACGTGATCGCGCGCGACTGGACGTTCGCGCTGCTCACCTCAATCGTGCTCGTCGAACTGATTGCCGGCGCGATCGCCGCGCTCGTCTTCCACAAGAAAATCTAGCTGCGACCCTGCGCTTTCACCGTGATTTGGACGACCTTCCGGTACTTCACCGGCGCGCCGTTCACCGACGCGGGCTTGTAGCGCCACGCCTTTGTCGCGTTCAGTGCGAGCGCGTCGTACGCCGGCGTCACGGGTTGACGCATGACCGCCGTTTCGACGAAGCCGTTCTCGTCGATGACGATCTCGATCAAGCCCTGACGCGGGATGATCGTCTGTCCGGGAAACGACGGCAGTTCCTGACGCAGCGTGATCGGCGGGTTCACGGTCGCATCGGCGCCGCTGTACACACGCGGCGGCGTGGGCGGTGCAGGCGCAGCGTGGACTTCCGCCGGCGGTTCGGCGGCGCGCATCGTCGGCGCCGCCGGCAGGGGCGGCGGTGGTGTCGCCTGCACGCTGAGATCGTGAAACCCGGTCGCGAGCGTGCGGATGTCAGCGAGCGGCGGTTGCGACGCGGCGGAGCCGATGTCTGAGTCGCCCATCAGATCGAGGACCTGCTGGAATCCTTGCGCGGCGGCGGCGAATTCTTTTCGATCGAACGCGGCCTTCGCGTCGGCGTAGCGTTGTTGGATGACGGTCGGAAGCATCCGCCGCCGAACATCCGCGAACGCGGCACGGACGCGCGGTGACAGATCCCCGTCGGCCGGGTGAAACGCCGGTTGTTCGGCGACGAGGCTCTCGATCGCGTGCTGTGCCTCGTTCGTCCGGCCGAGCGCCAACAGACAGAACGCCTTGTATTCGTCGACCGTTCGGGCATCGTCCGCTGTCCGAGGCGCAGGCGTCAGGCGATTCAGGACGTCGAGCGCTTCTTCGTACGCCGCGGAGGCGTAGAGATCGCGTGCGGCGGCGAGCGAATCCTGCGCACGGATGGTCGTGCCGAGCGCGAGAGAGCAACTGGCCAGCAGGAGAATGAATCGCTTCATGGCTTCTTCCTCAAATCGACGCTGACGCGCACCGGCGCCTTCAGCGATACCGTTACCGCCTGTCGCTGTTCGCCGAGATCGGGATGGCGGAAGGTGATTTCGTGCGGGCCGATCGGCAGCGCGAGATTTCCGATCGGTGTCTCGCCAACGCGCTTGTCGTCGACGAACACTTCGGCCCACGGCTGCGCGTTGAGCGCGACGTTGCCGGTCGGCCAGTTGATCGCGACCGCCGTCACTTTGCCCGCCGGCACCTGGACGGTTCGTGTCACGTGATAGCCGAGCGCGTCGTTGACGAGTTCGATCTCGTGGCGTCCCGCCGACACCATGATCCGATCGGACTGCGACGTCCCGAGCAGCCGCTTGTTTTCGAACAACTGGACTTCGGCTGGCGCCGAGACGGCGACCCACCCGGACACCGGTGCACCTTCCGTCACCGTCAGCGGGACGACGAGCGAGGCGGTTTGGCCGGCTTCGATCTGTACCGTCTGCTTGACGCTGACGAGATCGCTCTGCAACGTCACGGCATGCTCGCCAGGTGTGAGCCCTTCCACGACCAGAGGCGCTTTGCCGCGATCGACGCCGTCGACCGTGACGGTCGCGCCGGTCGGTTCGGTGCGTATGTTCAGCCGTCCGACGTTCGCGATCGCTTTCGCGAGCTCGACATACTGCGACACCTGTTGTCCCGCGCCGACGGTGATTGGAATCGTTCGCGGTTCGCCACCGCCGCGCAGTTCGACGTTGTGCGCGCCGGGCGCGACGGTCAGCGTCAGCGGCGTGACGCCGCGGAGCGTGCCATCCACGATCACCTGCGCCCCTGCCGGGACGCTGGTCACGCTGACGCTGCCAGTCTCGACGGCTGGTGGATTGCCGAACACATACCGGCGTGCGGCGAACCCGCCGGTGGCGACGATGATCGCGACCGCCGCCGCGATCGCCGCGAGCGGAATCCCGCGACGCTGGTTCACCGGAGCCGCCGGCACCGAGACAATCGGCGGCGCCGGAGCTTTCGGTTGCGGCGCAGGCGGCGCGACGGCTTGCGGTGGCGGCGGCGCGACGACGATGACCGGAGCGGCGGCGACGACCGGCTTCGCCGGTGCGGGCCGCGGCGCTACTGGTGCGGCCGGCCGTTCCTCCACCACGACGTCGTCGACGGTGTCCTCATCGTCGGCGAGCACGCGTTCGAGTTCGTCACGTGCCTCGAGGGCATTCTGAAAACTCGTGCGCGAATCGAGTTGCAGCGCCCGCGTGAGCCAGCGTCGGATGCCCGGCGGCAGCGGTTCGCGGTCGCCACGCCCATTCAACGCGCCTGCGGACTTCAGCACATCGGCGACGAGCGTCGGGTACTCGTGATTGTCGAGGACGCGACCGACGACGAGCGACAACGCGACGATGCCGATTTGCAGGATGTCGGCGCGCTGATCGAGATGCGGCATCGACGCAGACGTCGACGGTGGCACCGCGACGCGCAAGTCGGTCCAATACCGATCGCGCGAGTAATGGAGCTGCTCGAGCGCCGCGCCAAGCACGTATTCGACGATGACGACGCGCGCGTTGGGCGTGATGATGATGCGCTCCGGCGCGATGGCGCCGTGCGACAGGTCGGGTGCGCTCTCGTGCAGGACGGCAACCGCGGACACGAGTTGCCGGATCAGATGAATGGCCGCATTGATGTCGATGGTGGGCCGATCCGGATTGGTCAGCAGCGTCGACAGACGAACGCCGCGGACAGTGTCGGACACCAGCGCGAGCGTCGACGCCGCGTCGTTCAGCCGATCGACGCTGCGCACGGCCGCGAAGCATGGATGACGGAACTGCGCGAGCCGGCTCGCACGTTCGCGCAGCGCGAACTCGAATGCCGGAACGCTCGTCAGCTCGCCGCCGAGGCAGAGACGCTCGACGAGCTCAGCGCCGGTCGCGTCGGTACCGCGCCGCCGATCGCCGAGTCCATCGTGAAACACACTGGCGGACATACCGGTCGCGCGCGCAGGATCCATGAGACACCTTCCCGCGACGGATAGGCGATATCCGTACCGTGTTCGCATCGTCGATCGGTGCGCCGCAACTCCGCTGAAACCGGAGCTTTCGCGTCCGCTGACCATTTTGTCGTGTGGCGCATCGATTACACGGACGGCACACGAGACGCGAATTCCGTCAGCGTCTGCGTGCGCACGTCGGCGTCGATGAGCGGAAACGATGCGAGCACGTGTTCCAATTCGGCGCGCGTCAGCTGATACAGCTGCGCGGCGCTTGCGTTCAAGCAGGCGAACGCGCGCGGCTCGAACCGTGTCGACAGCAAACGCGCGAGCCCGGCGATGTGGCGGCACGTCGCCGGCGCGTCACGCCAGAGCGGAATCGGCAGCCGCTCGACGATCGCTGTCGTGACATGTGTCGTGACGCGCAGGCGCACGAGGTAGTTGACGACGAGGCTGTTGAACATCCCGCACAAGAAATACTGTGCGGTCGTTGGCAACGGAGTTCGAAGGCAGAACACGGTGTGCGTCGAAACGCATCGAGGTGGCAGGATGGCCGCGATCAGCGTCACGCGGTTGGTTGCGCTCGCCACGTCGCGATACGACAGCCTCGCGCGCTCGTACGCCGCTGAGCGCAGCAACCGGCGAGCGTCCCCCATCGCGATCGTCCGCGTCGACGCGCCGACGTCGACACGAAATGGCGAAAGATGTTTTCCGTCCACGATCGGCAACCCTCGACCGCCCTCGCGGAAGGCCTTCCGATCGTCGGTCGCATTCAGTTCTCGGCCGAAGCGCGCGTTCCATCCGGACGCGTCGCCGAGCGGGGGGAAGAGCGCCGCCGCGCGCTCGACGATGGTGAGATCCTGCTGCGACGTGAGATGCGGGATCGTCAGGGCGGGACCCGAAATGCGCTCGAGCGTTTCACGCGACAGACGCACTGGATACCAAGGCGAGCGCTGCGGCGGCTCCTCGCCGACCGAGTCGAGCACAGAGGGATCGTCGAGGCCCAGGCGGCAATTGACGGAGGCGGTCGCCCTGCCGCTGGTCGCGGACGCCAGCACGAACCGCATGCTGCGGTGGATCGGAAATACCGCCTTCTGATTGTCGAATCCGACCAGCGCGTCGACGTCGCACGTCGACAGCAGCGCGCGGCGCAACGCGGCGCTGCCGTGGTCGGTGGCGATGCCCGACGGCAGCACGAGCCCGACGCGTCCTGCGGGCCGTACGAGCGACATGCTGCGCTCGACGAAGAGCTGATACTGGTTCGCGTGGCCATCACCCTGGGATCGATAGGCGCCGGCATCACGCGTGAAGCGCAGCACTTCGCCATCCTGCACGACATCCCACGGCGGATTGCCGATGATGGCGTCGAAACCGGCGTGCGCCAATCGCGATCCATCGCCGCCGAAGAACACCTCGGGGAATTCCAACTCCCAATGGAAGAACCGGCGGCTCTGCGCGATCGCGTCTGCGTCCGCCAGGAGTGTGGAGGCCGCGCGTTCGGGCAGCGCACATGTGCCGTGCAGGATTGCGTCGGCCAGCTCGGTGAACGCACGGGGAGGCGGTCGGCGCCCATCGCGCGCGAACCACGACGCGCACCAGAGATCGCCGACGCGCTTCCACAGCGCGAGCGCCGCGTCACGTGCCGTCGCCGCCGCATGCGCCCGCTCTTTGTCACGCACCTGCGCCAGTGTGTCGTTGGGAGTCGACTCGAGCGAAAATCGGATCGGCAACGCGCCGCGGATCACGTCGGTTGCCGCGGCGTCATCGAACAGAATCGGTGCGGTGCCGGTCGAACGTGTGCGACCCGACCGCGGCGGTCGCCGAAGTTGCCACAGCCACGCGCCAAGCACACTGTCACCGGTCACCAACCGGTGGTCGAGAAAACTCAAGGGCCGGTCGGCCGCCAGCGTCGCCAGCCAGAGCGAGAGCCGCGCGAGTTGCACCGCCATCGGGTTGGAATCAACGCCGTAGAGACATCGTTCCGTCACCAGCCGGCGAAACATCGTGCGGTCCGCGTCGGCGATGTCGGAAGACAAGCACGCGCCGCTCTCGACGAGCGCCGCCTCGTACGCACCAGCGAGATAACGACAGGCAGCGACGAGAAACGCGCCGCTGCCCATTGCTGGATCCACGATCCGCAGCTGCAGAATCTCGTCCGGGGCGCGTCCGTTGACCAGCGGCGCCAGCGTGCGCCGCACGAGGTAGTCGGCGATCGGCTGCGGCGTGTAGAACGTGCCGGTCGCTTTGCGAATCGTCGATTCGCGTTCGAGCGTCACGCGGCCGTTCTTGTCGCGGCGCGGTATGTAATCGAGCAGTGTCTCGTAGACCGCGCCCAATTGCTCGACGCCCAGATCGCGGTACGTGATGCGCTCGACACCGCGGCCGCCGGCTGCCGTACGCGTCGACAGCGCCACGATCGCGCTGCACGCCTTTGCATCGTCGAGTTCCGTGTGATCCGCGAGCGGCGTTCGTGACGGCGCGAACAGCCGTCCGTTGAACGGCGTCACGCGCAAATCGCCGGCGCGACAGCCCGCGTGCGCCAGGCGCGTCATCGCGCGCAAGGCGTCCCACAGCCCGGATGACCGCGTCGGTTGTTCGGCGATCGCGCGCAACGCCTCCACGCTGTAGCTGCGGCGGTACACGGGATGCCAGAGAGGCACGAGCGCGCGCGCCTCGGCGAACAGCAGAAACAGCAGGCGATACACGATCGTCAGCGCCTGTTCGAACGAGTCGTCCAGCGAAGTGTTGCGGCGTCGTCGACCGCCTGCAGTGAGCGCGAGCAGGACGTCGTGGGACGCCGCGAGCACTCCGTTCCGCAGCGACCGACACACGCCGGCGCGGTGGCGATCCGACGCGTCCACGAGCGACGGCAGCGCGGGTGAGAGCGCGAGTTGGAGAGCGGCGATCGAACGCGCATCCGAGACAATCGTGTCGAGGTCGAAGTCGAGGAATCGTCGCGAGTAGACGCGCGCGGCATCGACGAGCCTGGCGTGCGTGCCGTTGAACAACAGGCATGCCGGACACGAGCGGCGTAACGCTTCGGTCACCGCCGACCGCCACAAGGGATCGAGCTGGTGGCCGAATGGTGCGACGAGCAGCGCGATGCGGTGGGCGCCCGCGGCCACGGTGGCGCTGACGAGCGGAGGCGTCTCGCCGATGTCCGCCGGCGGACCGAATCCGAATCTGACGAGCAGCGGCGCGATGCCTCCGGTCAACAGCGCGCGGACGTGTGTCGCCGGTCCGAATGCGTGCATCACGACCCGTTCGTTCGAGCCGTCCCGGACGTGCGCATCCAGAAAAGCCTGCGATAACAGGCTGCCGCTGATGCCTGTCATCGTCGGATCAAGACCGGTGTCGGCGGCGCGAACGTCACGATCCGCTGCCGTTCGATTCGCGCGATTCGTGCTGCGATGTCATCCCGGTGTGTCGCATCGGCGGTCGCGGCCACGTGGTGCGCACGGTCGCGACGACGGTCGAATAGTCCGGGTTGGTAGAGCGCCGCAGCGGCAGCGCCGATCGACCGCGCGATCGCCCGTTCGCGCGCGAGCCGTGTGTCGGCGAAGGCTTCGACCGTCGCAATCACGGTACGCCGCCACTCGTCGAGACGATCGGTGTCGGTCGAATCGAGCGCTGTCAACGCAACGACTCGGCCGTCGTCATGTTCGGCAACGGCGCGCGAGATCGTCAGACCACGACCCCGAGTGGCGCGGCGCCATCGTCTCCGCGCGGTCGTGATCCACGGTCCGTCGATGCTGATCGGATCCACGTTGCCGCGAACGGCCTCTAAGCGTTGCGTCTCCGACGCGGCGGCTGCCACGAGCCCGTCGGGTCCAGGGCGAACCAGCGCGTTCGCCGCGACAACGGCGCGGTCAGTGAATCGATCGAGCAGGCGCGTTTCGCCGATCGCCGACACAAGGAGCAGGGCGTGCACGATACGGTGTTGTCCGATGCGATCGACGCGACCGATCCGTTGCTCGAGGCGCACCGGATTCCAGGGAACTTCCAGATTGATGACCAGTCGACATGTGTCCTGGAGGTTGAGACCTTCGCCGGCGGCGTCGGTCGCGAGCAAGACCGCGGTGGGACTCGCACGAAACCTCCTCAGCGCCTCGCGACGTTCGACCGGCGTCAACCCGCCGTGGAGCAAGATCGTCTCGCGCGGGATGGACGCCTGCACGTGACGAAGCGTGTCGCGAAACTCGGTAAAGACGATCGCCGGTTCCGCCACGCGGCGAAGCAGCCGTCTGAGAACGCGGATCTTGGATTCAGCGCATCCTGCCTCCCGTGCGCTGTCGCCGAGCGAGCGCAAGAGGACGCGGTCCCGTTCTGCATCCGCGAGCCGGATGTCGCTCGGCCACGCCGGCGCCTCGTCGACCGTCGTCACGTCGCCCGCGAGGCCGAGTGGCAACGGCAGCTGGCTTGGATCATCTTCGGCGCCGCCGAGGCGATGCAGACGTCGATCGACCGTCTCGGCGAGCGACCATGCGCTCGAGTACGCGCGTTTTCTCAGGACCGACGCCGCCAGTTGCCAGTCGCCGCGATCGGCAGCGAGGGCATCGATGTATCTGTCCAGCAGTCGATGCATCCGCCGCTCGGCCCTCGTCGTGCCGATGGGCCACGTGCGCACACGGCGCCGCGACGCCATACCGGCGTCGGCGCGTGTGCGCCGAAAAACGAGCAGCGGGTCGCCGTCGACCGCGCCGATCTCGCAGAGCGACGTAAACGTCTGTTCCACGCCGTCGTGCGGCGTCGCCGTCAGCAGCAGCACGAACGACGCGCGTGTCGCCAACGCGTCGGCCGCATGATGGCGGTCGGAATCATTCGCCGCGCCGTGAGCTTCGTCGACGATGACGAGGTCCCAGCGCGCGTCAGCGACGGCACGAAGCACTTCGGGCCGCTTCACGTAGTCGATCGACACGATCGCAATCGGCCACGTCCTCCACGGGTTGGTGCCGGCGGGAAGCGTGGCGAGCGATGAGCGAACGGCTGACGCGTCGGCGATCCGCGCCTCGATCCGAAAGCGTCGACACCATTCCTCCTGCCACTGCTCTCGCAGGCCCGCCGGCGTCAGCACGAGGACGCGCTCGATTGCATCGCGCGCGAGGAGCTCAGAGGCAATCAACCCGGCCTGAATCGTTTTGCCGAGTCCGACTTCGTCAGCGAGCAACACACGGCAACCGTAGCCGCGAACAATGGCAAGCGTCGGTTCGAGCTGATAGGGAAGCAGGTCGCAATCAGCCCAGGCGGCCGCATTCAGTCCGTCGGCGACCACGGCGCCTGACGCGACGGCGCGGCTGGCGCGACGCCAGACCGCATTCGAGACGGGTCGGGGTCGCGTGCGCGCCGCGATTGGTGTGATGGTGTCGAACGGCGTCAGAAATTGGCGTGTTTCCCGCCCCTCGCTGATGACGGTGACGATCGAGCAATCCTCGAACGGACGGACATCGGTCACGCGCCAGCGGGCCCGGCGAATGGAAACGATTGTTCCGGTGGGCAATTTCTGCATCGCCGATGTGCGGCGCGCGCGCAGAAATGTGAGCGGTAGTGGTTCAGGTCAATCAGTTACGGGAACGCGCGCAACGCCGCCGATGTGCTGGCAACGCTCATGCCGGTGCCAGAGTGCTCTGACACCTCTGAGGTGTCAGACCCCTTCGTCAGCACGACGGACATGTCGGTGGAGAGCTCGGTGTGCCATCCATGTTTCAAAAGCGCGGGGACGATCGGAAGCCGCTTCGGCAGCCAGATCGCGTCGGCGCCGATCGCGTCGGCGTACTGCCATGCATCCGGAGAGGCGTTCCCGTAGAACGCGAAATGATCGTGCAGCACGCGATCGCTGTAGACCGTCTCGCGACGGCCATCCATCGACACCTGCACGCCGGCCGGCGACAAGTGCCAGATCGCGTACTCGCCCCAATCGAACCACGTGAGCAGCCGTTGATGCGACGCGTGCGACCGCAGGAATGCGATCGCATCAGCATCCGGCCGCCAGTCGCCCTGGATCGGAATCCGGGCGAGACGTGAAATGCCGCATCCGATCGCACCGACGACGATCGCCGCAGTGACGTATCCATAGAGGAGCCGCGGCTGCAGCAACGGGCTCGTTGGCTGCGTGCGCGCGTCGACGAGATTCAGCCAGCCGATGATCGCGGGTCCGCAGAGCCACGCGATCGCGAGCTGCAGGAACGCATCGGTCCGGCCAATGCGAAGCGTCCCGAACGCCAACGCAGCGATTATCACGACGTGATCCATCGACGGCGCACGTCTGGTCTTCACGATCGCGACGAGCGCGAGCAGCGGCAGCGCCAGCTCGAGACCGACGATCGCGCGCGGCAGACCGAACATCGGCTGCCAATCGGAGATTTCCGGACGTGCGAGGCCGACAGTCGAGTAGAGGAATCGCCACAGTCCCACGCCGTACGGATTGATCAGCGTCGCGGCTGCGGCGACAGCTGCGATCGGCGTCCGTCGCGGTCGCCAGGCACACCAGATCGCGAGCGTGCCGAAGCCGACGATCCAGCCGCCATGCGTGTTCGCCCAGACCGCAAACAGCAGCGTGATCGCGACGAATGGAAGTTGGCCGTCACGCTCGGTGCGTTCCAGCAGCCGCAGCAGGATCGCGAAGAACAGAACCGAAAACAACTGTGGACGCAGCGACTGCGTGCGCGTGTACGTGACGACGATGAGCAAGGCCGTCACGATCGCGGCCGGAAACGCCGTTGCGGCGAGGCGGTGGGCGCGTCTCCAAGCGAGCGCGGCGATCGCACCGATCGTCACCACTTTCAGCAGGTTCAGTCCGATGGTGCCCGACAACGAGTAGACGGCCGCGAACACCGCCTCCGCCAGCCACTCGTGGTTGATCCACGCGACGTCGGACGTGAACGAATAGGGATCGTGACGCGTGAACCGCCACGAATGGAGTAGATCGGCGCCGAATCGGAGGTGGCCCCACAGATCGGCGTCAGCAACCGTGTACGAGACAAGCAGGGCGAGCAGCGCCCAGACGCTGCACAGCGCCACGTCCCAAAGCGTCCGCGAGGTCACGCCGGTCTCGCCGGTGCCTCATCGTCGCTGGTCAGTTCCTCCAGCTTCGCGAACAAGGCCGCCATGCCGGCTTGTCGCGGATCGTAAATACCCCACTCATCTTTCGGCTGTTTCGCGGCGGACGGTGGTGGGGCCGGCGGCTCCTCACGGTCCTTCCGACGCGGCAGCTGCGTGCGCGCGCTCTCGCGCTTCAGCGCGTCCACGACCTGTTGCCAATCATCGAAATCATCCGGCGGCGGCGTGGCCGACAGCTCGTAAACGGGGGCCTCTGCCTCGACGACCGGGGCCTCGGCTTCGACTTCGAGCAACTCGGAGAGATCCACGTCGACGAACGTCTCCGGCCCGGCGCATTCTCCGCCTGCTTCGTGTGCTTCGTGCTCTTCGTGCTCTTCGTGTTCTTCGTGTTCTTCGTCCTCTTCGTGGTCTTCGTGGTCCTTTTCTTTCTCGACCGCGGTGCGCTCGAGGTACTCCCGGCACTGCTCCGCGAACACGGCCGGATCGCAGCCATCCGGCGCCGAATCCGGTTTCGATTCGCCCAGGAGCGCCGACAGCATGCCGCCGCGCGGTGGTGGAGGCGCGATCGCGACGGCTGGCGCGAAGAGCGGCAGCGTCAGCGTCTGGACGTGAGCAGCGACGCCGTTCAGCGTCCGCAACCGATCGCTCAGCGCCTGTTCGTCCTTCGGCGACAGCAGCGGCGTCGTCAGGATCAGATCGGGCACGCGGTCGCCGAGCCGCTCGAGTGCGACTTCAGCGTTGTCCCCCAGGACGAGCTCTGCGCGCAGCCGGCTGCGCACGAGCGCCGTGAGGTGATTGATCTGTCGTCGATCCGATTCGATTGCGAGGATGAGCGCCATGAGTTCAGACCCGTAACATGAGCACCGTCAGGACCGTCGCTGCCACGACGAAGATCATCAGCGTCGCGTGCAGCCGCATTTCGTCGCGGAACGCGTCGACGACGACCGCGGCAAGATCGCGCGCACGGCCGCCGGCGTCTGCGACCATCGCCGACGAGGACGTGCGGCCGATGCGCACCAGCATCTGGTCACGCACGCGCGTGTCGAACGCGGTCAACAGCACGAGCAACAGCGAGACGGCGCCGATCGACATCACCACGTCGGAGACAGCACGACGCATCACAGATACTCCTGACCCTGACCTGGAGACACACGGACTCGCGATGCGATCGCAATCGGCGTTCCAAGCACCCCGTACGGATTTCGCCGCTGTTTTGTGCGCCGATCTGGCGTGTGTTCCATTTCGCGATCGATCGATCCGCACGAATTTGGACCTCGCGGTTACGAATGTGCTGACGATCGTCCACATTCCACTCGGTCGAACACGACGCCGCGCGTGACGCGCAGCGCGGGCTAACTCGAACAACGGTTCGTCACTTACGTGCGATTCGCGCGCAGCGCTCGCGATGCGTGGCACAGCCGTTGCGGAATGGCCCCGTGTCACGCGGTCCTGCAGAACGGCGTGATCACATTTCGCACACACGCACGTCGCGCGTCGCACGACGCGCAGGAGGAGAGAGAGTCATGACGTTGATGAAGTGCGTCCGTTCGTTCGCGAAGGACGACAGCGGACAGGATCTGCTCGAGTACGCGCTGCTCGTCGCGTTGATCGCGCTCGTCGCGTTCGGCGCCGTGAAGCTGGCGGGCAACAGCGTGAACACCATCTTCAGCAACATCGCCAGCCAGCTCGGTACGGCGACGTAACCACGGGACACGATGTTCAGCAACATCGCAGGTCAACTGGGATCGATGTAATGCGGATCTCGGATTGCGGATTGCGGATTGAATCACCAATGGGATCCGCAATCCGCAATCCTCAATCCGCAATGACGAGGATGCCATGAACGTGATTGCCGCCGTCGCGCGGCTCGCTCGAGAGCGCGACGGTCAGGATCTTCTGGAATACGGACTGTTGGCGGCGCTGATCGCCATCTTCGCGATCGGCGCGGTCGCGGCGGTCGGCACCAAAATCTACGACGTGTTCTGGGTGAACATTGCTCAAAATTTCTGATCCGATCGCCGTTGTCGTTGTCTGTGCCGCCGGTCTCGCGAGCACCGCGATCGACCTTCGTACACGGCGGATCCCCAACGCGCTCACGGTGTCAGTTGCGGCTGGCGGCGTGATCGCAGCGGCCTGTGGGCGCAGTGGTGTGAGCCCGGCTGCCGCGATTGCCGCGCTCGCGATCGGCCTCGCGATGATGCTGCCGGCGCACGTCGCGGGCGCGACCGGGGCTGGCGACGTCAAGCTGTTCGCGGCGATCGCGACCTGGCTCGGTCCCCGCGCGACGCTATTCGCTTTTGTCTACACCGCCGTCGCCGGCGGCGCAATCGCGCTCGTCGTCGCGATGCGGCGTCGGATTCTTCGGGCGACGCTCGCGCGGACGGCCGCGCTCGTCACGACCGCCGGCTCGAACGTCGGCGACATCGAACGCGGTCAGCTCAATCGGTTTGCGTACGCCCCGGCGATTGCCATTGGCGCGCTGGCGGCGGCGTTGGGGATGTGAGTATGCGACGCAGAAATCACCGCGGCACCGCGCTCGTCGAAACCGCCGTCACGCTGCCGCTCGTCCTGCTCGTGTCGGTCGGCATCTTCGAGTTCGGCCGTGCGTATCAGGTGTTTCAGGTGTGCACGAACGCGGCGCGCGAGGGCGCGCGCCTGTCGGTCCTGCCCGGGACGACCGACACCGACGTGAAGAATCGCGTCACCGCGTACCTCAAAGCGGGCCAGGTGACGCAGACGCCGGATCCGAGCTGGGTGACCGTCGATCACACGAAGACGGTGTCGATCGGCACGGGGACCGCGCCCGCGACGCAGGTGACCATCAACTATCCGTACACGTTCATCGTTCTGAATCCGGTCGCGAAGCTCGTGTCGCATGGGACGACGCTCGGTGGCGCGTTCACGATGAGCACGACGGCGCTGATGCGCGACGAATAGGGGAATCGTTATGGCTCGAGTTCGGGTGTTCATGGTGCTGGCGCTGGCGATGACCGTCGGAAGCGTGTTCGCCTACGGCACATACAACTACGTGCAAAACGCGCCGAAGGCTGGACCGGGCATTCCGACCAAGCCGGTGGTCGTCGCCGCGACGGATCTCGACCTCGGCGCCGACCTCACGCACGACGACCTGCGCGTCGTCGAATGGCCGGCGAACTCCGCACCCGCCGGCGCGTTCGCCGATCCCAAAGACGTGATCGGCCGCGGCCTCATCATGCCGGTGATTCAGAACGAGCCCATCCTCGCAAACAAGCTCGCGAGCAAGGAGGCGGGCGCCGGGTTGCCGCCCGCGATCCCACAGGGGCTGCGAGCGGTATCGGTCCGCGTCAACGAAGTCATCGGTGTCGCCGGCTACGTGTTGCCAGGTACGCGCGTCGATGTCCTCGCCGTCGTCAGTCCGAGCGAGAAGCACGACGAAGTCACGTCCAAGGTGATTTTGACGAACGTGCAGGTGCTCGCGGCCGGCACGAAGATCGAACGCGACGAGCGCAACAACAAACCGATGGCGGTGAGCGTCGTCACGCTGCTCGTCGCGCCGGAAGAGTCGGAGCGGCTCACGCTCGCGAGCACCGAAGGCAAGATCCAGCTCGCGCTGCGCAATCCGCTCGACAAGACGACACCGAACACACCTGGAATTCGCCCCGCGGCATTGCTTGGATTCGCGTCGGCGAGCCGGGCGGCCGCGGTACGAGCACGCGCGACGGCGGCGCCGAAAGTGGCGGCGGCGCCGGCGCGCGTCGTCGAAGGCGGCATGGTCGAAATCATTCGTGGCGACAAGCGGGCGCAGGAAATCGTGCGCCAGGAGCAGTGATGATGAAAAAACTGGGCCTGTTCTTCATTCTGCTGCTCATCGTCGCGGACCATTCGGTGGTGCGCGCC
Organism: Vicinamibacterales bacterium; assembly: GCA_035652075.1. Lineage (GTDB taxonomy): Bacteria > Acidobacteriota > Vicinamibacteria > Vicinamibacterales > CAVVIG01 > Gp6-AA45. The sequence continues at coordinate 73,581 of DASREL010000090.1, forward strand.
GACGACAGCGTGCGGCTGATGGTCGGCCGATCCGCGATCGTCAGCGTCGGCTCGCCGATCGCCCGCGTGTCGCTGACGACGCCCGACATCGCCGACGCGCTCGTCACCTCGCCGACCGAGCTCCTGATCAACGGCAAGACACCCGGCACGATTTCGATGTTCGTGTGGGATCGCGCCGGATCGATCAAGCGATACGAAGTCATCGTGCAGCGCGACCTCGCGCGGTTGACCGAGCAGATGCAGCAGCTCTTTCCCGGCGAGAAGATCGAGGTCCGCAGCAACGGCCGCGACATTGTGCTGGCCGGGACCGTGCGCGACAAGGCGGTGATGGACAAGGCCATCAATCTCGCGGCCGGGTTCGTCGACAAGAAAGAAGAAGTGATCAACCTGCTTGCGTTGCAGGAGGGCGCACCGAGCAACCAGGTCCTGCTGAAAGTGCGTTTCGCCGAAGTGAGCCGCAGCGCGCTCACCGAGCTTGGCGCGTCCTTCGTCGGCAACGGCTTCAAGGACGGCCGTTGGTACGGGCGGACGACGACCGAACAGTTTCCGGCGCCTGAATGGGACAAGGACGGCAAACTCGTTTTCAGCGACTTCCTGAATTTCTTCCTGCTCGATGCGAAGAACGATGTTGGCCTGTTGGTTCGGGCGCTGCAGCAGCGCGGCTTGCTTCAGAGCCTCGCCGAGCCGAACCTCGTCGCCGAGAGCGGCAAGGACGCGAGTTTCCTCGCCGGTGGCGAAATCCCGGTCCCGATTGCGCAACCAGGTTCCGGCGGCGCCGTGGCCATCACCGTCGTGTTCAAGGAATTCGGCATCCGATTGAACTTCACGCCGGTCGTCAACGGCGACCGGGTGCATCTGAAGGTTCGGCCCGAGGTCAGCTCGCTCGATTTCAGCAACGCCGTACTGCTGAACGGCTTCAAGATCCCGGCGCTGTCGACACGACGCACCGAGACCGAGCTCGAACTGCAGAACGGTCAGACGTTCGCGATCGCCGGTCTCGTGAGCAGTCAGATGAACAAGACGCTCGCGAAAGTGCCTGGCATCGGCGACATTCCGATCCTCGGCCTCCTCTTCCGCAGCGAAGCGGCGCAAAAGGATCGCACCGAGCTCGTCGTCATGATCACGCCAATGATCTTGCCGAACAACTCGCCGGGCGTGACGCCGAATCTGCCGCGGTTGGCGGAGCCGTTCCTGCCGCCGATCGATCCCAAGAAGTCCATCGAGCCGGCGGCGCCGGCATTCGCCGCGCCACGGACCACCACTGCAGCGGTGCAGCCGTCGGTTCCGGCCACCGCTGCGGCGGCGGTGCAGGCGCTGACGCCACAGACGCGCACGGTCGTCAACGGCGACGCCCTGCCGGCCAGGCCGATTACACCGGCAGCGGCGGTATCGCGTCCGTTGACGCCGCAAGAGCAGAAAACGCTCGAGCGCGTGCACAAGCAGGAAGCGGAGGCGGCGAAGCGTCAGGCCGAGATCGACAAAGCCGCGCACGAGACCCAGGCCAAACGCGACGCGGAGATCGCGAAGAAGCAGGCCGAGATCGACAAGAAGAAACAGAAAGAGATGGCCGAGGCCGAGGCAAAGCTCAAGGCGGCGCAGGCCGCCTACGACGCCGAAGTGGCGAAGGCGAAGAAGAAGGGGCAGTAGTCATGCGACAGCACCTGACGCGTCGCGCACGTGACGAACGCGGCCTGTCGTTCGTCTTCGTCGGACTCGGCTTCACGGCGTTCGTCGCCGCGACGACGCTGGCGATCGACGTGGGGATGTTCATGGGCGCGCGGTCGCAGGCGCAGAACTCGGCCGATGCGGGCGCGCTCGCGGGCGCGACAGCGCTCGCCGTCAACAGCTTCACGGATCACACCGCGAGCGGGCCGGCGATCGAGAGTGCGCTGACCGCCGCGCGCGCGAACAAAGTGATCGGGCAGGTGGTGTCGGTCGGCGCAGCCGACGTGGAGTTTCTGACGAACCCGGCGGGTCTGCAGAATCGCGTCAAGGTGACGGTGTATCGGACGAACGCGCGGAGCAACTCGGTGCCGACCTTGATGGGACAGCTCTTCGGCGTCGCGCGCGTCGACGTGCTGGCGACCGCAACGGCCGAAGCGTCGCCAGCGAACGCCGAGACATGCGTCAAGCCGTTCACGATTCCCGACAAGTGGATCGAGAAGCAGGACCCTGGCGGCTGGGCTCCCGATTCGACGTTCGATCTGTACGACAACAAAGGCAACACGCTCGCGAATCCGGACGTGTATGTCGGCCCAGATGATGCGCAGAACTACACCGGCTACAACGCCGATCGCGATAAGGGACTCGAAATCACGCTGAAGGCGAACAACTCGACGAACATCACGTCGAGTTTCTACAACCCGTACGACTTGCCCGGCAGCGTCGGCGCGAGCGACTACCGCAACAACATCGCGACGTGCAATTCCGCGCTCATTCATCCCGGCGACACCCTGCCGCCTGAGAACGGCAACATGGTCGGGCCGACCAAGCAGGGCATGGCCGATCTGATCGCGCTCGATCCCGACGCGTACTGGGACTCGACCTGCAACTGCGTTCAGGGCAGCAACTATCCGGCAGGCCGCAGCCCACGCATCGTCGTGATTCCGGTATACGACCCGGTTGCGTACGCGAACGGCGCACAACACGGCAAGAACATCACCCTGACCTTCACGAACTTCCTGGGATTTTTTCTCGAGCCGCTGACCGGCGCCGGCGAAGTCAAGGGCCGTGTCACGCCGGTTGCCGGCCTCGTGGACGGCAACGCCGGACCGGCGCCGGCCGCCGCATTCCCCTACGTCATTCGCCTGGTTCAGTAGTCATGGCTCACATCGTTGCCCTCGTCGCGAGTCACGAAGAATCGTTCGTCAAACACATCGGCCGGATGCTGCGTTCCGGCGCGATCCCGGTCAGCCTCGTCGACGAACGCGTCGCACGCGATCTGACCACCATCGACGTATTCATCGTCGACGCGCGCGGCGACGCGTCGGCGGCGATGGCGAACATCGAACGCGTCCGGGGCACGGCGCCGAACGCAGGCGTCTTCGCCGTGGCCGACACGAACGATCCGAACCTGATCCTGCAATCGATGCGCGCGGGCGCGAACGAGTTCTTCACCTGGCCGCCCGACAGCGAGTCCTTTCATGGCGCGATCCGGCGCACGGCCGCACGCCGCGAGTCGGCGCACGGATCGCGGCCGGCTGCGACGACGCTCGTGTTCTTCGGTGCGAAGGGCGGAGCGGGGACGACGACGATCGCGGTGAACTGCGGCGTGGAGTTGGCGCGTCTCAGCAAGCGGCCGACGGTCATCGTCGACCTGAAGCCGGGGCTCGGCGAAGTGGGTCTGTTCCTCGGCATCCGTCCACGCTTCAGCATCCTGGACGGAATCGACAATCTTCATCGGCTCGATCGCGAGTTTCTCAAAGAGCTCGTCGTCACCCACAAGTCCGGTCTCGAGATCCTCGCGGGGTCGGATCAGTTCGACCGGCCGGGCGCGCAGGATGCGAGTGCGATCGAAGAACTGTTTCGGCTGCTGACGCGGCAGTACGAGTACATCCTCGTCGACGCCGGCAGCCAGATCAATTCGTGCAGCGTTGCCGCGCTCTACACGGCGGATCAGATGTTCGTCGTGGCGAACCCGGACGTGCCGTCGGTCCGCAATGCGCAACGAATACTCGATCGGGTGCGGCAGCTCGGCGCGTGCGGCGAACGCGTCCGCTTCCTCCTGAATCGCGCGGCCGAGCCGTACCCGATTCCCGCGAAGCAGATCGAGCACGCGATCGGACATCCGATTCACCACACGTTTCCCAGCGACTACAAAACGGTGTCGACGGCGTTGAACTCCGGCGTGCCGTTGGCGCTGACCGGCAACTCGGACATCGCCGCGCAGTTCGATCGCTTTACGCGCGCGATTCTGGATCCGTCGGCGGACGTGCCCCAGGATCCCACTCACAAGAAGCGGACGCTCGGTCTCGAGCGGATCGCGTCCCTCTGGTAACCCGCGATGGCTGTGGCCACACGACACGCACCCGTACGGCAGCAGTATCTGGACCTCAAGGCGAACGTCCACCGCAAGCTGCTGAATCGCTTGAACCTCGAAGCGCTGGCGACCGCGGATCGATCGCGCGCCGAGGGCGAGATTCGCTCGCTGTTCGGCAGTCTGCTCGCGGACGAGAGCGTGCCGATCAGTCTCGGCGAGCGCGACATGCTGCTCGCCGAGCTCCTCGACGACGTGTTCGGGTTCGGACCGTTGGAGCCGCTGCTGCGCGATCCGTCGATCAGCGACATCCTCGTCAACACGTCGCGCCACGTGTACGTCGAGCGCGGCGGGCAACTCGAACGCGTGCAGACATCATTTCAGGATGACACGCATCTCATGCGTGTCATCGACCGGATCGTCAGCCGGATCGGCCGCCGCGTCGACGAAAGCTCGCCGATGGTCGACGCGCGCCTGCCGGACGGTTCGCGCGTCAACGCGATCATTCCACCGCTTGCGGTCGACGGCCCGCTGCTGTCGATCCGCCGTTTCCCGGCGGAGCGGCTGAAGGCCGACGATCTCGTCAACCTGCGTGCGCTGACGCGGCCGATGCTCGAGTTTCTGTCGCACTGCGTGAAGGCGAAGTTGAACTGTCTCATCAGCGGCGGCACGGGCGCCGGCAAGACGACGCTCCTCAACGTGCTTTCGGGTTTCATTTCCGATCGCGAGCGCATCGTCACGATCGAAGACGCGGCGGAACTGCAGCTGCACCAGGAGCACGTGGCGCGACTCGAAACGCGGCCGCCGAACGTCGAAGGCAAGGGCGCGATTCGTCAACGGCAGCTCGTCATCAACGCCCTACGCATGCGTCCGGATCGCATCGTCGTCGGCGAAGTGCGCGGAGAAGAAGCGCTCGACATGCTGCAGGCGATGAACACGGGCCACGACGGCTCGCTGACGACGGTGCACGCGAACACGCCGAGGGACGCGCTGAGCCGGATCGAGACGATGATCGCGACCGGCGCGACGAATCTGCCCGAGCGCGCGATGCGGCAGCAGATCGCGTCGGCGATTCAGGTCGTCGTCCAGCAAACGCGGTTGAGCGACGGGTCGCGCAAGGTCACGAGCATCTCGGAAATCACCGGCATGGAAGGCGACATCATCACGATGCAGGAGATCTTCCTGTTCGAGAAGGTCGGCATCACGCAGGACGGCAAGGTGATTGGCCGATTCCGTGCGACCGGCGTCCGGCCGAAGTGCTGCGATCGTCTGCGCGCGTCAGGCATCCACTTGCCGGCCGACATGTTCGAAGGCGTCACGGAGGTGCGGTGATGCTGCTGCCGGTCGTCGTGTTTGCGTTCTTCGTTGCCCTCGTGATGGCGACGTACGCCGCCATTCTGTATCTGCCGCGCATGCTGGCGAGCCGCGAGGTCCGTCAGCGTCTCGAAGACGTGGTCCCCACGTCGGATGCGGCCGCGAAGGATGCGCCAGCGCTCGTGCGAGACGTCGCCCAGGGTCCGGCGCCGCTGCAGCGGCTGATCGAACGATCGGGTGTGAAGGCGACCGCGGCCGGAATCATGGTGGCGAGCGGCGGCCTTGGCGTGGCCGCGGCATTCGCGTCGACACTCCTGACGCCGCAGCCGATCGCGTGGGTTGTCGGTGGCGTGCTCGGCCTGCTGTCGCCGTTTGTGTGGTTGAAGTATCGAGCAGCCAGGCGGATGGCTCGTTTCGAAGAGCAGTTCCCCGAAGCGTTGGATTTGTTATCGCGCGCGATTCGCGCCGGTCATGCCTTCCAGACGGCGATGGGCATGGCTGCCGACGAACTGCCGGACCCGGTGGGTCCTGAGTTCAAACGCGCGTTCGATCAGCAGAACTTCGGGTTGCCGTTGAAAGACGCGCTCAATCAGCTTGCCGAGCGGGTGGCGTTGCTCGACGTTCGCTTCTTCGTCACCGCCGTGACGATCCAGCGCGAGACTGGCGGCAATCTCGCCGAGATCCTCGACAACCTCGCACACGTCGTCCGCGAGCGTTTCAAGATCCTGCGCCAGGTCCGCGTGCATACCGCGCACGGGCGATTTACCGGCTACGTGTTGCTGGCGCTGCCCGCGGCGCTTGCGGTCGCGCTGTCGTACATCAATCCCGAGTTCATGTCGCCGCTCTTCCACGAGCGCATGGGTCAGACGATGTTGATTGCCGGTGTGATCCTGCAGTCGATCGGGTTCGTGTGGATTCGACAGGTCATCAAGATCGAGGTGTAGCGTGACATTGCTCCTGCCGGTGCTGGCATTCCTGTTCGTGTCGCTTCTCATCGCCGCCGGCGCGATGGCGATGTCGACGAGCGGCGCCGCGACAATCGAGCGGCGTCTCGGCGAGGTCACGGGGACGTCGCAGACGCTCGAACACGACTCGCGGTACGACGACCTCGTCGTCAACGCGCTGAAAAAGCTGGGGAATGCGGTTCCGCGATCGCCGTCCGAGATGGGCAAACTGCAGCGCCGTCTGGTCGCGGCCGGATACCGGCGCGACGAAGCGATCGCGATCTTCTTCGGCATCCGCATCGGCGTCGCACTGCTGATGTTCGCCGTGTTCGCCACGCCGATCCTGATGCGACCGAGTCTGATGCTCGCGCTCGGCGCATGCGGAATGGGTTACGTACTCCCCGGCATGGTGCTCGCGCGCAAAGCCAAACGGCGCCAGCACGTTATTCGCCTCGGGCTGCCCGACGCGCTCGACCTGCTCGTGGTCAGCGTCGAAGCTGGACTCGGGCTCGATCAAGCCATCCAACGCGTCGGCGACGAGTTGCTGTTCGCTCATCGCGATCTCTCCGAAGAGCTGTCGCTCGTCAATCTCGAACTTCGCGCCGGCAAGCCGCGGTCCGAAGCGCTGCGCAATCTCGGCGAACGCACGGATGTGGACGATGTGATGTCGCTGGTGACGATGCTCGTGCAGACCGACAAGTTCGGGACGAGCGTCGCGCAGTCGCTGCGCGTCCATTCGGAAACGCTGCGGACGAAACGCCGTCAGAGGGCGGAAGAAGCGGCGGCGAAAACAGGGGTGAAGATGGTGTTTCCGCTCGTGTTCTGCATCTTCCCGGCGATTTGGGTCGTGACGATTGGACCGGCAGCGATCAAGTTCGTCGAGGTCCTGCTGCCGATGACGCAGCAATGACGGCGCCGGCGTCCGTCACGCGGCTCGATGCGCCGTTATCGACGGCCGCTCCGCCGCTTCCGCGAACGATCGAGGACACCGGTCTCGCCCCGGATCAGATCGAGCAACTGATCGTGAAGTCGTTGTACGCCGGCGAGCTGGCCGGGTTGGTGCTCGCGGAGCGGATGCGGCTGCCGTTCGCGATTCTCGAACCGCTCATCGAGCGGCTGCGGATGCAGCTGGTCATCGAAGTGCGCGGGGCCATCGGAACAGGGGCGGCGTCGTTTCGCTACGCGCTCACCGAACTCGGCCGCGACCGAGCGCGACAGTTTCTCGACGTCAACCAATACATCGGTCCGGCGCCAGTTCCGCTCGCGGCGTATGTGGCCGAAATCAACGCGCTGGCGAGCCGCCGCGGGTACATCGATCGCGACCGGCTGCGTCACGGCTTCTCGCAGTTGATCGTGAGCGACACCGTCCTCGAGCAGCTTGGTCCGGCGATCAACGGCGGTAAGGCCGTGTTCCTGTACGGCCCGCCCGGGAACGGCAAGACCGTCCTTGCCGAAGGGATGGGACGTGCACTGGGCGGTGACATGTACGTGCCGCACGCGATCGACGTGGAGGGGCAAATCATCACCGTCTTCGATCCGATCGCGCACGACACGCTCGAGGCGGAAGTCGATGCGTCGAGCGTCCTCGCGCCCGAAGCGCGCGATCGCCGCTGGGTGCGAATCCGGCGGCCCGTGGTGATGGTCGGCGGTGAGCTGACGCTCAACATGCTCGATCTCACGTTCAATCCGCTCGCGAAGTTTCACGAGGCGCCGCTGCAGCTCAAAGCCAACGGCGGAGTGTTTCTGGTCGACGATTTCGGCCGTCAGCGGATGCGGCCGGACGAGCTGTTGAACCGCTGGATCGTGCCGCTCGAGAGCCGCATCGATTACCTCACCCTTCACACGGGGAAGAAAATCCAGGTGCCGTTCGACGTGCTCATCGTGTTCGCGACGAACCTGGATCCGAAGCAGCTGGCGGACGAGGCGTTCCTGCGGCGCATTCCGTACAAAATCGGCGTCGCCGATCCGACCGTCGAGGAGTTCACGCAGATCTTCGAGTTGAACTGCAGCCGCCGGCGTCTCAAGTTCCATCCCGTCGTCGTGCAGTACCTGCAGCGTCGCCATTACGAACCCGCTGGCCGTCCGCTGCGCGCATGCCATCCCCGGGATCTGCTCGACCAGGTGACGGCGCTGTGCCGCTACCGCGGCATCGAGCCGGTGATTACGCGCGAGCTGCTCGACCGGGCGTGCGCCGCCTATTTCGTCGACGAGGAGATGTCATGAAACGAGCGGACCTGACGGATCTGCTGTCGCGTGCGTGCGTCGGTGTGTTGTTTCTGTTCCTCACGATCAACCTGCTGAACGATTTCGTGCACACCGGACGCGTCACCGGCCTGCTGTTCGTGGTCAGCGAATCGCTGGTCGTGATCCTGACGATCGTGCGACGGCACGCGCGATTCATCGATCGGTCCGCGGTGAGCGCGGTGTTGACGGTCACATCCGTTGCGGGCCCGCCGCTGCTTCGCGCCGCAGACGCGCCGGCGCTGGCGTCCGACGAACTCACCGCCGTGGTGTCCGGGATCGGCGTCCTGCTCGTGATCGTCGCCAAGATGACACTCGGCCGGAGTTTCGGCATCGTGCCCGCGAATCGCGGCGTGGTGACCAAGGGACCCTACTCGATCGTGCGGCACCCGATTTACGCCGGCTATCTGATCACGCACGTGGCGTTTGCCGCCGCCTATCCGACCGGGTGGAACCTGGCGGTCATCCTCATCGCGGACAGCGCACTGATCGCCCGCGCGCTGGCGGAGGAGCATTTGCTCGCGGCCGACGACTGCTATCAGACCTATTGCGCACGCGTGTCGTGGCACCTCGTGCCCGGGGTGTTCTGATCGATGTGGCTGGTGAATGAACGGACCGGGCAGCTGGTGGCGAGCGACGTGGAACTCGCGGTCACGCGGGCGGCGCGGCGGCGCGGACTGCTGCGTCGCGACGCGCTCGACCCGTCAACCGCGTTCCTCCTGTCGCCCTGCTGTTCGATTCACACGGCGTTCATGCGGTTTCCGATCGACGCGATCTTTCTCGATCGAGACGGGGTCGTTCGCCGGATCGTGTCTGACCTGAAGCCGTGGCGCGCGGCCGTGGATGTGGGTGCGTGGATGGTCGTCGAGATGGCCGGCGGCGCAGCCGCTACGCACGGCATGCGCGCCGGCGATCGGCTCTATCTCTCCGTCACATCGGACCGCGACGACGTCTTCTTGTCGTCGACGCCGAGCTTCCGAAGGATAGCCTCGAATCCGGCTTGCGCCGGATCGTAGATACCCCATTCGTCCTGAATGGGTCGTGCCTGTTTTGGCGAGACGAGTACCGGGGTCTGTTGCACGTTCTCCACGAGGAGGACAGGGGCAACTTACGTACCGCGCACAAACAGGCCGTTTTCGCTGCCGAAATCGCTGTATCCGTTTGATTCTGCTGACAATTTGGGCGAGCGCACTTACGAATCTGAGAGGCGCGCGATCGTGGCGCCGAGATGCGACGCCGTGTCATCCCAGAACTCCACGACGCGCGGGTGGCGGTCCAGCGCCGCCTGCACGATCCCTCGCTGGACGCCGCGTCCACGCCCGTGAATCAACCGCACTTCGCGCAGGCCCGCGTCCGCCGCCGCCGTCACGTATTCTTCGACGACCGACCGGATATCAGCAGGGGCGAAGGCGTGCAGATCGAGCTCACGCTCGATCGGGATGCGCATAGGCGGCGGTGACGACCGTCTTGATCCCGCCGCGGACCGAAAAGTCGCCGACGACGGTCATCCGGCGCGGGTGAATGGCGGCGACCAGATCGTCGAGGATCTGGTTCGTGACGTGCTCGTAAAAGATGCCCCGGTTGCGGAATTCGATCATGTAGTACTTAAGGGACTTGAGCTCGATGCACTGTGCATCGGGGACGTAGGTGATCCGGATCTCGCCAAAATCGGGGAGTCCCGTCTTCGGACAGACCGACGTAAACTCAGGGCAGGCGATAGCGATTTCATAATCGCGTTCGGGTCGCGGGTTGGGAAACGTTTCGATCGTCGAGCTTGACATAGGGCGAATATAGCTGAAAAATACGGCGTTTTTTCTCAGCAAACCCGCGAGTTCGTTGCGCGCGCGCCTTTCGCGGTTGAAGACTTACAGCGCGTCAAGTCAGGGGGACACCGATGGCCGACGCCCGCAGGATGGGCAAGTCTGAACTCTTTTCGCACTTCGCCGAACGCTTCGAGGTCAAGCGCACGCAGGCGCGCGAGTACTTCGACGAGCTGACGGCGCTGGCCGAAAAAGAGCTGAAGCGCTCGGGTGAGTTCGTGCTGCCCGGGATGGTGAAGTTGGTCGTGCAGAAGCGCAAGGCGCGCATGGGCCGCAACCCGGCGACGGGTGAAGCAATCAAGATCCCGGCAAAGACCGTTGTGAAGGCGAGGATCGCCAAGCAGCTGAAGGACGCCGTACTGCCCCGCAAGTAGGGCGGGTCTTTCAGACCCGCCGCACAGCTCCCCACCCACTTGACGCGAGATCGTTGCGAGAGAGGCGCGGCCGATGGCCGCGCCCACTCTCGTGGGTTACGCCGCAGTCGGGCGTGATGCGAGCATCCGGCTGTACAGCGTCGCCGGCACGAGGCAATTCGTGCGCGCCTCGAGGTTGGTGACCGAGTCATCGTCGAGAATGATCCGATCGCTCGGCCCGAGCGTGATCTCGGCGCTGTAGCGACGCGCACCGCGCAGCGTGCGCAGTTCGAAATAGCGGACGGAGACCGTGTGATCTTCCACGGCGACCGCATCCGTCTTCACCAAAGTACGAAACATCGTGTTCCCCCCTGAAAGTTAACTGGCTGCGGCGTGTGCCGATTGATCGTCGCGCGTCGGGAAGCGCATCGTAAACGACGTGCCGCGCCCTACTTCGCTCTGCACGTCGATCGTTCCGTCGAGTTGTTCGACAATCCGTTTCGTGATGGCCAGGCCGAGACCAAGGCCCCGGCGCTTCGTCGTGACGAACTCGTCGAAGATCGTCGCCAGACGTTCGGCCGGAATGCCCGAACCGGTGTCGCTGACGCGAATTTCGGCGCGGTCGCCGACGCGCGCGGTCGTAATCGTGATCCGTCCGCCCGGGTCGGTCGCTTGAATGGCGTTCGTGATCAGATTGCGGTAGACGCGGCCGAGCGCGAACCGGTCGCCGTCGATCATGATCGGGCCGTCGGCGTACTGCGTCTCGATCGTGATGCCGTTGCGTTCGCCCTCGGTGCGCATCGACTCGACCATCTCGGCGACCGAGCCGTTGACGTCCATCGCAAAGCGTTCGATCGGCCTCGGCTTGACGAGGTTTCGCAGGTCCTCCATGAAACGCTTGAGGGTGCCGAGCTCGCGTTCGATGGTACGCCGGAACATCTCGCGCGACTCGGCGTCCACGTCGTCGCGGAGCAGGAGCCGCGTGCTGTTGCCGATGTTCTGGATCGGATGCGAGAGGTCGTGGACGAGACCCGCGGCGACGCGGCCGAACATCGCCTGCCGCTCCTGCCGCTTGACGTTTTCCTGCAGTTCGACGAGGCGATCGGCCATCACGTTGAAGGACTCGCCCAGCTCGCCGAACTCGTCGCTCCGGTCGATGTTGACGCGCGTATCGAGACGGCCTTCGGCGGCGACGTCGTGCGTCGCGCGCTTGAGCTCGAGGATCGGATCGATGAACGATCGCCCGAACGCGTAACCCAAGGCGATCATCGCGAAGAGCGCGAGCGAAATCGCGACGATCAGCTGATTACGCAGCTGCGTCGCGGTCGCAAACGCCTCGACCGTCGGCTGCTCGACGATGACGGTCCAGCCGAAGTCGCTGATGGGCGCGGCGACGCCGAGCTGCGTCCGCCCTTCTTCGTCCTGGTACTGCGTGGCAATCGGTCCGTCCTTTTGCGATCGCGCAAGCGCGAGCAGCGGGTTGGACGACATGTTGCGCGTTTGCGCGACGAGCGCTTTCTTGTCGGGATCCCCGTGCGCGATGACGCCGCCGTCGGGCGCGATCACCATGGCGTAGCCGTGATCGCCGATACGGATGCGGTCCACCATCCGCCACATTTCTTCGAGGCTGAATTCGCCGGTCAGCCAGCCCGCCGGCTGATTCAGCTTGAGCAGGTGAATGCCGAACGTGGCGGTCGGCAGCAGGTCTTCGTCGACGCGGATCGACGACATGCGGACGCCGTCAATCGAGAGCGTCGCGTCTTTGGGAATGCGGACGCGCGGCGCGCCGACACGGCTGGTCGCGACCACCGTGCCCGACTCATCGAACAGCGTCAGCTCGCGGAATTCGCGGAACTGAAGCACGTAGTTCTTGAGAATCCGGTCCTGCTGCCACGACTGCAATCCGGTGTCCTGCAGGTCGGCCGCGAGCGCCTTCAGCAGTTCGGCGTTGCTGACGACGTAGCGGCGGATTTCTTCGGCGGCGCGGGTGGCGACGTTCTGGTTGCCGGCGACGACCGACTCGCGCGTGCCGCGCTGCAATGACAGGATCGAGACGATACCGTACGCCATGAGCGGGACGACCGCCGCGAGCGCCAGCAGCAGCGCGAACCGGACGGCGATGCGACGGATCGTCAGCGACATCAGCCTCTAGTTTCGGCTCGCGACATGGTCGTCATTACGCGGCTTCCATTGACGCAGCGTCAAGATGGGATCGCCTGGTTCGGTCATTGGGACGACGAATCTGCGACTCACGGCGCGTGCCCGTTCGCTCCAGGCGAGCAGGATCGCGGGTGGATCTTGCCAGAACGCGCTCTGAACGCCCGCCACCGCGGTGCCGTATTCCTCGTTGCTGACCGCTCTGCGAACGCGATCGAGGGCCTCATCAACGGTGGCCGTTCCGCGACCGACGACGTTTGCCGGTCCTTTTGAATGCCACACGAGGTACAAGCGCACCATCGACTGACCGACGAGCGTCTCGTGCAGAAACGCCTCGTAATTGTGCGCGCGTTCAGCCGCAAAGAGTTCGTCGGGTGGCAGCGACTTCAGGTCCATCTCGACGCCGATGGCGGCGAGTTGCCGTTTTATTTCCAGCGCAATGCGTTCGTAGACGGCGTCGGTCAGCAGCAAACACGTAAACCGGATTTTCTGGCCGTTCAGCAGTTTCGCCGCGCGCTGCGGATCGTAGGTGAACGCGTCGGTGGGTGCGACCGACGAGCGGAACGGACCCGTCGACGCGACGCCGTGACCGTTCAACGCGACGCGAACGAGTTGGTTTCGATCGATGGCGTAGTTCAGCGCTTGACGCACGACCGCGGCGCGAAGCGGCCCGGCGGACGTGTTGAAGGACACGTTGTATTGATACGGCCGCAGGAACGTGAACACCGTCACCGTCGTCGAGCTCTCGAGCGAATCGAGCGCATCGGGGCCGACCTCGTACAACATGTCGACGTTGTTCCGGAGTAACTCGGCCCATGCGGCGCGAACCGATGGAAACGGTTTGTATTCGATTTGATCGATGATCGACCGCCCGAGATAGTAGTCGTCGGTCGCAATCAATCTTGTTGCCGACGCGGGATCGCGGGCGAAGGGACCGATCGAGGTGCTTGCCCCAGGTTTTCGAATCGGTACTTCCAGCGATTCGACCCAGAAGCGTGAAGGATACGGCAGGTCGAGCTCGATGCTGTTTCCATCAATCGGTTTGGCGAGAAGGCCTGCCGCCAACCTCGGCCCGAGGAAATCGCTGACCAGCGCGGGCAGCGTCTTCGCGACGATTGCCGCGTCGATCGGCGAGCCGTCCGAGAACTTGAGGTGTGGTTTGAGGGTGACTGTCAACGCACGGCCGTCGGGCGAAAGGACCCAGGTGTCGGCCAGTTGCGGTTCTGTTTGGCCGCTGGGCGTCACACGGATCAGTCCTTCCGTCGTGATGTTCTGAACGATCTGGCTGACGCCTTGGACGGGGTTTGTCATCGCGGCGATACCGAGACTGACACCCACGCGGAGTACGGTTGTCGGCGACTTTTCAGCCGCCGACTGTCTCGTTCGACACGCGCCGGATACCACCGCGAGACAAACAAGTCCAATGGCGCAGGCGGGGCCCGACCGGAGCCGGGCTCTCTCGCGGTGCACTACTTCTTGATGTCGAGCGGCGGAACGTCGATAACGTCCGGGCACCATCCCTGAGGCTTCGCAGTCGATTTGGCGTTGATGATCGTGATCTTCATGATGATATCCCCTATGCGGCGACGTCGGATGTCGCCTGTTTGCTGTGCGCGTCGTGCGCCAGCGTGATGACCGCCGATTCAAATGCAGCTTTGTGACACGTCGGCGTGTTCATGTCGCCAAGCTGTGAGTACGAGGCCGCCACGCATCCGCCCGCACACGTCGGGATGAACGCGCAGTCGCCACACTCTTTCCACGGGTGAAGCCGTTCGAACCGTTCGAGGGCCGATTCGCGCCACGCGTCCTTGCGGCCGTCGATATGGCCGGTCGACATCGCGAGCTGGCCGGTGAAACCGGGGCACGCGTAGAGCGATCCGTCGGGACCGATCGTGTGCGCGTGCTTCTGGTGCACGTGACAGGGGCCCGCGTGGACGCCGTCGCTCGTCGGAAATCCGAGCCGCCGCGTTTCGGCGCGCAACTCGGTCATCTTGTCGTCGAGCACGTTGCAGGAGTCGCACGACTTGCCGGCGCCGGAGCCGACCGACGTCATGCACGTGCCTTTGAACGACTCCTTCGCAGCGACCGGCGTCAGCGGGATGATCCCTTTCGCCGACACCGGCTCCGTGCGAATGATCGGCTTGAAAAAAACTTTCGACAGCTTGTCGGCGAAGTCCTGCGACTTGAGGAAGTCGAGCAGCGCGGGAAAGCTGTCCATCGAGGACTCGTCGAAGTTGCCGCCGACGGCGATCTTGCACTTGTGCGCCACGCGCCGGATGTTCTCGATGATCCGGTCGAACGTGCCCTGCCCGCCGCGCAACGGACGCATGCGATTGTGGACGTCGCGGTCGCCGTCGAGCGTGATCTTGATGCCGTTCAATCCGAGCGGGGCCATGCGATCGACGACGTCTTCGGTCAGGAGCAGCCCGTTGGTGATGATGTTCATCACCGGACGGATCCCGCGCGTCGTGCAGGCCTTGAACAGCCGCTCGGCGAGGTAATACATCACCGGCAGATTCAGCAGCGGCTCGCCGCCGAAGAACGTCAGCACGAGACGCTCCGGCGTCACGTCATCGAGTTCGCGTTCGATCCAGTCGCCGAGGCGCACGGCAGTGTCCATCGACATCCGCTCGGCGCGTTCGTTGTAGTCGCCGTGGTCGCCCTGGAAGCAGTAGCCGCACGCGAAATTGCACTGGAGCGTCGTCAAGACCGTGACGTTCACTTCGGTCGTGTTGCTTTTGTGATCGGCGAGATAGCGATCGAGATTCAGCCGGTCCTCGTCGCGATTCTCGACGAGAAATCCCTGGTCGGTGAGCAGCGCAATAGCGTCGCGCTCTTCGCTCGAGTAGTCAGCGTCGCGATTTGCGACGCGATCGAGCAGTGCCGCGACATCGCCGGACACGATGAGCTGCGCGTCCGACAGCGTGTTCATCAGGAACACCTCGTCGGCGGGAAGCGGCACACGAAGATTGAACAAGGAGGACTGCATCCCCACTCCGAAAACCCCGATCAACGTGCTGCGGGGAGTATGTAGACTCGGGACCGAAAGTTGTTTACGAACGCCGTCGAACCGTCGGCGGTCTAGGTAGCAACCGATGTTCCACAGCGTGGAGATCGATCGAAAACGTTGATTTTGTTAACAAAAACGCGCGGCTGACCGAAACCGCTCACAAAGCGGAGCGCGAAGACGCCGAACCGTGCGGGCAAGAGTTTGTCCGCGCGATCGGGGTGTGTGTGCCGTGCGAATCGGATTAGTCGCGTGGAATCAGCGAATTATCGCGACGAGACAAGGTCTTGCCTGCGAAGGCCAAAATATTGGCCGCGTTAGGCTCCGCGCAGTCGTTTTGCGAGTTGGCGCACGTCGAGCTTATCCATTTTATATTTCAACGTGCTTAGTGGAATTCCAAGGTACTCTGCAGACGCCGTCACATTCCAGCCGTTTTTTTCGAGCGCACGCAGAATGAAATTCCGTTCGAACGTGTTCGTCGCATCCTCGAACAGATTCCCGGTACGCGTCCCCTCCGGCTCGAGTTGGGCGAAGTGGAACTCGAGCGGCAGATCCTCTTCGGAGATGTAATCCTTGTCGCTGACCGCGACGAGCCGTTCGATCAAGTTCTCGAGCTCGCGGATGTTGCCCGGCCACCAGTACTTCTTCAGCACCGCCATCGTCGAATCGGTGATGCCGAGAATGCGTTTGCGGAAGCGGGCGTTGTAGCGCCGCAGGAAGAACTCCACGAGCGGCGGGATGTCATCGGATCGATCGCGCAGCGGCGGCAGTTTGATCGGGATGACGTTGATCCGATAGAACAAGTCCTCGCGGAAGCGTCCTTCCTTGACCGCTTTCTCGAGATCGATGTTCGTCGCCGCGATCAGCCGGAACTCGGTCTTGATCGGTTTCGATCCGCCGACGCGCTCGATCTCGCCTTCCTGGATCGCGCGGAGCAGCTTGGCCTGCAGATCGAGCCGCAGGTCACCGATTTCGTCGAGGAACAGCGTCCCGTTCGACGCGAGCTCGAATTTCCCGAGCTGCTGTCGATGCGCGCCCGTGAAGGCGCCGCGCTCGTGGCCAAAGAGCGTGCTCTCGACGAGCTCGCGCGGAATCGCGGCGAGGTTGACGGCGATGAACGGCGCTTCGGGATCGCCCGCCTCACGATGGATCAGACGCGCGAGCAATTCTTTGCCGGTGCCGCTCTCACCGAGGATCAGCACCGTGGCCGAGAGCTTCGCGATCTTGTTGACGAGATCGACGATGTCGCGCGTCATCTTGCTCGGGCCGACGACGAATTCGCGCTCGGTCTGTTCGGCGACCTGCGCCGACAGCGTCAGCACCTGCCGGTTGAGATCCTGACGCTCGCTCGCGTTCCGCACGAGCGAGCGCAGCTGGTCGTAATCGAAGTCTTTGGTGATGTAGTGATACGCGCCGTGCTTCATCGCCTGGACGGCCGTCTCGATCTCCTGGATCGCCGAGATCATCACGACTTCAATCAACGAGTAGTTTTCTTTGACGATCCGAAGGACTTCGAATCCGCTGATGCCGGGCAGGCGCACGTCGAGCAGCATCAGGTCGACGTCTTCGCGGTTGAGCACCGGCAGCGCGGCCTCGCCGCTCGCCACACGCAAGATGCGGTACTCGCGCTTGAGGATCGCCGTCAGCGTGTCCCGCATCCCCTCGTCGTCGTCGACGATGAGGACGGTTTTCGGCTTGTGCGTCATGCGAGGGGAAAGACGCCGGTATTTTGTCAGGCGGTTGACACTGTTGCAAGCCGTTCGATAAGGTACGAGTTTTGGTGACCTACCTCTGGTTGATTACCGGCGCGGCGTTGATCGTCGCTGCGGCGGCGCTCATGAAAGCGCGGAAACTCGCCAAGCGGCTCGAACGCCTCACTGAGTCATACTGGGAACTCCGGTACGAGCACGGGCAACTGCGTGCACGGCTCAACCGGCTCGATCCGGAACCGGCCAACGACGCACCCGACCCCGCACGCCAGCCCGGCGTGACCGCGTTCGTCCCCCTGTCTTCTCTGAAGCGATGACCGAGTACGACGTAATCGTGATCGGCGCCGGAACGGGCGGATACGTGGCCGCCATCCGTGCCGCACAGCTGGGCCTCAAGACGGCGGTCGTCGAAAAGCAGAAAGCGCTCGGTGGGACGTGTCTCCTCTGGGGATGCATCCCGACCAAAGCGCTGCTCGAACACGCGCACGCGTTGAAGGTCGTTCGCCAGTCGAAAGAATGGGGCGTCTCGATCGCGGACGCCGCTTCGGCGACGATCGACATGAACCAGGTGCAGTCGCGCAAAGACCGCATCGTCACGGGCCTGACCAAGGGCGTCGAATTCCTTTTCAAGAAAAACAAAATCGACTGGATCAAAGGCACCGCGCGATTGACCGGCCACGGCGGCGTCGATGTGTTCGAAGGCGAAAAACAGACGCTGCGGGCGCGTAAGGAAATCATTGTGGCGACCGGATCGACGCCGCGAAGCGTGCCCGGTATCGACATCGACCGGAAGCGCATCATCACCAGCGACGAAGCGATCCATCTCAAGACCGTGCCGAAGTCGCTCGTCATCATGGGCAGCGGCGCGGTCGGCGTCGAGTTCGCGTCGATCTTCAATCGCTTCGGCAGCGACGTCACGATTGTCGAGTTGCTGCCGCGGCTCGTGCCGGTCGAAGACGAGGCCGTGTCGGCGGAGCTCGAAAAATCGTTCCGCAAGCAAGGCATCACGAGTCACACGAACGCAAAGGTCACGTCGGCGAAGAGCGGCGTCGACGGCGTCGAGATCCAGCTGCAGAAGGGTGACGGCACGACCGCGTCGCTGCGCGCGGATTATCTGCTCGTCGCGACGGGTCGCGGTCCCGTGACGACCGGATTGAACGCGGAGGGCGTCGGCCTCCAACTCGAAAAAGGTTACGTGCGCGTCGACGCGCAGTACCGGACGAACGTGCCAGGCATCTCGGCGATCGGCGACGTGATCACGATGGGCGGACCGCACCCGCAACTGGCGCACGTGTCGTCCGCCGAAGGCATCATCACCGCCGAGCGGATCGCAGGACAAGATGTGCGACCACTGAACTACGACCACGTCCCTGGCTGCACGTATTGCGATCCGGAAATCGGCAGCGTCGGCCTGACGGAAGCCGAAGCGAAGGAACGTGGCTACGACGTTCGCGTCGGCATCTTCCCGTTCGGCGTGCTGGGCCGCGCGAAGATGGCGGCCGAGACCGACGGCTTCGTCAAGATCGTCGCCGACAAGAAGTACGACGAAGTGCTCGGCGTCCACATGATCGGCTTGCGCTCCACCGAGCTCGTCGCCGAAGCGACCGTTGCCCTTCGGCTCGAATCCACGGTCGAAGAATTGATTCGAACCATTCACGCACATCCGACGATGGCGGAGGCGATCGGAGAAGCGGCGCATGCCGTGCACGGCGCTGCAATCCATCTGTAGTTATGGCAACTGATGTCGTAATGCCGCAAATGGGCGAATCGATCGCCGAAGGGACGATCGTTCGCTGGATCAAGAAGGTCGGCGACAAGGTCGATCGCGACGAACCGCTGTTCGAGATCTCGACCGACAAAGTCGACGCGGAGATTCCGTCGCCGGTCGCCGGCGTGATTGCCGAGATTCGCGCGAAGGAAGGCGAGACCGTCCCCGTCAACAGCGTCGTCGCCGTCATCGGTGCGGCCGGCGACGTCAAAGCCGCTGCGGCGGACAAGGCTGTCACACCGGTCGCGCCGCCGCCAGCCAGAGCACCAGAGCCTCCGAAGCCCGAGCCGCAAGCAGACGGCGCGGCGAAAACAGATGCACAGAAGCCGGAAGACGCCGTCCGTCAGCGGTCCTCACCGCTCGTCCGCAAGATCGCGAAGGAAAACAACGTCGATATCTCGCACATTCACGGCAGCGGCATCGCGGGGCGCGTCACGAAGGACGACATCCTGAAACACCTGGGGCAGGAAGGGCGAGTTGGGCAGGCAGGGCAGGTGGGGCCGGTAGGGCAGGCGGGAAGAGAACACGGAGCTGCCACGCTTCCGTCTGCGCCGAAGTTCACGCCCGGCGCGGGTGACGTCGTCGAGAAGATGTCCGTGATGCGGAAGCGCATCGCCGAGCACATGATCGCCAGCCGTCGGACGTCGGCGCACGTGCATTCGGTGTTCGAGGTCAACTTCGGTCGCATCGACAAGATCCGCCATGCGCGTAAGGCGGAGTTCGAGCAGGCAGGCGCGAAGCTGACGTATCTGAGCTTCATCATCAAAGCCTCGGTCGACGCGCTGCGACAGGTGCCGGTGATCAACGCGTCGATTGACGGCGAGAACATCGTGTACCACAAGGATGTCAACGTCGGCATTGCCGTCGCCCTCGACTGGGGTTTGATCGTCCCGGTGATCAAGAGCGCCGACGAGAAGAACCTGCTCGGCATCAGCCGCGCGGTGGCCGATCTCGCGAACCGCGCCCGCGCGAAGCAGTTGAAACCCGAAGAAGTGCAGGGCGGCACGTTCACGATCACCAACCCCGGCGTCTTCGGCGCGCTGCTCGGCACGCCGATCATCAGCCAGCCGCAGGTCGCGATTCTCGGCGTCGGCGCAGTGGAGAAGCGCGCCGTCGTCATCGACGATGCGATCGCGATTCGTCCGATGGCGTACTTGACGCTCGGCTACGACCACCGTCTCATCGACGGCGCCGTCGCCGACCAGTTCATGTCCATCGTCAAGAAATCACTGGAGAATTGGGACCCGAACGTCGTCTAGTCGTCCGGCGTCTCGGCCGCGTCGCGTACGGTGACGCGTTGCAACTGCAGCGCGCGCTCGTGGAAGACCGCAAGCAGGGCACCATCGACGACACGCTGCTCCTTGTCGAACATCCCCACGTTCTGACGCTCGGCGTCCGCGGCGACGGTGGGCGCTCGCACATCCTGGCGGCGCCCGAGGTTCTCGCGTCGCGCGGCGTCGACGTGCACGAAGCAGGACGCGGTGGCGACATCACCTATCACGGTCCCGGTCAAATCGTCGGATATCCGATCATCGATCTCAAACCAGATCGGCAGGACGTGCATCGCTACGTTCGCGACCTCGAAGACGTGCTGATTCGTACGGCCGGCGAGTACGGGATTACGGCCGGACGCGTGGACGGCCTCACCGGTGTCTGGGTTGGACAGGAGAAACTCGCCGCGATCGGCGTCCGCATCGCGCGGTGGATTACGAGTCACGGCTTCGCGTTCAACGTGACGACGGATCTCGAGTACTTCAAGCTCATCGTGCCGTGCGGGATCGCGGACCGTGGTGTCACGTCGCTCGAACGTCTGCTCGGACGCGCGGTCGATCGCCACGAGGTCGAGGATCACATAATTGCGCATTTTTGCCGCGTATTCGGCCGGCAGACGTCGTCGGTGTCTGCCACCTAAACACCCGATACAATCATCATCGTGAGCGACGCACGCTACGTTCGACCGACGACGATGACGGTGGCGGCGACGGTCGTCGGG
This sequence comes from Vicinamibacterales bacterium, assembly GCA_035652075.1. Taxonomy (GTDB): domain Bacteria; phylum Acidobacteriota; class Vicinamibacteria; order Vicinamibacterales; family CAVVIG01; genus Gp6-AA45. Next base: position 94,863 of record DASREL010000090.1, read on the forward strand.
GTTGGCGCCGTTGGTCTGACCGCTGGTTACCTGCTCGCGCGGTATCACTCCCTTCCCGATCTGCTCGTCGTCCACTTCGCGCGCACCGGATTTCCGAACGGTTTCCAATTCAAGACCTGGGGACGGGTGTTCGTGCCGGTGTTCGTCCAGTTGGCGTTGCTCGTGACGCTCGGACCGATCGCCGCGCTGCTGCTCTCGCGGCCCAGGACAGGAACAGACGCCGCCTCGGTGTCAGACAGCGAAACGGCGGATATGCGCGCCGCCGCGGCTGCGGCGGAAGCGGTCGCGCTGCTCGCGTCGATCTGGATCGTCGTGCAGGCGTTCGCCGCGTTCTCGCTCGCGCGGATGTGGGAACGCCAGATCTCGCGTCTCGACTGGTACGGCGCCGTTGAAACGATCGCGTTCGTGTTGACGATCGTCGTCGCGGTCCGCGCCCACTTCCGCCTTGGCCGTCCCGAGCCGAGACCGTTCGTTCCCGAACACTGGCGATACGGCCAGTTGTATAAGAACCCTCACGATCCCGCCTTGTTCGTGCCGACCCGAAACGGCGCCCGCTGGACCCTCAATTTTGGCCGCCCTGTCGCGGCGGCGTTGATGGGTGTCGTCCTCGTCATTGGCATCGTCGCGCCGGCCGTAATCCTAGCGCTGTCATTGAGATAAAAGGAGACCGGCAAGGTCGGGAATAATCAGACCGGCCGAGGTGTTTTGATCCCGCAACGAGGCCTAATATGCGGGACCCCAATAACGACCAATTACTCGAACGTCTCCAGGCAGGCGAGGCTGGCGCGCTCGGCGATCTCGCCGACGCCTACAGCTCCAAAATCTACCAACTTGCGTTCCGGTATCTCCGCAACAAGGAAGACGCGGAGGAAGTGACGCAAGACGTGTTGTTCAAGGTGTACCGGAAAGTCGGTGCCTTCCGTGGCGACGCAGCGCTGTCATCGTGGATCTATCGGATCACGTTCAACGCGGCCATGTCGCGTCTGCGGACGGCGACATACCAGCGCGCGCAGGACGAGGACCGTCAGCGCGCGGCGATGGAACACGAATCGGAAAACCCGTCGACGATGAAGGCGGAACCGGCCGACTGGAGCCAGATGGCGGACGAGTCGCTCTTCCGCTCGCAGCTGCGGCGCCGCGCATTCAAAGCGATCCTCGCGTTGCCGGCGATTTATCGCGCGCCGGTGATCATGCGCGACATTCAAGGGATGTCGACCGAAGAAGCGAGCGCCGCGCTCCGCGTCAAAGATCAGACGTTGAAATCACGTCTGCATCGCGGCCGGTTGATCCTCCGCAAGCAGCTCGCCGATTTTGCCGGCGGCCTGACGCTCCATCGTCCGATTTACGGCGTGTAAGCGGCCCCTGAAGGGCTGCGCTACAGCGTCATCGCGTTGTCGAGCGCGACCCGCTCGACAACGCTCAGCGTCGGCATCAGCACGTCCGCAATCCCAGACGCATTGAACCGCACCGGCAGCGCGGCTGCGCGCGTGCGGACGCCTGCCGTCGTTTCCGGCCCCACAAAGCAGCTGACGACCTGACGTCCGCGGCCCGCGATCGACGCGATCGCTTTCACCGCTGCCGCGGCGAGCGCGTGCGGTCCGGGCGGCCAGAGCGCGGCGACGCGCGTCGCGAGCCGACGGCGCGTCGGCTCGTCGAGTTGACGCGTGAGCGCGAAGCCGCCGAGCGTCGCGTCCTCCCACGCGATGACCGTATGCTGCGGCGGTACGCCGACGACCGAGAGCGAGACATCGCGTGGCGACGCGTTGGCTGCGAGTGCGACGAGCGCGCGCGCGCCGCTGGCGAGCGCTTCGGGCGCCGTGCCGACGAGCCGCTCGCGCCGGATTTTCAACTCGGTGACGCCACGCTCGATCAGCTCTCGTTGCTGCGCGCCGGCACAGATGATCACGGCCGACGGCGAACTGCTCGCGATCCGCTTGAGCAGCTGAAATCCGTCATCGCCGCGCCACTCGCCGCCGCGCATCGCCTCGGCGACGACAATGACGTCGGCGCCCGCGCCGGTGGCGACATCGGCCGAACCCGAGAGCTGGGTGGCGAAATGCTCGACGGGCGCGGCTTGCGCGATATCGAGCGCCTTGCCTGCCGCGACGTTCCCGCTCTCGTCGATGAGGACGATGGATCGCGCGATGTCGCGGCGCGCGAGCAGGTGCGCCACGGCCCCGCCGAGTTCCCCTGCTCCGTTAATCGCGACCGAGCGCATGCCGTGGACTATTCTATTCGGATGGAATCGATTGACGGGAAGGTGGCCCTGGTCACCGGCGGGTCGCGCGGGATCGGGCTTGCGATCGCCTCGGCGCTCGTCGCCGAAGGCGTCAACGTCGCGATCACCGGTCGAGACGCATCACACCTGTCGACCGCGCGTCGCACGATCGAAGGCGCGGGACCCGGCACGATCGAAACGCTGCAGGCCGACGTCCGCCGCTTCGACGAGATCGACCGGGCCATCGGCGCGACGGTGTCGCGTTTTGGCGGGCTCGACTTTCTGATCAACAACGCCGGGATCGGCATCTTCACGAGCGTGGCGTCGATGACGCCGCAGCAGTGGTCGGACGTGATCGACACGAACCTGACCGGTGTGTTCAATGCGTGCCACGCCGCCATCCCGCACCTGCGCAGCCGCGGCGGCGGTTTCATCATCAACATCAGCAGCCTGGCCGGCAAGAATCCGTTCGTCGACGGCGCGGCGTACTGCGCGTCGAAGTCGGGGTTGAACGCGTTCAGCGAGGCGCTCATGCAGGAGCTGCGGCAGGATGGGATCCGCGTCTCGTACGTGCTGCCAGGATCCGTCGCGACTGGATTCTCCAGCGGTGACCCGGCGAAGGGCGCCGACTGGAAGATCGCGCCCGAGGAAGTCGCCGACGTCGTCGTCAACCTACTGCGTCATCATCCGCGCAGTCTCCCGAGCCGCGTCGAGCTCCGGCCGTCGCGGCCACCCAAGAAGTAACGCGAAGGCTTTCAGCCGAGCGAACCATGTCGACATTTGAAAAACATCGCGACGCGCTCGAGGTCCACGAGACCAAGATGGGGACGGCGCGAGGACGCCTGGCCGTGGCACTCGATCTGCTGACCGATTCGCTCGCGCTTGTCGGTCAGCACGGCGTGTACTGCCGCAGCGAACGATTCCCCGGTCAGCCGAAGATGGACATCGCGCTGGTGCTCGAGCAGTTGGCTGACGCGAAAGAGCTAATCCAAAGTACGCTCGAACATCTCAAGGTCGCCGGGCGGTGACGTCGTCACCGGCGCGGCGGGTTGTTCGACCCAGCGCGACTGGATGATCAACCACAGCGTTCCGGGGAGACAGAACATCGCCCCCAGCGCGAACGACAAGAGCCGTGGCGATCGGCCGATACGATCGAGTTCGTACGCCGTCCAGTAACTCGACGCCGACGTGATCAGCGTCACCATCGCAAGCTCGGCGGAAAAGACACGTCCGCGGAACCGGTCCGGTACTTCCATCTGCAGGAGGACCGTGCTGAACACCCACAAAATCGATCCGCCGACGTGCGCCAGGAGAACCGACAACGCCGCCAGTGCGAGCGTCGGCGCACCGGCGAGGCCGATATAGAAGACGCCGACGGCGAAAAACGCCGGTCCGATCGCGCGGCGCATCGTCCGCCGCTCTTGACCGAGCAACCACCGCAGCGCGATGGGGCCGAGGCCGGCGCCCACACCGCGCGCGCCGTACAGCATCCCGATGCCGCCGGCCGATCCCGATCCGATCGGGAAGACGCGTTGGCCGAACACCGTGAGCAGCAGCAGGAATCCGCCAGCGAGGCCCCAGCCGGCTTTGACGCACATCAATGCGGCGACATGCGCGTGTCGGCGTACGTATCGTGCGCCTTCGATCAGGTCGGTGATGCCGGTGAGCTGCGCGAATCCCTTCGGTGCCGGCCGTACTTCCGGCGTCGAATCGTATCGCGTCATGAGGATCGCGCCGGCCGACCAGAAGAACGACAGCGCGTTGATCGTGAAGGCGACGTTGCGGCCGAAGACCGCCGTCACGAGACCGCCGATTGACGCGCCCGCCGCCAGCATCGCTGACCACAGCGCGCTCGACAGCGCGTTCGCCGGCAGCAGTTCCTCGGCCGACGTGACGTTCGGAATCGTCGCGGTGCGCGCCGGCTCGAAGAACGCCGAGGCGCAGACGGTCAGCGCCATCACGACGTACGCGATCCACACTTGATCGGCGCGCCGCACGAGCAACAGCCCGAGGATGCAGATGCCGCGCGACACGTCCGCCGCGATCATCAGTTTGCGGCGGTCGACGCGATCGACGACGACGCCGGCCACGGGGCTGATGACGGCGACCGGCAGAAACTGCACGATCATCATCATCGCGACAGCCGTGGCCGATCCCGTCAGGTCGAGCAGCAGCGCATAGACCGCAACCGAGTTGAACCAGTCGCCGAGCTGCGACACGGCCTGGCCGACGAAGAGCAGACGGAAGTTTCGATTCTCGCGGAGCAGCTTCGAATAGGGATTCACTCGGGACCAGTCAGTATAATCGCGACGTTTCCATGGTGGAGAGCCTCGGACAATACAAGATCCTCGAGCGGATCGGCGCCGGCGGCATGGGCGACGTGTATCGCGCCCGCGATACACGCCTCGGTCGCACGGTAGCCATCAAGGTGTTGGCGGCGTCAGTCGCGAACGATCCGGATCGGCGCGACCGGTTCATGCGCGAGGCGCGCGCGTCGGCGGCGCTCTCGCATCCAAATATCGCGGCGCTCTACGAAGTGGGCGAAGACCAGGGCGAGCTGTTCCTCGCGTTCGAGTTCGTGCCCGGCGAGACGCTGCGCAAGACGATCGGCGGCCGGCCGATGAATCCGCGCCGCGCCATCGACCTCGCCGTGCAGATCGCGGACGCCCTCGCCGATGCGCACGCGGCCGGGATCATCCATCGCGACATCAAACCCGACAACATCCTCGTCACGCCGAAAGGCAACGCGAAGATCCTCGACTTCGGCCTTGCGACCTGGACGAGCGGCGGCGCCGAGCGCGAGCACGCGGCCGATCAGCAGACCCTGATGGTGACCGGTGCTGGAACGACGATGGGGACGGTGGCGTACATGTCGCCGGAGCAGGCGCTCGGCGAGCGGGTCGATCATCGGACCGACATCTTTTCTCTCGGCATCGTGCTGTACGAAATGCTCACCGGCAAACTGCCGTTCAACGGCACCACCTCCACGGCGATGGCGCTTCAGATCGTGCAGGCGTCGGCGCCCCGACCCTCATCGGTCAATCCAGCGCTGCCGGTGGAGCTCGACGCGATCGTGACCAAAATGCTCGCCAAGAGCCTGGACCAGCGATACGAATCGGCGGCGACGCTGGCGGCGGAACTGCGATCGATCGGCGCGATCCTCGACGTCCGGACGGAGCGTGAGGAAAAGATCCAGCCGGTGATCGCGGCCGGCCGCAGCCGTTCGTGGATCGGGCCGCTGCTGCTCGTCGCGATCCTGGCCGCGCTGGCGGCGACGGCGTGGTTCGAACGGGCGCCGCTGATGCGTTTGTATCGACACACATTCGGGCCCGCGCCGGCGCCGGTCATTGCCGTCGTGCCCTTTGAAACCGATCGCGATCAGACCTTTTTTGCCGACGGTCTTGCGGACGACTTGATCACGCGGCTCGGTCAGACACAGGGATTGAAGGTCATCGGTCGATCGGCGACGCGCTCGTATCGCGGACGCGCGCCTGTCGACGTGGCGCGCGAGCTCGGCGCAGGGGTAGTGCTGACCGGGTCGGTCCGTCCGTCGGGCGATGCCGTCAAGGTGTCGCTCGAACTCGTTGATCCGTCGGACGGCACCGATCTCTGGACGAATCAGTTCACCCGCGATGTGAAGGACATCTTCGCCGTTCAGGCCGACGTGGCCGAACAAGTCGCTCAAGCGCTGCGACTGAAGCTACAGCCTACGGCAGCCAGCGCGCGCACGGCATCGCGACTCGTCGATCGCCGCGCGTACGAGTTGTACTTGCAGGGACGCCAAGCGATCGCCGAACGCCGAACGGCCGCCGCGATCGATCTCTATCAGCGTGCGGTTGCCGCGGATAGCGGTCTCGCCGAAGCGCACGCCGGCCTCGCGTACGCACTCCATCTCTCGTCGGATTCGGTTGAGGCGGAGCGTCAACTGCAAGCCGCGGCGGAGCGTGCGATCCAGCTCGATCCAGACTTGCCGGAAGCAAACCTGGCCATGGGCCTCGCTGCGCCGTCGCTCGCGAAGACGCTCGAGTTTCTGCGAAAGACGGTGGCGCTGGATCCGTCCTTCGCCGAGGCGTACCACCAGATCGGCGACCAGATTCAGGACGTCGATCCCGAGCGATCGTTGGCGTTCTATCGAAAGGCCCTGGAGCTCGATCCGCAACTCGACATCACCTATGCCGACGAGGCCATTTCGCTGGCGGAGCTGAATCGCTTTCCCGAGGCGTATCAGATGGTCGCGCTTGACGCGCAGGCGCTCGCGCGCCGTGGGCAGCGCGATTTTGCGGCGGAGATGCGCCTGACGCTGTACCTCCACGAGCGGCAGTTCGCCAAAGCCCTCGCGGAAGCCGGAAAAATTGCCGACCTGCGATCGGATCCGTCGACGTGGTGGACCTACGCACTGGCGTTGCAATCGAGCGGGCGCACGGCTGACGCCTGGGACGAGGTGTCGCGGGTGATCGAGCGGTTCCCGGGTTTTTGCAACGCGAAAGCGATGTACGCCGGGCTCGCGCTGTCGCGTGCCGCGAAATCGAATGGGCTGGCGATCGCGGCCGCACTCATCCGCGACGCACATCAACCGGGTGAATCGAGCGATGCGCTCCGATGTGGCGTCGCCGCGGCCGCCGCGACGAACAACCCCGACGAACTGGCGGCGCTAGTGCGCGGAATCGCCGCCGACGAGACGCGGTTGCGCGCGTGGGGCAGGGCGCTCGGCGCCGAGCCAGGACGCTATCAGCTGGTCGGCCGTCCGTACCCCTACGGCGACGTCATGGAGAAGCCAATCGTCGTGGACGCCATGAAGGCCCTGGACGCCGCGTACGATCGCGAACGCGAAGTCGCGAAGACCGCGTTGAGCGGATTACTGCAGTAGCGACGCGAGCCGTGCGCGGTCGATGTTCGCGCCGCTGACGATCGCTGCGACACGTTTCCCAGTCACATCGACGCGTTTCATCAGGATGGCGGCCGGTGCCGCTGCGCCCGCGCCTTCGGCGATCACATGTTCACGCTCGACGAGGCCGACGACGGATCTCCGCAAATCGTCTTCGCTCACGATCGCAATGCGATCGACGACGCGTTGGATGTACGCGAACGTGATCGTTTCGGGATCGGGATTGCCGCCGAGCCCGTCGGCGAGCGAAGGACCGGCGTCGACTTCCACGAGTGCGCCGGCAGCGAGGCTCGCGTGAAACGCATGCGCGACCTCGAGCTCGACGCCGACCACCGTCCGCGACGCGTCGAGCGCTTTCGCGACTGTTCCCACGCCACTGATCAACCCGCCGCCGCCGATGGGAACGACGAGGGTGTCGATGTCCGGCGCATCTTCGAACAACTCCAGCGCGATCGTCCCCGCGCCCGCGATGACGTCGGCGTCGCTGTAGGGCGAGATGAATTCTGTGCCTGTCTCTTTCGCGAAGGCCTTCGCCATCCGCTCCGCATCGTCGTAATCGCGGCCAAGCGGTCGAAGGTCGGCGCCATGCCGGCGGATCGCGTCGAGCTTCGCGCGCGGCGCATCGTGCGGTGTGAACACGATCAGTGGAATCTTGAATTGTTCTGCCGCGGCGGCGAGCCCGCGGCCGTGATTGCCGGCAGACGCGGTGACGACCTGCGTCAGCGGTCCGCGCTCCAGCCGCGCGAGGATGGCGTTGAAGGCGCCGCGTGCCTTGAACGAGTTGGACAGCTGCACCGACTCGAGCTTCAGGAGGATGCGGCCGCCGCTCGCCTCCGACAGCCACGGCGACTCGACGAGCGGCGTCCGGCGCACGTACGGCGCGATACGGCGCCGCGCTTCGTAGATCTCAACCACGTTTCAGAATGTCGCCCAGCTGTTGTGTGAACGCCGACCGTGCCATCACGTCGGTGACGCCGGCGGCACGTGCGGCGGCGATCACATCCGTCTGCACATGAGACACGAAGCCGACGGTCGGGATCGATGCCAATGCCGGATTGGACTTCATCGCACTGACGATGGCGAGCGGATCCGTGCGGGTGTTGTTCAAGTCGAGGATCACTAGCGACGGCGCCGTTTTCTGCATTTCAGCGTGAGCAGCGTCGGCCGAACGCGCAAACGTCACAGGGACGCCGAGCTGGTTAGCCGCCGTTTTGATTTTGGACGTGAACATCAGATCGTCGAGAACAGCTAAGATCATTGGTCGACCATGATAATTGAGACCCAGACCGCCGGTCCCTTCGCGCAGAACGGTTCGATCGTCGGAGACGAAACGACGCGAGACGCGGTCATCATCGATCCGGGCGATGGCGTCGACGGACTGTTGGCGTTCGCGTCACAGGAGAAACTCAAAATCCGCCACATCCTGCTGACGCACGCGCATCTGGACCACGTGAGCGGCGTCGCCGCAGCCAAGCGCGCGCTGAACGTGCCGGTCTACCTGCATCGCGACGATCTGTTTTTGTACGAACGCGTCGTCCAGCAGGGCGCCACCTACGGCGTGCGTATCGAGCCGCAGCCGTCGATTGATGTCTACTACGAACCGAATCAGATTATTCCGTTCGGCACGCTCGAAGCGCGTGTCTATCACACGCCGGGGCATTGTCCTGGCGGCGTCTGCCTGGCGATTGCGGCGAGCGGCCAACCGGCGAAGGAACTGTTTGTCGGCGACACGTTGTTCGCAGGATCGATCGGTCGGACGGACTTGCCAGGCGGTGACTACGCGACGCTGATCTCGTCGATCCGGACCGTCCTGTTCGCATTCGGCGACGATGCGGTCGTGCACTCCGGTCATGGCCCGGACACGACGATCGGCGCCGAACGCCGGTCAAACCCGTTTTTGATCGACCGTTAGTTCGACTCGACCGACGCGCAGCCGATCGCCCTTCTTCAGGTGTCCTTTCTGGACACGTTTGCCGTTGACGAACGTCCCGTTCGTGCTCTTCAGATCCACGACTTCCAGGTTCTCGTCCCCGGCCGTCAGGCGGCAGTGCAAGCGCGAAACAAGGGCCGCATCGAGGATGAAATCGGCGCGCGGGGCGCGGCCGACGGTCTTGATTGCGCCCGGCCGCAGCCGGAACGTCCCATCAGAACTCTGCAGAATCCACATGCGCGAAATATCTTAGCAGGCGCGGCGTCCGTAGACCGATCGACGCGCGACGACCAGTCAACCTCGGGCGGCCGCCGCACGTCCAATGTGGCATGGCTCACGTGGTGTTCGACCTTCGCGACATTCTGAAATCGCTTCGCCGGACCCCTGGTTACACCCTGACGGTCGTTGCTACGCTGGCCTTGACCATCGGCGCGACAACCGCGGTGTTCTCGATCGTCAACGGCGTCCTCCTCAAACCGCTCGCGTATCGCGAATCACATCGTCTGGTTGCCCTGCGCGAGGTGTGGAAGGAATTTTCGAAAGCCGGGTCGGCGATGGAGGTCAACGAGCAGCATTTCGAATACTGGCGACAGCACGCGACATCGTTCGAGTCGATGGCGCAGTTCATCGATTTGCCCGCCAACCTCACCGGACTCGGTGAGGCGGCGCAAGTGGTCGCCGTCCACGCCAGCGGATCGATTTTCGACGTCCTGCAGATACAGCCACTGCTCGGCCGTCAATTGACGGCGGATGACGAGAGCGTGGAGCGTCCGCGTGTCGCCGTCATCTCGAATGTGCTCTGGCGGCAGCGCTTTGCCGGAGACCCGCAGGTGATTGGTCGCTCGCTGGTCCTCGACGGCAAACCGCACACGATCGTCGGTGTTCTGCCGGCGGATGTCCGAATCCCGCTGCGATCGCGTCTCAGCGACAAGTTCGACGCGATCGTGCCGATTCGAATGCCGGAAGAACATGTCGGCTGGGTCGGCGAACACAACGACGACGCGATCGCGCGACTGAAGGCAGGGGTGACGATCGATCGCGCGCTGGCGGAGCTCAACGTTCTGCAATCACAGGTGTCGAAGCTCGCGACCGCGCAGGCACACGAGCCGATCACGATGTCGGCCGACCTGCAGCCGCTGACCGATGACGTCGTCGGCAGCGCCCGGCGCGGACTGCTGCTGTTGTTCGGCGCGATTGCGGCGGTCCTGCTGATCGCGTGCTCGAACCTCGCCAACCTCGCGCTGACGCGCACGTTGGCCCGGCAGCGCGAGATGGCGATCCGTGCCGCGCTCGGCGCGAGCCGGTCGCGGCTCGTGTGGCGATCGATTGCCGAGCAGCTCGTGATCGCTGGCGTCGGCGGTGGTGTCGGGCTCGGCGTCGCGGCAGCGGCGCTGCGCATCTTCGTGCGCACCGCGCCGGTCGACCTTCCGAGGATCAGCGACGTCGCCCTCGACGCGTCGGTGCTCGCGTTTGCCGCCGCGGTGTCGGTCGGAGCGGGTTTGATCGTCGCGATCATCCCCGCGTCGCGGCTGGCCTCGCGTGCGGTGCAAGCCGCGCTTCGTGCGAGCGGGACGGCGTTTACGGGCGACCGCGCCGCCGGCCGCGCGCGCGCGTCGCTGCTGGCGGTCCAGGTCGCCGTGTCGGTAACGCTCCTCGTCGTCACGTCGCTGTTGAGCGTCAGTTTCATTCGCGTGATGAACGTCGATCGTGGATTTGCGTCAGGCGGTGTGTTGTCGCTGAACATCGCGATGCCGGCGGATCGGTATCGAGACGACAACGTGCGCCTCGCCACCTACGACCGCGTGCTGACGGCGATCGGTGCCCTGCCGGGCGTGGCGACCGTGACGACCACGACGATGACCCCGCTGACCGGCAGCGGTCAGGTGAACATGCTCGCGAGAGAAAACGAAACCCGACCGATGACGAGCCGGCCGTCCGCGAATTTCAGATATATCGCGCCAGACTTCTTCCGCACGTTGGGGATGTCGATGCTACGCGGTCGTTCTTTCACGGCGAGCGAGCGCGATCCGAATCGGCCGGCGCCGGCAGTCATTTCGCAGAACGTCGCAAATCGGTTGTGGCCCGGCGAGGATCCGATCGGAAAACGATTTAGCCGGGGCCAGTCGGGCGAGCAGGGCTTCGAAGTGGTCGGCGTCGTCGGCGACGCACGCATGACGTCGCTCGAGCGCCAACCGGTGCTGATGGTCTACGTTCCTTATTGGTGGCGAAACCGAACCGCGATGACGCTGCTGGTCAAGACGACGCTCGACGCGACGGCGCTCGCGCCAGCCGTCCGCGGCGCCATCGCGACCGTTGACAGGGACATCGCCGTGAGCGACGCACGCGCACTCGACCGCGTCGTCGACACGGCGCTGGCACCGCGTCGATACCAGATGCAGCTGTTTGTCGCCTTTGGTCTCGCCGCACTCGCTATTGCCATCATCGGCGTGTATGCGACGACGGCGTACGGCGTGTCGAGGCGCCGGCGAGAAATGAACATCCGAGTGGCGCTCGGCGCGCAGCGCGCGAACGTGATGGCGCTCATCGTGCGGCAAGCCGGTTCGCCGATCGCCGTCGGACTGCTGGCAGGCGCCATCGGTGCCATCGCCGTCGGCGGCGTGGTCGCAAGTCTCTTGTTTGAGGTTCGCGCGCGCGATCCCCTCGTGATCGCGGCGGTCGTGGCGATTGTTGGGACCGTCGGCTTGCTGGCGTGTGTGACGGCGACCCGTCAGGGCCTCGTCATCGATCCAGCTGCCGCACTGCGCGAAGAATAGAGTCGGCCGAAAGATCGACGTCGCGTTCGGTCGTCGACCAGTTCGACACGGAGATGCGCATGGCATGCATCCCGTGCCACGTGGTGCCGCCGAGCCAGCAGACACGTTCGTCCTGGACGGTGCGCAAGACTTTTGCGGTCGCTGCATCAGCGTCCGCGCCCGGCGGCACCACGTGAACCAGCACCTGATTCAGCACGACCTCGTTCGGAATCTGGATCCACGGATGCCCGCGCAGACGATCCGCGAAGCGACGCGCGAGCGCGCAGCAGCGGTCGATCATCTCGGCGACGCCCCGCCGGCCGAGCGATCGCAACGCGGCGTACACGGCGAACCCGCGGGCGCGTCGCGATGATTCCGGCGTCCAGTCCATCGGTTCGCGTGGTTGCCCCTCGCCGCGGACGAGATACGCGGCGTCCATGCTCATCGCGGCGCGATGCGCCTCAGGATGGGCGGTGAAGACAAGGCCGCAGTCGTACGGCACGTTCAACCACTTGTGCGCGTCGGTCGCCCACGAGTCGGCGCGCTCGATGCCGCGGACATGAGCGCGCAGCGCATCGCTCGCGGCAGCCCAGAGCCCGAACGCACCGTCGATGTGCAGCCAGGCACGATGCTGCGTACACGCATCAGCGATCGCGTCGATCGGATCGAACGCGCCTGTGTTCACGTTGCCGACCTGAGCGCACACAATCGTCGGTCCGTTGATACCGTGCAGCGCCGCCGCCAACGCATCGGCCTTCAACCGTCCCTGATCGTCGACAGCGACCCTGACGAGCTGCCGCGATCCAAACCCGAGCATCCGCAGCGCGCTGACAGCCGACACATGCACTTCGTCGCCGACGACGACGGTGATCGGTGGTGCGGCCTGCAGCCCGTCTGATTCGACGTCCCAGCCCGCACGGCGCAGCAGCTCATGACGCGCCGCCGCCAGCGCGGTGAAGTTCGCCATGTGACACCCGGTCACGAACCCGACGCTCGCGTGACGCGGCAGCCCAAGCAATTCAATCAACCAGGCGCCGGCGGTCTCCTCGACGACCGACGCAGCCGGCGACATCACGAACAATCCCGCATTCTGATCCCACATCGTCGTCAACCACTCGGCCGCGACCGACGCCGGGACCGAACCGCCCGTGACGAAGCCGAAGTAGCGCGGACCGCTTGTCGTGACGAGCCCCGGTTCAGCAGCCGAGGCAAGATGGTTGATGACGTCGATGACAGGGGAGGGACCGAGCGGGAGCGGGCCGCCAAGCGAACACCGCAGCTCGTCGAGCGTGGCCGCGGCCCAGACGGGACGATCGGAACGCGAGTCGATGTATGCGCGCGCGAGCTCGAGCACACGTGCGAGCGGATCGTCGGTCACTTCTGGTTCGCGAAGGTCTTGTGCAGCCAGTCCGCGAGCGCTCGGGTGACCGCTGCGCTCACGTGCTTGTCGGTGAGCGTCGCGTACTCGTCGGCCTCGCCCGTCGTCGCCGGCACGAGCAGGTGATTCACCGCCGGGACTTTCACGACCTCGACTGCACCACCGTTCTTTCGTTTCTTGGCGAGCTCTTCGAGCTTGTCGGCGTTCGACGGATCGACTTGGGTGTCGAGCGTGCCCTGCACGACGAGGATCGGCTGCTTGACGTTCGGCATGACCTTCGCCGGGTCGTTCGCGAGCAGCGTCTGGAATTCGGTGTTGTCGATCTGGCGGCGGACATCCGGCGGCAGTTTGTCGAGATCCTTCCCGGTGACGATCGCGTCGTTGATCCGCTTCTGCAGGTCGATCCGTTCCTGCTTTTCGGCCGGCGACAGTGACGATTTCGACAGGATGTGCTGCTGCTGCGCGAGGACGAGATCGGAGCCGCTGACGCCGTTGGTGGCGACGAGACCGACGGCCGCGATCTTCTTGTCCTTCGAGGCGGCCAGCAGCGCGACCGCACCGCCTTCGGCATGACCGATCACGGCGATGTGTTTCGCGTCGATGTCTTTACGATCGCCGAGGACCTTCACCGCCGCGCGGACGTCCTCCGCAAGATCGGTCAGCGACGCCGACTCGACGCGACCGCCGGACTGACCGATGCCGCGTTTGTCGTACCGCAGCACCGCGAAGCCGGCGTTGGCCAGCGCGTCCGCGATCTGGCCGAGGACCGGAACGCCGAACAGAATCTCGTCGCGATCGTGCGGCCCGCTGGCGCCGACGAGCACCACCGCCGGCAATTTGCCGCTCGCATTCGCCGGCTTCGAGAGCGTTCCGACCAGCGTGACGCCGTTGCTGCCGATCTTGATCGGCTCGTCGTTGGCGCGCGAGATCGTGACTCGGCGTGACGACACCGCCGCGATGTCTTCGCGGACGACGTCGACGCTTTCGGCCGGAAGCGTGATCCGGACCAGGCGTCCGTTCGCGTCGCCCCACACTTCGCCCGTCATCGTGCCGGTTGCGCTCGTCAGCGTGATCGGCGTGCGGCGCGCGACCACGAGCCCCGCGACCGTTTGGATTTGTTCGGTCGTCGACTCGCCGACGGTCACGTTGTAATTGAGCTGGCCCGGCACGTAGGCGTGCAGCGTCTCGCCGGCCGATGCGTCCTTCAACCGCATCGACATCGCCGTGAACGGCGCCCAGAACGGGCTCGGCAGGATCAGGACGTCCGCCGGAACGGTTTCCGTCTTGTCGGTCGGTTGCGCGCCGCGCGCGATGTGCGTCGTCGCCGTCGTCCCTTCGACCCACGTGCGAACGGTGATCGGCTGATTCTGAACGGTGGCGTCGATCGACAACTGCTTCGGCTTCCATTCCGGGTCGTATTGCATTTCGAGGCGGCGCGTCACGATGTCGAGCGGCGCGCCGACGCGGCCGCTGCTCGTGATCGTCCAGCCCTCCGGCGTTCGCGCCAGCGTGATTTGTTCGCTGCCGATTGCGGTCCCGCGAAAGAACACCGTGAAGGACTGTTCCTGCGCGACCGCGGGCGTCGACAGCGCTAGCGCCGCAAGGGCTACGAAGAGGTGCAGGGTGCACCGTGCACCGTGCAGGGTGCCTTTGGCACTTTGCACCTTGCACCTTGCACGTTGCACCACCATCGTAAGATCCATGGTGGGCATGAAGAAATCATATACCGCGGCACGCGAACGGGCCGCGTGGCTCGACCGCTCGTCGCTCGGACGGATCGTCGTGTCGGGCGTGGATCGCCTGTCGTACTTGCAAGGGCTGCTGACGAATGACGTCGCGGCGCTCGAGCCGGGCACCGGGTGTTACGCGACTTACCTGACGGCGCAGGGTCGCATGATCGCCGACATGCACCTCTACGAGCTCGGTGATCTGCTGCTGATGACCGTCGTGGGCGACGTGAAGGACCTCGTCCTGGCGAAGCTCGATCAGTTCGTCTTCAGCGAGGACGTGCAGCTCGGCGACGTCACCGCCGCGTTCGCGCACGTCGCGGTCGTCGGACCGCAGTCCTCCTCGATCGTGGCGCCGCTCGTCGGCGCGCCGCTGGAGGCGGTGCCGGAGCACGGTTGCGCGCGCGGCACGTTCGCGGGTGCGCCGGCGATCGTGGCCCGAGCCTCCGATTTCGGCGTCGCGCAGTGGGACGTGTTCGTCGGCGCGGAACAGCGTGAGGCCCTCCTGTCCGCGCTCGCCGCTGAGCAGGTCGACGAGTTGTCCGCGCCTGACGCCGAGACGCTTCGGATCGAAGCCGGCGTGCCGCGCTTTCACGTCGACATGAACGAGGAGACGATTCCGCTCGAACCGGGCATCGAGAATCGGGCGATCAGTTTCACGAAGGGCTGCTACGTCGGGCAGGAAGTGATCATTCGCGTCCTGCATCGCGGCCATGGTCGCGTCGCGCGACGGCTCGTCCAGTTGCGGATTGACGGTTCTGAAATTCCGCCGCGTGGCGCAGCGATTCACGCGGAAGGTGACGAGAAAGCCATCGGCGAGGTCACCAGCGCGACGTTTTCGCCGACGCTCAACCAACCCATCGCCCTTGGGTACGTTCAGCGCGATTTCGCGGAGCCGGACACGAGCGTGCGAATCAGCTCTTCGTCGGCCGGCGGAAACGGCAGCTCCTTCAGCTCGGCTCGCGTCACCCAGCGCATCTCCTGACCGAGCTGCGGCCGCGGCTCGCCGGCGATCTCGCATTCCAGAAAATGCAGCTCCACCGAGCGCTCGGGGTAGTGATGCGTGACGGCGAACACTTCGTCGCCGACGGCGCAGCCGACGGCGAGCTCTTCGTCGAGCTCGCGGCCGAGGCACGCCGACAGAGATTCGCCGGGTTCGCACTTACCGCCGGGAAATTCCCAGAAGCCTTCGAGATGGACCCCCTGCTGACGACGGGTGACGAGAAAGCGACCGTCCCGTTCGATGACAGCGGCGGTTACGACGATCGTTTTCGCCACACGCAGCTCTTGGCCATCGGACACACGAGGCATTTCGGATTGCGCGCCGTGCAGACGGTGGCGCCGAAATCCATCAGCGCCTGGTTGAAATCGTAGACGTGCCGGATTGGTACCAGCGTTTCCGAAACCGCCCACAGATGTTTCTTCATCGCGTGGCTCTTTGGATCGCCCCTGCCGATGAACACGCGGAACAGCACGCGCGCGACGTTCGTGTCGAGGATCGCGGCGCGTTCGCGAAACGCGAAGCTGCGGATCGCGCCGGCGGTGTACGCGCCGATGCCTTTGAACGACAGCAGCGTGTCGTGATCCGACGGCAACTGGCCGTTGTATTTCGAGACCGCTTCGCGCGCGATCGACTGCAGACGCTTCGGCCTGATGTTGTAGCCGAGCGGCCGCCACGTCTGCGTCACTTCCTGCTCCGGCGCCACCGCGAGCGCGTGCATCGTCGGATACTTCTCGAGCCACTCGGCGTACTTCGGCATGACGCGATCGACCTGCGTCTGTTGCAGCATGATCTCCGAAACGAGGATGTGGTACGGGTCGCTCGTGCGGCGCCAGGGCAGGTCGCGGCCGTGACGCCGATACCACGTCAGCAGGCGATCGCGAAAGCGTCGACGGTCCGGGGGCGGTGGTATGGTCATATACTGCGAGAGCGACCATGAAAATCTACACGCGGACGGGCGACGCCGGCGAGACGTCGCTCTTCGACGGCAGCCGCGTCGGCAAGAGCGATCCGCGCGTCGACGCGTACGGCGAGATCGACGAAACGCAGGCATGGCTCGGCCTCGCGCGGGCGTCGGGCCTGGATGCGGCGCTTGGCGACGAGGTTGCCCGCATTCAGCAGGAGCTTTTCGCCGTCGGCGCGCAGCTCGCGGATCCGGGAGAGAAACTCGCCGCGCGCGTCACCAAAGCCTTCGTCACCGACGAGCAGGTCGCCCGTCTCGAGCAGTTGATCGATCACCTCGACAGCGAGGTGCCGCCACTGCGTCGTTTCATTCTTGCCGGCGGCACGCCGGCGGGCGCAGCGCTGCATGTGGCGCGGACCGTCTGCCGTCGAGCGGAGCGGCGCATCGTGTCGCTGACGCCGCCCGTCGATGCCGTGCTGGTTCGCTACGTGAACCGCCTGTCCGATCTGCTCTTCGTGATGGCGCGCGTGGCGAATCACCGCGGCGGCGTCCCAGAAATCGAGTGGTGATCGCGGCGTTCGAGGTCCGTCTTCACCGCGTCGAAGACCGCCCGCGCGAGTTCCTGCGAGACCCGTTCGCGAATCGCCCCGCACTCGACGAGCGTCGTGCCGGTCACCGTTTCGATCGCGACGTCCCAGCGATCGCGCGCGATCCCGTCCGGACGATCCTCGAAACTCGTCGGTTGACGGTCGGCATCGCCCGCGTGCCGCTGCGATACGTACGCGGCGATCGGCGCGCCGTTGATCAACACGCGGACGGCAACGATCAAATCCTTGTCGATCGACTTCTCGCCGTAATGAAAGCGGACCGCGTCTTCGCTGAAGAGCGTCAACCCTTCGTCGGTCGGAATTTCGGTGACGATCGTGCGTCCCAATGCGCGTTCGGAGTCGAACGCACGCTGGCGCCGCCGGCGCATGTACTGCAGCGTCGTCGCGAGGCTGAACGCGACGAACAACAGCACGAGCGCGACAACACCCGCAACAACGTCACGCATTAGAATGCCTCGTGACCCTGGAGCGGGCGTATGCCGCCTGTGAATCGCTCGCGCGTTCGCACTACGAGAACTTTCCGGTCGCGTCGTGGCTGCTGCCGCGGGCGATGCGGCCGCATATTGCCGCGGTGTACGCGTACGCCCGCGTCGCCGACGACATCGCAGACGAAGGATCGGCGCCGGCGGCGGATCGCCAGACGCGTCTCGACGCGTGGCAGCGCCGATTGCACGCCGCCGTGGCGAACCCGGCATCGGATTCGAACGACGACGATGATTTGATTGTGATCGCGCTCGCGCATTCGATTCGGACGCTCGATCTGCCGCTCTCGTTGTTCGACGATCTCCTGAGCGCGTTCGGGCAGGATACCATGACGACTCGCTACGCCTCGTGGGACGAGGTGTTCGACTACTGTCGTCGATCGGCGAACCCGGTGGGGCGACTCGTCCTGCGGATCGCCGGCTACCGTCATGAATCGCTCGATCGATCGTCCGACGCGTTGTGCACCGCGCTGCAGTTGACCAATTTCTGGCAGGACTTCGGTCGCGACTGGCGCGCCGGTCGCTTGTACGTGCCGCGTGCCGTGTACGCGCCGCTCGGGGCGATCGAAGCGACGCTCGATGGCGGCGCGCTCGACGAGCCGTGGACGCGTGCGCTCGCCGAATGCGTCACCGTGACGCGCGATCTGTTCGACCGCGGCCGGCGCGTCTGTGACGGCGTCCGCGGCCGCCTGCGCTACGAGTTACGCGCCACGTGGCTCGGCGGTCGCCGCGTCCTCGATCGCGTCGACCAACGCCGGCGCGATGCGCTCACCCATCGCCCCACGCTCCGAGCGATTGACGCACCGGCGCTGATCGTCGGGATGCTCACCTGGTAATGGCGCGCAAGACGTCTTTCTATTATTCGTTCCTGGTGCTGCCGGCCGTGCAGCGGCGCGCGATCATCGCCGTCTGGGATTTTTGCCGCGCCGTCGACGATGCGGTGGATGAGACGCCGGCGGGCGATGTCGGTGTGTGGCGGGACGAGCTCGCGCGGTGTTACGACGGGCGGACGCCAGAGACGCCGCAGGGTCAGGCGCTGAAGCCGTTCGTCGCGCAGTGTGGATTGCCGCGCCAGGCTTTCGAGGACGTCATCGACGGCGTCGCGATGGATCTCGATCACCTGCGCTACGAAACGTTCGAGGATCTGGCCGGCTACTGTCGCCGCGTCGCCTCGGCCGTCGGTCTGATTTGCATTCGCATCTGGGGCTGCACGAATCCGCGCGCGGCCGACTACGCGTTGAATCTCGGGATCGCGCTCCAGTTGACGAACATCCTCCGCGACATCAAAGGCGATCTCGAACGCGGTCGTGTGTACTTGCCGCTCGAGGATCTGCGACGGTTCGGCTGCACCGTCGAGGACCTCGAGCGCGGCGAGGTGACCGAGCGCGTGCAACAACTGCTCGCGTTCGAATGCCGCCGCGCCAGAGATTTTTACGCGCGCGCGCAGGCGGCCCTTCCGGGGGAAGACCGGCGCCGGCTCGTCGCGGCCGAAATCATGCGTGCGGTGTACTTCGAAACGCTGCGGCGGATCGAGCGGCGTCACTACGACGTGTTCTCGTCGCGCACGCGCGTCCCGCGCCCCATCCAGGCGCTGATCGCCGTCAACACGTGGCTGCGCGCATAGACGTCGTCGTCATCGGCGGCGGTTTCGCCGGTCTCAGTGCGGCCGTTCGGCTGGCGAAGCACGGCGCACGCGTGCTCGTCCTCGAAGCGCGCGCGCGTCTTGGCGGCCGCGCGACCGCGTTTACCGATCGCGATACGGGCGAGACGGTCGACAACGGTCAGCACATCCTGCTGGGGTGCTACACGGAGACGTTCGCGTTTCTGCAAGACATTGGCGCGGCGGACCGCGTCGAGCTGCAGCGCCAGTTGGCCGTCACCATGATTGACACGCGCGGGCGACGATCGCGCCTTGTGTGTCCGCCGCTGCCGCCGCCGCTGCACTTGCTGGCCGGCGTCCTCGAGTGGGACGCCTTGTCCTGGATCGATCGCCTGTCGGTCATTCCGCTGCGGAAAGCGATCGATCGCCAGCTTGCTTCGCCGGGCGAGACCGTGACGAATTGGCTGATTCGCAACGGTCAGACGACGCGGATGCGCGAGATGCTGTGGGATCCGCTCGCGCTCGCGGCGCTCAATCAATCGCCGGACGAGGCGGCGGCGCCGCCCTTTGCACGCGTCCTGTCCGAAATGTTTTCGCGCGACCCGCGCGCGGCGGCGATCGCGCTGCCGGCCAGACCGCTGCATGAGATGTATGCGGAGCCGGCGCGTGAATTCATCGAGCGTCACGGCGGTTTTGTCCGCACGGGAATGACGGCGAAGATCCTCGTCGAAGATGGGCGCGTGATCGGCGTGATGGCTGGCGGCGAACAAATCCAGTTGGCCAGTGTCATCGCTGCCGTTCCGTGGTTCTCGTTCGCGGATCTGTTCACGTCCGTTCCGCCTGACCTTGCGGAGACGGTCTCGCGCGCCGCGTCGATGGCCGCCTCCCCGATCGTGACGGTCGATTTGTGGTTCGATCGACGCGTCCTGGATGAACCGTTCATCGGACTTCCGGGGCGCGAGATGCAGTGGGCGTTCGATCGGGGGGGTTATGTGTCGCTGGTCTCGAGCGGCGCGGCGGCGATTTTGCGGAAGACGAACGACGAGCTGGTCGCGCTGGCGGTGGACGAACTGATGACCGCGATGCCGCACGTGCGCGACGCCCGGGTGCGACAAGCGTCCGTCATCCGCGAACCCCGTGCGACGTTTTCACTCGCGCCGGGCCAGCCGAAGCGACCGTCGACGGAGACGCCGATCCGTGGTCTGTTCCTGGCGGGCGACTGGATCGACACCGGTTTGCCAGCTACGATCGAATCGGCCGTCCGTTCGGGTCACCAGGCAGCAACTGCAACTGCCAACTGCCAACTGCAACTGCGAACTGAACCTGCCAACTGCACCTGATGAACTCCATCGTCATTCATTACAAAGAGCTCGCGCTGAAGGGACGCAATCGTCCCTGGTTCATCGGTCACTTGACGCGGAATCTCAAGCGCGGGCTCGCGGGCGCGCATGTCGCGGCCGTTCGGTCGATCATGGGCCGTATCGAAATCGATCTCGGACCGAACGCGTCGTGGGACGAGGTGCGCGACCGCATTCGTCACGTCTTCGGCATCGCGAACTTTTCGTATGCCGGTCGAGCTTCGCACGATTTCAACGAGCTCGCGTCGGCGATTCTCGCGGATCTCGGCGACCGGCAGACGAGCTCGTTCCGCGTCTCGGCGACGCGGGCCGACAAGCGGCTGCCGTTCACGTCACCGCAAGTCGAACGCGAAGTCGGCGGGCTGATCAAGATGGCGAAAGGGTGGCACGTCGACCTCGATGATCCGGCACTGACCATTCATATTGAGATGCTGCCGGACGGCGCGTTCTACTTCTTCGGCAAGGAACCGGGCCCTGGCGGCCTGCCGACCGGGACTGGTGGCCGTGTCGCCTGCTTGATTTCGGGGGGCATCGATTCGCCGGTTGCCGCGTATCGTCTGATGCGACGCGGCTGCCTCGTGTTCTTCATCCACTTCCACAGTTATCCGATCCTGTCGAACGCGTCACAGGAAAAAGTGCGCGAGATCGTCGCCGTGCTCGGACGGTATCAACAGCAGTCGCGTCTTGCGCTGGTTCCCTTCGGCGAGCTGCAGCAGCAGGTCACCGTCTCGGTTCCACCCGAGATGCGTGTCGTCATCTATCGACGCCTGATGCTGCGGATTGCGGAGCGGCTCGCGCGCCGATGGCATGCGCGCGCCCTCGTCACCGGCGAAGTCATCGGTCAGGTTGCCTCGCAAACGCTCGACAACATGACGACGATCGCGAAGGCGACGAACCTGGAGATTCTGCGGCCGCTGGTCGGCATGGATAAGGATGAGATAGCCAACGAAGCGGAGCGGATCAAGACGTTTCCGATCTCCATCATTCCGGACCAGGATTGCTGCACGTTGTTCACGCCTCGCCACCCGGCTACGCGCGCAACGCCAGCCGATGCCGAAGCGGCCGAAGCGGCCCTGCCCATCGACGAAATGGTGAACGCCGCCGTAGGATCGGCGGTGCTAGAATCGGCAAACTATGGCCACGTCCGTTGACACGTCACGAACCGAACAGATCCTCGGCGCAGACGCTGACGCGCTGCTGCGGCACGAGTGCAAGACGATTCCAAAATCGGCGCTGCATTTGCCCGGTCCTGATTACGTCGACCGCATTTACTCGGCGTCCGATCGTCCCGCGCGGGTGCTGACCGCGCTGCAGTCGATGCTCGACCACGGCCGTTTGGGTGGCAGCGGCTACGTGTCGATCCTGCCGGTGGACCAGGGCATCGAGCATTCCGCCGGCGCGTCGTTCGCACCGAACCCGGCGTATTTCGATTCCGAGAACATCATCAAGCTCGCGATCGAGGGCGGCTGCAACGCCGTCGCCTCGACGCTTGGCGTGCTCGGATCGGTGGCGCGCCGCTACGCGCACCGCATCCCGTTCATCCTGAAGTTCAATCACAACGAGTTCCTGTCCTACCCGAACAGCTTCGATCAGATCCGCTTCGCGAGCATCAAGCAGGCGTTCGACATGGGCGCCATGGGCGTCGGCGCGACGATCTACTTCGGCTCCGAGGAGTCGAAGCGGCAGCTGCAGGAAGTGACGCACATGTTCCAGCAGGCGCACGAGATGGGGATGTTCACCGTGCTCTGGTGCTACCTGCGCAACAGCGCGTTCAAGACGAAGGACGTCGACTACCATCTCGCCGCCGATCTCACGGGACAGGCGAACCATCTCGGCGTGACGATCGAAGCCGACATCATCAAACAGAAGTTGCCGTCGAGCAACGGCGGTTTCACCGCGCTCAACTTCGGCAAGACGAACAAGAAGGTCTATTCGGATCTGACCAGCGACAACCCGATCGATCTCACGCGCTATCAGGTTGCCAATTGCTACATGGGTCGCGCGGGGCTGATCAACTCGGGTGGCGAATCAAAAGGCGAGAGCGATCTGAAGGAAGCGGTGACGACGGCCGTGATCAATAAGCGCGCCGGCGGAATGGGTTTGATCTCGGGACGAAAAGCCTTCCAGCGTCCGCTCGCCGAAGGTGTTGGGTTGCTGAATGCAATCCAGGACGTCTATCTGAACAAGAACATCACGATCGCCTGAGACGACAGTCAGCGCAGAACTCGCGGAACGCGCAGAGCAGTTCGTCTCTGCGAGTTCAGCGTGTTCTGCGCTGATCGTTGCGTTACTTCGTCCGCACGCCGCCGCTGAACGGGAAGTACCCTCCACCACTCGGGAACGGCATCACCACCACATTGGATCGTTCGTGGATGCGCGACGCGTCCTTCACGCGTTGATCGCCCGAGGTGACGAAGAAGCCAACCTGTTCGCCGTTCGCCGGCTGATGATTCGCGAGCGGACCCCACACCAGCGGTTCGTAGTACCAGTTGTAGGCGAACTCGTTCGCTGGACCGCCGCTGTATTGCAGGCCGTACCAGTATTCGACGCCACCTGAGGTGTACCAGCGACCGCCGATGTTCACGACCATCCACAGCGTGTACTGCAGCGGTCCATCCCACCCTGGCGGGACCACGTCGGGCCAGCGACCCGCGCCGTCTTTCTTCGAGAACGTCACCTGCACGCCGTTCTGGAAATCCATCGCGGTGATCTGCGTGGTGATCGGCCAGCTCGCCACGTCAGCCGGCGAGCCGCCGGTGATGACGGCGCTGTGCAGATCGAGACCGTCGCTCGGACCGCTCGGAGCGGGCGGCGGCGGAACGGGGTCCGGTGCCGGCGGCGCTGGCGCCTGCGCCGGTTGCGGCTTGTGCAGCACTTCCGTTCCGTGGACCGGTCCGAGGCACGTCGTCCCGCTATACGGCAGGTACAACGTGTTGCCGTTGTCCTGGATCTGCCCCGTCGACGTCACGTTGAAATTGCAGTTCGGCACGCCCGGCATGCTGCCGGAACCGTCGAGCGTCAGCGCCACGTTCGTGCCATCGACGTGGCCGTTCGCGGACGCCGAAATCGTCAGGCCGTTCCCGCAGATCGCGGTGAACGTGCCGGCGATCGCGCTCGCGGTCTGCGACGCGATCTGATATTGGAAGTTCCCGCAGCTGCTGGCCGACGGCAGTGTCGGCGTCGCGGCCGCCGACGGGGTCGTGGACTGCGACGTCCAGATGCCCACCAGTGACGGCGAATTCGACGACGTCGCGCCGGACGCCGGCGTGACGGTGGAACCGCTCGACGTCGTCGTCGAGGGCGCCAGGACGCTTGAGGCGTGCTCGAAGCCGCACGCGCCGAAAATCACCGACACCGCAAGCGCAGCGCAAAGTGACAAATTGCGTTTCATAGTTACAAACCTGTCGGTCGTGAGACCGGGTTACCGTCTGTTAGAGGAGCCGAGCTGAGCGATTTGCAGGACGCGCGCCAGCGCTAGAGCGGATGCCGGAGGCCTTTGAGGTAGTCCCTGAGCCCTTCTTGCGTACTGCGAAACGCAAGATCATTCCATGGAATATTGGCCGCGTCGAACACAGCCGTTTCCAGACATTCCTCATCCGTGCACAGATCGCCGCCGATGGCGGTCGCCGCATAGACGACGATCACAGGGGCACGCCCCGGGTAGGAGTAGACATTGACGAGCGCGTCGAGGCGCACGTCGAGACCGCATTCTTCGCGCGCCTCGCGCACGGCGGCGGCGGTCAGCGCTTCGCCGCGATCCACGTAGCCGCCGGGAAACACCCAGAGACCATATCCAGGTTCAATCGCGCGACGAACGAGGACAAGCTTTTCGTCGTCGGTCCGCACGATCGTCCCGACGGCGATCTTCGGATCGATATAGAAAACGAATCCGCACGACACGCACACCGGCCGTTGCGGTTCGGTCGGCTTCAGCGTGCGACGTTCGAGCGCGCCGCCGCAGCGAGGGCAGAAGCGGTACGAGTGCGACTCGTCGTGTGGGTGCAGCGGTGCCGCCATATAATTCGAGATTATGTCGATTCTGAAGGTCGCGCGCATGGGACATCCCGTCCTGCGACAGAAAGCGCGCGCGCTGGAAAAGTCCGAGATCAAGTTGCCCGTCGTGCAACAACTGATCGACGACATGATCGAGACGATGGTCGAGTATCACGGCGTGGGGCTGGCGGCGCCGCAAATCCACGAGAGCCTGCGGATCTTCGTCGCCGCGTTGGATACCGACGAGGAAGAGACCGCCAAAGACCCCGAGCCGGTTGTGTTGATCAATCCCGACATCACGCCCGTCGGCAGCGAGATCGTCGAAGACTGGGAAGGATGCCTGAGCATCCCCGATATCCGCGGCAAGGTGCCGCGCTCGCGCGAAATCCGCGTCCGCGCCTACGATCGGCGCGGGGACCGGTTGGACCTGCGCGCGCACGATTTCTCAGCCCGCGTGATCCAGCACGAAGCCGATCATCTCGACGGCATCCTGTTCTTCGACCGGATGGAGTCGTTCGACACGCTGACCTTCCTCGACGAGTACTCGCGCTACTGGGCGAAAGACTGACGCTTTTTCTCGAGCGCGCGCTCCGACTGCAGCCGCTCGAGCTCCACCTCGGAGTGATCCGCGAACTGCATGGCCGCGGCGATCGCGGCGTGTCCGGCGACGGTCGCGATCGCGGTGTGCATCTGCTGGCAGACACGCCGGTATGACGGGTGACCTTGCGGAGCCGTCCGCAGCTCGATGACGTGCATCGCCTCTCGCGCGTTCATCTCCATGTAGAAGCGGACCCGATAGGCCATCACCACGGCGTAGGGCGCAACGTCGGCCAGCCGCTGCGCGCGCAGCCGTTCGTATAACTCCGCGGAACGATCCATCACGCGTCGCCAATCGGCGAGCGCGCCCGCTTCCTCGATCGCGGCGGGTTCGACGTAGCCGTGACGTGCGCTGAGCGGCTGCCACTCGATCGTCAGCAGGCGATGGCGCTGCAGGTCGCGGAAGGCGCCGTAGTCCGCGAGCACGTCGAAGCGATAACTCGTCCGCTCGAATGCGCGTCCGGGCTTATGACGCCGATTCGCGCGGTTCCCGACGTACGCCTTGAG